>NZ_CAAKGZ010000020.1:0-566159 GCF_901007645.1 Pseudomonas sp. FG-3G
TCGTCGGCCTTAATGGGCTGACCTGTTTTAGGGCGCGGCTTCGGATGCTGCCGTTTTGGGATAGCGAAGGGTTTTGGCAAGGGCCTAGCATCGAATCCAGCGTGCAACCAAAACAATAAGCATCTGGACAGCGGTGAAGCTGGCCGCGCCCCGATCCTACAGCGACTGCCTCATACAATAAGGTCAAGAGAAATGAGTGTGTCTTTCCCGATCAGCAGCTCGACGGAGCTGAAGCGAGGCGCCCTGGGCGTTGGCTTCATTATTTTCTTTGTGATTTCGGCGGCGAGCCCCTTGAGCGTCATCGCCGGCGGTTTCCCCATTGGCATCATGCTAGGCAATGGCGCCGGCACACCGGCTTTGCTGCTCCTGGCGCTACTGGTGTTACTGGCCTTCTCGGTGGGCTACACCGCCATGTCCCGTCACATGACCAACGCCGGTGGATTCTATGCGTTCACCGCTCGCGGTTTGGGTGGCTTGGCCGGTGGTGCGGCGGGGGTGCTGGCGATGTTTGCCTACAACATTCTCCAGGTCGGCCTGTACGGCATGTTCGGCGGCGTGGTCAGCGGCACGATGGCCAGCGTCTTTGGCCTGGATTTGCCGTGGTGGACGTATTCGCTCCTGGCGATGGCGAGCATTGCGATTCTGGGTTATCGCAAGATCGACCTGTCGGCCCGGGTGCTGTCGGTAGTGGTCATTGCCGAGTACCTGGCGATCCTGACCCTGGATTTCGCCATTCTGAAAACCGGTGGTGACAGCGGTATCAATCTCGATTCCTTCGACCGCAGCCATGTGTTCAGTGGTACGCCGTCCATCGGCTTGCTGTTCTGCTTTGCAGCGTTTATCGGCTTCGAGGCCACGACTATCTATGGCGAAGAGGCCAAGAATCCGCACCGTACGATACCCATCGCAACCTACAGCTCGGTGCTGCTGATCGGTGCTTTCTATGCCCTGTCGGTCTGGGCGATGGTGATTGGCGTAGGGGCCGACAAGATCGTGCCGACCTTGCAGGCACTGCAGGATCCGACCACGTTCATCTATGGCATGTCCGATCATTTTGTCGGCCCGCACCTGACCCAGATCATCCGCGTGCTGTTCATGGTCAGCATCTACGCTGGGCTGTTGGCGTTCCACAACGCCGCGGCGCGTTACTTCTATGCCATCGGGCGTGACGGTTTGCTGCACAGCCGGTTGGGCACCACCCATCGCGTGCACCAGAGTCCGCACATGGGCTCAGTCCTGCAAAGCCTGATCGCGGCGGTGGTGGTGCTGATCTTCGCCGCGCTGGATGCCGATCCGATCCTTCAGTTGTTCGCTTGGTTTTCCAATCTGGCGACGCTGTGCGTGATCTTGCTCATGGCCCTGACCTCTGCAGCGGTATTTGTCTATTTCCGCGCGCACCCGGAACTGAAGCTGGGACTCTGGCGCGGTCGGATTCTGCCGGGTTTTTCGTGCCTGGCATTGCTGGCGGTCCTGGTCCTTGCAGTGATTCATTTCGACGTGCTGACCGGCGCCAGCCAGCTCTTGTCCTACGGTCTTTGCGCGATCATTCCCGCCGCACTGATCGTCGGCGTGTTCCTCGCCGCCCGATTGCGCAAGGCCTCGCCCGAGCGGTTCATGGCGCTGGGCAGCCACAAGCTCTAGGGCGTCCGCGACATCGTCAAACCCCACAAAAAACAACTGCGCTGTCGTTCGGGACGGTCCGACAGCGCGTGAAAGGAAGGTGTCATGCACGATTATCAAATGCTCATCAATGGGGCCGGGGTCGACGGCGATAACGGTCACTTCGATGTGGTCAATCCGGCGACCGGTACGGTGTTCGCCCGGTGCTCGGCAGGTTCCCTGGCCCAGCTGGACCTTGCCGTCGAAGCGGCGCAGTCGGCCTTTGTCGAGTGGCGCCACAGCACCCACGAAGACCGCCGCCAGCGCCTGCTGAGCATCGCGGCGCAGATCGAGCAGGACGCCGAGTCGTTGGCCCGACTGATTGTTCTGGAGCAGGGCAAGCCGCTGGAACTGGCGCTCTTTGAAGTGATGGGCGCGGTGGCCTGGACGCGCTACACCGCCGAGCAGCAGATCCCCGTGGAGCTGGTGGAAGAAACCCTGAGCCAGCGCATTGAACTGCACCGCAAGCCGTTGGGTGTCGTCGCGTCGATCACGCCCTGGAACTGGCCGTTCATGATTGCCGTCTGGCACATCATGCCGGCGCTGCGTGCCGGCAACTGTGTGATCAGCAAGCCGTCCAGCCTGACCCCGTTGAGCACCCTGCGCCTGGTGGAGATCATCGCGCGCCATGTGCCTCGAGGCGTGATCAATAGCGTGACCGGTGAGCAAGGGTTCGGCAGTGCGATCACCGCGCACGCCGGTATCCAGAAGATTGTCTTCACCGGCTCGACCGCCACCGGCCAAAGCGTGATGCGCGGCGCCGCCAGCAACCTCAAGCGTCTGACCCTGGAGCTGGGCGGTAACGATGCCGCCATCGTGCTGCCCGGCACGCCGGTCGAGGAGGTCGCCGATGACATTTTCCAGGCGGCCTTCCTGAACATGGGGCAGACCTGCGCCGCCCTCAAGCGTTTGTACATCCACCAATCCCAGTACGAGGCCTTTGCCGAGGCCCTGGCCCTGATCGCTCGGCGTCAGGTGGTAGGGGATGGTTTGGCGCCTGGGGTCACGTTTGGACCGGTGCAGAACCTCGAACAGCTAGCGCTGGTGGAGGAACTGGTGGCGGATGCCCGTGCCCATGGGGCGCGGGTGTTGTGCGGCGGTGCCCGCCTGGACCGACCGGGCTTTTTCTATCCGCCGACCCTGGTCGCTGACGTGACCGACGGACACCGACTGGTGGACGAAGAACAGTTCGGTCCGGTGCTGCCCCTGATTGCCTACCAGGATGTCGAGGACGTCCTGCGCCGCGCCAATGCCAGCGACATGGGGTTGGGTGGATCGGTCTGGGGCCCTGATGTCGAGCAGGCACAGGCATTGGCCAGTCGCCTTGAAAGCGGCGTGGCCTGGGTGAATTGCCATGCACAAATTCAGCCCAATACGCCATTTGGCGGCAGCAAGATGTCCGGATTCGGTGTCGAGTTCGGCCTTGAAGGGTTGCTGGAATTTACTGGCCAGCAACTGCTGTACGTACGCAAGCGTGAAACAGAATGAGGACTGCAACCATGTACGAGCAATACAAGACAGCACAGAAGAAGTTCTGGCACCCGATGAGCTCTGCGGCGCCAGCCAATCGCTCCAAAACGTTGATCATCGCCCGTGGCGACGGTAACTACATCACCGATATCGAGGGCCATCGCATGCTCGATGGTGTCGGCGGCCTGTGGAACGTGAACGTGGGCCATAACCGGGCTTCAGTGAAAGCGGCCATCGCTGCGCAACTGGACGAGCTGGCTTATTACCAGACCTTCGACGGCATTGCCCATCCCCGGGTGTTCGATCTGGCCGAGCGACTGACGTCGATGTTCTCCCAGGAGAACATGGCGCGGGTGTTGTTCAGTTCCGGCGGTTCCGATGCGGTCGAGACGGCACTGAAAATGGCCCGCCAATACTGGATTGCCAGCGGCGAGCCAGGGCGCACGCGCTTTCTGTCGTTGCGCAATGGCTACCATGGCGTGCACGTGGGCGGTACATCGGTGGGCGGCAATGGGGTCTATCACTACAACCACGGGCCGCTATTGGCCGGCTGTCATCTGCTCGATACGCCCTGGCTGTACCGCAACCCCTGGGACTGTCGCGATCCGCAAGAGTTGACCGCTCATTGCATTCGCCAGTTGGAAGACCAGATCGCGTTGCTTGGCCCACAGACCATTGCCGCGCTGATTGCCGAACCGGTACAAGGCGCCGGCGGCGTGATCGTGCCGCCCGCACACTACTGGAAGCAGCTGCGCGAAGTCTGCGATCGCCACGGCATCCTGTTGATCGCCGATGAAGTGGTGACCGGCTTCGGCCGCACCGGCTGCATGCTCGGCAGTCGTGGCTGGGGTGTCGCGCCCGACGTACTGTGCCTGGCCAAGGGCATCACTGCCGGCTACATCCCCATGGGCGCCACGGTCTTCAACCAGCGCATGGTCGATGCCATCGAGAATGGCCCGGGCTTCAGCAGTGTGATCATGCACGGCTACACCTACAGCGGTCATCCAACCGCATGTGCCGCGGCCCTGGCGGTACTGGATATTGTCGAAGCCGAGGACCTGCCGGGCAATGCCGGAAAAGTCGGTGCCCAGTTGCTGGAGCAACTACAACCGCTGACCGAGCGTTATGCGGTGGTGGGCGAAGTGCGTGGCAAGGGCTTGATGATTGCCGTGGACCTAGTGGCGGACAAGGTAACGCGCGAGCCGCTTGACCCGGCCAACGGCCTGGCCTCGCGCATTGCCGAGCAGGCGCGCCGGGCCGGCGTACTGGTGCGCCCGATCGGCAACAAAATCGTGATGTCGCCACCGCTGACCCTCACCAGCGACGAGGCCGCCCTTATGGTCGGCGCGTTGGACAGCGCGCTCGCCGACTGCCGCTAGCCTGTTCGCCGGCGCAGTGTCTTGCGCCGGCTCCTGAATACAAAGACAGCCTTCAAAGGCGCACCACAAGGAGCTCCAGCCATGCGGTCTCTATCGCGTATGGATTTTTTCGGCAGTGGCCTTGCCTGTACGCTGGCGCTTTGTGCCACGAGTCAGGTCCAAGCCTATGAGTTGTATGCCGATGAAGACACTCATCTCAACGCCGACATGCTGGCGGTGTTCGGTCATTTCAACAGTCGCAAGAACTACGACGGCAGGTCCGGTGGTTCAACCTGGCGCGAAGGCTTCATCAAGTATGGCGTCAGCGGCGACCAGGGCCTGGCCGGCCGGGGCATCGCCTACGGTGCGTTCAGCCTTGTCAGTTCCGCTACTTGGGGCGATGGCGACCCTTCCGGGAATACGCTTGGGAGCGAGCGCACGACGAAGATTGAAGACGCTTACCTGGGCTGGCGTTCCGCGGATCTTTTTCCCGTGTTGGGACAGGACGGTGTCGATATCTCTGGCGGACGCCAGGTGGTCAAGGTGGGGCGAGGTTTCCTGATCAACGATGACGGGCCAAACCTGGGCAAGGGGCCTGCCGATGGCCGCTTGAATCGAGGGGGCGCCTATTACCTGGCGGCTCGGCACGCGTTCGATCAAACCGCCGTTCTGCGTCTGGGAGGGCAGGACGGCATGCATGGCAGCGTGGCGTGGCTCAAGTCCGATAACCGCGCCCAGGCCGAAACCGAACTCACCGCCGCTACGCTGGATTACACCGCCAAGGCCGGTACGTTGGGCCTGACGTGGATACACGGCATCGACGTTAATGACCGCTGGGCCAGCGATTTCCAGAAGCAGCGCAAGGGTATGGATGTCTACAGCATTCGCGGTGAAGGCGATGCGGGTATCGAAAATGTCAGCCTGGCATTTGAATACGCCTGGCAAGACAAGGACGCCGGACCTGAGAAGGCCTGGTACGCCGAGGCCGGATATACCTTTGCAAGCGTTGCCTGGGCGCCGAAGCTGACCTATCGCTACACCCGCTATTCGCAGAAGTGGGACTCACTGTTCACCGGGCAAAGTACCGGCTATGGCACCTGGTTCCAGGGCGAAGTCGCGGGTAACTATGCCGGACCCTTCAACAGCAATACGGGGATCCACCATGTCGGTCTGAAGGCCACACCATTGGAAAACCTGACCCTCGGTGCGTTGTACTTCGACTACAACACAGTGCGTAAAAGCAATGCCCTCAACCTCGACGCCCGTGAGCTGGATGTTTATGCCGAGTGGGTCGTCAATGAGCACTTGATCGTCACGCCGCTGATAGGTCTCTACAAACCGGATCGGGACGCCACGACGGGGGGCAATCAAGTGACAGGCAATGGCACTAACGTGTACAGCCAGGTGAGTGTGGCCGTGCCGTTCTGAAACAGGGGTTGTTCGGTAAACCCTGTGGCGAGGGGATTTATCCCCGCTAGGCTGCGCAGTAGCCCCATACAGCCAACTCAATCTATCTGACACACCGAGTTGTTTGGCTTTTAGGACTGCTGCGCAGCCCAGCGGGGATAAATCCCCTCGCCACAGAGGCATCGTTTCCCTTTAGTGAGCCGCGCCTGGCTGTTAGCCGACTGCAGGCGGATGTTGCATCCGCTCGGCAATCCTCCGGGTGGTGTCCATCACCATTTCAACCACGGTTTCCTGGCGCAGTAGCTTGAAGCTGTCGGTGCTGCCCACGGCCGAAAGGCTGCCCACCACTTCGTCGAGCTCCGGGTTGAAGATCGGCGCTGCGATGCCGGTGAGCCCCAGGTTGAGTTCGTCGTGGGTCATGCAATAGCCGTCTTTGCGGATCTTTTTCGCGGCCTTGGAGAAGCTTGTCCAGTCATGGCCGCTGTCGGGGTCGTGGGCCAGGTGTTCTTCGAACAGGCGTTGCAGGCGCCGACCCTTCTGGAAGGCGATCAACACCTTGGATTGCGCACCGCGAAAAAACGGCAGCGGTTGGCCGCGGCCGAATGAAAACTGATAGGTGTCACTGGGTTCGGCGATGTAGGTGTTGATGATGCGCCCGTCGTAGAAAACGCTGGCGAACACCGCCAGGCCGGTGGCTTCAGACAGCTCGTGCATCAGCTCGCGGCCTGCCACCAGGATCGGGTCGTACTGGCGCATCATCCAGTCCAGCTCAATGATGCGTGGCCCCAGGCCGTAGCTGCCGGCATCCACCCGCACCAGCAGGCCGGCATCGCACAAGTCCTTGACGTAGCGGTACACGGTCGCCCGTGACAGGCCCATGCGCTCGGCGATGGTATCGGGGTCGATCTTCAGTGTGGCCGGGCCGAACAGGTCCAGGACACTCAGCATTTTGCTCAGACTGCTCATTTCGCTCCTAAAGGGGGAATGGCGCGTAGGGGGCGTTGGGTGAGCACTATAGGTAGCCGCGGCGGTGATGAAAAGCCCGCGTGCTCGCTCAGGAGCGCCTTGTCACGGTAATCCATTGCTTGAGAAATATGAATGGATTTCCAATATTTTGATCTGATAAAAACTGCATTAATCTCAAAATATGATTTTAATGTAGAAAAACAGCTTGTTTTGTCGATCTTCATGTGTGATAAATCTCAGCCACTGCAAACGCTCGAGCGAGAGGGCTGGAAATGAATGGTGCGCAACTGATAGTGAAGGCGGCGGTGGCGAGCGGTATCGAATACTGCTTCGCCAATCCCGGAACGACCGAAATCCCCTTGGTGGCCGCCATGGCCAGCGCACCTGCCCTCAAGCCGGTGTTGTCCTTGTTCGAGGGGGTATGCACCGGTGCTGCGGACGGCTACGGCCGGATTGCCGGCAAGCCGGCGATGACCCTGACCCACCTGGGGCCTGGCTTTGCCAATGGTATTGCCAACCTGCACAACGCCCGTCGCGCCAATACCCCGATCGTTAATGTCATCGGCGATCACGCGTCATGGCACGTCAATTACGATCCGCCGCTGGCCAGTGATATCCAGGCGCTGGCCGGGAGTGTTTCCGGGTGGGTGCGCACATCGCGCACCGCGTCAGGTGTAGGGGAAGATTTCCAGGAAGCCGTGCGTGCGGCCTGGCAAGCCAAGGGGCAGATTTCCAGCCTGATCCTGCCGATGGACTTGCAAGCCAACGAGGTGGAGCGCGAGCGCGCCTTCACCGCGTTGCAGGCCCCGGTTCGTCGTTTTGCCGGTGACCGGATCGAAGCCGTGGCCCAGGCACTGCGCAATGGCCAGCGCCTGGTGTTTATCGTGGGTGATCAGGGCTTGTCCGTCGCTGGCCTCGAAGCGGCGGGGCGTTTGGCCCAACTGCCGGGTGTGCGGATGTTCGCCGAAACCTTTCCGCGCCTGAGCTATCGCGGTGGTGGTTTGCCTGATCTGGATCGCTTGCCGTATTTCCCCGAGGTTGCCATTGAGATCCTTGATCAATACGACGCCGTGGTTTGCGCCGGGGTCCCGGATCCGATCAGTTACTTCGGTTACGAAGGCATTCCTTCGCGCCTGGCGGAACGTGATCGCCTGCTTTACCTGGCAGAAGTAGGGGACGACGTTGCGGGTGCGCTCACTGCGCTGGCTGATGCGCTTGAGGCTCCGGCTTATGTGCCCACGTCGCGGGCTATCGAGCTACCAGCGGGCAGTGCCGAGCTGACGCCGCAGTCGATCGGGCAGGTGTTGGCCGCCTCGCTGCCGGACGATTGCATCGTCTCCGTGGAGGGTGGGACCTGCGGTTATCCATTCTTCACCGCTTCGGCCCATGCCGCACGGCATCGGGTGTTGACCAACACCGGTGGGGCCATCGGCCAAGGCATCCCGGTGGGATTTGGCGCCGCCCTGGCGGAGCGCGGCAATACGGTGTTCTGCCTGCAATCGGACGGCAGTGCCCAGTACACCATCCAGACTTTGTGGAGTATTGCCCGGGAGCAACTGCCGGTGGTGATTCTGATTGCCGCCAACCATCGCTACGCGATCCTGCAGAACGAGTTGCGCCGCTTTGGTATGACCGAGCTGGGCCCTGAGGCCCTGAGCCTGACGGTGCTGGACCGTCCTCGCATCGATTGGAAAGCTCTGGCCAAAGGCTACGGCCTGCCGGCCAGCACCGTACACACCAATGCTGAATTGCAGCGCGCCCTGGCCAACGCCAAGGCCGATGGCGGTCCGTGCCTGATTGAAATGGCGCTGTAAAGGAGGAGCTATGAGTCAGATCCAATTGTTACCTGCCGTCGAACAATTCCTGTCACAACCTGGGCGCCTGTTTATCGGCGGCACCTGGCAGGACGCCGCCAATGGTCGCCGGTTTGCCGTGGAGAACCCGGCCACTGAACACACCCTCGCTGAAGTTGCCGAAGGCGGCGAACGCGATGTGGATGCCGCCGTCGCTGCCGCCCGCGCGGCCTTTACGGGGACTTGGGCGCAGCAGTCGCCGGCCCAGCGCGGCCTGCTGTTGTTTCGTCTGGCTGAACTGCTCGACCAGCACCGCGAGGAGCTGGCGCAACTGATCACCCTGGAAAACGGCAAGCCGATCGCCGCGGCCCGGGGTGAAGCGGCCAGCGCGGCCAACATCATCCGTTACTTCGCTGGCTGGCCGACCAAGATCGAAGGCAGCACGCTCCCGGTATCGCCCTCCAGTGGCGCGCCGATGCTCAATTACACCTTGCGTGAGCCGGTGGGTGTCTGCGCGTTGATCGTGCCGTGGAACTTCCCGTTGACCATGTGCGTGTGGAAGCTCGGTCCGGTGTTGGCGACCGGCTGTGTCGCGGTACTCAAGCCCGCCGAACAGACGCCTCTGGTTGCGATTCGCCTGGTGCAACTGATCGAAGCCGCTGGTTTTCCGGCCGGGGTGGTCAACCTGATCACCGGCCTGGGCGTGCATACCGGCGGACCGCTGGCCCAGCACCCGGACGTGGACAAGATCGCCTTCACCGGCTCGACCCAGGTGGGGCGGCTGATTGCCCAGGCGGCCACCGGCAACATGAAGAAAGTGTCCCTGGAGCTGGGGGGCAAGTCGCCCAACATCATCTTGCCGGACGCCGATATCGTCCGTGCGGCCAAAGGCGCCGCCGATGGCATTTTCTACAACCAGGGCCAGGTCTGCACCGCCGGCTCGCGCCTGTATGTGCACGCCAGTGTTCTTGACCAGGTACTTGAAGAACTCCAGCGCCATGCCGCCGCCCATGTGCTGGGGCCAGGGCTGGATCCGGCCAGCAGCATGGGCCCGCTGGTCTCGGCCCGGCAGTTGGGCACGGTGCGTGGCTACCTGCAACGGGGCCAGGAAGAAGGTGCCGAACTGATCTGCGGCGGCGACCGGCCGGCCCATCTGGAGCGCGGCCACTTCATCCGCCCCAGCGTGTTTCTCGACCGCGCCGAGCGCGCCTGTGTCGCCCGGGAAGAAATCTTCGGCCCTGTGCTGACCGTCATGAGCTGGACCGAAATCGATGAACTGGTGCTGCGCGCCAACGACTCGCCCTACGGCCTGGCGGCCGGTCTGTGGACCCGCGACTTGCGTTCAGCCCATCGCGTGGCGGCACAACTGAAGGCCGGATCGGTGTGGATCAATTGCTGGAACGTCGTAGACCCGGCCTCGCCGTTTGGTGGTTACAAACAATCCGGATGGGGCCGGGAAATGGGTAAGAACGTGATCGATGCCTACACCGAAACCAAAAGTGTCTTCGTCGATCTCGCCTGAGCCGAACAATCACAAGAGGAACTGCTATGGATCTGGAATTGCAAGGCCGCGTGGCGATCGTCACGGGCGGTGGTATGGGCATCGGCAAGGAAGTCGCGCGTTTTCTGTCCCAGGAGGGATGCAAGGTGGTGATCTGTGCGCGGCGCATGGAGTATCTCCAGCAGGCCGCCGAAGAAATCAGCGCACAGACCGGCAACGAAGTGCTGCCGCTGTTCTGTGACACCAATCAGATGTCGGCCGTTTCCGACATGGTGGAAGCCGCCCATAAGCACTTTGGCCGCATCGACATCCTGGTCAACGGCGCCGCCGCACCGTCCGGCGTGGTGCGCAATGACATTGAACATGCGGGCGACGATGAGTTGCTCTCCGACCTCAACACCAAGGTGATCGGGTATTTCCGGTGTGCCAAGGCGGTGACCCCGCACATGAAGGCCGGGGGCTTTGGTCGCATCATCAACATCGGTGGCTTGACCGGGCGCGGCAGCAAGGTCCTTTCGGGCATGCGCAACCTGGCCATCGCCCACATGACCAAAACGCTCTCCGATCAACTGGGCCCTTCGGGCATCACCGTCAATCTGATTCACCCCGGTGTGGTGGATACCCCGCACATCCAGGAGCTGTACGAGCGCGAAGGCGTCAAGCAGGGCAAGACGCCGGAGCAGGTGGAGCAGGGCTACATCGACGCAACGCCGATCCGCCGCACGTTGGCGCCCATCGAAATGGGCTGGCTGATCGGTTTCCTGGCGTCGCCCAAGGCGGGCGCCGTGACGGGAGAGTCCATCGGCATCGATGGCGGCCTGACCCGTGGCATCTTCATTTGAGGAGCAACAGTGATGAGTAACGGAACCCTTTTGGTCGCCACTGTGGGACAAGCGGTGATCCGCAGCGCCGACGATGGTCATACCTGGCATCGCCTGGGTCTGGGACAGGATCTGGAGTTTGATGCAATCACTCGATCCCTGAGCGTTCATCCCGATGCGCCTGAAGTGATCTATGCCGGGACCGACGTCGGCCTGTGTGTCAGTCATGACGCCGGAGGCCATTGGCAGCGAGTGGATTCGCCATTCAACGGGCAGACCGTGTGGAAGGTTGCAGTGGATCCACAGGATGCGCAGCGCATCTTCGTCGGTACTGGTGCACCTTCGCGCGCCGTGCTGTGGCGCACCCTCGACGCCGGCCTGAGCTGGGAGCGCGCGCCGGTGGATATTCCGGAGTTCTGCGAAGGTGTCAGTCGGCCGCGCTTGCTGGCTTTCGCTTATGACCCGACTGATCGCGACCAGCTCTGGTTCGGCCTGGAGGAGGGCGGGTTGTTCCACAGCCGTGATGGCGGTGATTCCTGGACCCGTGTCGATGATCGGCTGCTGTGGGACTTCAACTCGGACGTCCACAACATCCTGGTCCTGCCCAACCATGGCCAGAAGGTCATCGTGGTGGTGTGCGTCAACGCCGTTTACCGCAGCCTCGATGAAGGGCAAACCTGGACTGGCATCATTGCCCGGGAAACATTCGGCCTGTACTACGTGCGCGCCATGAACGCACCGCTGGGCAGTGAAAGCACCCTCTACCTGAGTATTTCCGACGGTACGCCTGGCACGACCAGCAAGGTACTCATCTCTCGGGATGCGGCCCTCAGCTGGGAGGTGCTGCCGCTGTCACAACAACCCAACTCGTGTGTCTGGGCCATTGCCTTCAACCCTGGCAACCCTCGTCAGATCGTTGCCGGGACCAAATACGGACACCTGTTCACCTCCGAGAACGGTGGGGACGGCTGGCAGAAGCAGTGGCGTGAGTTCAGTGAAATTGCTGATGTGCTCTGGACGCCCGCCGTGGCGCAGATCAAGTCCGGGCATCAATCCATCGTCAAACAGAACTGAGGTATCGCACGATGAAAATCGAGGTCGTTCGAACTCACCTGTCGCTGTTTGTCAGCGACCCTGAAACCTCGGCACGTTGGTACGCCGATGTTCTGGGTATGCACGAAAGCGCCCGGGGTGACAGCTGGGTCATGATGGCGTTTGGTGCCAAGCATCACGATATCGCTTTGATCCGCGCAGAGCCGGGGGCCCATCAGGGCGGCCTGGGCTTGCAGCACTACGGGCTGGAAATCGCCGGCGACATGACTACCCTGCGCCAGCTCTACGGCATGTTGCTTGCCAAAGGGGTTGAGGTGGTGAAGATCACCGATCACGAAATCGGTAACGGCGTGTACTTCAACGATCCCGATGGCAATCGCATGGAATTTTTTCTCGAGACCGAACATGACGACGCGCGAGGCAAGGCCCGTTTCAAGGCTGCCGGAGCGCCCAGCCGAAATTTTGATCTCGACCCACTTTGAAAGAGACCTGTCCGATGAAAACCGCAAATTTCGCCAGTTACCACATCCGCAAATGGTATAGCTTCGTCGAGGAAACCCTGGCCAACGAAAGTGGCCAGTTGGCCGATGGTGAACCGTTGTTCAAATACGCCATTGGCGCCGTGATCGCCAATCCCTATGCCGGGCGCTACAGCGAAAGCCTGGCCGAGCTGGTCGAGCCATCACCTTTGTTGGGGCAGGAGTTTGGTCGTCGCATCCAGGCACTGGCTGGCCAGCGTGAGATTGTCAGTTATGGCAAGGCGTGTCTGGTGGGCAGCCAGGGCGAGTACGAACATGGCAATGCACTGCTCACCAATCCAGCAGCGGATCCGATTCGGGTGGCATTGGGCGGTGGCAAATCCTGGGTGCCTTCCACGGGCAAGCGTGGCGGGCCTGGCGTGACCATCGATGTCCCGCTGGCCCATAAGGATGCGCTGTATGTCCGCTCGCACTACGACAGCATTTCGCTTTCGTTCGGTGATGGCCCCTCGGCGGACGAGTTGATCATCATCTGGGCCTTCGCCACTCGCGGGCGTTTGCATGCGCGCCTGGGTGGTCTCCAGGCTGCCGACATCAAGGGCAATGATGGCCTGCATTGAGGTGGGTTGACCGTGGAGACCAAACGAATGTCTGCAAACAGCCACTTCTTCACCAATCGCTCGCAGATGCGCCTGCACTATCTGTCGTGGGGCAACCCGTCGGGCATCGCGGTGGTGTTGTTGCACGGGCTGCGCTCCTATGCCCAGACCTGGGATGGCCTGGCTAATGCGCTGGGGGAGCAGTACTGTTGCTATGCCCTTGACCAGCGCGGTCGCGGTTACAGTGACTGGGCGGATCCCTCCAGTTACCGAACCGAAGCTTATGTCAGTGATCTTGAAGATCTGGTGGCGCACTTGGGACTGCAGCGTTTTGTCCTGGTGGGGCATTCCCTCGGCGGAACCAATGCACTGGAGTATGCGCGACTCAATCCGGGCCGACTGCAGGCCTTGGTGATCGAGGACATCGGTCCGGGCTCGTCGGTCAGTGGAGATGGTGCCGAGCGCATTCGGCGCGAGATGAGCCAGACACCGCTGGTGTTTGCTGACTGGGAGAGTGCCGCGCAATTCTGGCGCCAGGCTCGACCTGGCCTGTCGCTGGAGGGGCTGGCCTCCAGGCTGATGTACTCCATGAAGGAAACACTGGCCGGAATCGAATGGCGTCACGACCAACAGGGCATTGCCCAGGCGCGCCTGAGTATTGCTCCGACTGACCTTTGGCCTGCGGTACGGGCACTGGATTGCCCGACGCTGTTCATTCGAGGCGCGCGTTCCGATTTCCTGCCCTTGGCGACCCTTGAGGCGATCAAACAGACCAGTCCATGGGTGCGGGCAGAGGAAATCGCCGACGCCAGTCATTACGTCCATGATGACCAGAGCGAAATGTTCAACCTTGTCGTCATGGATTATTTGTACGACCAACGCCTACAACCACAACAACAAAGCGGTGAATAGCGATGAAGCAGGAGAAAACCCAGGTTGTCATCGTGGGTGGCGGCCCGAACGGGATCACGGCTGCCCATTACATGGGGCTGTACGGAGTCGACTGCGTCGTCCTTGAATTGGCTGACGGCGTCCTGCCGTATCCGCGCGCGGTGGGCATGGATGACGAGGCGTTACGTGTGTTGCAGGGCATCGGCATCGCCGAGCTGGCCGCGCGCGACATGATCTGCAACGTGCCCTTGCGTTACTACAATGCGCGAGGCGTCTGTTTTGCCGAGGTCAAGCCGAGCACGGCAAACTATGGCTGGCCGATGCGCAATATCTTCATGCAACAGTTGCTTGAAACGACGTTGCGCGAACAATTGGGCAAACACGCCAGTGTCGAGTTGCGCCAGGGCCATGAAATGCTCGACCTGGAGCAGGATGCCGAGGGCGTGACCTTGCAGGTGCGCGATGTCGGGGGCGAGCTCTATCAATTGCAGGCGCAGTACGTGATCGGCGCCGATGGCGGACGTTCCAGCGTGCGCAAGAAGCTCGGTATCGAATTGCTGGGGCTGACTCATCCACGCAAATGGGTGGTGATCGACACGGCCAACGACACCCTGGATGCACCTTATACGGCCCTGCATGCCGACCCTCAGCGGCCCTTTGTCTGCATCTACCTGCCATATCAGCAACGGCGCTGGGAGTTCATGCTCCTGGAGGGCGAAGACGAGACCAGGATGTGCGAGGAGGCAACGATCCGGGACTTGATCCGTGGGCATATCGGCGATGCGGTCGATCAACTGGAAATCATCCGGATCCGCGCCTACACCCATAACTCCCGGGTCGCGGCGCGCTTTGTCCAGGGCCGGGTGGCACTGGTGGGGGATGCGGCGCATATTTCCCCGCCATGGGCCGGGCAGGGGCTCAATTCGGGCTTGCGAGATGTCGCCAACGTCACTTGGAAGCTTGCGGCGATTCTCCAAGGGCGAGCATCGCCGGCGATTCTTGCCAGTTACGATCAGGAACGCCGTGGGCATGCGACCGATCTCATCGCGTTGGCCGACAACATGGGCGCCGTCCTGGGGCTGACCAACCCGCTGATGGCCGGTGTCCGGGACTGGTTGTTCCAGGCCGTCAACAGCGTCGACAACCTGCGTTCGCACTTGTTGGAGTTCAAGTTCAAACCCAAGGCGACCATCACCAAAGGCCTGGTGTATCACGAGCGCGCCGAGCTGCATGAGGATGATCTGGTCGGGCAGTTGTTCATCCAACCCTCTATCGAAGATGCCCAGGGCCAGCGCCGGCGTCTGGACGAGGTGTTGGGGCATTCCTATGCGGTGCTGGGGTATCGGGTCAATCCGAGCGAACCGCTCAGCGAGCAAACCGCTGCCTATTGGGCGCGCTGGGACACGCGCTTCATCCAGATCAATCGTTCGCGCAGTGGCGTGGGGCGCAACCAACCCTTGTCTGCCAATGGTGCCCTTTGCGTCGAGGACGTTGATAACCGCCTGGGCGAGTGGTTTGCCAAGGTGCGTGACTGCATCGTGGTAGTGCGGCCGGATCGTTTTGTCGCCGCGATCACCACACCCGAGCGGCTCGAAGGCGTATTGCGCAAACTGGCGGAGCAACTCTCATGAGGCGTGAAGATGATCTGCTGGTCCGGCTTCACGATGCCGCACACGCCGTACACGCCTTGCCTTCGTTGGAGCCTCAGGCCTTCGACCTGTCGGCGGGCTACACTTTGCAGCGCGAGGCATTGCGCCGGCGCCAGGTCGCTGGTGAGCAGTTGACCGGATGGAAGGTGGCCTTCGCTGGCCGCGCCGCCCAGGACCGTTTCGGTATCGATGAACCGGTATTGGGCGGGCTGACCGATGCCATGGCGGTGGAGCCCGGCAGTACGGTGCCGCTTGCACGGCTGATCCAGCCCAAGCTGGAAATCGAGTTGGCATTTGTCCTGGGGCGTACCCTGGAGTCAGGTTTCTACAGCGACGAGGACATTCTGGCCGCCGTGTCCGAGGTCGCGCCGGCGTTCGAGATTGCCGATTGTCGCTGGCAGGGCTGGCGTTTCGGTGTCGGGGCGTTTCTTGCCGACAATGCCGCCGCGGGACTTTATTGCCTTGGCTCGCGGATCAGGTTTCATCCTGAGCTATTGGCCCACGTGACCTATCGCCTGGAATGCGACGGGGCGCCCTGCGGCGAAGGCGATGCCCTGGCGCGCGAGGACACGCCCCAGACAAACCTGTGCTGGCTAATCCGGCGCCTGCTGGCCGACGGACAATGTGTTGAAGCGGGTCAGGTCGTGCTGTCCGGAGCGTTGTTGCCACCCATGGCTATCCAGGCGGGCGAGTACCGGTTGCATATGCTTGGCACGGAACTGGCTTTGGCTTTCCAGGCATAAACCCCAGCCATCGTCAGGGAGGATCGAGCCACTTAAGACAGGCCGACAATAAGAACAGCGCCTCTGAGGAACGATGACCATGCTCGCCGAAGTCCGTACCTTCAATGATCCCCAGCAACACGCCGGTTCCATCCTGGGCTGGCAACAGGTCTATGACCAGCTTGGTCGTGGATGTCTTTCCAGTGAGCTGCGACAGATTTGCGCCGACCGTTTTCAGATTTTCCAGGAAGTGTTGGATAAACGTGTGGTGCAGCGAGGTTGCGCACCAAAAGGGCGATTGTGCATTGCCATGTCGCTGGGCAGCGCGCCGGTGGTCCAAGGGCATCAGGTGGGCGCCCACAGTGTGGTGCTGCTGCGAGATGGAGAGGACTTTGTCTTGCATGCCCCGGAAGGTACGCACTTCTTTGCGGTCAACGTCGACACTGTTCGTTTCGCCAAACTGGCGGCTTACGAATTGTCGGGCGAACAGCTCAAGCGTTTGAAAAGCGAATCGCAGATCAGCGTGGATGAGGCGGTGTTGCTGAGCGTGCAGCAAAGGATCCATCCGTTGTTCCGTCACCTTCTGGAACAAGCGGACGCCATCACTCCAGCCTCGGAAAAAATGTTGGAGGAGGTGCTGCTTAACGCATTCCTCGATCTGTTCAGTCACGCCTCTGACGAGGTTCGTGGCCGTCGCGGCAACGTCGCTGTCAGTGCCTATCTGGTCAAACGTTGCCAGGAACTGGTCGTAGACAGTGGTGACACATCGCTGAGCATTCTTGATCTGTGCGAGCAATTACGGGTGAGTCGCCGGACCCTGCAGAACAGTTTCCAGGCGGTAACCGGGATGCGTCCGGTCGAGTACCTGCGTAACTTGAGGCTCAATGCCGTACGGCGGCGCTTGATCACGACCCGTGCGACCACGCTGAATGTCGGTGAGATCGCCGTTGCCATGGGCTTCTTCCACCTAAGCCACTTCGCCGCTCATTACCGAGCGCTGTTTGGTGAGTCACCTTCGGACACTCCCAGGGCTGGCTGATTGAGTGTTACCCGGCTACCACTGTGCACACTAATGGGCGTCGCTTGAGCCATTTGGTAGCACGTCTACCCAATTGACGCCGGGCCCGTGCACGCCCCATAGCAAGACCCTTTCCTTCAAATCAATCACTTGCACATCGATCCATTCAGTTGGCACGCATTCTGCTTTTTTGAATTTATGGATAATTGGATACAAAAATTCAAAAGGTGCTGCCATGCAATTCGCTCCGAGTTACGTTGGGCGCCCGCCGATGACGGCCGAGGAGGAGGCTTACAACTTCCTGCTGGACGCCATTTGCGGGGGACGATTGCGCAAGGGTGACCGGCTGATCGCTGAAGACATCGCCAGCGAGATCGGTATGAGCCGGATGCCGGTGCGCGAGGCGTTCCGTCGATTGGACGCCCAGGGCCTGGTGACCCTTAGGCCCAATCGCGGGGCCGTTGTCAGTGGCCTGGATATCGATGAGCTGCACGAAGTCTTCGAGATGCGCAGCGTCCTCGAAGGCCTGGCGATCCGTGTCGCGGTAGCCAGGATAGGCGAGCGCCAATTGGCAGCCTTGGAGCGTCTGCTGGACGAGATGGACGATTACCGCGAGGAAAGCGCCGAGTGGGTCAGCCGGCATCGCGCCTTTCATGAATACCTGTGCAGCCTCAGCGGTCGTCCCCGGTTGCTGAAGCAGATCAGTGCCCTCTATTCCTTGATCGAGGCGCCCATGCGCCTATGGCTTGAGCACGTGGAAAAACCGCTGAGTGCGCGCCAGGAACACGCGGTGATTCTCGAGGCGATTCGTACTGGCGACGCCGATAAGGCCGAGGCAGTGGTGCGTGCGCACATCGAAGGCACCGTTCCTGAGTTGATCCAATTTCTGCAATCGAAAAAATAACCAGTGCGGGCCCCGAGCCTGCCGTTGTTTTGACTTTGAGTACTGCCCGTTACTAACTGAACTGGAGTGTCTGGTCATGCATAAGCCTCGCCTGTTGGTTGCCGCCCTATCCTTGGGATTCTGTGCTCAGTGGGCGGTTGCCGCGCCCGTTGTTCCGGAGCGCTTGCTCAAGGTCGAAAAACTCGTCTATTGCTCAGGCATGGATTCGCCGCCCCTGGTGTCCTTCGATGAAGCGCAGAAACCCAGGGGCTTGACCGTTGACCTGGGCCTGGAAATCGCCAAGCGGCTGGGCGACAAGAAAGTCGAGTGGCGGGTGATTCCCTTTTCCGGGCTGCTCCCGGCTTTGCTCGCCAAGCAGTGCGACATGATCGTCGACCAGTTGTTTGACAAGCCCGAGCGCCGTGAGGTGATCGATATCGTCAACTACATGTACTCCAGCCAGGCGGTGGTCGTGCCCAAGGGTAATCCGAAGGCAATCAAGACGCTGTCGGACCTGTCCGGGCATAAAGTCGCGGTGCTCAATGGCTCCACCATCAAGACGCTGCTCGACGCCGAGAATGAAGCGCTGACCAAGGCTGGCAAGCCTGGAATGAAACTGGTGGTCTACAACACCGACACCGATGCATTCCAGGCCTTGCGCATCAGCCAGGTCGATGCCTACGGCACCACGGTGGAAACCGCCGGTTATTACGCCACCATGGCCCCCGATTTGTTTGAGGAAGGGGTGCCTGCCTTCAGCCGGATTCTTACCGGACTGGGTATTCGCAAGGACGACACGCAACTGAGCGCCGCAGTGCAGCAGGTGATCAACGACATGCGCAGTGATGGCAGCTACAGCCAACTGCTCAGCAAATGGCATGTCGCCAGTGACACTCTTGATTGAGGTGAGCGTTGATGAACTTCAATTGGGATGTGTTTTGGCAGTACCTGTTGCAGCCCAGTGATGTTTACCTCACCGGGCTCTGGCTGACCTGCGTGATCAGTGTGTTGGCGATGCTGCTGGGCTGCTTCCTGGGACTGGCCGCGGCGTTGATACGGTTGTCGAGCAATCCGTTGCTGCATTTACCGGTGCGTTTTTATGTGTGGCTGATGCGCGGCACGCCGTTGCTGGTGCAGATTGTCTTTCTCTATACAGCACTGGCGGCAGGGGGGATTTTCCGCTTCGAAGACATCGATCTGTTCGGCCTGGTGATTCCCGGCAATATCCAGGCGGCGATCATTGCCCTGGGGCTCAACGAAGGTGCCTATATGGCCGAGATCATCCGGGCCGGCATCGGCGCGGTGGACAAGGGCCAGTACGAAGCCGGGCGTTCCCTGGGCATGACGTTCGCCAAGCTGATGCGCCGCATTGTCTTGCCCCAGGCGTTCCGGGTCATCGTCCCGCCACTGGGCAACGAGTTCAACGTGATGCTCAAGAACACCACGTTGGTCAGCGTGATCGGCGTACAGGAACTGTTGCTCAGTACCCAAATGGTCACGTCGGCGACGTTTCGGGTGTTCGAGTTGTACCTGGTGGTGGCGATCTATTTCCTCTTGTTGACCACTCTCTGGGGCTTTTTCCAGCGCTGGCTGGAAGCCCGTTTCGGCCAATCGGACCGACCCTCGTCACCACCGCCGGCGTCGACGCGGATGTTCGGTCGCAGCACCCTGAACCTGTTGAGGGCACGTTAGCCATGGCGCACAAAAGTGAAGAGCTGATCATCGAGGCGCTGGATGTGCACAAGTCCTTTGGTGAGCTACAGATCCTCAAGGGCATATCCCTGCAAGTACGGCGCGGCGAAGTGGTGGTGCTGATCGGTGCCTCCGGCTCGGGCAAGACCACCTTTATCCGCTGCATCAATCTGCTGGAAGACATCCAGGGCGGGCGCATCCGCGTCAATGGCCGGGCCATGGGCTATCGCGAGCGGGCTGACGGCAGCCTGATGCGTGAGTCGGAGCGCAACATCGCCCGCCAGCGCCGGGACATCGGCATGGTGTTTCAGCGCTTCAACCTGTTCCCCCACATGACGGCCCTGGAGAACATCATCGAGGCGCCGATCCAGGTGCTCGGGATGCCTCGCGCTGCGGCGCTGGAACAGGCCCGCAACCTGCTGGAGCGGGTCGGTCTGGCGGACAAGGCCAACCACTACCCGTCGATGCTCTCCGGCGGCCAGCAGCAACGGGTGGCGATTGCCCGGGCGCTGGCGATGAAACCTCAGGCCATGCTGTTCGATGAACCCACCAGCGCCCTCGACCCGGAAACCGTTGGCGAGGTGCTGCAAGTGATGAAAGCGCTGGCAGAGGAGGGCATGACCATGGTCGTGGTCACCCATGAAATGGGCTTTGCCCGCGAAGTGGCAGACCGTGTGGTGGTGCTGGACCAAGGTGAACTCATCGAGCAAGGCCCGCCGGAGCAGATCTTCAGCCATCCCACGCACCCGCGAACCCGGGCTTTCCTCAGTCGCGTGTTATGACCGTTCCGGGGTGTTCGCCCTGAGTCCCGCCAATGAATCCTTGTGTTGAAGAGTCTTTGCCATGCTGAAATTTTCTGCTCACGAGTACCCTTATCCGTCGCAACGCCAGAGCGTTTTTGCCCGCCGGGGCATGGTCGCCGCGTCCCAGCCTCTGGCTGCCCAAGCGGGCATCGAGATCATGCAAAAGGGCGGCAACGCCATTGATGCGGCCATCGCCACGGCGGCGGCGCTGACGGTGGTCGAGCCCACGGGTTGTGGCATCGGTGGCGATGCTTTTGCCTTGGTCTGGTGCAAGGGCCAGTTACATGGCCTCAACGGCAACGGCCATGCACCGGCGGCCCTGAGTATCGAGGCGGTCAAGGCGGCCGGCCATGAACGGATGCCGCTCTATGGCTGGACGCCGGTAACCGTCCCGGGTTGCCCATCGGCCTGGGCCGAGTTGTCGCAACGCTTTGGCAAGCTGCCCTTTGCCGTGTTGCTGCAGCCGGCGATCAGCCTGGCGCGGGACGGTTTTGCGCTGTCGCCGGTGGTTGCCCATCAATGGCAGATCGCTTTGAACGAATTCACGCCTCATCGTGATCAGGTCCTGGATGCCTGGTTCCAGACCTTTCTGATTGACGGTCGCGCACCACGGGCCGGGGAGATTTTCCGCAACCCGGCCCAGGCCCGTACCCTTGAAGAATTGGCTGCCACCCGCTGCGAGAGCCTGTATCGCGGCGCCTTGGCCGAACGCCTGGATGCCCACTCCCGGGCCAGCGGCGGCTACCTTCGCGCCACGGACCTGCAGGATTATCGCGCCCAATGGGTGGCACCGATCCACGTCAACTATCGAGGCGTCGATGTCTGGGAAATCCCGCCGAGCGGACAGGGGCTGGTGGCCTTGATGGCGCTGAAAATACTGGAGGGCTTCAGCTTCGATCACCGCGACAGCCAGCAGACCTGGCATCGCCAACTGGAGGCCATGAAGTTGGCCTACAGCGACGGCCTGCACTACATCACCGACCCTCTGCACATGCGTGTGGCGGTGACTGACCTGTTGAGCGAGGAGTACAGCGCCTGCCGTCGCGCCCAGATCAGCGAACAGGCCCAGGCACCCAAACCCGGCGATCCCCACGCCAGCGGCACGGTGTACCTGGCGACTGCTGACGGGGAAGGCAACATGGTCTCGTTCATCCAGAGCAACTATCACGGATTCGGCTCCGGCGTGGTGCTGCCCGACAGCGGGATTGCCTTGCAGAATCGCGGACAGGAATTCAGCCTGGATCCGAGCCACGCCAATTGCCTGGTCCCGGGCAAGAAGACTTTTCACACCATCATCCCTGGTTTCCTCACCCAGAATGGCCAGGCCCTTGGCCCTTTCGGCGTGATGGGCGGTTACATGCAGCCCCAAGGCCATGTGCAGATGGTGATGAACCTAGTGGACTTCGGCCTGAACCCGCAAGCGGCGCTGGACGCTCCGCGCTGGCAGTGGCTTGGTGAGATGAAAGTTGGCATCGAGCAGGGTGCCTCCGGCGACTTGGCCAATGCCTTGGCGCGGCGCGGTCATGAAGTGCAGATCGCCAGTGACCGGACTGATTACGGACGAGGCCAGATCATTCTCCGCGACCCGGTCAGCGGTGTCCTGTGCGGCGGCACCGAGCCCAGGGCGGATTCTCATATTGCTGTGTGGTAGGCACGATGAACCGGCCGTGCTTGCAGGGACTCCCGGGGGCGTATGGTTGAGAACCCGGGAGGACGAGCGCCGCCGCAGGCAACACTCCATGACCGATGAAACACTCATTGCGTCGTGATAGCACTCAAGTGAATAAAAACGATTGAAAAAACCCTCTGGACGCTATACACCGAAGGCTCACTGGCATATTGCCCGGCAATCAGTCATTCAATCTCGCCACTGTGGCGCAGGGAGCGCTGATGAGTTTTCGCCCATTGAGCGATCCCCCGCAGCCATCGAACCATTACGGTGTGGCAATTCACCTGCAAGAAAACCCGGATGCGGCCGGCATGGCATACGTTGGCAACGAAGACGCGATCGAACAATTGCTGGAATCAGCGCGCACCTGGACCCACACTACCCAGTGGGTGGTTTATCGCGCCGGTGAACAACTGCATCTGCTGGGGCAGGGCGACCCAGGGCAACAGTGGCCGGCCAGCGTTGCGAACGCAGAGTTCGAGACCTTCTGCCGGACCAGACGGTTGTGCCGCTGGCCGACCGGTCGGGGCGAAAGTGTGCTGGGTTGGCTACTGGCGCCAGTCACCGATACCGAGGAGCCGGCCCTCGCCGAGTTTGCCCGATGCCTGGGCATCCAGGTACAGACCAATACCCTGGCCCGGGCCCAGATTACTCAGCGTGTGCTGTATGAAATTACCTACCTGGCCAGCTCCACCCGCGACCGCTCCGTGTTCCTGGTGGGGGTTCACCGGCTGCTCGCCAGCCTGATCGATGCCGAGAACTTTTATCTCGCGCTGTATGACCCCCACAGCGGAAAAATCGACTACCCGTACTACGTCGACATCATCGACGTCGATGCCGTGGAGTCCCAACACTACGAATACCTTGACCCTTCACGTCTGTCGTTGACCGGCCAGGTGCTGACCTCGGGCCAGCCGTTGCTGATCGATGCCGCGGGCATTTGCGCCGCTCAGGCCGAGGGTCGTTTCTATTGCGTGGGTGATCGTCCCGAATTCTGGATGGGCGCTCCGCTGAAAAATGCCGCCGATGAAGTGTTTGGCATGCTTGCCATGCAGGTCTACGACGTTGCACGCACCTACAGCGCCGAAGACCGCGCGCTGTTTCTGGTGGTGGCCCGGCACGTGGCCATGGCGCTGGACCGGATTCTGCACCGTGAGGGCATGGAAGAGACGGTGATGCGTCGCACGCTGGAACTGTCGGCAGTCAATGACGCGCTGAGGCAGGAAGTGGCAGATCGAGAGCGCGCCGAACACCTGCAGAGTGCGCTATTTCAGATTGCAGAACTGTCGAGCCAGCCTGGCGACATGGCGGAGCTGTTCCAAACCTTGCATGGCATTGTCGGGGATCTGCTGTTCGCGGAGAACTTCTACATCGCGCTGTTCGACGACGCGATCGGTGAAGTGACCTTTCCGTATTATGTCGATGAGCGCAAAACCACCCTGCCTGAGGCACGCCGTGGGTGCCGGGGCCTGACCGAGTACGTTATCCGCCAGCGTCGTCCTTGCCTGATTGATCCTTTCGACGCGGATCGGTTGTCTGCACAGGGTGAACTCGAAGTGGCCTACGAGTCGGTCCGCTTCCATTCCTGGCTGGGCATTCCGTTGTTCGATGGCGATGTGGTACGGGGTGTGCTGGCGGTGCAAAGCTATACCTCCCAGGTGCGCTACACCTTGCGCGACCAGGAACTGCTGACGTTCGTGTCACGGCACATTGATACGGCATTGTCGCGCCGCACGGCCGCAGAAGCGATCCATGCCGCCAACCTCAAGCTCGAAGCCAGGGTGCAGGACCGCACCCGCGAACTGGATCACGCCAACGCCAAGCTGCAACACGAAAACGCCCATGATGCGCTGACCGGGCTGCCGAATCGCTCCTACCTGCAGCAGCGCCTCAATGTGGCCTGGGCGCGGTTCGAGAGCGAAGGCGGGCAACTGTCGGTGATGTTCATCGACCTCGACCGCTTCAAGATGGTCAACGACAGCTTCGGCCACCATTTTGGCGATTTGCTGTTGATGCAGGCCGCCCACCGCTTGCGCAGTTGCCTGCGTGACACCGACATGCTGGCCCGCCTGGGGGGCGATGAGTTTTCAGTGCTGGCGCCCGAGGCGACACTGGAGGTGGTGATCGAAATCGCCGAGCGGATTCTGTCGGTGTTCGACCTGCCGTTTTTCATCAATGGCCACGAAGTGTTTTCGTCGTGCAGTATCGGTATTGTCAGCGCCGACAGTCAGTTTCACCACGAACCCGCGGACTTGCTGCGCGATGCCGATGCGGCGATGTACCGGGTCAAGAATGCCGGGCGCGACAGTTACGCGGTGTTCAACCAGGAAGTGCGTCGTGAAGTCTCGGACCAGGTTGAGCGTGAAGGGCACCTGCGCAATGCGCTCAAGCGTACCGACGAACTGCTGCCGTATTTCCAGCCGATTGTCAGCGTCGAAAGCGGCGAGCTGGTGGCCCTTGAAGCGCTGATCCGCTGGCATCAACCGGGTGGCCGGATCATCGCGCCGGGCGAGTTTCTGCCCGATGTCGAGGGGTTGCGTCTGATCGGTCGACTGGATCTGTACATGCTCACCAGCATCGTGGCGATCCTCGCACTACCGCAACACGCCAATTGGCCACCGGTGCATGTCAATTGCTCCAGCTACAGCATGACGCGCCCGGATTTTGCCGATGATGTGCTGGCACTGTTGGCCCGTTACAACGTCGCGCCGTCGCGGATCTGCCTGGAGTTGACCGAAGGTGCGCTGGTGGCCGAGCCCGCCATTGCCCGACTGACCATGCAGCAATTGGCCGACAACGGCATGTCGGTGGTGCTCGATGATTTTGGCGCAGGATTTTCCTCCCTGAGCTATGTGCATCAATACCGTTTCAGCGGTTTGAAGATCGACAAGTCGTTCATTTTCGAACTGACCACCAGCCCCCGCAGTCGCGCGATCGTCCGGGCGATCGTGCGTATGGCCGAATCACTGGACCTTAGCGTGGTGGCCGAAGGTGTCGAAGATGAAGCAACGTTGCTCTTGCTGCGGGAGATGGGGGCAGGGCAGGCCCAAGGTTATTATTTCGCCAAGCCGATGGGGCTGGAGGCATTGCTGGCGACTTCGCTGGTTGGTGGCTAGGTGCGTGGAACGGGCGGTTATTTCTGCCTGAGGGCGGCGATGGACAGGCCTGAGACGATGAAGGTCAATCCCGCCCCGAGGTTCAGTCCGTTGGCAAGGCGAGGGCGTTGACAGATGTATTGCGACAGGCGCGTGGCGAAGACCCCCATCAACGAGAACCCCACGGCCGTCAGCAGGGCGAACCAGAACCCGTAGACCAGCATCTGTACGGTGACCGAGCCGAGCGCGGGGTTGATGAATTGAGGGATGAACGCCAGGACGAACAACCCGGGTTTGGGGTTTAGCGCCGCCGAAAGAAAGCCTGTAAGCAAAATGCTTCGCAGTGGCTGTCGTGCGGCGGGCGCGAAGGTTATCAGGCTTCTGGAGCGCAGCACCTTGATCCCGAGCCAGACCAGATAGGCCGCCCCTACCAATTTGACGACCCAGAAGGCAACCGTCGAGGTCTGGATCAACAGCGTCAGCCCCAACGAGGCGGTGGTGACGTGAAACAAAATGCCCAGCCCAGACGACAGGCCGGACACGATGGCGGCCAGGCGACCCTGGCTCAGCCCCCGTCCTATGGCCAGCAGATTGTCAGGACCGGGTGACAAGACCAGCAGCACGCAGGCTGCGGTGTAGGTGAACCAGATATCCATCGGAAACACGGTGAAGCTCCCTGTGAGGTATGAATGGGGTCAACGGATGATGCCCGCGAGGCTGTCCTGGATTGTGGCGCTGGCAGAGACAAGGCCAAGGTCTTTCATTTCTAGCAGCGGTGAACCGGTTCGGCAACTCAATAACGGGCCCCGAACTCCTCGGCAGCGGGGCTGATGGGGGGAGTAACGCTGGGATCAACGACCGTTTCATGAGGATTCGCTTCACCCACTTGAACGTCTGCTACCACGCGGCCTCTGACGTAATGCAGGGCGAACATACGCCGCTCATTCCGATTTGGAGGATAGGTTTACATGAACATTCTAATGGTCCTGACGTCCCACGATCAGTTGGGTGACACCGGCAAGAAAACGGGGTTTTGGCTGGAAGAATTCGCCGCGCCCTATTACGTGTTTGTCGACGCCAAAGTGACGGTTACGCTCGCCTCACCAAAGGGAGGGCAACCGCCGCTGGACCCCAAGAGCGACGAGGAACAGGCCCAGACGGACGCCACTCGCCGCTTCAGCGCCGATACCCGGGCCCAGGCAGCGTTGGCCGACACGGTGCCGCTGGGCGAAATTGATCCCTACGACTTCGATGCCGTGTTCTATCCCGGAGGTCATGGGCCGCTGTGGGATCTGGCCGAGGACACTGATTCCAAGACCCTCCTCGAAGCCTTTTACGCCGCGAATAAACCCATCGCGGCCGTCTGTCACGCGCCTGGGGTGCTCAAGAACGTCAACGCGCCGGATGGCCATCTAGTGGTCAAGGGCAAGAAAGTGACCGGGTTCACCAACTCTGAAGAAGAGGCCGTGGGATTGACCCAGGTGGTGCCATTTCTGGTGGAGGACATGCTCAAAGCCAGAGGTGGCGAGTATTCAAAGGCGGCAGACTGGGCGAGTTACGTGGTCGAGGATGGCCATCTGATCACCGGCCAGAACCCGGCTTCTTCCGAAGCCGCCGCCAACGCGCTGCTCAAGCGCTTGCAGCAAGAGCAGAAGGCTTGAGTCAGCTCAAACAAGGGCCGGATCGCAACCGACGCGTCGGCCTTGAGGCCGTCGCGCGTTCACCTCGCAAGGGCGCATGCCGTTATGTTCGAATGCACAGTCGCGGACAATCAATGAGACTCGCGCAAGACCTCGATGAAGGCCTGCAAGCCTGATGGGATATAGCGGTGCCCCGGATAATACAGAAACAGCCCAGGAATCCTGGGGCACCAATCCGCGAGGACCTCGACCAGACGGGCGTCTGCCAAAGGTTGCGATACCGTCTGCTCTGGCACGTAAGCGATGCCGAGCCCGGATATGGCTGCATCGACCATGATTTCGGCATTATCGAGGGTTAGCTGTCCTTTGGGCTCGATGACCAAGGATTGTCCGTTCCTGGAGAATTCCCATCTATAAGGTTTACCACTGGGCATCCGGATGCAGATGCATTGATGTCCTGGCAGATCATCCGGCGTAAGGGGGACAGGATGAGTCTTCAGGTATTGGGGGGACGCCACGGTAATAAATCGCGTATCCGTTCCTATCGGCACGGCGATCATGTCTTGGGGGATCGCTTCACCTAAACGGATACCGGCGTCGAAGCCCTCGGCTACGATATCGATCAGACGGCCCTCGGTCACGAGGTCAACCGACATCTGGGGGAAGCGTTCCAGGAATATCGGAAGGGCAGCTTTCATCAAAACGCGCGCGGCCTGTTCGCTGGCATTGATCCGTAAAGTGCCGCTGGGAAGATCCCGGTATTCATTGACTTCCTCAATCGCCAGCTCGAATTCGCGCAACACAGGCGCCAGTCGTCTTAGCAGACGCTCTCCCGCTGCCGTCGGTGAAACGCTGCGCGTGGTGCGGTGCAGCAAACGCACCCCAAGACCGGCCTCCAGCGTTTTCATCATATGACTCAGGGTAGAGGCTGACAGGCCCAACTCATCGGCCGCTTTACGAAAGCTGCGATGAGCAACGATGCGGGTCAGCGCGCGTAAATCGGCAAGCGAAAGGGGCAATTGATTCATGGCTATATTTCATTAGCTCATCCGAATTCTGCCCCATAGTAGCAGCAGTCCGGCTGACGTAGTTTGGTCTCACATCGATGGCAACTCACCCTTCATTCGGAGATCAAGCACATGAGCAAAACTTGGTTAGTGACTGGAAGTTCGTCCGGCATTGGTCTGGCGGTGGTCGAACAATTGCTGGAACGGGGGGACCGTGTGGCGGCTACTTTGCGTAAGCCTCAGGCCTTGAGTCACTTGAAGACACGCTACGGCGAGCAACTGTGGACAGCGTTGCTCGATGTAAACGACGCATTGGCCATCCGCGCTGTGGTTCATCAGGCGTTCACCGAGCTAGGACGTATTGATGTTGTGGTGAGCAGTGCGGGCTACGCGTTGTTTGGTGCGGCGGAGGAAGCCAGCGATGAACAGATCGACCAGCAGTTGCAAACGAATCTGCTCGGTTCTATTCAACTCATCCGTGCCTGCCTACCGTTTCTGCGCAAACAGGGGGGCGGTCGAATTCTTCAAGTGTCCTCGGAGGGCGGGCAGCTCGCTTACCCGAACTTCAGCCTTTACCACGCAAGCAAATGGGCCATTGAGGGATTCGTTGAGTCGGTCGCTCTGGAGGTTGCGCCTTTTGGGATCGAGTTCACCCTGGTAGAGCCGGGCCCGACACGAACTAATTTCGGCGCCGCGCTGGTTCGTCCGCCCGCGATGGCTGAGTACGAGCAAACGCCTGCCGGTGAAGTGCGTAAAGCAATCGCCGAGGGTACTTTCCCGCTTACCGGAGACCCGCAGAAAATGGCCAGGATCATGCTCGAGATTGTCGACGTCGATCCCGCACCCAGGCGTCTACTGCTAGGCAGCGGGGCTTACGAGCGTGTTCGCAATGCCCTGGTCCAACGGCTGGCTGAGCTGGAGCAATATCAAGCGCTTGCAATGAGCACGGAGGTTGACTGAGATCGGCCCGTTTCTCATCCAGTCCTGATCATGGACCCCGAAAAATCAGTGTTCCCATTGTTCAAGCAATATCGAGACAAATTTTTCCGCGGCCGGGGAGAGTGATGCGCCCCTTCGATAGACCAGGCCCAGCGATCGGTTTACCACCGGATCAATCAACGGCACGCTGACCAATGTCGGGTGATCCTCGGCTGGCATTGCGAGGCTGGGCATGGCCGACACCCCGAGGCCGGCCTCGACCAACCCCAACGATGTAGACAAGTGCTGCACTTCGTAGAACCACTGCGGACGCCAGCTCAAACCCGATAAAGCATGGTCAAGCAGCATTCGGTTGCCGCTGAGACGACCGACACCGATCAGTCGGTAATCGCTGAGCTCAGACCAGCTTACCGAGCTGCGTCTGGCCAGTTCATGGTCGCGTCGACAAGCTAAAACGAAAGGTTCGTTGACCAATGGCACGAACTCGATATCCGGGTGCTGGCCACTCATCATATTGATACCGAAATCGGCTTCGCCACGCAGTACCGCCTCGAGCCCTTCGTTTGCGCTGAGGTCGAGCAGGCGGATGCGGATTTTGGGGTAGCGCTCGTTATAGAGGCGGATCACCGAAGGCAGGAAATAGAAGGCCGCGGTGGGGATGCAGGCCAAGGTCACCCGACCGATCTGGCGCTCCGCCAGTTCGCGAATATTGAGAATCGAGTCGTCGAAATCATCCAGCAAGCGCCGCGCCTTGGGCAGGAAATCGCGCCCGACGCTCGTCAGGCTGACCTTGCGGGTGGTGCGATCCAGCAAGGCGGTCCCCAGGCCTTCCTCGAGTTTTTTCATGCGCCGGCTCAGGGCCGGTTGAGAGAGATGCAACGCATCGGCGGCTTCATGAAAACTGCCTAGTTCAGCGATTTTCACGAAAGATCGTATGTCCTGAAGCTCGTATTCCATGTTCTTTCTCACCGGGCAAGAGCGATGCGCTGGGAAATCATCGTAAATTAATTCATTCGTGAAACGCAATAATTGCTCTGATCTTTGCATTGGAAACACTTTTAGAACCCTGCCACTCTTGTGTCCAGAACATCAATTATCCAGATTGATCAACAAGAGTTAGTGTTCATGCAGCGAATTCCTTGTGTGCTGATGCGCGGTGGTACTTCCAAAGGGCCCGTATTTCTTGCCTGGGACCTGCCCAGTGCCATCGCCGAACGTGATGAGCTGCTGCTCAACCTGATGGGGTCCGGCCATGAGCTGGAAATCGACGGCATCGGTGGCGGCAGCCCGCAAACCAGCAAAGTGGCAATCGTCAGCCCATCGTTGCACCCGGACGCGGATGTCGACTATCTGTTCGTCCAGGTCATGGTTTCCCAGCGCCGGGTCGATACCGCGCCCAACTGCGGCAATATGCTGTGCGCCGTCGGCCCGTTCGCCATCGAGCAGGGGCTGGTCAAGCCTTCCGGCGATCTGACCCGCGTGCGGATCCGCAACCTCAATACCGGGACCTTCGTAAATTCAGAGGTGCAAACCCCTGAGGGCAAGGTCAGCTATGAAGGGGACACCGCCATCGACGGCGTGCCTGGCACGGCGGCTCCGGTGCAACTGACCTTTCTGGATGCGGCTGGCAGCAAGACCGGCAAGCTCTTCCCGACGGGGCAATCGCTGGACCTGATCGATGGTATCCCGGTGACCTGTATCGACATGGCGATGCCGATGCTGATCGTCGAGGCCAGTCAGCTTGGCAAGCGCGGCGATGAAAGCCCCGCTGAACTGGACGCCGATAAGGCGTTCCTGCAACGCCTGGAGTCCCTGCGACTCAAAGCCGGCCTGGCCATGGGCCTGGGTGATGTCAGTGACAAGGTCATCCCCAAGCCGGTGCTGGTGTCTCCTGCCAAGTCGGGCGGGACGGTCCAGGTGCGCTATTTCATGCCGCACAACTGTCATCGCGCCTTGGCGATCACCGGCTCCATCGGTCTGGCTACCGCTTGCGTGACTGAAGGCAGCGTAGTGGCGCAGTTGCTCGGCGGCATCAGCGAGCCGCGTCTGCAGCAGGTTCGTATTGAGCACCCAAGCGGCGGTATCGATGTCGTGCTGTCCTATACCGGCGAAAAGGGTGAGACCATTCGTGCCTCGGTGGTGCGTACCGCCCGCCGGCTTTTCTCAGGTTTCGTCTACGCCACCGCTTCACACCGGCTGGCCGGATAGTCCAGGCAGTCATTGTCGTTTGCATCAGAACAATTCTAAAAATGGGTGATGCCATGAAAGTTGTTAAATCGCTCTACTTCCAGATCATCTGCGCCGTGCTGCTGGGCGTGCTGGTCGGGCACTTCTGGTCGCAACAGGCGATTGCCTTGAAGCCGCTGGGTGATGCTTTCATCAAGTTGATCAAGATGATGATCGCACCGGTGGTGTTCTGCACGATTGTCACCGGCATCGCCGGCATGAGTGACAAGCGCTCGCTGGGGCGCTTGTTGAGTAAGACCATGCTGCTGTTCCTGGCGCTGACGGTGATCAGCCTGATCATTGGCCTTGTGTCGGTCTACCTGTTCAAGCCCGGTGCAGGCATGAACATAGACCCGACCCAGTTGAGCACCCAGGGCCTGTCGCAATACACCGACTCCGCTGCGAAGCTGAGTGTGGTGGACTTCTTCATGCACATCATTCCCGACACCTTTATTGGCGCTTTCAATAAAGGCGAGGTGCTGCCGGTGCTGTTTATCGCAGTGCTCTGCGGCTTTGCCCTGTCGTCCTTGGGCGAGCGCGGCAAGCCAGTGCTGGATGTGCTGGAATCAGCTTCGCACATGGTGTTCAAGATATTTTCCTACCTGATGCGTTTTGCTCCGATCGGCGCTTTCGGAGCCTTGGCCTTCACGGTCGGGCAGTACGGCATCACGTCGCTGGGCTCGCTGGCCAAGCTGATCATGACCCTGTACGTCGCTTGCGCCTTCTTCGTCTTCGTTGTGTTGGGCAGCATTTGCCGTGCACACGGCTTCAGTTTGTGGAAGCTGTTGCGTTATCTGCGCGAGGAATTCCTGGTGATGCTGGGCACTTCTTCGACTGAACCGGTGATGCCGCGGATGTTGGAAAAGCTCCAGGCCCTGGGTTGCAAGAAGGGAGTCGTGGGGCTGGTGCTGCCAACCGGTTACTCGTTCAACCTCGATGGCACGGCGATCTACCTGTCGCTGGCGGCCATCTTCATTGCACAGGCCTGCAACATCGACCTGACGCTGACCCAGGTCATCACCATGCTGGCGATCATGTTGCTGTCTTCCAAGGGCGCCGCAGGTGTTACCGGCAGCGGCTTTGTCGCGTTGGCCTCGACCCTGACCGTCATCCACGATATTCCTCTGGCCGGTTTGGCCCTGTTGATCGGGATCGACCGGTTCATGTCCGAGGCGCGGGCGCTGACCAGCCTGGCGAGCAACGCAGTGGCGACCGTGGTGATCTCCATCTCGGAGAATGCCTGCGACCGCGATGTGCTGTTGCAGACCCTGGATGGCAAACCCTCCCCGAGGCACATCCAGGCAACGGAGCACGCCTGGGACGACACAAAGGTCGCGAATCACATCTAACCGGTCACGGCTGACCCGACATCACCGCGTTATCTTCCTGAATACCTGCGCCAGGCAATCATTCGCGTGTCGCCTGGCGAGTGGGATGGCGTGCGCCTGAATGTCGGCCAAGCTACTCATAACAACAAGAGATCTGACTTATGCTCGCTTTACTTGGCTTGGCCATGGTGGTGGTCTTCACCTTCCTGATAATGACCAAACGTTTGTCACCGATCGTCGCCCTGACGGTGGTGCCAATAGTCTTCGCGGTGATCGGCGGGTTTGGCGGTACCACCGGCAAGATGATGCTGGACGGCTTGAAGATGGTCGCGCCGTCGGCGGCGCTGCTGTTGTTCGCAATTCTGTTTTTCGGCCTGATGATCGATGCCGGTCTGTTCGACCCGCTGATCCGCAAGATCCTCAAGCGAGTTAACGGTGATCCGATGAAAATCGCCGTGGGCACGGCGCTGCTGTCGCTGTTGGTGGCGCTGGACGGTGACGGCACGACCACGTACATGATCACCTGTGCAGCGATGTTGCCGCTGTACAAGCGCATCGGCATGAACCCGATGATCCTGGCGACCATTTCCATGCTCTCGTTGAGCATCATGAGCGGCATGACGCCCTGGGGCGGCCCGGCGACCCGTGCGATCGCAGCGCTGGGCCTGGATGCCGGTGAGTATTTTGTGCCTTTGCTGCCGACCATGATCGGCGGTGCGATGTGGGTGGTGTTCACGGCGTTCCTGCTGGGGCGTGCCGAACGCAAGCGCATCGGCAACACCCATCTGCAAAGCGGTGGGGGTAATTGCTACATCAAGGCGATTATTGAAGACACGCCGCACAAGCGCCCGAAACTGGCCTACGTCAACCTGCTGCTGGTGACGGCGGTGATGGTTGCGCTGGTCATGGGCCTCATGCACTCGGCGATCCTGTTCCTGATCGGTTTTGTCCTGGCGTTGATGATCAACTATCCGCAACTGGATATTCAGAAAGAACGAATTCTCGCTCATTCGGGCAACGCCATGACCGTGGTTCTGCTGGTGTTTGCCGCGGGTATCTTTGCCGGGATCTTCTCTGGGACGAAAATGGTCGATGCGCTGGCGCAAACCCTGGTCGACTGGATCCCGCCATCCTGGGGCCATTTGTTCCCGCTGGTGGTTGCCATTACCAGCATGCCGCTGACCTTCGTACTGTCCAACGATGCCTACTACTTCGGTGTCGTGCCGATCCTGGCCAACGCCGCAGCGGCCTATGGCATTGATCCGGTCGAGATTGCACGGGCCTCCATTCTCGGCCAGCCGGTGCACCTGATGAGTCCGTTGGTGGCCTCGACCCTGCTGCTGGTCGGCATGGTCGACCGTGACCTGGGCGACTTCCAGAAAGCCACCGTCAAATGGGCGGTGCTCACTTCCCTGGTGGTAACTGCGTTGGCCTTGCTGACTGGGGCAATCAGCCTGTTCTCCTGATCCTCCAAACCTCTTTGACATCTGACGCCCCATGCCAGTGGGGCGGACGGTCAGCTGCATTCCAAATAACAACAATGAGTAGTTTGATATGACCTCTGTTTATAACCGTGGAGCTTTATTGACTCTCCTGGCTTTGTTGCCGCTGGCCAATGCCAATGCGCAAGGCTTTATCGACGACAGCAAACTCAAGCTGCAATTGCGCAATGTTTACATCAATGAAAATTTCCGCGATGAACATGGCATGAGTGCGCGAGCGGCAACGACCGCCAAGAGCGAGCGCACCGAATGGGGCCAAGGCTTTTTGCTTGATTATCAGTCGGGATTCACGACTGGCAGCCTCGGCCTGGGTATTGATGCGTTGGGCCTGCTGGGGATCAAGCTCGACTCGGGCCGCGGTCGTAGCGGCACCGGCCTGCTGCCTGTGCATGATGACGGCCGTGCCGCCGATGAATTTGCGAGCTTCGGGATGACTGCCAAGGCTCGATTTGCCAAGACCACCGTCAAATACGGTACGTTGCTTCCTAAAACGCCGGTGCTCATTTACAACGATTCCCGACTGTTGCCTCAGACCTACCAGGGCGGCCAGTTCACTAGCGCCGACATTGACAACCTTAGCCTGACGGGCGGCTATCTTGATCGTTTCAAGTTGCGAGATTCGAGCGACAGTATGCCCATCGTGCCGGACGGCTATCGTGGCGATAAATCAGGAGATTTCAGTTACGTCGGTGCCGATTACAAGTTGGGCAAGACGATTCGCCTCAGCTACTTTCATGGCGAACTGGAGAACTTCTATCGGCAGAACTTTGCGGGTGTCCAACATGATCTGCCGCTCGGCCCAGGCGTGCTGACCAGTGATCTGCGCTACTTCCGCAGCGTTGATAGCGGTTCTGCCTATGGCGGTAAAATCGACAACCATATGCTCAGCGGCCAGCTGACTTACGCTGTCGCAGGCCATACCGTAGGCGGCGGCTATCAAACACTGAAGGGCGACGCCGGGCTGCCCTACATCAGTGGCGCGTCCGTTTATTCTTTCAGCAACGCCGGCATAGGCAAGTTCGTAGAGGAAGACGAGAAGACATGGATGCTCAACTACGGCTACAACTTCGCCGCCCTGGGCGTCCCCGGCCTGACGTTCTCCACGCGTTACCTTAGCGGCGACGATGGAGAGTCCAACACCACCATCAAAGAGTGGGAGCGCGATGCTGAACTGGCTTATGTGGTGCAGCAAGGCTCCTTCAAAGGGTTGGGCGTGAAGCTGCGCAATTACGTCTACCGCTCTGAATTCTCGAGGGGACGGGACAGTAACCGGATCTACCTTACCTACGATATCGCCCTTTGGTGATCGTTCGTCGCCCGCCTGATGGCGGAGGGGTGGGCGGTCATCGTCGATTTTCCAGGGCCGGGCAGGGTGGCCCAGCAAGGGCCACCAAGCCTGCAACGGTCTACTCCTGAACGCTCACCGCGTGTTGCTGTAGCCAGAAAAATGGCAAACAGCAGTACGAGGTTGATCCAGATCAAACGGCATTCGTTGATCGGCGCCATTCTTTTGATAAGCATGGGGCAGAGATACGGTCATGACAAACAACAGACCCATCAGCGGGGCGCAGGTGGTTCAGGACCGGAGCAAATCCGCATTGCCCGGGTTTTTGCATCTTCGGGGCACACGCTCGAGAAAACGTCAGGCAGCCATTTTGCTGTCGATTCTGGCGGTGCTGACCTCGGGATATTTCACGGTGTCGTATTTCGCCACCCATGCGATGCAGGATCTGGCAGACACCTGTACCGAGCGTTATGAGCTTGAGCTGGAGAATGCCGATATAGGCCCGCTGCCAGAGGCGCTGCCGCGTTCCTTGTGTGAATGTCTGGCAAGTTCGCTTCTCGACAAAAACGGAATCATGCGTCTGGCATTGGTCGACAGGGGCCTGCTTGAACCGCTGGCCCTTGAACCTGTGACGCAGAAGGACGCTTCGGCCTGCATTGATGCCCTGTGGGTGCCGAATGTCGAACTGGCCACGGGCTTGCCCCATGAATGAAGTTCAACAGGACTAAAAAGCCGCTCTATGCGGCACCTGTCCACCCAAGCAGGAATGCGCAGGGACGCCATTTTTATCATCGGATGCCGAGGTGTGAAATGACTCATCCATTGCGTTTACTGTTTCTTGCCCCCCCTCAGGCAGCTCACTCTCCCGGATTGGAGTATGCCGGCGATCTGGCACGCGCCCTGGGCGTGCCACTGCACGTGGCGATGTTCACTGAGCCCCACGGTGTAGAGCCGCCCGGCCATGCAGTCACCGAGAGGCCCGACATCGTGCGCGATAACTTAATGTCGTCGCGTCGCAAATGGCTGGAAAGTGAAAGTGCGCACCTGCAGGAAAAAGGCGTGGATGTCCATCCAGAGCTGGTATGCGCCAGTTCCTCGGCAGTCGAATGCGTTGCCTATGCGCAGCGTGTTGAAGCGGACTTGATCATCAAGGACATCCAGGAACGCCCAGGCCTGGCGCAGCGCGGTTTGTCAGCACTGGACTGGGAACTCTTGAGCGTCAGCCCGATTGCCGTGCTTTATGTGGTGCCGGGCCCGATTCAGACACCCAGCAAGTTTCTGGTAGCGGTTGACATGGAGTCACAGGCGAAAGGAAACCGCGACAATCATTCGCTCATCGAGGCGGCCAGGCACCTGGCAAACGCCTGCGGTGCCTCATTGCACGTGATCAGCGTTTACGACTGTGCCGCTGCCAGCCACGGTGACCTGTCCCTCTATGAGGCCCAGGTACAGGCGTTCGATGCCTTGGCCAGCCAGCATGGTATTGCCAGCCAGCATCGGCACTTCATTCCCGGCGCTCCGGCGAATGCAATTCATGCTTATCTGCAGCGCAGTGCTTACAACCTGTTGGTCATCGGTGCGGCCGATCATCATATGCAGGCCTCTGATATCGGCTTGACCGCTGAAGGGATACTCGAAGACCCCATGTGCAGCGTCCTGATGATCAAGTTGCCAGCCGACGCAGCGCCGCAGCAGGCCAAACGATACGGTTAGACCGCTGCCTCTATGCCGCTGTGGCCTGCCGGCGGCGTGAAGAACGGCAGCCTTGCTCCGGTTGATATTTATCAACGTCAGGCATCTTCCGACGGCGCAGTCTGAAATGACGCTGGTGCCCGATCCGGCGCAGATGTCACGGCTGAATGTGTAGCTGGCAGTGGCAGAGGTTGAGTTTCACCTGTCTGGAGGCAGATCATGGGCCGGTATCAACAGCTGTTACTCATCACCCACCTGGCCCTGCGCCATTCTCCGGTGATCGACCATGCCGCAGCGCTTGCCAAGGCCAGCGCTGCACGCTTGCATATAGCGGCGTTGATTCCTGCCTTGAACCTGTTGTCGCTGCTTGAAGAGGGTGACCGTGAAAAGACACGCGAGCGTTACCTGCAGGACCACCGCGACTGGTTGGGGGAACAGGCGAAAAAGCTACATGCCAGAGGGGTCGATGTGACCACCGAGCTGGCGTGGGCTGATGACATGGAAAAGGACATCCTGGACCACTTCAGCGAATTGCAGCCTGACCTGTTGATCAAGGAAATCCAACATGAGTCGGTGCTCAAGCGTGCTTTTTTCACCCCGTTGGACTGGCACCTGCTGCGTTACTCACCGGTACCGGTGTATCTGGTGGGCGGGGTTCGACCTGCCTTGCCGTGCAAGGTCGTGGCGGCGGTAGAGGCGTCGCTGGCCGAGCCTGGACAAAATGAACTCAATGATCGCGTTATTCGCCAGGCCTGCAGTCTCGCCGAACAGTGTGATGCTGAACTGCACTTGCTGTATGCCTACGACATATCCCAAGACTACCAGGCGTCAGACACAGGCTTAACGCTGTCGGAGCTGACCCGATGGCAGCGCAAAGCGTTGGAACAATCGTTTCTGAAACTGGCCAGTCGATACAACGTTCCGCCTGGCCGCAGGCATTTCGTTCTGGGACACCCGGTTGCGGCGCTGAGTGAGTTTGCCAACACACATCACATGGACGTCATCGTGATGGGCAGAGTCCAGGATCCAGGCGGAGAGAAACTGCTTGGCAGCACCACCGAGCATATCTTGTATCAGGTGCCTTGCAGTGTTTTGGCGGTCTAGCGCAACTGCATCGGGCTCACCCCGAGCCGTTGCTTGAACGTGGTTGCCATGTGCGCCTGGGAATTGAACCCGCAGGCGAGGGCGATTTCCGACAGCCTGGCGGTGGAATCACGCATCAGTGCCCGGGCCTTGGCCAGACGCCGGTCGATCAGGTAGCTGTGCGGGCTTTTGCCCGTGGCGAGCTTGAAGGCCCGCATGAAATATCCTTCGGACAACCCCAGCAGACCTGCCATCGCCGACACGCCCAGCGACCCTTCTAGATTTGCCTCGATAAACTCATCAAGCAGGCGCATGCGCCGGGGAGTGATAGCGCCTTGGTCCAGTGTCGATAACGCGCTATCACCGGTTGCCCGTTGCGCCAGCGCCAATGCCCAGGTTTCCCAGTCGTCTTCCACGCAGGCACGTAACAGCGCGCCGCGCATTCGCAGCGCGAGGTCAATGGCCTGTTGATCGATGTGATTGTTGAATGGGCGATCCCCGCTCAGGGGGATGCCGTCGGTCCGCGTTACGCGCAGGTATTCACCGCCCATGAGCGACTCGGAGAACACGTCGCAGCCGGCGGGAACGAATGCCATGCCGTTGGGCATGGCCTCGAAAGGATGCACCCGGTCGCTGCCCAAGGCGTGCAGGCCGCGCTGGCTGTCGAAGGCAAACCCGATGGAGGCCTGGGCCGCCACATAGCGGGTCGAGTAAGCGGCGCTGGGCAACAATTCGATCGCCCAGGACCCGGTCTCGACACGGCGGACCGGTTCAGACAAGGGCGATGGCTGTAGGCGGTTTTGATGGTTCATGAGCGCCATAGTAGTGAAGAAGCGGCGCAAAAGTCAGGTCGGTTTTTTGAAAGCCGACCCACGGCGGCGATGCCTAGACTGGCTAACCACTCAGGGAGATAACTTCATGCACCGGCTGACTCGTGACGATATTGAACAGGCTGCTCGCCATGTGTACCAGGTGATGCCCGCCACCGCCCAGTATGCCTGGCCCTTGCTGGCTCAGCGGCTGGACTGCACGGTGTGGGTCAAGCACGAGAACCACACCCCCACCGGCGCTTTCAAGATACGCGGCGGCATCACCTTCATGCATTGGCTCAAACGTGAACATCCCGGTGCGAAGGGCATCGTCACCGCCACCCGCGGCAATCATGGCCAGAGCCTGGCGCTGGCGGCGAGCGCGCTGGGTTTGAAGGCGTTGATTGTCGTGCCGCAGGGCAACTCGGTGGAAAAGAACAATGCCATGCGCGGCTTTGGCGGCGAAGTCATTGAGTGTGGGCGGGATTTTGATGAGGCCCGTGAAGAGGCCGCCCGTTTGGCGCAAGCGCATGACCTGTTCCTGGTGCCACCGTTTCACACAGAACTGGTCAAAGGCGTGGCCACTTACGCCCTGGAACTGTTCACTGCCGCGCCGCATCTCGATACCGTCTACGTGCCGATTGGCTGCGGATCGGGCATTTGTGGCGTGATCGCCGCCCGCGACGCACTGGGCCTGAAGACCCAGGTGGTGGGCGTGGTGTCCCGTGAAGCCGCGGCGGCAAAGTTATCTTTTGAGGCGGGCGAAATACAGGAAACCGCTTCGGCAAATACCTTCGCCGATGGCCTGGCCGTGCGCAAACCGATCCCCGCAGCTTTTGCCCTCTACGCAGCCGGGGCCGCACGGATCGTAGCGGTCAGCGAACAGGAAATTGCCGAGGCCATGCGCGTCTATTACACCGACACCCATAACCTCGCCGAAGGAGCCGGGGCCGCCGCCTTGGCGGCGCTTATTCAGGAACGTGAAGCTCGGGCGGGGGAGACAGTGGGGGTGATTCTGTCGGGTGGCAATGTCGATCGATCGGTGTATGCGGGCGTAATCGGTTAGTGACCGTCAGCCACCTTGCGCTCGATCTCCGCGATTTTTCGACTGAGCTCCTCTGCTTCCTGCTCCTTGGTTTGAGTTGAGGGGGGCGTAGCGCTGTCCTGAAGATTCTTATCGACCGGTTTGCCAGACGTATCGGTCGGCGGGGTACTCGAGGTTGCTTCTGATTCGATGCCGTTATCGCTGTTCATAATCGCGTTACCTCTGTTGATCTACACATTAGAGGCAGGGGTATGGAATGAGTTCGAGATTATTGCAGACGATAAAGTCAGGAATTGACGCCTTTCAAACAGCTTCACCTTGAGCCCCCACAACAGCACCTGTTTACCTACGCCGCTCGGATGGCCTCAGGCCTTGACCTTACTCATCGACACGTTCAACGAAGTCGAGCGGGCAATGACGCTGATGATCGTCAAGGCTGCAATCACCAAACCGGGCGAGGTGGCCAGCAGGACACCGGTGGTGCCGGCTCCGGCCGCCAGAATCTGCCCGGCCGCCAAAGGCCCGGCCACCGAGCCCAAACGACCGATCGCTACCGCTGCGCCGACGCCGGTGGCGCGCACTGAAGTTGGGTAGGAAGGCGGGGCCAAGGCGTAAAGCACCAGTTGCGCAGCCATCACAAACAACCCCGCGGCAAAACCGGCGATGGCCATGGGGATGATGCCCACGGACAGGCCAACCCCGCCCAGCGCTGCCAGCAAGCCGGTGTACACAAACAGCACCACCTTGATGCCGTTGCAGCGATCCAGCAACACTCCGCCGAGCAGGGAGCCGAGGGCGCCGCCGATATTGAAGAGCATCTGTACCAGGCCTGCCTGGGGTTTGCTGAAACCTTGTTCCAGCAGTAACGAGGGCAGCCAGTTGAGCAACATGTACATCACGGTCAGGGTGAAGAAGTAGCTCAACCATAACGCCAGGGTAACGCTGGCGCGGCCTTCGCCGAACAAGGCCTGGCCGGTTGAAGTGCGCGTCGGGTTGACGCTGTTTTGTTGTTGGCGAAAGGCGTTGGATTCAGGCAGCAGCACCATCATCAGTGGCACCACCAGCAATGGGGCAAGGCCGCCGATGATGAAGGTCGTCTGCCAATGTTCGGGAAACAGCATGGCGACCACCGCCGCCAGTGCCCCACCCAATGGCACGCCGGCATACATGATGCTGATGGCCGTACCGCGACGTTGCTCTCCCACGGCTTCGGCACACAGGGCGATCAGGTTGGGCAGGGCGGCGCCCAGGCCCAGGCCAGTCATGAAACGCACCAGCAGCAGGCCGGAGAAAGAGCTGACGTAGGCGGTGCTGAGCGAGAACACGCCAAACAGCAGCACCGCTGCGATGAGGATTTTCTTGCGACCGATGCGATCGGCAATCCAGCCACCGAAGAAGGCGCCCGGCAGCAAACCGATGATGCCGGCACTGAACACCCAACCCATCATTTTCGGGTCCAGGGCAAAGGTCTGACGCAACCCTGCGGCGGCAGTGCCGGCCGCTTGCAGGTCAAAGCCTTCAATCAGAGCGACGATAAAACACAGGGCAATAGTCAGCGTCGTGCGACGTGATGGAGTGTCCATGGCAAACCTCTTTATTGTTTTTGTGAGTGTGCTGACGGGCGCACGCAGGCTTGCTCGCATCCAGCAATGCAAAGCCGCAATTAAGATTAACAAAGATAACTAAAAAGTGAACGCTAACGGAAAGTGTCCAAACGCATCGACATAAACCTATTCAAATCAACAGGATGTCATGTGTTTTTTAGGTTTTCTTGGAAATAGATACGAATATTAATGTTCGATTATCGGCCATTGTGGATTGACGGCACCTCCGGCTTTTCCCACTCTCTGGCCCGAGATCGCGGCTGGATGGCTGGCGATCACGTTCAAAAAAACAACAACAATAAGTGGACATAGGACATGACGAATTCACCCCGGGGCGTCCTTGCGACGACCTCAGACTTACCTCTTCGCGCACGCGGTTTCGTCCTGTTGGGCTTATGTGCGGTCGCCACTCCAGCGCTGTCGGAAGGTTTCATCGACGATAGCCGCGGCACATTGACCTTACGCAATTTCTACCTGGACCGGGATTACAAGGACGAGGGGGCGAAAACCGCGGCCCGGGAGTGGGCTCAGGGTTTCATCATGAATGCGGAGTCGGGTTTTACCCCGGGCGCTGTCGGCTTCGGCCTGGACGCCCGTGCATTGATCGGGGTCAAGCTGGACTCGTCACCGGACCGCAGCGGCACCGAATTACTGCCGGTATCCAGCAGCGACAAGCGCGCGGCGGATGAATATTCGCGCCTGGCCATGACTGCCAAAATGCGCTTTGCCCAAACCACGGTGAAGACCGGCGATGTGTCGATTTTCCTGCCGTTCGCCTTTGCCAGCCCGTCGCGGTTGCTGCCGCAGACTTTTCGCGGCACCGCGCTCAGTTCCAAGGACATTGACGGACTGACGCTCAATACCGGCTATATCGATCGCATCAACAGGCGTGACTCCACTAACTACCAGCCGATGAGCATCGCTTCGCCGAACGGGCGTTTCAACGGTGCGGCCACCTCATCGCACATGGCTTATGTCGGTGGCGATTATCAGGTAAACAAAGACCTCAGCCTGCGCGCCTACCACGCCGAAGTGGCCGACCTGTACCAGCAGAACACCCTGGCCTTGCTGCATAACATGCAAGTAGGCGAGGGCACGCTGACCACTGATCTGCGCAGTTTTTTCAGCGACGAAGATGGCAGTGCCAAGGCTGGCAAGGTGGACAACCGCAACCTGTCGGCGCTGTTCGGCTATCGCCTTGGCGGGCATCACCTGAGCCTGGGTTACATGCACGCCAGCGGCGACACAGCGACGCCTTATGTGTCAGGCACTGAGTTGATGGGCATGAGTGAATTGACCATGAGCTCGGACTTTCTCAATGCCAAGGAACGGACCTGGCAGGCAATCTACGACTATGACTTCGCCGCCGCCGGAGTGCCCGGCCTGAAGAGCCGGCTGCGTTACGTGCGCGGTGACAATATCGCGCTGGCGGCGCTCAATGCCGACGACCGCAAGGAGCGGGAGTTCCAGATGGAGCTGGGGTATGTGATCCAGAGCGGTCCGCTGAAGAATGTCGGGTTGATGGCGCGCAAGTCGATCTATCGCAACGACTTCCCGAGCGGCGCGGCATTTCGTGATGAAAACCAGACCCGCTTCCTGGTGCTCTACACGGTGCCGATCTGGTAAGCCGTGGGGCGAGTGGATACCAGCAGTGCGCAAGCGTGGGCTGAGCAGTGCTCAGCCCACTCATGAATTGAGTCGGCCCCGCAGGGCTGCTCGCGACGTAGAGTTACTTTACCCGCTCCCAGATGATGTGAACCTTCGTGCCATCGGGGCGCTGGAAGTTTTCCACCATCCGGTTGCCGTCGACTTTCAGTTGCAGGTCATCTTGAGTACGTGTCGCACCCACCCAATTCGGGAACGTAGATCCTTCGACGGTATTGCCGGTGAACTCGCCGTTCTGGTCGACGGTATATCGTCCGAAAAAACCGATGCTCCCAGCCATCGCTGCCCGGTTTTCCTCATCGGTTCCTTCGCCCCGAGCGTTGGATCGAAACGCGGGCACTCGCGGATCGGTGAGCACCTCGACGAACGTCAATTCTTCAGTGAACACCAGCCATCCATGTGGATTGGGGCCGTACGCATCCGACCGGGTGCCCTGACGTTCAATGGTTGCGCTGACCATTTTCCATGTCCCGACCAGCGGGCTTTTCATGGCGGAAAACACTGCCGTGCAAACCGAAAGGGCCATGATCGCACCTACCGTCAGTACCGATATTTTCAGGGTCATTGGAATCACCGTTGTTGGTTATCTGAACACTGTTGTAGAGAGTTAAAAACATCACGCATTCATCAGGGCAACCAGGGCAGGCACAGACAGTACGGCTGTGTAATAGCCCATGAACTGCACACCGATGTTGAAACCCAAAAAGCGTGAGAGGAAACCGCCCAGCAGGCCGATGGTGACGATCACCAGCAACCCCAGCAGGCCACCTTCCCAGATGCCGATCACCAGGATCAGGCCAACAAAGGTCGAGATCACCGCTTCGTGACTGATCTTGCGCGACACGTAGGATGCGGCTCTGTGGGCGTAATTCATGGTGAAGGGGTAAGCGATCAGGATGGCCACGACCACCGCCAACACGCCGTAGCCAAAAAATTCCCAGGTGCTGAGCAATGAATGCAGGTTGTTCACCTGGCCTGTCGTCGCGTCGACGCTAAAGCGCGGCGGGGCGTTGAACAGTGGCGCTGCCGGGCCCGCTGCGACAGGGCTCAGGGGCAGGCCGAAAGCGATCAGCGGGATCAATGCTTCGGCCAGATAGGTTGACTCCGTAACGCCGTTTCGAGCGGTGATGACAGTGGTCAGGCGATGGTAGACATGCTTGACCCTCGAACCGACGAGCTCGCCCATGATCACGGTCATGGCCACTGGGCTGAACACAAAGGTCGCGCTGGAGATCACCGCCGTAATGGCCGTCCACATGCTCTGCTTGCTGTCCAGCACCTTGAGCGGATTAGGAAAGAATCCACCCCAGCTTTTTACGTCGGGCGACAGGGAAAACGTGCGCACTTGCTGGCGTCGCATGGTGTCCCGTTCGGCGGGTGCGAGCAGCGAGAACAGCGCGGCGATCAACGGGCCAATCGCGATGCCCAGAAAGTAACTGACACTGAGCTTGACGCCGAACTGCGCGGTCATGGTTTGCAGGCCAACAATGATCATGACGAACGGGATCAGCGTCAGCACGGCCGCCAGACGGCCTTTGGAGAACCACGCGATCGCCACCGCGGCAAGCAGGAACACCCAAGGCGCAGCCTGCTTGATCATGTCACCGAACGGCGCGAGCATCAGCGCGAACAATACGGCCATTGGCACCGCGATCAACGCAGCAATGACCGCCCCGGAAATCATCTTGCGCAGGGCAATGTGGGGTACGCCCAGATTGCGCAGAAAGTTGGCCTCGCGCATCAGTGGCGTCGCCATGGTGTCGCCAGGAATACCCAGTAGCGCCGTCGGTACGGCGTGGGTCATATGTTTGGCGACGGCGCCGGCCAGAAAGAATGTCAGCACGCCGGGGGCAGGTACGCCCAGCAGGACGACCAGCAAGGTCAAGGGGGCGAGGGTAGTGGTTTCATCGCTCCCTGAGATCAGCCCGATCCCGGCAAAAATCACCGCCCCCAGGATCCCCATGCCCAGTGCCATCAGGACCTGATCCATCAGTGGAACGATCATGATTGACCTCCATTGCCACTGACTGCACCGACGCCAACAGTGGGTGTTGCAGCCGGGCTCTTCTCGGGAGCGACAAGGCTTTTCTCGTAATCGGCGAACAGCTCATAAAGGTCCATTTCCCGCAGTTCCGCGATCGTGGCCGGCGGCAGATCAGCCAGACTGCCCAGTGGGCCGTACTCGTTCTGCAACTCAATCAGGATTTTTGCGCGCCAGGCCGGATCAGCCAGATGTTCGATGACATTGCGCTTGGGTTTGAAAAGCAGCGCACTGATGGCGCCACCTGCCAGGCAGCCGACAATACCTACCAGCATCGCGTAGGCGCGGGCCATTTGCACGGAATCCACCCAGCCGACAAACAAGTGCTGGGCGATAAAAAAAGCGCCGAGGCTGACGGCTGCACCGATGCCTATGGAGTAGAGCAGGTGGCGACCATCAACCGTGTCGCCCCATACTTCGAACAGTTCGGGTTTCATAAGGATTCTCCCACCTCCCCTGAGGGGTTTTATTGTTATGAACGTGAAGAGATGTGGTTGAGTTCGTGACTACGAGCCCGACTCCTGCGCGCGTTTTTGCTCAAGCAGCTCAGCGGCTTTGTCCGAGCGCACGTCCCGGGCTTCGACCATCTGCGCGACCAGCCAATTGACCTCGTCGCCCCTGGCCCCCGCTGAAAGCGCAATGTTGCGTGCATGCAAAGCCATGTGCCCGCGTTGTATCCCCTCGGTCGACAGCGCCCGCAATGCGCCCAGGTTTTGCGCGAGGCCGACCGCTACCGCTATCTCGGCAAGTTCCTGGGCGCTCTTCACTCTCAGGATGCGTAACGACAGTTGCGCCAGCGGGTGAGTCTTGGTCGCGCCGCCGACCAGGCCGACGGGCATGGGCATTTCCAGCGTTCCCACCAGATGGCCCTTGCAATCTTTTTCCCAGGTCGTCAGTGAACCGTAATGCCCGTTGCGACAGGCATAGGCGTGTGCCCCGGCTTCCACCGCGCGCCAGTCGTTGCCGGTGGCGACGATCAAAGGATCGATGCCGTTCATGATGCCCTTGTTGTGAGTGGCTGCACGATAGGGATCGACGACCGCAAAGTTGTAAGCATCGAGGATGCCTTCAATGACGTCTTCGCCCTTGTAGGCCTTGGTGGTGAGATGTTCAGGTGCAATGCGGATCTGCGCCCGGGCAAGCCGCAGGTCGGCGAGGTTCGACAGAATGCGCAGCCGTACCTTGCCGCCGGTAATCTGCTCCATCAGCGGGGCCACCGCTTCAGCCATGGTGTTTACAGTATTGGCTCCCATCGCATCGCGCACATCCACGATAAGGTGTGCAACCAGCATGGGGCCGCGCGGGCTCTGGGCGAAGGTATGCACTTCGATGTCGCGGCAACCTCCACCTAGCTGGTTCAGCAGTTGATCCTTGCGGTTGGCCAGTTCGATGATTTCGTCCTTGCGGCGCAACAGACTCAAACGGGCATTGAAGGGATCGTCGATTTCCACTATCTGCACTTGCGCGCGCATCAGCGGCAGCGAGCTGGAGGTCTGAAAACCACCGGCTTCGCGTGCCAGTTTGGCCATGAACGAGGCGGCGGCGACCACCGAAGGCTCCTCGACGACCAACGGCACGATGACGTCGCGTCCATTGATCTGGAAGTTGCTCGCCACAGCGTAGGGCAACTCGAATTTTCCGATGACGTTCTCAATCATGCCATCGGCTATTTCCAGGGGCAGGGCGCCTGCGTCGCGGAGCAGGGCAACGTCATCTTCTGCAAGCTCAAGCAGTTGTTGCAAGTGGCTCAGGCGTTCGGCGGGCGACAGGCTGCGGAACATCGGGAGGCGGGAGTCGATACTCATGGTAGCAATCCAGTTGCAGTTATTGTTTTCGAATGCCTGCCACCCTATGCGTATGTGTCCTGGCAAAAAAGGTACAGTTTGGACAGACAGTACCTAAGCTGTACCCTCTGCGAATAATTCATCCAGGACTTCGTACAATGGCGCGACTGACGCTTGCCCAAGAGCTGACGGCCTCCTTGGTGACGCAGATCGGCAACGGTACCTACCGAGTGGGCGACCGTTTACCGTCCCTGCGCGAGTGCATGCGCTTGTTTGGTCATTCGAAAAACACAGTGATCAACGCTTATGAATCGCTGGCCTCCCAAGGACTGGTAGAGGCGCGTCACGGGCAGGGTTTCTTCGTGACACGAGGCGCCCCGAGCAGCAGCGAACCGGAAGAGCCGCTGCCCTTTACCCGGGCGATGGACACCATCTGGCTCATGCGCCAGCAATTTGTCCGTGAGCCGGGTCACTCGCCGCTTGGGGAAGGTTTTCCGCCCGTAGAGTGGCTGATGGATCTGCGATTGGACAAGTTCACCCGTCAGATCATGCGCATGGGGGTGACCACGCTTTTTCGCTACGGCAACCGGCTGGGCAATGCTGCACTTCGTCAACACCTGGTGCAAAAACTGGCGAGCTATTCGATTACCGCCAGTGCTCGGCAAATCGTCACGACCCATGGGGCCAATCACGCACTGGATCTGATCATCCGCCGCTTCATTGCCCCGGGCGATCAAGTTTTTGTCGAAGACCCGGGTTATTACCCGCTGTTCGGCAAGCTGCAACTGCAAGGGGCGCGAATGTTATCCGTACCCCGATTGCCGGACGGGCCGGACCTGCAAGTGCTGGAGCAGCATCTTCTGTTGCACAAGCCGAAATTGTTCTTCCTCCAGTCGGTTGGGCACAATCCGACGGGCTCCGATATTTCCCCCGGCAAGGCTCATCGACTGGTGCAGTTGGCCCATGAGCACAACTTCATTCTGGTGGACGACGACGCTTTGGCAGATTTCAAGCCCGCGTCGGCCATCAAGGTGTCTGCGCTGGATCAGTTGAACCGTTCACTGTACGTGGGCAGTTTTTCCAAATCGGTTTCCGCGGCATTGAGGGTGGGGTTTATCGCCGGGAGCAAGGACGTCATCGATGAACTGGGTGATCTGAAAATGCTCCTGCATACCAGCACCTCGGAGCTGTGTGAGCGAACCATTGATGTCATCCTGACCGAGGGGCATTTTCTGCGACATCAGATCCGCCTCCAGGAGCGGCTCAAGAGTGCCACTGCGGCAGGTTTGCAAATGCTCGATGAGATAGGCGCCGAGGTGTTCTTCCGACCAGAGCAGAGTCTGTATTTGTGGGCCAGGTTCGCCCACATTGACGACGCCAGGGAGCTGACCCGGCAACTACTGCCGAAGGGATTCATGATTGCTCCCGGCCATATTTTTTCACCGGAGCAGTCGCGTATAAATCCCTGGACCAGATTGAATGTCGCCTACCTGAATGACCCGTTGCTTAAAGCCGAGTTGAGTGGCTGAGGGCGCACCGCTCATGCTGCTAAGGCTGGGTTTGCGTTCCGGTCGAGACCACACTTTCGTTCCGATCTACGCCCCGCGCCTCGGCAGGCACCCATAGGCGTTCGCTGCGACATTTGAATTTCACACCTTTGCGCGGCGCCATCGTCCTGGCTGAGTCCATGCACACAGCCCTGGACGCATAAGTCGGCCCCGGCTGTCGCTCTTCTACACAACCTTCAACGCCGCTGCAGATAGCCATAACCACAAAATAAACAGTCATCATCCTGAATGCTCCTATAGAGCGATGCGATCAATACATCTGCGTCAGGCCTGAAAATGCTGGCTGTGACAGACGGATGATGAGCCTGCATTCAAATCCCCAGCAATGGCTTGCACGGGCCAATCGTCGGAAAAATGTCGTTAGTTCAGGTTTATTCAGATTTGGATTTTTCGACGCCAATTCGTTGGCGTTTGTTGCCGCTTCAGTGGGTATTCCCTATGGGAAAAGCTGCGTGGCAAAGGAGCGTGAGCGGGAGAGCGGCTCACTCGAAAAGATTGTAATGGGAGCAGTCCGCGTTTAAGGTTCGCGCGTGATTTTTGCGCGGTTACGCGCTCCAAGGCGAATACAAGACGGGACCGTGGGCAACGGTATTGAACAGGAGCAGCCGTTGAACGAACAGACATTGTCCCAGCGCCTGGAGCGTGTGGCCGCGCATATACCCGCAGGTGCGCGTCTGGCCGATATTGGCTCGGATCACGGCTACCTGCCGGTGGCATTGATGCGCCGTGGTGTGATCGCAGCGGCGGTGGCTGGCGAGGTGGCGTTGACGCCGTTTCGTTCGGCTGAACGCACCGTGCGCGAGAACGGTTTTACCCAGCAAGTCGTCGTGCGTCTGGCTGACGGCCTAGCGGCGATCGAGCCGGAAGATGGGATCACGGCAGTCAGCCTGTGCGGCATGGGCGGTGAGACGATCCGCGACATTCTCGCCGACGGCAAGGCGCGCCTGAGCGGTGAGGAACGGCTGATCCTGCAGCCCAACGGCGGCGAGCAGCCACTGCGTCAATGGCTGATGGAAGATGGTTATCGCATCTGCTTCGAAGAAGTGCTGCGGGAAAACCGCTTCTACTACGAAATCATCGTCGCCGAGCGCGCCGGGCCGGTGACGTACACCGCGCAGGAGTTGTACTTCGGGCCATTGCAGATGCGCGCCCGCAGCCCGGCGTTCCTGGCCAAGTGGCAGCGCATGCTGCGCCTCAAACAGCGGACCCTGACTCACTTCGCCCGGGCGCGACAAGCCGTGCCCGAGCAGAAGGTGCAGGACATCGCTTTGCAAACCCGCTGGATCACCGAGCTGCTGGCCTGAGTCCGGTACTCGGAAAATAACCAAGCAATCATCCCTCGTCGACCTCGTCACCGCCCCCGGAAAACTTCGATATGAGCGTTAAGCGCTCGCAAGGGCTTGCCCCTGTCATGTGAACCTTCCGCCCATGCAGCGCTCACTTGTTAAGTCGCCGCGTTGAGTGATCGCGCTGTCTCATTGCCGATAAGGAATTCGCATGCACCCAACTTCGCCAACCATCGCCCTGGATTACCCTGTCGAACGTGAGCTGAGCCTGCGAGCGGTCAGTACGGGAATCGTGATTGGTATCCTGTTGACGCCTTCCAATGTGTACGCCGGCCTCAAGATTGGCTGGTCGTTCAACATGTCGATCATTGCCTTGCTGATCGGCTATGGCATTTGGCAAGGCCTGGCCAAGCGTTCGGCCGCTCAACAGCCCTGGACCCTGCACGAAAGCAACATCAACCAGACCGTGGCCTCGGCCGCAGCGTCAATCATTTCCGGTGGGCTGGTTGCGCCCATCCCGGCCTACACCTTATTGACCGGTCAACAGTTGGACGTCATCCCGATGATCGCCTGGGTGTTCTCGGTGAGCTTCCTGGGGATCTGGATCGCCTGGTACCTGCGACCCTCGCTGCTCAATGACAAAGCACTGAAATTCCCCGAAGGCATGGCGACCCTGGAGACCCTTCTGCACATCTACAACCAGGGCCACGAAGCGGCGAAGCGCTTGAAGGTGCTGCTCAGCGCTGCGCTGCTGTCCGGGCTGGTCAAGTGGGTCGATACCTTCTTCTGGGCTTTCCCGCGCTGGTCGCCGACCCCGCAGTTGGAACGCCTGACGTTTACTGCGGACCCTTCGCTGTTGTTGGTGGGTTTCGGCGGGATCATCGGGATTCGCGTTGGCCTGACCCTGCTGCTCGGCGCCTTGCTGGCGTGGGGTGGGTTGGCGCCGTGGCTGCTGGAGCAAGGTCTGGTGCAACTGCCGCCGGACAGCAGCGGCCCGCAGTTCGCGGCGCTGGTGGAGTGGTTGCTGTGGCCGGGCGTGAGTCTGATGGTCTGCTCGACCCTGACCTCTTTGGCGATTCGCTTGTGGGCATTGCACAAGTCCACCAAGGCGGGCGGCGGGACGACTTGGGTGGTGCCCAAGACCGGACCTGCCAGCGGTTTCCTGGTGGCGATCGTGTTGGTGGTGAGCCTGCAAGCGCTGTTGTTTGGTATCAACCCCTGGATGGCGTTGTTGACCATTCCCTTGGCCATCTGCCTGGCCGCCGTGGCCGCCCGGGTGGTGGGGGCCACGGGCATTGCGCCCATCGGCGCCATCGGACAATTGTCCCAACTGAGTTTTGGCATCGTCGCCCCGGGGCAGGTGCCGATCAACTTGATGAGCGCCAACACCGCGGGCGGTTCGGCTGGGCAATGCACGGACTTGATGAACGACTTCAAGGTGGGCCGGGCGATTGGCGCCACGCCGCACAAGCAGTTGATCGCCCAGACCCTGGGGATCTTCGTCGGAAGCATCGTTGGGGTATTGGCCTACCTGGCCCTGATCCCGGACCCACAATCGATGCTGCTCACCCAAGAGTGGCCGGCCCCGGCGGTCGCTACCTGGAAAGCCGTGGCGCAAACCCTGACCCTGGGGCTGGATTCACTGTCAGCGAGCATTCGCTGGGCGGTCATCATCGGTGCCGTGGCCGGCTTGCTGTTGGGGATCCTCGACAGTGTATTGCCGGCACACCGGGCCCGTTATTTGCCAAGCACGGCGGCTTTGGGCCTGGCGTTCGTCTTGCCAGCTTCGGTGTCGCTGATGATGGCCCTCGGCGCGGTACTCACCTGGCTGGTGAGCTGCCGCTGGCCCAGCCTTACAGAACGCTTTGCCATCACCGCGGCGGCGGGGTTGATTGCCGGGGAGAGCATTACCGGGGTGGGGGCGTCGTTGTGGCAGATGGTTGGGAATGGCGGATGATCTCAAACCGGCACGCATGAATGAGCGGGTATTTTCCCGCCTGCAACCGTACTGAGAAGGAGACAAAATGATTGCTCGCTGGCGCTGGCTGTTGACGCAGCTGACTAAACAGCTGTGGTTCAAGGCTACGTTGTTTTCGCTGCTGGGCGTGGTCACGGCGTTGCTGGCCATCGCGCTCAAGGAATGGATTCCGTTCTCCTTGTCTGCCCGGATAGGCGCCGATGCCGTCGACAACATCCTTGGCATCATCGCTTCCAGCATGCTCGCGGTGACCACCTTCTCTTTGAGCATCATGGTTGCGGCGTATGGTGCAGCAAGTACGGGCGCCACGCCCCGTGCCACAACGCTGGTGATTGAAGACACCACGACGCAGAACGCACTCGCCACTTTTATCGGCTCTTTCTTGTTCAGTCTGGTCGGCATTATCGCGCTGAGTACCGGCGCTTACGGCGGGCAAGGGCGCGTCTTGCTGTTCGCAGTGACGATCGGCGTGGTGATTCTGATCGTGTACATGCTTTTGCGCTGGATCAATCATCTGTCCAAACTGGGGCGGGTCGGCGAGACGATTGATCGCGTAGAGAAGGCGACCATCGCCGCGATCAACCATCGAGTTCGATGGCCGTTTCTTGGCGGTTGTGCATACCCCGACGGCTGGGTCATGCCGTCGTCTGCGCGACCGGTCGTCAGCGGCACCACCGGTTATGTCCAGCATATCGATGTACAGGCACTCAATGAGGTTGCCAGGGGTTGCGAGGCGCAGTTATTCCTGGAGATCTTGCCCGGAAGTTTTGTCCACCCTGGTATGCCGCTTGTCCATATCGCGCGAGCCAGCGAGGAAGGGCTCGACGGGGACGACCCGCTCGCCAGTAAAGTTCTCGCCTGCCTGAGCATCGGCGTTCGACGAACCTTTGAACATGATCCGCGTTTCGGGCTGTCAGTGCTTTCGGAAATCGCCTCACGGGCTTTATCAAGTGCGGTCAACGACTCCGGAACGGCCATTGACGTGCTGGGCCGTGGTGTTCGCAGCCTGGCCTGCTGGGGCACGTTTGAGCTTCATGAAGCGGTAACGCAACCGGAATGTGACCGTGTGTTCCTGCATGGCCTGAACGTTGACGACCTGTTTGATGATTTTTTTGGTCCCATTGCCAGAGATGGCGCCGGCATTGTCGAAGTGGATATTCGGATGATGAAGGCGCTGATTGCTCTCAGCCAGATCAATCCTGGATTGTTCAGCGCAGCCGCGACCAGGCAGGCTGATCGCTTGCTCGCGCGAGCCGATGCCGCGTTGGTGCTCGATGAAGAGAAGCAGCGGCTCAGAGCGCTTGCCGCAAGGCTTGTTTGCGCAACGGCTTAGTTTTTTTTGTCGGTGCCAGGCGCAGCGCTTTGTGAACGCAACGTTAGCCGCACTTGAAATGTACCCAATGGACCCCTCTGCCCAATGCTAGACATTATTGCGATATTCCTCTGTATCACAGCAGTACTCGCTTACCTCAATCGGCGCTACGTAGGGCTACCCCCGGCCATTGGCGTGATGGGTATTGCCTTGGGCTTATCGTTATTGAACATGGCCTCCGATGCGCTGGGCTTTCACTCCCTGCACACGCTTGAGCAATCACTGGTGGAGTCCATCGATTTCTCCGAGTTGCTGATGGAGGGCATGCTGTCATTGCTGCTGTTCGCGGGGGCCCTGCATGTCGACTTGTCGCAACTGCGCGCCTATCGATGGCAGGTGGCGTCCCTGGCTGTGGTTGGCACGACTGTATCGACGCTGTTCATCGGCTTCGGGCTATGGTGGCTGCTGTCTTTTACCGACCTGGAGTTGCCGCTTGCCTACTGCCTGGTGTTCGGTGCGCTGATTTCACCCACCGATCCGATTGCGGTCATGGGCATTCTGAAATCCGCCGGTGCTCCAAGTAGCGTGGAATTGGTGATTTCCGGAGAGTCGCTGTTCAACGATGGGGTCAGCGTTGTGCTGTTCTCACTGATTCTGGCGATGATCGCCAGTGGCGACGCGCCCTCCGTTACCGGCGTTTCGCGGCTCTTGCTGGAGGAGGCGGGCGGCGGTGCGCTTTTGGGCGCGGTTGTTGGGTACGTCACGTTCCGCATGCTCAAGAGTATCGACAGCTATCAGGAGGAGGTGCTCATCACCCTGGCCGCTGTGCTCGGCGGATATGCCCTGGCCACTCATTTGCACGTGTCCGGCCCGTTGGCGATGGTGGTGATGGGGTTGATCGTCGGTAACCATGGACGCTCTTATGCCATGTCTGAGCAGACCGAGAAAAACCTCGACATGTTCTGGGAGTTGATTGACGAAATACTCAACGCGGTCCTGTTTGTACTGATCGGTCTGGAAGTGATTCTGATCCACTTCACCAGTCCGCTCATTGTCACGGGCTTGATGGTGATCGTGCTGACCTTGTTCTCCCGTCTGTTGACGGTAGGCGTACCGATAGCGGTCCTGGGGCAGCGTTTCCGGTTACCTGAAGGCTCCTGGAGCGTGCTGACGTGGGGTGGGCTGCGCGGCGGGATATCGGTGGCCCTGGCGTTGTCGTTGCCACCGGGGGATGCTCGCGATGTCGTGGTGGGCATGACCTACCTGGTCGTGGTGTTTTCGATTCTGATCCAGGGTATGACCATCGGTAAGCTGGTCAAGCGCGTGATCCCTTGCTCGGGTGGATAGCTACATGCAAGTCGTGGACGTGACTCCTTGACTTGCATGATCTGCGTCGCTGCTGCGTTGAGTGTTTCTAGGGCTGCGACGTGGTCACAAGCTCGGCGCTCACGGTTGAGCGCCGATCAATGCGTGCCACGACATAGGCACACACTCCAAGTACCGCAGGGCATAGAGCCAGTACTGCGAAGCTCTTCACCACGGGCATGCCGCTGTTGAGCACATAGGCCCCGAGTAACGGCCCGCATACAGAACCGATCTTACCCATTGACGCTGCCCATCCGGCGCCGTTGCCGCGAATGGCACTGGGGTAGAAAACCCCGGCGATGCTGGTGATGCCGTAGTGGCTGCCTTTGACGAAAATAGCGCCCATCAGGCTCAGTGCAATAAAGGCGTCTCCTTGCAGTTCGCCAATGCCCAGGACCAGCAGAAGAGGTAACGACAGCAGGGGATAGATCATCACGGCGTAGGCCCCCCGGGTGTCGACCACTCGCATCAATACGAGCCCGGCCATGGCGCCGCTGAACGAGGCGAAGGAGCTCACCCATGACGCGGTCGCCCGGTCGAAGCCGGCGTACTGGTACACCAGCGGGCTCCATGACGCGAGAAAATACATGGCCATGGAGCTTGCTCCAAAGCCAATCCAGATCATGGGAGTGATCCATTTCAGTTTGCCGATGAACAACTGTCCGACACGGAATGGTCGGTGGCCGATGTCGATTTCATCGGCAAGAAAATAGCGGTCCCCGGCGCGAAGATCGATGCCCGGATCCAGGCGCCTGAGGATCCGCGCCACGGTTTCGGGCCGTCTTTGCTTGCTCACCAGAAATCGCACCGATTCTGGCAGGGTGAAGAACAACAGCACACTGGAAAGCAACGTTGCAATGCCGCCCAGCGCAAACACACTGGCCCAGCCGTAGTGTGGAGCCATCCACACGGTCAGGGGGCCGGCAACCGCGCCACCCAGGCTGAAGCCAACCATGATGATTGTGATCACGGTTGCACGGTAGCGCTTGGGCACAAACTCGATATTCAGAGCCCAGCAGAGTGGCAACATGGCGCCCAAGGCAAAGCCATTGAGAAAGCGCAAGATCAGCAGCGAGGCGTAGCTATCGGCTAGGGTGAACAGCAAAGTCATCAGGCCAAAGGCGCTGGTGGACAGGATGATGGTCGGGCGACGGCCGATCCGGTCACCCAGATAACCGAAAAAGAATCCACCCAACATCATGCCGAACAAACCTATGGAAAAGATGTTGCCCAGTTGCAACTTATCCAGGCCAATGTCCTCGGCCATGTAGGCGGCGGTATGGGAGAGCATCAGCAAGTCAAAGCCGTCGAGGAAGGTGATCAGCACCGACACACAGATGATCAGATAGTTGAAACTCGACAGTTTGCGCCCCTCAATCAAGGCGGCGACGTCAATTGCGCGTGACGGGATCATGATTGCTCTCCACACAGTAAGACCCAAGTGAGCGTGTTCCGGCTTGCCGTGTTCACCACAATTTCCAGGTGTAACCGACGATCAGGCGATTTTCATCGAGCTGCTGGGTCAGACCATCCCCAGAGCGGTACGTGACGTTGCGCCAGCGCAGGTTCAGGCCCTTCAGGGCACCGCTCTGGAAGACGTAGGTCAGGTCGGTATCACGTTCCCACTCAGTGCCGTCGTTGACCGTACTGGTGCGGATATCGCTGCCTTTCACATATCGGGTCATGAACGTCAGGCCTGGCATGCCGAGGGCGGCGAAGTCATATTCGTAACGCAGTTGCCAGGATTTTTCGTTGGCTTTGGTGAAGGAGTTGTAGGTGACGAGGTTCGCCACATACGGAGTACCGGTGTCGATCACGGGGAACACACTGTCTCCGGATAGGTGCTGGAACGCGGCGGCGAATCGCTGGGCCCCGACGGTCAAAGTGAACATGCCATTGAAGTTGCGGTTATCGATCTTCCCGGCTTTTGCCGCGCCTGTGTCGCTACTGTCGACGTAGCGCAAATCGGAGCGCAGGCTCATGCCTTCCCCCAGTGGCAGGACGTGAATCACTCCGGAAAAGTGCTGGCGGTAGATGTCCTGCAGCTCACCCTGGTGGTAGCGCAGGGTCAGGTTCTTGCCCAGCGTATAGTCTCCGCCGAGCAGGTCCAGATGATCGCTGCTCTGGCCGGCATAGCTGATGTCGTCATTACTGGAGGAGTCGCGACCGTTAGCCTCTGTCAATCTCGCTGCGGTGACGGTCAGGTTCTCGACTTCGTTCGACGTCAGGTAGGCACCGGTGAAGGTCGAGGGCAATAGTCGGGTGTCGCTGTAATACGCCAGCGGGTGAATCGGCATCAGGGTTCCTACCTTGAGCCGGGTCTGGGACAGACGCATTTTGGCGGTCAGCCCCAGTTCGCTGTACTCGTCGACAGGCTGGTTGCTGTCGGGCCCGTAGGGCAACAGTGCGGTGCCCCGTCGACCTCGGCCCGAGTCGAGCTTGATCCCCAGTTCACCCAAGGCGTCGAGACCAAATCCAACGGTACCTTCGGTGTAGCCAGACTGAAGTTCGGCGAAGAAACCTTGGGTCCATTCTTCGGCCTTGGCCTGGGGGGCGCCACTCTGGCGAAAGTCGCGATTGAGGTAAAAATTGCGCGTGGTCAACGTCGCGCTGCTGTCCTTGAGAAAGTCTGCCTGGGCGTAGCTGCCGTGGCAGAAGAATGCAAATGCGGTGAAGAAGGCTAGATTCCTGTTCATTTTTTTATTGCTCTCAGGAGAGGGAACACGATTATTCAGGGCGAGTTTTGCCTGACCGCGTCGGTGACGACGCGGCGCAGCAGGCGTGGCTCAAGGTGTTGTGAATCAGAGGCAGGCGGTCACGTCTGTGACGGGGCGGGCAATGGATCCACCGCAAGGTCGTGGCGGGTCAGGTGACCGATCGCGAATGCACAGGCGGCCAGCATTGCCGGACATATGGCCAGGACCAGGAAGCTCTTGACCACTGGCATTCCGCTGTTCAGTACATAAGCGCCCAGCAATGGGCCGAGGATCGAGCCGATCTTGGCGATCGAGGTGGCCCAGCCCGCGCCATTGGCGCGGATAGCGCTGGGGTAGAAGACCCCGGCGATACTGAGGATTCCATAGTGGGAGCCTTTGACGAACACGGCCCCGACCAGGCTCAGCATCAGGAACGCGGTGCCCTGCATGCCGGTGATGCCCAATACCAGCAGGAAAGGCAATGCCAGCAGCGGATAGATCATCACCATGTAAGGGCCGCGGGTATCGACGAAACGCATCATCGCCAAGCCCGCCATTGCGCCGCTGAACGAGGCGATCGAACTGACCCACGAAGCTGTCGCGCGGTCAAAGCCTGCGTACTGATAGACCAGTGGACTCCACGAGGCGAGAAAGTACATGGCCATGGAACTGGCGGAGTAGCCCAGCCAGATCATCGGGGTAACCCATTTCAGGCGGCCGATAAACAGCTGGCTGACCCGAAATTCCTTGCGGCCCAGATCCGGCTCGTCCAGTAGGACGAAGCGGTCGCCAGGTCGCACATCCAGGCTCGAATCCATACGCTTGAGCGTTGCCGTGATTTTTTCCGGGCCTTTGCGTTTGCTGGCCAGAAACCGCACCGATTCGGGCAGGGTGAAAAACAGGAGCACGCTGGCGGCCAGGGTCAGTACACCGCCGAACACGAACACGCCCTGCCAACCGATATGCGGCGCCAGCCAGACGGTGATCGGGCCGGCCATCGCGCTGCCCAGGCTGAATCCGACCATGATGATGGTCACCACCGTCGAGCGATAACGCTTGGGTACGAACTCAATGTTCAAGGCCCAGCACAACGGCAGCATGGCACCTAGGGCAAAGCCGTTGAGAAAGCGCAGGACCATCAGCGATTCATAGCTGTTGGCCAAGGCAAACAGCAAGGTCAACACGCCAAATGAGCAGGTGGAAAGAAGAATGGTGGGACGCCGCCCGATTCGGTCACCCAGGTAGCCGAAGAAGAATCCACCGAGCATCATTCCCAGCAGGCCGATGGAGAAAATCTCACCCAGCTGGATCTTGTCCAGACCGACCTCATCGGCAATGTAGGAGGCCGTGTGCGACAGCACCAGCAAATCGAAACCATCGAGGAAGGTGATCAGAACCGAGACCAGAATCACCACGTAGTTGAAGCGTGAAAGTTTGCGACCTTCTATAAGCGCCGCTACGTCCAGGGTGCGGGACTGTGACATGTGCGTTCTCCAGTGCATTTTTTATTTTTGTTGGAGTGGCGCCCCCCCTATGGATGGTGGGCGCGTCGAACTGCTTTAAGCACTATTCCAGATTGAACGCCAGCCGCTCGCGCAATGCCGGGGCAGGTATATCACTCAACCTGCCATCGGGGCCCGCGAGGTCCAGCGCGTGGGCCGCAGCGGCCCCCATTGCGATACAGGGGCCCATCACCCGGACACTCGACAGCGCGGCCGCATCGGCGTCGATGCAGCGACCGGCCACGACCAGGTTATCGCTGCCTTGGGCAAGCATGCTGCGCAACGGCACACTGTGAACGTGATCGTCACCAAAGGGCTCCCACTGGTAACCGCTGGTATTGCCGTGCAATTCCACCGGCCAGGAGGTGCGAGCTACCGCATCCGGGAATATCGTTGCCGCCCGCACTTCGTCAGTCGTCAGATGGTGATGTCCGACGATCCAGCGGGTCTGGCGAATACCTGGCAGCGCGTACGCCCGTACCTTGGCCTTGCTGTAGACCTCGGGGTATTCCGACTTGAGGAAGTTGATGACCTGGTCCACCTGCTGGCGTCCGGCGATCGCGACATGGGAAGCGGCCACCGGATCCAGAGGCGTTTCGATGTGAGTCATGTTGAAGGCTGCGGTGCCACGGCCGGGGAACTGAAAGAACAGTCCGTCGTCGCGTTCGATACCGTAGCTTTTGGCTTTTTGTTTGACCCGTTCGGTGAACTGCGCGCGGGTGGGCAAGTACGCTTCATTGATATGCTCAAGGACGAACATCTGGGTGCCATAGATGGGGGTGTCCGGCTCGCGACAGGCAAGTCCGGCATTCCAGACTAACGCCGCGTCTCCGCTGGCGTCGATAAAGCCGTTGGCTGCGACACGCACATCGCCGTAGCGAGTGGCCAGTTCCACTTCGCGGATCCGCGGACCTTCGCGCACGACATCGCGTAACACCGCACCGAGCACCACGGTGATCCCGGCGTCGAGCACTTTCTGGCCAATCCATCGACCCAAGGCAACTTCGTCGTAGTAAACAACAGTCGTCAGGGGGCCAATGGCCTGGTGCAAGTCCCCCGAGGCGCCCAGGTCACGCAGGATGTCGTCGGCGATACCGTGGGTCAGCAACCGGCGGTTAGGACCATTGGAGAACAGCCCGCAGAAGGTCCCGATAATTGAGCCGACCGCCTGACCGCCGAGCATCGGCAGGGCATCGAACAGCACTACGCGTTTGCCGAGCGCAGCGGCCTCCAGAGCGGCGGAAATACCGGAAATACCCGCGCCGGCAATGCATACGTCGGCCTGCAAGCGTTGAGCGGTGGGGGCGCTGGTACGGCGTACCGTGCGAATGACATGAGCCATAAAACTACCTTTGAGATGTAAAAAGGGCAGCCGATCCCGAGCCCGATGACCGAGGGTCACGGGAGCGGTTGTTGCGGCTGGCAGATTCCGGTTACGACAGGTCTCGCCTTCGCTCCGACCCGGTCGGGTGTTGCGATACGAACTGGTCGGTTTGCAGCTGACGCGGAGTCACTTCAACGGTCCCGGCGTCGGCGTCGACGCGAACCCAATCCCCGGTTTGAATCCGGCTCAACGGGTCTTCGGTGAAGTCGGTCATGGCGGGCGCATGGACGACTACGGCGCCAAGGCCCATTTTTGCGGTCATTTCGTTGAACAACATGGCGCCAGGGGCTACGCCGGCGAGACGGGCGATATGGAACTGCGAAGACCAGCCGGACGAGCCTTTGGCGCCGGGAAACACCAGCACTTTGCCGGCGAAACTGATGCCCTTGAGTTCGTGACGGGTCTCGATGACGGTGCCGCTGCGCGGGTCGATACCGCCCCAGCCGGAGATGCGGTCCCGGGTCACCAGGGCCTCGCCTTCGAAACAGCCGCCGACGACCTTGCGGCCTTTGAGGGTGAAGGTTGTGCTCATCTCAATACTCCTTTCCAACGGCCCTCGATGGCGGCCTGGACGCAATCGGCGGTGCTACCGAACCACGCCTGGATACCCATGATCGCCGGCAGGTAGTGCGCCTGTTTGGCCGAATCGACTGCCGCCACCCGCGTGCCCGTGGGAAGTACCTTGCCAATGGCTGAGCAGGTATCGGTCATCAGATGCCCTCCGGCCTGTTCGATGATGCGGGTGTAGCCGGCGACGTCGGCCAGTTGCTTGATCGACGCCGCCGTAAATATCCAGAGCTCGGTATTCGGACTCAGGCGTTGGCCTTCCAGCAATTGGCAGACCTCCCAGATCTGTTCGAGGCTGTAGTGCGGGCAACCGAGCATCACGAAGTCAATCTCGTCATCGCGAGCGGTGATATTGACTTGCTCGTAGGCCCAGCGCCGTTCGGCCTCGCCGAAGCGTATTGCGGCCAGGGGAGGGGACGCGCCAAACGCCTGCTCGCTGGTTTGGGCTTCAGGCGTCACCCCAACCAGGTGATACATCTCCACCCCACCGCTGGAAGCCGCCGCCGCCCCGAAGTGCTTGAGGCGAGCCAGGTTGGGTTGGTGACTCACGCCTTGGATGACCGGGATGCGGTCCTGCACCTGCTCGCCGACCCAGTAGCCGAGCAATCCCCAGTCAGCCGTGGTACTCACGTCTATGTCCAGCTGGATCAGGTGGGTACCGCGACGGTTTTCCTCGATGTGCAGGCCCCAATAGGGGATCTTGCCGGTCAGCATCGCCGCGCCCGTGCTTTCCCGGCCTTCGGCATTGGTGCGGGCACCGAGTACCGAGTTGATATAGATCACCGCAGAGGATTCCATCCATGCGCAGTGTTCGCCTTTTACCGGCACGTTGCCGACTTGATAGGGCGTACAGGTATTCAAGGGTTGTACCCCCAGACCGCTGCTGTAAGCCTGACCTGTTTCATAGATGCGGACCACGTCTGGCGAGATGCCTTGGCGTACAGCGTGCCGGGGGTCGATGCCTTGCTGCAGGTGGCTGCTCGGGACCTTGACCCGAGGAATCTTGACCAATTCGGCGCTGTCGAGGTTGAACTCGCTGAACACCGCATCCATACCGCCATTTTGGTCTGCGTACTGACGCAGAAAGGGCGTGGTGGCTCCGATGGTACCGGCGACATTGCGCGTATCCACCAGACATTGCGCATCCAGGGCTTCGCCATAGCGCACCAGCAACTCCATGGCTTTTTGCACCGCCGGACCTTGATCGCCAGCGAGCATGGCTTTTTCGTCGTCGCGCAACTTCATTGCGGTTGCTCCCCGGGATGGGTGATATCCAGTGGCTTTATCAACACCGCACCGTGTTCCATGGAGGACACATTGTGGCGGTATATATCCAGCCAGCCACCACCGAACTGGGGGGCCGCAGGTATCCAGCGGGCGCGTCGGGCTTGCATTTGTGTTTCGCTGATATTGGCGTCAAGGGTGTTGAGATCCAGGTCGATGTCGATGATGTCCCCGTCTTCCACCAGTGCGAGGGGGCCACCGACGGCTGCCTCAGGAGCCACCTCCGCCACGACCAGGCCTTTGCACACCAGCCCCGAGAGGTGACCGTCGGTCAGCATTGCCACGTGGTCACCCAGCCCGGCCCCGTCAATGGCGAACACTACCTTCGAGGCGCCACCGCCCATGGCGGGCCCGCCCTGTACACCTGCGCCCCGCATGACCACGACATGGCCGGGCTGAATGCGTCCATCCTGCAACGCTTGGATGGCATCGGCGGAGCGCTCGAAGCAGATCGCGGGGCCCTTGAACTGGCGTGGCTTGCGCGGGTCGATGCCGTATTTGACGATGCCGGCCTGCGGGGCAATGTTGCCGCGCAGCATCACGATGGCCGGTTGCGTGGCAAAGGGAGCGTGCAACGGGCGGATCACCTCGTCGTCACTGACGGTCACCCCCTGCAGGTTTTGCGTCAGGGTTTTGCCGGTGACGGTCAGCACGTCACCGTGCAACAAAGGTTCAAGGCGCTTGAGCAGCCCACGGCCACCCCCCGCTGCTTCCATTTGCTCAATGCTGTGTTCGCCCACTGGTCGTACGCCGACCAGCACCGGTATCTTTTTTCCCAGTTTCCTGAAGAGTTGGTACACGTCCACGTCAATGCCACCTTCAGCCGCCACCGCCTGCATATGTTTGATGGTGTTGACCGAGCCTCCCGCAGCAAGAATTGTCGCAACGGCGTTGGCAAAGGCAGCAGGCGTCAGGATGTCGCGAGGTTTGAGATCTTCCTCGATCATTTCCACAATGCGCTTGCCTGCCTGGTGAACGAAATCGAACATCTGCGGGCTATTTGCTGCAATAGGGGAACTGCCGGGCAAGGCCATGCCCAAGGCTTCACATACCAGATGCATGGAGTTGGCGGTGCCCATGCCCGAACAGACCCCAGGCCCTCTGATGGCGTTGCGTGCCATGCCGGCCAGTTCCTCGACGGGCAGTGTGCCGGTGACCACGTGCATGGAGCTGATGAATACATCTTCGATATCGACGTGCTGACCATTGTATTCGCCGCTTGGCTGATACCCGCACACTACGATCAACGTCGGGATGTTCAGCCGGGCAGCTGCCATCAACTGACCGGGTACTGTTTTGTCGCAAGAGGCCAGGCAGATCATGCCGTCGAGCTGAGCGCCTTCGACCGCGACTTCGATGTCATTGGTGATGAGGTCTCGGGCGGCGAGCATATAGGCGCCTCCCGCACCGGCTCCGGTGATGAAGTCACTGGGCGCGGCCGTACGAATTTCGAAGGGCAGCGCACCGGCATCGCGTATCGATTGCTTGAGGCTGGCAGCGATACCATCCAGATGACTGAAGCAAATCGCCAGGTTCGAGGACGAGTTCACGATGGCGATTTTCGGTTTTTCCAGCTCGCTCTCCTCAATGCCCAAGGCGCGCCACTGGGCGGCGCGCACAGCCCACAAGTAGGATCCGTAGGGGAAATTACTGCGTAGCTTCTTGGGCATGATTCGCTCCGTTGTTTTTATTAGATGTCGATTCGGTTAATTACCTTAACGATCTTGTACCGAGTCTAGGCTTCGACCTAGAATCCGAAAACCTTATTTTACTTATAGATAAAATCCAAAATATGGATATCAAGGACGTCGATCTCAACCTGCTGAAAGTCTTCGATGCGCTGCGCAAAAAGCAAAGCGTGACCCTGGCCGGTGATCTCATGGGGCTTAGCCAGCCAGCCATGAGCTTCGCGTTGGCCAAGTTGCGCACGCTGTTCGATGACCCATTGTTCATTCGCACTTCACGTGGCATGCAACCTACGGCCAGGGCCCTGCAGATCGCTGAGCCGGTGCAACGGATTCTGGAGATGGTCAGCAGCGAGGTGTTGCCATCCACCGGTTTCATTGCCGAACACTCCGAGCGACAACTGGTGCTGTGCATGTCGGATATCGGCGAAATGGTGTTCCTGCCCAGGTTGATGCGAATGCTCGACAGTAAGGCGCCCCAGTTAAGAATCCGTACCCTGGCGTTGTCCTCGGAGCAGTTGGAGGAGGGGCTGGATGCCGGCGAGGTGGACGCGGCAATCGGCTATTTTCCGCGCTTGCTCAATACCTCGATCCGGCATCGCGCGTTGTATCGCCATTCGTTTGTCTGCATCGTTCGTCGTGATCATCCCACCATCGGTGACAGCATGAGCGCCGAGCAATACCAGAGCGCAATGCATGTCGCGGTCCAGCCTGACGGGCGTGGAATGAGTGGACTGGATCGTGAGCTGGCGAGCCACGGCATCACCCGTCGAGTGCGTTTCAGCCTGCCACGGTTTATGGGCGTGCCATTTCTGGTGGCCGAGTCCGACATGATCGCCACTGTACCCTTGGCAGTCGGACGCAGGTTTGCCGACATCACGGATGTGCGCCTGGTGCCGCTGCCTTGGGATATTTGCGGATACGACATTCACCTTTACTGGCATACGCGGTTCCACCATGACCCAGCGAACCGCTGGTTGCGACAATCCTTCATTGAATTGCTCGATGACTTTTCTCCCGCAGACCAGATACAGATTTAATAGGTATCGGAAATAGTTAATTGACATAACTAATATGGCCGGTTAGTTTTTTGCTCACCTTCAAGTGCGCAACAAGAGAGCAGAAGCCATGGAGCTCAGGGCGTGAGCAGTGCAGGGCAATATTCAGCCTTTGTCGATGTAGCGATTTTCGATGCGGTGCGCACCCCCTGGGTTGATCTTGGTGGTGCCCTGGCCCAGGTTTCGCCTATCGATCTTGGGATCAAGGTTGCTCGTGAGGTGCTGGCCCGGGCCGGCATCGATCCTATGGCCGTAGACAGCGTGCTGGCCGGCTCCATGGCCCAAGCCAGCTTTGACGCCTATTTGTTGCCGCGGCACATCGGGTTGTACAGCGGCGTGGCGCAAACGGTTCCTGCGCTGGGGGTACAGCGCATCTGCGCCACCGGCTTTGAGCTGCTGCGCCAGTCTGCTGAACAGTTGCGCGATGACGTTCAGTTAGCCTTGTGCGTGGCCAGTGAATCGATGTCACGCAATCCGATCGCCGCCTACACCCACCGGAACGGGTTTCGTCTCGGTAGCGAGGTGCAATTCAAGGATTTTCTCTGGGAAGCCCTGTACGACCCGGCCCCCGGGGTGGATATGATCGCCACCGCCGACAACCTGGCGCGACGCTATGATCTGTGTCGCGAGGCGGTGGACCGTTATGCGTGCGACAGTCATCAGCGAGCCTTGCAGGCCCAGCGCGCAGGTGCCTGGTGTGAGGAAATCGTCCCCATCGATAACCAGGTGTTCGAACTGGAAGGCTATCAGCCAAGGGGCATCAGCCTGCCGCGCGGCACCGGTATCGTCACCCAGGACAGCCATCCACGACCTACTGACTTGTCGGCTCTATCGCGCCTGCGGGCGTTACATGTGGGGGGTGTACAAACCGCCGGTAATAGCTGCGCAGTCGTCGATGGTGCGGCGGCGGCCCTGGTAGGACGAGGCTCGGCCTGCACGCGTGTGCCCCTGGCTCGCTTGCTGGCCAGCGCGGTGGTCGGTGTGGCCCCGGAGTTCATGGGCATCGGCCCGGCACCAGCGATCCGTCTGTTGCTGCAACGCAGCGGATTGAGCCTTGATGACATTGCCCGTTTTGAGATCAACGAAGCCCAGGCGGCCCAGGTACTGGCTGTCGCGCAGGAGTTGGAGCTGGATCATACGAAGCTCAACGTCCAGGGGGGCTCTTTGGCCGTCGGGCATCCACTGGCTGCTACCGGCCTGCGGTTGGTCATGACCCTGGCCAGGCAGTTGCGCCAGCACAATCTGCGCTACGGGATAGCCGCAGCATGTGTCGGTGGTGGCCAGGGCATGGCGTTGTTGATCGAGAATCCGACCTGCCACACCTGAGTTTATGCCCGCCCGCAGTGGTGGGGCGGTCTGTTTTATATCCTGACGAGGTGACTTATGTGGAGCTACCAGGCGCCTCTGCGCGATATGCAATTTGTGTTTGAGCATTGGTTGCAGGCGCCCGCCACATGGCGTCGCTGTCAGGCGTTCGATGCGCTTGATCTGCCGTTGGCGATGCAGGTGCTGGAGGAGGCGGGGCGCTTCACTCAGAACGTGCTGGCCCCGTTGAACAGCAGTGGCGATCGTCAGGGTTGCCGTTGGAGGGCAGGCCATGTCAGTACCCCGGACGGCTTTGCCAGTGCCTATCAGGCCTACGTTGACGGTGGCTGGCCAGCGCTGGCTTGTGGCGAGGCGTTGGGTGGACAGGGGTTGCCGCAATTGCTCGATGCCGCGCTGCAAGAGATGCTCTATGCCAGCAACCATGCCTGGGCCATGTACACCGGCATCGTCTACGGTGCGTACCTGTGCCTCAAGAGCCATGGTGCTCCTTGGCTGCAAGAGCGCTATCTGCCTGAGATCGTCAGTGGCCTAACCCTGCCTACCATGTGTTTGACCGAGCCCCAGGCAGGCAGCGATGTCGGCCTGCTGCGCTGTCGCGCCGAGCCTGGCGTAGATGGCAGCTATCGCCTGCATGGTAACAAGCTGTTTATCTCCGGCGGCGAGCACGACCTTACGGAAAATATCCTGCACTTGGTCTTGGCACGCTTGCCCGATGCGCCGTCGGGCAGTCGCGGCATCTCGCTGTTTCTGGTGCCCAAGCGACTGGACGATGGCCAGGCCAACGGTGTGCGCTGCGACGGTCTTGAACACAAGATGGGTATCAAGGGAAGTGCCACTTGCTCCCTGGTGTTCGATGGCGCTCAAGGCTGGTTGATCGGCGAAGCCAATCAGGGCCTGGCGGCGATGTTCGTGATGATGAATTCGGCGCGCTTGCATGTCGGCCTGCAAGGCTTGGGGCATACCGAAGTGGCGTGGCAGAACGCGAGGAAATATGCCGCCGAGCGCTTGCAGATGCGCGCACCGCTGAGACCCGAAGGGGTGCAAGCGCAGGCTGCCGACCCGCTTCACTATCATCCGGCCATGCGCCGGGTGTTGCTGGAGTTGCGCGCTGCCAGCGAAGGCATGCGAGCCATCGGCTATTGGGCCGCCCATTTGCTGGATCAGGCCGAACATGCCGTGGATCCACAGACCCGGCAGCATGCCAGTCAACTGGCGCAGCTGTTGACGCCGATCATCAAGGCGTTCTTTACCGAACAGGGTTTCCGCCAAGCCAGCAGCTCCTTGCAAGTGTTCGGCGGTTACGGCTGTGTCACCGAGTTCGCCATTGAGCAGACCTTGCGTGACAGCCGCATTGCCATGATCTATGAGGGCAGCAACGAAATTCAGGCCAATGACCTGCTGCTGCGCAAGGTGCTGGGAGACCATGGCCAGGCGTTTGGCTTGCTGCTGGCGCAGCTGCGCGAAGAGGCGCGGCTGGGTGGCGACTGGGTTGAGTGCCAAGGGTTCGCCGCGGCCCTGGAAAATCTCTGCAACTCGCTGGCGGCTGTGGTCGAGGACGTGGTCGAACGGACACGAGAAGACCGCGAATACCCCTATCGAATCGCAGGGGATTTCCTCCAGTTGTGTGGCGTAACGCTGCTGGCCTTGTCCTGGGCGCGGGCAGCCCGGGTCTCCAGGGCATTGCCTGAAACGGATCCGCTACGCGCCGGCAAGTTGCAAAGCGCGGGGTTCTTTTTTGACTACCTGCCGTCCAGGCTGGCACAGCATCTGGCTGCTATCGTGGATGCTCGGGCTACCCTGGCGTTTATCTGAGGGGCGAGGGCGGGGGTGTTCGCCCGAGCGCGGGTACTCAAACCCGGATAGGGTCAACCAACCGCTACGGCCAAGACAACTCAAACAGCAGGCCCGGCTCCGCGCGCTTTGCAGACAGCATCCAGCCATGGGCCCGGGCAATTTCCTGGCAGATCGTCAGGCCAAGCCCCGCGCCATGATCACGGCGATGTGGCCCACGCCAGAAGCGCGTGAACAGGTGCGGCAATTGCTCGCGATCAACGCCGGGGCCCCAATCGCGCACCCTGAGTGCGCCCGCGCTGACGTGCATCCTGACCTCAGTACCGCGGGGGGCGTGTTGAATGGCATTTTCCAGCAGGTTCTTGAGCAACGTGAAGAGCGCGCTTCGATCGGCCTGCCATTGGCCGCCTTCAGGCGTTTCGTCAACCAGAACAAGACGTACGTCGACGGCCTCGGCCATACGCTGCAGATAGCCGCAGGCTTCCCTGGCGACATCGGCTATTTCCACTGTGGCAAAACTGTAATTCTGAACCTCACTGGCTTCGGTCAGGAGCAGCAGTTGCTGGACTTGCCGTGTCATGTGCGCCACATCATCGAGCAGGGCATTGTGCGCGTGACTGTCTTGCATCAGTTCGATTTGCGCGCGAATCAGCGCCAGCGGTGTTTTCAACTCGTGCGCGGCGGTTGCAAGAAACTCCTGCTGGACACGATAACCTCGCTCCAGGCGCGCAAGCGCCTGGTTGAAGCTGGTGACCAGCGGCTCGACCTCGGACGGCACGGTTTTTACCTGCAACCGCGAGTGCAGGGAGCGAGGGGAGATGGCCGCCGCTGACTCCGACACTTCACGCAAGGGTTTGAGGGTGTAGCCCAACGTGAAATAAGCGCAGGCGCCGAAGACGAACAGCAGCACCAGGCTGAACAGCGCGATCCCGGCCCCCATGAATGGCAAGGCAAATCCCCCATGGAGCAAATCCATTAGCCTTTCGCTGGCGGCAAATTGCAGATACCAGGTCTTGCCTTGGTGCTCGACAGCCGCGGTGGCGGCGTACATGACGATGCCTTCACGTTCGAACTTGAATCTCGGTTGTTGCGATGGAGGATTCGATGCGACTGAAGACCAGAACGTCGCGTCGGTGGAGGTCAGGACCACATTGCCCGTTGAATCCAGCACGCGGTGGCCGATTTCCCGCCCCAGGCTATCGAAGGTCCAGACTCGGTCACCCTCGCTGCTGTCGAAGCCGTTGGGCCGGCCAGTGGCATCGAACTGGAGCTTGCCGGCCAGTTCATGGGTGCGCTCGGCGACGTCGGTGGTCAATAAAATATCGCTCTTTGAGGTGACGAGCGCGAGCACCCCTAATGCAATCAGCAGAATACTCAACCCCACGCCGACCACGTAGGCGAGCAGCACCTTGAAGCTGATGCTATTGCGCCACGTCCTCTTGACGAAGGGCATAACCGAGACCTCTGAGGTTGATGATTCGTTGGCGGGAGCCGATGGCAAGCAGCTTGCGGCGGATCCGGTGAAGGGCCACATCCAGTGCGTTAGGCGTCACGGCTTCGCTCAAGCCCCAACCTGCCGCTTCTATCGCGGCGCGACGCACGATTTCTCCTGGCTTTCGCAACAGCAACAGCATGATCTGCATTTCCGCCGGCGCGAGAGGAATGCTTTGGCCGGCACAACACATGATGCCGGTATCGGGTTGCAGGCTCAGGTCACCATGACTCGGCGCAAGTGGACGACAGTCCACGGGACGCCTTAGCAACGCCCGCACACGCGCGACCATCTCATCCATGGCGAATGGCTTGGGCAGATAATCATCTGCTCCAGCATCCAGGCCTGCGACACGGTCGTGCAGCGCGTCGCGCGCCGTGAGAACAAGGCAGGGCAAGCCAAGCCCGGCGTTGCGCAAGCGCTGCAACAAGACGAGCCCGTCGCCGTCCGGCAAGCCGCGATCAAGAATCAGCGCCTGGTAAGGGACCCGCCCGATAGCCGCCCACGCGCCATCGATGCGGTTGACCACATCGACGGCGATGCCGGCGCTCGCCAGGCCTTTGCACACCAGATGCGCCAATCGCTCGTGGTCTTCGACCAGCAGAATACGACTCATCAGAAGCGGTACAGGTAGCCGAAGAGCACGCTGTTGTCGGTAGAACGGTCTACCAGCGGGCTGTCCTTGATCTCATCGGCGAGGCGGGTGGCCTTGACGTCAAGGAACACGGAATGATGGTCATCGAACATATAGTTTCCACGAACGCCAAGTTCGGTATTGAGGCCGGATTTTCCATCATAGGCCGCTCGATCAATGCGAGCTTCACTTTCGCGAACACCAAAATAATAATCAACGTACTTTTGGTCCTGCCATATCGCCGCCACTCGTGGCGTGAGGGTGAGGTGTTCACCCCATTGCCAGGATCTCTCAAGACCCAGGGTGAAGCGCTGGCCCTTGCTGTTGCCCGATACGTCCGTCAGCCACTGGGCGCTGACATCGGCCAGAGGGTTGCTCCACTGCACCTTGGCGCCGGCCCAGAAGCCACCTTTACGATCACTCATGCCATCCAGGAAGCGGGCATCGTCGTTGTCATAACCACTGAAGTCGTATTCACCGACGATGCTCAGATCCAGTTGCTGGGAGTCGTCGAGAGTGAAACCCGGCAGCTTGATCTCGGCGGTAGGGCCGAATACTCGTACGTAGTCATTTTCAAAGTAGATCAATGGTATGGCCTGAGTTTCACGGTCGACGCCCTTGTACGGCTGCTGGCTGCTGACCGCCCCAATGCCAAGGCCCCAGGATGAAGTCGACTCGGCGTTTGCCGACTCAGCGGCGAGCGCGACCATGGATGAGCACAGACCGAGCACCAAGGCTTGAGTGGTGGCAGTCAACCGGATCGCACTTGAAACGGCAGACAGGGGCGTGCAATGCATGGGGTTCTCCAGATCGATAGGATGAAAGCGACCCTATCGTCGAAAAGTTCTTCTTACTCGACACTTACCATCAACCGACATCGATCCCTTCCTGGTAAGAGTCGCCAAGGATTCCCTATCCGATAGTGGGCACCGGTGCCCTGCAGCCCTTTGAATATGCTTGTCAGTCGATTCTGACAAGAATGTCAGCAAGCGGTCAGTTTGCGGACACCTTGATTGTCTAGACTGGTGGAGGGTAGCTACAGGCTACTTTGCAGGTCGTGTGCAAAAATTACCCAAACCTGGATCCCTGATTGCCCGGTTGTCCCGCTTCCCGAGAGGAGTTACCTGATGCGCTTGCTCATCGTCGAGGACGAAGAAAAGACGTCCTCCTATGTGCATCGTGGCCTGAGTGAGCTCGGCTACATTGTCGATGTGGCGAGTAACGGCATCGATGGGCTGCACTATGCGCTGGAAATGGACTATGACGTCGTGATCCTGGATGTCATGTTGCCGGGCAAGGACGGTTACAGCGTGCTGGAGGGTTTGCGCCAGCAGAAGAAAACCCCGGTCATCATGTTGTCGGCCAGGGGGACGGTGGATGATCGCGTTCGCGGGTTGCGCGAGGGCGCTGATGACTACCTTGGCAAACCTTTTTCCTTTGCCGAACTGGTCGCCCGCGTTCAGGCATTGATCCGTCGTCGCACCGCAGACACGGCTGACCTGACCCATCTGCGCATCGACGACCTGGAGGTCGACCTGCAAGCGCGCAAGGTGACCAGGGCCGGGCTGCGGCTGGATCTGACGGCCAAGGAGTTTTGTCTGTTGAGCCTTCTGGCGCGGCACCAGGGAGAGATTCTTTCCAAACTGATGATTGCCGAGCAGGTCTGGGACATGAATTTCGACAGTGACGCCAACGTGGTCGAGGTTGCGATCAAGCGCGTCCGGGCCAAGGTCGATGTGCCTTATTCGCGCAAACTGCTGCATACGGTCCGGGGCATGGGCTATGTACTGGAAAGTCGTGAAGCCGATGCCAGTCAAGGCAGTACCCGGTGATGAAGGGGTCGATAGCCAAGCGGCTGGCATTGATGTTTGCGCTGGCGGTCTTGCTGATCATTTCCATCAGCGCGACGCTGCTGCGCTGCTCATTGAAGACATCGCTCGAAGATCAGATGCAAAACGAGTTGATCCTGCGCCATTCCGTACTTGATCCCGTGCTCACAAAATACGATTCACCGGCATTCTGGGTCGGTTTGCGTGAAAAGCTCGATGGCCTGACGCCCACGGATCAGCGGGTGCGTTATTGGGTCCTGGTTGACGACCCGGCCTACAGCTATGGCGGAGCGATGCCGGACGGCCAGGATTGGTCGAAGCGCCCGGATGGATTTTTCAGCATGGCGATACCTGAACGGGATCGTCCCATGGTGCTGCAAGTCAAGACCATCTCTGCCATGGGTAACCGCCCGGAGTTGCGCTTTATCGTGGGGCTCGATTCAACGCCGTTCATGAAGACCCTGGACCATTTCACCAAGACGCTGATCCTGACTTCGGCGCTGGGCATCGTACTGGTCGCACTGCTGGGTTACTGGATCGCGCGTTTCGGCCTGGGGCCGGTCAGGCGCCTGAGCCGTCAGGCCAACAGCCTGCCGCCGGGTGATTCAAAGCAGCGACTGGACACCGAGGCACTGCCCGACGAGTTACAGGAACTGGCGGTGTCGTTCAACGGGGCCCTGGCTCGCCAGGAGGCCGCCTGGTGCCAGCTCGAAGGGTTCAATGCCAATGTCGCCCATGAGCTGCGAACGCCGCTGACCAACCTGATCGGGCAGACCCAGGTCGCGTTGGCCCACGGGCGTGATGTGGCTGAGCTTCAGGATCTGCTGCAATCGAATCTGGAAGAGCTTGAGCGCATGGGCACCATCGTCAATGACATGCTGTTCCTGGCGGGTGCCGAAAGCGGGCAGCGTGCGACCGAGCTCAGTGATGTCTCGCTCTACGAGGAGGCGTCCAAGACGGTGGAATACCTGGAGCCCGTCTTGCACGACAAACAGTTGGACGTGGTGATCAAAGGCGACATGCGCGTATGCATCGACCGACGCCTTTTTCACCGCTCTTTGGCCAATCTGCTGCAAAACGCGGCGCGATACGCGGTGCCGCAGAGCACCATTACTGTAAGCCTGGAACGTCTTGGCGCGCAGGCCAAGGTAAGTGTTTCCAATGCGGGTGAGCCCATTGACGATGTGCACCTGCAGCGCTTGTTCGAGCGTTTCTATCGCGCCGATGTCGCCCGGGCGCGAAGCGACGCACACCATGGCCTGGGGCTCTCCATTGTGCGAGCTGTGGCGTCCATGCACGGTGGCCGTGTGTTCGCCCACAGCAAGGATGGCTTCAATACCTTCGGATTCTCCCTGACCAGCCAGGCAGCCCGTTAGTCGCCGTCAACCGATGGCCGGCGTGGCTCGCCGGCGTTTGACATCTTCCTGTCAGTCAGCAGTCACCTTGACGTCAGTCACCTCCCCCTAGAGTGCTACGACCATCCCGGTAAAGGACAGTCGTGGAGTCCACTATGAACATTCAAAACGTGTCGATCGCCAGTCTTCTGGCATTCATCACTCTGAGCGGTTTGCCTCTGTTCGCCGAAGAGAAGGCGGATGTGCCTGCCTACGAATATGGCATGCCGCTGGATATCGCCAGGGTCATCCGCATTGAAGAACCGGAGTCGCGGGTGTGCGAGGTCGTGCGCGCAAAGATGACCTACGTGAATACGCAAGGGGTCACAGAGCGCGTCAGCTTTCTGAAGCAGTCTGAGGTGTGCGTGCTCCAGTGACCGTTCGGCAGTGCTGGTTCTTCATCCAAATAGAGAGCTCAACCATGTGCATCAGAACAGCAGCAACCGAAACGGGCCTTTCAAATAACCTGAGCCGACTGGTGAAGCTGGCTCGAACACTGACCGTTGGCGCCGTGCTGCTAAGCGCGGTCAGTATCGATGCGTCCAGTCGCGTCGCGCCGAAACCGGACTGGTCGACCCGCGACATGCCTTCCCAGGAAGGTCGAATCGTCCTGATCACCGGCGGCACGAGCGGCATGGGGTACGAGGACGCACTGGCACTGGCCCGGGCCGGCGCCGACGTCATCATTGCTGCGCGCAACCCGGAGCGTGGCGCGCAGGCCATCGCGCAAATCAAAACGTCCGTACCCGACGCCAAGGTGCAGTTCGAGGCCGTGGACCTGGCCAATCTTTCATCGGTGCGCAGCCTGGCCCAGCGTCTCAATCAGAGACTGCCGCGCCTGGATGTGTTGATCAATAATGCCGCCGTCATGGCGCCTCCTGAGCGGGGTACCTCCGCGGATGGCTTCGAGCTCCAGTTGGCGACCAACTACCTGGGGCACTTCGCACTGACCGGCCTGCTGGTGCCGTTGTTACGGCAAAGCCAGGACGCTCGCGTGGTGAGCCTTTCGAGCATCGCCGCGGCTCGCGGAACAATGAACTTCAACGACCTGCAGGCTGAGCAGCAGTACCAACCTTTGGCCGCCTACGCGCAGTCCAAGCTGGCCATCCTGCACTGGACTTTTGCCTTGCAGCAGCGCAGCGAGGCCGCAGGTTGGAACATTCGCAGCATCGCTGCGCATCCAGGCGTCGCCGTCACCGAGTTGGTCGCGCGTGGTCCGGGTCTGAACAGCGAGTTCGGCCAGCGATGGGCCAAGGATCGCGACGTATACCATTCAGCTGCCCAGGGGGCGCTGCCCACGCTGTATGCCGCCACCGCGCCTGAGGCGGTTGGCGGTGCCTACTACGGCCCCACCGGCGACGAGGAAAAACGCGGCCCATTGGGCTTCGCCAGGATGCCGCCGGCCGCCACCCATGAGGCGGATGCCGAACGGCTCTGGACCGTCTCCGAGCGACTGACCGGCGTCACCTACCGCTGATCATGCCTTGGGCACGGCAATCCGTTGCGTGCCCACTCTCTTGCCTGTTGTCGCCTTCCAGGAGTCTCCATGAGTGCGCCTTCCTACTTGCATCGACTGAGCCTTGCCGTGAACGCCCGTGACGATGAGCTGCGTCCGGCGCTGTGCGGGTTCTTGTTGTTCCTCTGCCTCTTTACCGGCTACTTCATGCTGCGCCCGATACGTGAATCGATGGGCATCGCGGCGGGCGTGGAGAATCTGCAATGGCTGTTCACTGCCACGTTCCTGGTGATGCTGGCGGCCGTTCCGTTGTTTGCCTGGGTCAGTTCCCGGGTCCCGCGCCTGCGCCTCGTTGATTGGGTGTACGGCTTCTTCGGGATCAACTTGCTGATGTTCGTTGAATTGTTCGAGTTTCAATCGGACAGCGTCTGGCTCGCCCGTACTTTCTACGTATGGATATCGGTTTATAACCTCTTCGTGGTGTCCGTGGCCTGGAGCCTGATGGCGGATGTATTCGACAGTGAACAGGCCAAGCGGCTGTTTGCCTTCATCGCTGCCGGCGCCAGCATCGGCGGTCTGCTGGGGCCGGCCCTGAGCGCGGCGCTTATTGAGGCCATTGGTGCCTCGGGCTTGATGTTTCTGGCCGCGCTGTTGCTGGGTGTCACATTTGTATTGAAGCGGGCGCTGATGGGCTGGCGCGAAAAGGGCGGGGCTGGGCGGCCTGGTGCGGCACCGACGCAAAGCCCCGGGCAGCCACTGCAGGGCAATCCGTTCAGCGGTTTGACGGCGGTGCTCAGGTCACCCTACCTGTTGGGGATCGCCGGGTTCGTCGTGCTACTGGCGACGGTCACCACCTTTCTCTACTTCGAGCAGGCGCGCCTGGTGGCCGAACATTTTCCGAGTCGTGAGGCGCAGGTCCGGGTTTTCGGCACCATTGACTTCATCGTGCAGGCTGGCGCTCTGGTGTCTCAGCTGTTCATCACCGGGCGCATTGCGCCGAAGCTGGGGGTGCGTGCGTTACTGGCGATCGTGCCGCTGCTCATGTGCATCGGGTTCGTGGGTCTTGCGCTGGCCCCCGGCTTCGCACTGCTTGCCGCCCTGATGATCGTGCGGCGAATCGGTGAATACGCGTTCGTCCGGCCGGGCAGGGAAATGCTCTTCGCACCCTTGGATGCCGAGAGCAAGTACAAGGCCAAGAACTTCATCGACACCGTGGTTTATCGCGGCGGTGATGCGCTGAGCGGTTGGGCCAAGAGCCTGCTCGACATGCTGGGGCAGGGCACTGGCCTGGCGGCTCTGATCGGCGCGGGCTGCGCGCTGCTGTGGGCTTATCTGGGATGGCAATTGGGACAGCATGCCGATAACCAGCAGCAGGCACGGGGAGTGGCCGCCAGCGCCAGCGCCGTCGAAACATAACCCGGAGTACACAAAAGGCCACGCGGCGGGAGTGCGCGGGGTGGTTCATCATCGCATGAGTCCTGCCGGTCATCGCGTTCCCGGAATGCGCTGGAGATCAAAGTTTTATTCTGAAAAGTGTGCAGGCTCAGACGAACTTTCAGCGGTGTTGAACTTAATCGATAAAAGTATATTTCGGTCAGCGAATTAATGGAGGCGAATGCTCGGAAAGAATGCCCGGCAACCCATTGGGTAACGGGCCTATATTGATAATTTTTGTCCACTTGTCAACACGATTACAGCCCTTATTATTGCCTGACTGAGTGAATCGGAAGAGGGTTTTATGGGGCAGGTATTTGAAGGTTGCGTCAAAGTGATCGTTCCTTGTGGTTCATTAGGGGCGGGCGTTCGTGAAGAAGAAATTACTTATGGACTGGTGGCCGGTGCGCAAGCAATTGCCACGGACGCCGGTTCTACCGATAGCGGAGCTGCGTATCTCGCACTTGGAAAATCGAAGAATAACCGCGGGGCGGTCAAACGCGACTTGACGATATTAATGAAGGCGCAGGCCTGGTCCGGGGTGCCGATAATTGTCGGCACGGCAGGACAGGCCGGTGGCGATCTCAACCTGGACTGGACGCGCGATATAGTCCTGGAGGTTGCAGGAGAGTTGGGCGTCACACCAAAGATTGCGCTCATATATTGTGAACAGGACAGGGATACCGTTAAGCAGCTGAACGCACAGGGGCGTATCAAACCGCTGCCGCCTCACGGTGAGCTCGATGACGCTACGGTGGACAGCTGTGAACACATTGTGGCGGCGCTGGGTGTAGAACCGTTCATTGCCGCGCTTGAAACAGGCGCCGATATCATTTTGGCGGGTCGTTCGACCGACACGGCGGTCATTGCCTGTTATCCGATCTGGAAGGGCGCGCCCTGGGGGCCGTCCTGGCATGCCGGCAAAACGGGGGAGTGCGGTGTCCAGTGCGCCGTTAACCCGACATTGGGCTCGGGAATATTGCTCAGCGTTGATGCGCAGGGTTTCGACGTTGAGCCATTAAGTAAAGACAATCAGTGCACGCCCCATAGCGTCTCTGCACACATGCTTTATGAAAATAGCGACCCGTTTCGATTGGTGGAACCCGGCGGTATCCTGAACGTCGCACAAGCGCGCTACCAGAAGCTGAACGAGCGAGCCGTTCGTGTCGTAGGGTCTGAATGGGAGACGATGCCCTACACAATGAAGCTGGAGGGCGCCGCGGCCGGTCTCTATCAGACAATCATGTTAGTGGGTATCCAGGACCCCGATGTACTCAATGATATTGATGGGTTTCATGACCGCCTGCTGGAAGCCCTGTACACCCGGACCCGTCAATCCATCCCGCCGCAGGAGTTGGGAGAGTTTCATATCTCGCTGCGAATGTATGGCTGGAACGGCGTCACCGGCGTAAAACCCCCCGTTGGAACTTTGCCTCCGCCGGAAATAGGCATGCTATTTGTCGCCACAGCAGCGACTCAAGAAATGGCAAATACGATTGCCCAAGCATGCAACCCCTACTTTTTTCACTACCCCAGCGTAATGGGCAAGGAATTGCCTTCTTACGGCTTTGCTTTCACCCCAGCTGATATACCTCGTGGTCAGATTTATGAGTTCAAGTTAAATCACGTAGTGCAATTGGAGGACCCATTTGAGTTGGTGCGTATTCAATGGATCGATCTTTCCGAGTCAACATTGGCTGTGAAGGAGTTGAGTTAATGGTTAAGTTGCGTGATGTATGCCGACATGTTCGATCCAAACAAGCCGGACCGTTCTGGATTACCTTCGATATATTTTTTGACGGGCGTGAAAACTTTGAGCGTTACTCACAAAGTGCAGCACTTTCATCGGCGCAATTCGCAAGGCTCTATGGCACCGATCCGGCACGGGTGAAACATATTCCCGTTGCTGACCTGGAAATGGTCAAGATTTCCTACCCTCGCGCTACGCCGCAAGGCGGGATGGTGGAGCGCGACATGCATGCCGGCCAGCAATACGTACGTTTACTCGACGTCATTCTGGACTGAGAACCGCACGCGTCACCTGGCAACAGGTGATGCCGTCGCCGCCATCGGCGCAGACCCAACCCTGGTGCAGAACAGAGGCAACCATGAGCAATACGACTATTGCGCTGCAACTTGCAGAGTACGCGCATAAATTCAGGCATCAGCGACTGCCCGAAGAGATCATCGCGTTGGTGCGACAGCGCTTCATTGACAGTCTGGCGTGCATATTGGGGGCCTACGGAGCGGCGCCTGTGAATGCCGCTGTGTGTTATGCGGTTGCCAATCCCGCGCAGGCGTCCAGCGTGTTCGGAACAACTGTCCAAACAACGCCAGAGATAGCGGCGTTTGCCAATGGCGTGATGGTCCGTTTCCTGGACTACAACGATGGTTATATGGGGCTGGAGCCGGGCCATCCGAGTGACAATATTCCGGCCTGCCTGGCGCTAGCAGAGGCCGAGGGGGCCACCGGGGCAGAACTCATTTCGGCCATTGTGCTGGCCTATGAGATCCAGATGCGACTGCAGGACGCGGCCAGCCTGAACAAGCGCGGCTGGGACCACGTCAATTACATAAATGTGGCGATGGCCGCGGCGGCTTCCAGTCTGATGAAGCTGGATGTGGCGCAGACCGCACAGGCAATCAATATAGCGTTGAGCGCTCATCTGGCCATGCGCCAGGTTCGCAGTGGATCCCTGTCGGACTGGAAGGGCTGCTCGGCCGCAAACGCTGCACGTAATGCGATCTTCGCTGCCCAGCTGTCGCGTCACGGCATGACCGGCCCGTCGCCGGTGTTCGAGGGGGACATGGGATTCTTTAAATTGGTCTCAGGCCCGTTCGACCTGGATACGGATCGTTTTGGTACGCCCGAGAATGGTGATTACGCTATACGGCGCTCCCTGACCAAGACCTTTCCCACCAACGGTGAGTTGCATACTGCGGTGTGGGCAGCCCTGGATATACGTGCTCGGATTAACGATCTCGACGATATCGCTTGCATCGTTATCGAAACGTCCGAGTTCAATCGTCGAGTGTTGGCAGACACCCCTGAAAAATGGTTGCCCAAAACGCGAGAGACGGCGGATCACAGTTTGCCCTACAACGTGGCCCGGGCGCTGCTCGACGGTGACATCACCATAGATTCTTATTCGCCGGAAAAGATGGCTGATCCCATGGTGGTTGCCCTGATGGGCAAGATCAGCGTGGTGGAGGATGGCGCGCTCACCGCGTTGTTTCCGCGTCATCTTGCCAACCGGGTCAGCGCCACGCTGGTGTCAGGCGAAATCGTCGTAAGCGAGATGATCAGCGGGCCCGGGTCCGTCGAAACACCGATGACCGATAGCGATTTTGAACGAAAATTCAGGAGGATGGCCTCACCTCATCTTGAAGAGTCGGCGCAGGCCAAGGTGCTTGGGTATGTGGCTGAACTTCAACACCAACCCGAATTCACATCGCTGTTTGCGGCCATGGTTGCTTCTGTCTAGTCACTGGCGAGGTGGGTCGCTCGTGGCAGAGTTCCCGTGTACCGAGCGCGGGGGCGAGCGTCATGATGCTGGTTGTATTGCTCGCTGGCGTGGGCTATCCAGCCGATCAATCTTCCGACACCCGCCAGTGCGATTTCCTGCCGATGCAACCCAAGCTTTCTACCGATGAAACTCACCAGGAGAATGAACTCCGGGGGGTATGCGACGAGTTCCGAGGCGACCGAAAAAGCTTTCTGCAGCTTGGCAAATTCGGGGTCGCCCTCGAAGGCAGCGGTCAACGCTTTCATCAGATTGGTAGCACGTGGGTCACTGACTGAGTGGACATTAGGTCCGAACCCGATGATGTGCCCCTCCTGACTGTACCGTTGCAATATCGGTTGGGTGGGATCGGTAGCTGTACAGATTTCCTCGATCATCCTGCTGGCGGCTTCGTTTCTGCCATAGGCGATCTTATGACCCCTGGCGGCCGCGAGTCCCGCGATCGCTGCGTAGTAGGGGGTGGCGCCGGTCGTGGCGGCAACGCGAACGCTGTGAGTGGCGTGGTCCAGTTCATGATCGACGCTGAGGATCAGAAGACGCCTGATCAGATCGGCGTGGGCCGGCGGGGCTGCGCAGGCCTGGGTAATGAATTCGTGCAAGGGTTGTGTGCTTGGTTGGGTCGCGCCCACGACCAACGCGGCAAACCATCTCACAACATCGGCGCCGGTGCGTGCATAGCTGTCGATGGAAAGATCGAAGGCTTTGGGGTTCTCCCTTTGAACCAGCGGGAAAAGTGCAATTGCCTTCTCCGGCGCTGACATGTGCTCATAGATCTTCAGCAGTTTGACGCTATCCTTCGGCGCGCGCGGCAGCGACGGTCCGAAGGCCGATGGCACCTGCCACATCAATCCGGCGACCTCCTCGACCGTGGCGTGGTCGGCGAGCTCGACGACGTCGTGCCCCCTGTAGAAGAGGCCGTCATCGGTGATCAATGTAATGGCGCTGTCCGATGACGACGAGCGCTTTGCAGCGTGCCCCGCGGGGCTTTTCACCAAGCGCTGGATGTCTTCGGCCCAATAGCGACGCTTGGGCGTGTTGGCGATCTTGACGGACCGAATGTTCTTCCGGCTGACGTAGGCATAAAGGGTTGGAAGGCTGACCCCCAGCATTCCAGCCGCTTCTTCTGCCGAAAGGTAAAGGTCTTCTTGATCAGGCATGACGGATCCGAACAGGTTGATGGGGGTTTGTACATATTCATTAAATATACCTGCCTTGCGTCAATGTCTACCAGGATATCCATTTCGTCGTGTTTTCAAAGGGAGTCAGCAATGGACGGTCTACACAGAGGGACCGACGGAGGCGGGCATTGAAAGCCGACCAGCGTCCCTGAGATATCTTTTCACGAGCACGTTTGCCCCAGTATTTGCGGGATGTTGACGAAAAAAATCAAGATTTACAGGGTTTTCTCCCCTATGTAGATTCCTCGGGAGTGGCCGGTCGTTCACATTGATTTGCTACGACATTGATAAAAAAAACAAGAAAAGGTGATAGGCATGGCTTGGTTAGGTTTCGCAATGGTCATCACGTTTATGGCGTTGATCATCAGCAAGCGACTTTCTGCTGTGACAGCGCTCATCCTCATCCCGATTGCTTTCGGGCTGGCCAGCGGCGCAGGACCGGAGTTGGGCGGCATGGTGATGGAAGGCGTCCAGCAAGTGGCGCCAACGGCATTGATGTTGATGTTTGCAATCCTGTATTTCGCAATCATGTTCGACGCGGGGCTGTTCGAGCCCGCGGTTCGCCGGATTCTGCGTTATGTGGGAAATGATCCCCTTCGTGTGGTGCTCGGCACCGCTTTGCTGTCGTCGGTCATCTCCTTCGATGGGGATGGGGCAACGACGGTGCTGATCGTGACAACGGCGTTTTTGCCGCTCTACCTTCGCCTTGGGATGAACCCGCTCATCCTTGCACTGATGCTTCTGTTGACCAATACGGTCGTTAACATCATCCCTTGGGGTGGGCCGGTAGCGCGGGCTGCCAGCGCGCTGCATCTGGATGTCAGCGAGATATTCCTGGGCCTTGTACCCGCCATGTTTGCAGGTCTGGCCTACGCGTTTATCGTGGCAGTGTGGATAGGCCGCAAAGAGCGACGTCGTTTGGGGTGGACGCCCATGGCAAAGGACACTGTGTCTGAAGAGCTGCCTCTACCCCTTATCGAATCGGCCACGCAAAACCCCAGGCTGTTCTGGGTCAACCTGGCACTCACGGCCGCGCTGATGTACGCCATGGGTACAGGACTGGCACCGTTACCCCTGGTGATGATGGTGGGGTTTTCCCTGGCGTTGCTGATCAACTATCCACGTTTGGCGGAGCAGAAAGCGAGAATCGCCGCTCATTCCGACAGTGTGTTGACGGTCATTGCCCTGATATTCGCTTCAGGGGTCTTCACTGGCATTCTATCCGGCACGGGAATGGTCGATGGGATGTCGGCGCGGATCGTGCAGATGATTCCTGATGGCGGCGGGCAGTACTTCAGCATCATTACCGCCCTTGTCGCGCTGCCGCTTAATTTCCTGCTTTCCAATGACGCGTTCTTCTTTGGGATCTTGCCGGTGCTTGGCGCGGCGGGCGCGGAATATGGTATTGACCCGATGCATATCGCCCGCGCCTCGGTGCTGGGGCAACCGGTTCACGCATTAAGTCCACTCGTTGCCGCTGTTTATCTCATCAGCGGGATTATCCAGCGGGACATGGGCGAGATGCAAAGATACTGCTTGTTGTGGGCAATCGGCAGCAGCCTTACGCTCATAGCAACGGCCATCGTTACAAGAGCAATTATTTAAAGATCCACCTGTATTTCTGCCCTGCTTGTTTAAAGCAGTGCCAGCTCACGCCTGCTCATTGAGAAAATAAAAATAATAATTGAGGTGATCATGAAATCGACTAAAGCCGTCGCAATGACATATCTCGCTACGCTGTTTGCATCGGGCAGTTGTTTTTCTGCGAGTATCAGTTATCCGGATAGATTTCAGCATGAAGGCAAGTTGAATGCTTATCTTCGATCCGCGTACATCAATACGCGAATATCCAACGACCTGATTGAAGACCGCTTCGGCGGGTTCTCGACCGGCTCGGAGTTGGGTGGGGTAGGGGTCGGCGCGATCCTGGATTACAACTCTAACTACTGGGGCGGCGTTGTCGGCTTTGATGCGTCCCTGTACGGCGTGGCAATGATCGATTCCGAGCAGGACAGCCGTGACTTGTTTGATAATGACGATGGTTCTAACGGTGGCTTTGCAAAAGTCGGGCAAAGTTACTTGAAGTTGCGCCACGTCGGCGAGGGATGGAACGCAGACTCACAAATAGGCCGAGGCCGATTTGACGCGGGCACCCTGGTCAGCAATGACACGCGACTCGTGCCGGGTTCCTATCAGGGCGCGCGAGCCCATTTCAACCTGACTGACGTGGGCATCGGCCCGCTACCCGGAACGATGGCTTTCGAAGCAGCTTATATCGATCGAAGTTCTCCGCGGGACAGGCAGGCGTTCGGAAAGCTGCTAAGCCAGTCGGGTGAGGACATAAGCAACGTCTACACCTATGGGGTCACCTACGATCTAAAAGCCGTTGAGTTGAGCTATGCCCGTGGTGTGTCAAAGGACTTCAATGAAAATACCCGTTATGGCTTGACCCTGCAGGCACCTATCGGTGAAACGGCAGGGGTCATTTTAGACACCCAGTATTATCAGTTCCAAAAAGCGGGACGGCTGTGGGAGCAAGATTGGTCCGCCGGTGACGCGGCCTATGATAAAGAGGCCACGTGGTTAAACGTCAATCTTGGTTTATTGCTCGATAAGTTGCGCCTGGGTGTTTCTTTCTCCGAGACACACGCCGAACTGAGTAATGGCAACCTTGGCTACGCCTACTTCGATCACGCGGATAACGTGGACGGGAGAATGGATGCGTGGACCCGTTCCGGCAACGATTTCAACAATCATGGTGAAGTAACCTGGCAGCTAGGGGCCGAGTACGACCTGAGCGGTATTTCACTCTTGGGGGCGTCATTGGACGGGTTTAAAGTCATGGCGCTCTATAAGCAGGGAAACTTTGACGCCGTGAACCCGTTCAGTGGTCAGAAGACGGATGTTTGGGAAAGGCAAAACGAATACCGCGTTTATTATCGGTTCGATGACAAAGAATACGCCGGCCTTTCCGTGGGATTGATTTATATCGACTACAGAATCGACCAGGATTTTGTTGCGCTTGTTTCCGCCCAGCCGAATAACGTTGTCAATGGCTCAGAAGCCCGGGTGTATCTGGATTATGCGTTTTGACTGGAGTGTGTTCATGGAATTCGGGTTGTTCAAACTAAGTCGAGAGGTGGGCGATGCCTAAACTTCGTCATCGGGTGGTCGTCACTCAGCGTTTTTTTGATTCGGCGACCCTTGATTTTCTCAAGCATTGCGGTTGCGAAGTCATCATTGCAGAACTTGCGCCGGGAGTTGCCGACGGGAGTTTGAGTGAGCGGCAATTGATCGACCTCCTGGTTGACGCTGATGGGTGGATTTTAGGGCACGCCAATGTGACGGCCAGCCTGCTCGGTTCGCTCCCTCGGCTCAAGGTGATCTCCCGCCGTGGCGTGGGGTATGAGCGCATTGATACGGCGGCGGTGGAAGCGGCCGGAAAGGTCGCAACGATCGCCGTCGGTGGAAATGATGCAAGTGTCGCTGACCATACGATTGCACTGATGCTCGCGGTGTGTCGCAAGCTAAAACAATGTCAGGCGGGGCTGTCTGCCAACGACTGGAGCATTCCCTTGGGCGGTGACCTGTATCGCAAAACGGTCGGAATCGTTGGATTGGGCAGAATCGGCAAAGGCGTCTTGCTGCGCCTCGCCGGGTTCGAAGTCAAACCCCTGATTTATGCCCCTCGCCCAGACAGTTCACAAAAAGCCAACGGGGGGCAAAGCTGCTTTGTAGATCTGGAGACCCTGTTTCAGGAAAGTGACTTCATTACGCTTCATGCCCCCCTTAACCCGCAGACCCGGGGAATGATTGACCGCCGCGCTTTAAAGTCGATGAAAGCTGGCGCCGTGCTGATCAATACCGCCCGAGGTGGCCTGGTGCGCGACGCGGATCTGTTGAAAGCCCTGCAACAGCAAGACATCGCCGGGGCAGGACTCGATGTGTTCGAAAGCGAGTCCGACCCTTCACTGTCGGCAGTGACAGAGCAGCTCATCAAACTTCCCAATGTGGTCGTGACCCCCCATGCCGGCGCCTCTACGGTGGAAGGCTTGAATCGCACCAATTTAATTGCAGCCCAGTGTGTGGTGGCGGTCCTGGAAGGGCGGAGCCCGCCTGGGCACTGTGTCATCGCAGACGGCCGTCGACATACCGTTGCAAAGGAAAATACATGAACGTCAAGATCAAGGTGCTTACACCAACGGGTGCAATCGGCACCGGATTCCCGAGAGATGCGTTTGAGAAGGCGCTTCTGGAATGTCCCGATGTGATTGCAATGGATGCGGGGTCCACCGACTCGGGTCCGCACTATCTCGGTACGGGCACGACAAAGTCTTCTGCTTCGATATTGCGCGCAGAGCTTCGGGTCTTCATGCAGGCCCGGGAAAAGCTGGGGATCCCGCTCATCATTGGCAGCTGCGGAACCTGTGGTTCCGACGCGGGTGTCGATTTGATGCGCGGGCTCTGTGAGGAGGTCGCGGCAGAGCTGGGGCAGACCGTACGTATCGCGGGCATCTACAGCGAGCAGCCAGCAAGTGCTGTGAAAACAGCACTTTTGGAGAAACGGATCAAACCGCTGCAGCTTGATTTTATTGATGATGCCTTGGTGGATCGCTGTTCTCGAATAGTCGCGCTCATGGGCGTGGAACCCTTCATTCATGCGCTCCAGGAAGGCGCGGACATCATCCTGGCCGGTCGCTCCACGGACACCGCCGTCATGGCGTCGCTCCCGATCATGCGAGGGGGACATCCAGGGGCCGCCTGGCACGCCGGGAAGATTCTAGAATGTGGCGCGTCCTGTACCACCACACCCGCCCAGGCCGTGGTCATGGCAACCATTGACGAAACGGGATTCACCATCGAGGCGATTGGTGAGGGGGCCCGGCTTACGCCACGATCGGTGATGGCTCACATGCTCTATGAGAACAGCAATCCCTACGTGCTCGTCGAGCCGGGTGGTGTGCTGGATGTCGAGGGGGCTGTGTACACCGCGATCGACGAGCGAACGGTGCGGGTAGAAGGCTCGATCTGGAAACCCAGTGAAGACTACACCGTCAAGCTGGAAGGTGCGGCGCCTTGCGGGTTTCAATCGGTTGTCATGAGTATTGTCCGGGACACCGAGTACCTTGAGCGCTTCGATGAATGGCTCGCCTGTCTCGATTCGGTGATGCGCCAGCGAATAGAAAAACATCTGAACATCGGATCGGGCGAGTACGACCTGCAGTTTCGCGCGATTGGCAAGAACGCGGCGTTGGGGGACTTTGAGTCGCGATCCGCCACCCCAGTGGAAATAGGCGTCATGGCCCTGGCGACTTCCGCAACGGCCGAGCGCACGAAAGACATCGTCGCTTTGCTCAATCCTTACCTGTTGCACTTCCCGTTGCCAGGTGACAAAGACCTGCCCACCCATGCGTTTCCATTCTCTCCAGCCTCGATGGATCGGGGAGTGGTTTATGAGTTCGTGCTCAGCCATGTGATGGTCGTGGCGAATCCGTTGGCACCTTTTCGATTTGACATGAAAACCATTGAGGCGGCGTGAGATGAATACCATGGAAGCACTCGGCTACGAAATTCGCTCCAAGAACGCCGGCCCCTTCTCTTTGACCATTGATGTGTTTTGTCAGGACTCGGATGTTTTTGCCCGGCTGGCGGGCGAACCGAAACTGCAAGCGCCGGCCATTGCTCAGCTCTTTCGCCGGACCGTCGAGTCGATCAGCGTGTTTCGGATCGATGCATTGAATGTGATCAAGATCAGCCTACCGCGCCCCGTAATACAGGGGGCTCTGCAGGATCGTGATATGCACGGTGCGCAATGGGCCTTCATGGTGAGGGACGCGCTCCTGGAATCCGATTAATCATCAGCGCCAATCAAGGCAGGTCCTAATGGCGCCATTGTTCAGCGTGGCGCCAGACAACCGATAATCAGAGGTGGCGATGTCCAGGCTCGGTGGGAAGTGCGAAAACCCGAAAGTGGGCGGCGAGGGGACAGACGGGGTGCTCGTCGATCCGAACGAGGTTCATCCAGACCTCATCGGCGTCGCGGCGACGTTACGCCAACTGGGTCTGCTTCCTGTCGTCGAAGGAGAGATTCAGAAGGTTCGCGCGCAGTTGCAACGAATCAGCGCATGGGCGTCGCGACCCAGCGTGCCTTTGTCCTGCGAGCGCATGTTGGAGTTTTCGGTCAATTGTCGGGTTGTTCCGTGCAAGCTGTATTGGCCGCAAGACGATGAGACGCCCTTGCTGCTGTTCTATTGTCACGGCGGCGGGTTTCGACACGGAGCACTCGCCGATTGGGACGCTCCTCTGCGCCAGTTGGTGCGTGACAGCGGCTTGGCGGTGTTGTCCATCGGCTATGCCCTCTCGCCGGAGTACCGTTTTCCAGTGGCGTTTAACGAGGTGGTGTCGATAGTCAGCAGGGTCATCAACCTGGGGACAATCACTCATTGTCCGGTGCGCGGGTATGCCCTGGGTGGCGACTCGGCGGGCGCCAACCTGGCCCTGGGCGCCGCCCTTGCGCTGCGCGACGCTGGAATGGATACGTTGCGACAGTTGATGCTGTTCTACGGCTCCTATTCCCGAGGTGTTTCTTCCGATTCGTGGCAGAGACTCGGTGGGTATGGCGGGCAGAACTTGTCTGCCAAAACGATGAATGCTTACTGGGCGAGCTACCTGGCCGAGGATGAAGATGACTGGCGGGTGCAGCCGATCACCGCTGATCTGGCTGGACTCCCGCCTGTGCGCTTGATCGTCGGAAACCTTGATCCGTTGTACGACGAAAACTGTGAGCTGGCGGTTAAGTTGCACGCTGCCGGTGTGGCGACGCACCTGGAAGTCCTTGCGAACATGACCCACGGGTTCCTGCGATTCAATGAAGTTGCACCTGTCGTACGGGATGTGATTTTTACCCAAGCCACTGCGTTGCGTCAGGCACTGGCGTAGTGCGCCGTCCGGCCAGTCATCCTGATCCTGAACACTGACTCTCGTGGCCTCCAGACCATTGTGCTGGGGCCTTCTTCATCATGAGGCGAACGCTAAATGCTGATTCTTCGAACCCTTGCTTCTTCACTTGTGACGCGGATCTGTCTTGGGAGCATCATGACCCTTGCGTTCAGCGCAATGGCTGCCGGTGAACTTCCGGTCGGGCGTGCCGCAGGTGATATGGAGCTTTCTGCGTTTTATCGCTGGCAGGACCCAATGCCCACTGTTCCCGGTGTCTTGCTGAGGAGCGAAACGCTCAAACCGCAGGAGCGGGTGCCAGCAGCGGCGCAAACCATACGCATGCTCTACAGTTCCACGGACCAGCGTTGGCACTCAGGCCAGGTGCCTATCAGCGGCACGCTGTTCATGCCGAGCGGTCCTGCTCCGTCTGAAGGTTGGCCGCTCTTGGCCTGGGCCCACGGTACGCTGGGGATCGCCGACATATGCGCGCCCTCGTGGACCGGGTTCAGAGCGCGTGACGCTGCGTACATCAATCGTTGGCTGGAGCGCGGATTCGCCGTCGTGGCAACTGACTATCAAGGTTTGGGGGGGCCAGGGCCTCACCCGTATACGGTCTGGCAGGCCGAAGGCAGCTCTGTCCTGGATGCAGTTCGTGCCGCTCGCGCACTCAAGCCCGGTGTGATTGCCAACCGCACGATCCTGGCGGGGCAGTCCCAGGGGGGCGGCGCCGCTCTGGGCGCGTCGATACTCGCCGCCAGCTATGCACCTGAACTCAATATTCTCGGTGCGGTTATCACAGCGCCCAATAGTACATTCCCCGACGGGCCCATCGCGCTTGAGGCGCGCCATTCCAATACGATCTTCCTGTCGTTGGCCACTGGCGGGTTACGCGACAACGCACCCCGAATAGACGACCTACTGACGCCTGAAGGGCTGCAGCTTCTCGACGTTGCCCGGCAAAGCTGTACGCGGGAAATTGCCCTCAAGTCGCGGGAGCTGAAAATCGGTTCGTTTTCGCAGTTGCTGACCATCAGTGCGCAAGCGTTGAGCGCTCTGCGCACGCCCACGACCGATATGCCCCAGGCAACGATCGCTTTTCCATTGCTGATTGCCACCGGCCAGGCCGATGAGACCATCACCCCGGTACGACAGTATGCGGTGGCGGCGGCGCTGTGCGCGGCTGGAAACCAGGTCACCTGGCAAACCTATGAAGGATTGGGGCATGACGGGGTGATGCACGGCTCGTTGAATGAAGCGTTTGCGTTTGCACGCGCCCAACTCGAGGGGCAGGGCTATGATTCGAACTGCGCCACGATCCAGCGACCTGGGGCGCCGGGTGAAAGGGATCCGAGCGCTCCATTCAACGATGATTGAACACGGGTGAATCCTTCGCTCATCATCTAACCGCCATCCTTATCGACTGTCAGCCGATGCCGGTCGATAAGCGCTGCGAAGGCGTCAGAATTCACGCCCCCATAGGCGGTCCAGTGAGTGACGACCGGCCCCCTTGAAGGCGATATAAGTGAAAAGAAAGCCCATCAATACCGGGTATTCGATGCCACGGTCTATCCAGGGCCAGTTCGGGCCAAGGATGTAAGCGATCGCCGCCATCTGTATGGCCATCGCCACCGCCAATGGCCGGGTGGCCAACCCTAGCGCCAGCAGCAACCCACCCAAACCTTCAAGCCAGGCGACGAACAGGCCCAATAGCGCGGGGAATGGCAGGTGCAGGACGTTTGCGATCAAGTGAATCGAACCCGCCATGGGATCCGCCATCGAGCCGTGTGAAGTTCCCAACAGCTTGGGCAAGCCATGGGTCACCATGATGATCCCCAGGCATAACCGGAGCATTGCATAGGCGAGAGGCTCGCCCCATTGATAAAAAATACCCAGGGCCGGGACGACCAGCTTCGAGGGCTGTTCAGCATTGGGAGCGTGAGATGTCGGTTTCATCTGAATGATGTCCTGGGTCGTTTATTAAAAGGTTGACGAGGACAGTGTGGTGTCTTCCTGGCGATGGATAAATCGACGGGGCTGCCATGACCATTCACCTCCCATAAACAATCGGCCCACGCTGGACCTTGCACCGTCGTGAAAGTGATACTGATTGCTTCGATGGGGTGGATTAGTCAGGCATCGCGGGTAAGACTGTTCATCTCTCACCAATAAAAGGGCGTCACACGATGGATAAATTCGATGCCTTGCAACTGTTCATTCGCATCATCGAGCAAGGCAGTTTTACTCGTGCCGCCAACGGTCTGAATATCCCGCGGGCCACAGCTACGCTGGCCATCAAGGAGCTGGAGCGGCAGCTCGGTGCGCGTCTGCTCGAGCGTACAACCCGGCGGGTGCGGCCGACACTCGACGGCCAGGCCTTCTATGAGCGATGCAAGGCTGTGCTCGCAGATCTGGAGGACGCCGAGTCTTCACTCAGCACGGTCGTGGCGAATCCGCGCGGCACTTTGCGTCTGGATTTGCACGGGACCCATGCGACTCGGATCATCCTGCCGAACATCCAGGATTTTCATCGGCGCTATCCCCAAATCAACCTGGTCATCAGCTGCGGCGACCGGCTGGTGGATCTGGTGAGCGAAGGCGTCGATTGCGTGGTCCGTGCAGGTAACCCGCGTGATTCGTCGCTGGTGGCCAAGCGGCTGGCGTTGATGCCTGAAGTGGTCTGTGCCAGCCCCGGCTATCTGGCCGAACACGGCACGCCTATGTTTCCACAGCAGCTTGCTGAACATCAGGCCGTGGGCTTCTTTGCCAGCAATCATGACATACGTTACCCGTTCACCTTTGTCATTGACGGCCAAGTGGTCGAGCTGGAGCCGGGGGGCTGGATTTCAGTGAATGACGCCGAGTCTTACTGCTGCTGTGCGTTGAACGGCTGTGGACTGATCCAGGTGCCGCGCTTTCGCGTGGAGCAATACCTGGCGTCAGGGGAGTTGGTCGAGGTTCTCGGTGACTGGCCCAGTCCCGGACTCCCGGTTTCGGTGTTGTATCCCTATCATCGCCAGCTCTCTCCACGACTCAAGGTGTTTGTCGAGTGGGTGAGCGCCCTGTATGCCGAACGCTTTGGCCCGCTAACCTGAAGGCCTTCGCTTCATGTACTGCTCGATGGACGCAACGGCAGTTCGCGCAAGCGTTGACCCGTCAGGGCGAAGACCGCGTTGGCCACGGCCGCAGCGATGGGGGGCGTTGCGGGTTCGCCTACACCGCCAGGGCTCTCGGTGCTGGGCAGCACATGCGCCTCGATCTGCGGCATTTCGTTGATGCGCAGCACCCGGTAATCGTGAAAGTTGGACTGTTGGATACGACCCTCCTTGATGCTCATCTGCCCGAACAGCGCTGCGCTGAGGCCGAAGACAATAGCGCTTTCCATCTGTGCCTTGATGTTGTCAGGGTTGACCGGGATGCCACAGTCGATCGCGCACACCACGCGATGAACGCGGATATTCCCACCTTCGATGGAAACCTCCACCGCTTGAGCACAGTAGCTGCCAAATGACTGATGCACGGCGAGGCCGTGGCCGCGTCCCGGTGCTGGCGTGCGCCCCCAACCGAAGCGTTCGGCGGCAAGGTTCAACACGCCCAGGTGCCGTGGGTCCGATTCAAGCAGCAGGCGGCGATACGCCAGTGGGTCCTGTCCGGCGGCGTGTGCCAGCTCATCCACCGCGCTCTCCATGACGAACGCGTTGTGGCTGTGTCCAACGGAGCGCCAATACCATACCGGAATGTTCGACCGAGGGGCGTGCGCTTCGACCCGATAGGCCGGGCTGCGCATGATGTAGGGCGAGTCGCTCATGCCTTCGACAGACGTCGGGTGAATGCCCGACGCATCCGGAAATATCGATTGCCCCGCCGTGGTTTGCGACCAGGCCTCCGGTCGCCCGTCCGCCCCCAAGGCAACGCGCAGGTGTTGGGCGAAGGCTGCCCGGTAGTAACCACCCTGCATATCATCCTCGCGGCTCCAGAGGGTTTTCACCGGCACATTCACAGCCTTGGCGACTTCCACCGCTTCGGCGATGAAATCCTGCAGAGCACGCCTGCCAAAACCGCCGCCCAGGAAGGTGGTGTGAATACGGATTTGCTCAGGGGCAAGACCGGTGATCCTTGCCGCGGTTCGTTGATTGAACGTTTGCATCTGGCTGCCGACCCAGATGTCACAGCCATCGTCGCTGAGCTTCACGGTGCAGTTGAGTGGCTCCATTGTGGCGTGCGCGAGGTAGGGCACGCTGTACGCCATCTCGACTACCCTGCGGGCAGACTTCAGGGCTTGCTCCACCTCGCCGCGTTGCGTGACGACTTCACCCTCTGTGTGGGTCAGGGCGGTTAAATCCTGGCGTTGCTGGTCGCTGTCGAGGATGACGGTGCCGCTTGCAGCCTCCCATTGCACTTGCAGCGCATCGCGCCCGCGCTTGGCCGCCCAGTAGTGATCAGCGACGACCGCAATGCCGCTGGGGACCTGAACCACATGGCGTACGCCGGGCAGGGCCTTGGCCTGGGTCGCATCGAAGGCGCGGACGCTGCCGCCGAGCATCGGCGCCCGTGCAACCACGGCGCAGAGCAATCCTTCGAACTGGATGTCGATGCCATACTTCGCGCGACCGCTGATCTTTTCTGGCGAGTCCAGCCGTAGGGCGCCCTTGCCGATGAGCGTCCAGGCTGCCGGATCTTTCAGGGGCAGCGTCGCCGGATCCGGCGACGGCAGCGTGGCGGCCTGTTCGGCCAGTTCGCCATAGCGCAGACGGGTGTTGCCGGCGATGACCTCGCCATGTTCTGTGCGCAATGCGCTGGGTGCCTGGCCAAGACGAATGGCCGCTGCCTGGATCAACAGCGCCCGCGCCATTGCGCCCGCCCGGCGATAACGCTCGAACTCATCACGAATGCTGGAAGAGCCGACCGTGCCCTGAAACCCACGCCGCAGACTGGCATAGACGGCGGCAGCCGGCGCATGCTCGACCTTGAGTGTGCTCCAGTCCGCGTCCAGTTCTTCGGCGATGAGCAGGGTCAGGGTGGTCCAGACCCCCTGACCCATCTCGGAATGGGCCAGGAAAATGGTGATGCTGTCATCCGCGGCTATGCGCAGAAATGCATTGGGCGCGAATTCGGCGGACTCCAGGTCTTGCGCCATCAGGCGTCTGCCAGCGGGCACCGTGAAACCGACAATCAGGCCAGTGCCGAGCACGGTGCCAGACTTAAGAAAACTGCGACGAGAAGAGACAATCATGGCATTCATTGCAGAGCACTCCCTGGCTGAAAGGTGGCTGAGAGAATGGGGTCAGGCTTTGCTCAGTTCGGCGGCCCGGTGGATTGCCAAACGAATGCGCTGGTACGTACCGCAACGACATAGATTGCCGGCCATGGCCTGATCGATGTCGGCGTCGGTGGGGGCAGGGTTGCTGGCCAGCAATGCAGCGGCGGCCATGATCTGACCGGACTGGCAATAGCCGCACTGGACCACATCCAGTTCGGTCCAGGCACGCTGAACCGGATGGCTGATATCGGCTGACAGCCCTTCGATAGTGGTGATTTTTTTACCGGCCAGGGCGCCGACCGGCGTGATGCAACTGCGCTGGGGCGAGCCGTCGATATGCACGGTGCAGGCGCCACATAGGCCCATACCGCAACCGAACTTGGTGCCGGTCATGTTCATGAGGTCTCGAATGACCCATAACAGCGGCATATCGGCGGGCGCATCCACCTCCAGTTCGCGTTCATTGACCTGTAGCTTCATCGTTGACTCCCAGTCTGCGAAGAGAAGATCCGTGGCGACATTGAAGACACCGATGGCGACGGATACCGGCGCGCTCAAACCGGATCGATCATCGGCAATCACTCACCGGGTTTGTCGCCAAGAGGGATTGAGAGGGAGCTTACAAGGCAGCTGCTCCGGCTATAAAGCCAGCAGATTTGAATGGTCTGTGCAGGGCGCAATAACAATATCGGCCGATTCTGGAGGGGGCGGTGAGGCGCTCGACTATCGGCGCGGTAGCCTCGGCCCGAGGCTACCGGCTTGGTATCTATTGAGCTTTTGCATAGCGTCGGTCGGACTTGCCGGCCTTGAGGATTGCCCCTGGCACCGGGTGGCCGACCAGCGATGGCAGGGTGGCCGCCGCCGCCAGCAGTTTGTCCAGGTCGACACCGGTGTCCAGGCCCATGCGTTGGAACATGTGCACCAGATCTTCGCTGCAAATATTACCGCTGGCGCCAGGTGCATAGGGGCAGCCGCCCAGCCCTCCGAGCGAGGCATCGAAACGATCAATACCGGCGTCCAGTGCCGCCAGGGCATTGGCCAGTCCCATGCCTCGGGTGTTGTGAAAGTGCAGGGTAAACGGGGTCTGCGGCCAGCGCGCCAGGGCTTCACGGCAGATGCGCGCGACCTGCGCCGGATCGGCCATGCCAGTGGTGTCACACAAGGTCACGCCCTGCACGCCAATGTCCAGCAAGCGTTGGATCAGCCCGTGGACCCGCGCTTCGGCGACCTGGCCCTCGAACGGGCAGCCGAAGGCGGTCGACAACGAGGCATTGATGAACACGCCGCTACCCTGGCTGACGGCAATGATCTGGCGGAACTGCTCGAGCGATTGTTCGGCAGTCATGCGCAGGTTGGCCACGCCGTGGCTGTCGCTGGCCGACATCACCAGGTTGATCTCGTCAACCTCGCAGGCCAATGCCCGCTCACAGCCCTTCACATTGGGCACCAGCACGCTGTATTCCACTCCTGGCACGCGACGGATGCCGCGCATCACCGCTTCGGCATCGCGCAGGCTGGGGATCGCCTTGGGCGAGGTGAAGGAGGTGACTTCGATCTTCGCCAGACCGGTTTGTGCCAGGCGATCGATCAGGGCGATCTTGTCTTCGCTGGGGATGAACTGGGCTTCGCTCTGGAAGCCGTCGCGGGTGACGACTTCCTGGATGTACAGGCGTTTGCTCATGGGGGGGTCTCCGGGTAACGGTGAGGGGGCGCAAGCTGTTTGCAGGCGCGCCCTTGTTCAGATGATGCCGCGCTCGCGCAGGCCGCGGACCTGTTCGCCGCTCAGGCCCAGACCGGCCAGCAGGTCGTCGGTGTGCTCGCCCAATTGCGGGCCGCCGGCGCCGAGACGCCCTGGGGTGCGGCTGAGTTTGGGCAGTACACCCGGCACTTTCAGCGCGCCGGCGCTGGTCTGCACGGTCTCGATCATCTGGCGGGCGAGGTAGTGCGGGTCCTTGACGATATCGGCGGCGGTGTAGGGGAAACCGGCCGGCACCAACGCCTGATTCAGTGCTTCCAGGACCTGGTCCCGGTCGCGTTGCCGGGTCCACTCGGCGATGGCCGCATCGATGCGCTCGGCATGTTCGCCGCGTCCGTCGTTATGCGCCAGGCGCGGGTCCTCGGCCAGATCCGGGCGGCCGATCAGGTGCATCAATCGTTTGTAGATACTGTCGCCATTGCCGGCAATCAGTACGAAATGCCCGTCGTTGCAGGGGTAGGAGTTGGACGGGGTGATACCCGGCAGAGCGCTGCCGGCGGGCTCGCGAATGTACCCGCAGGCGTCGTACTCCGGCACCAGGCTTTCCATCATCGCAAACACCGATTCGTACAGCGCCACGTCAATGAACTGGCCCATGCCGCTGTTCTGGCGCTCCTGCAAAGCAAGAAGCACGCCGATGACCCCATACAGGGAAGACAACGAATCGCCCAGGCTGATGCCGACCCGTACCGGTGCCTGACCCGGATAACCGGTGAGGTGGCGCAGGCCGCCCATGGCCTCGCCGATGACACCGAAGCCGGGGCGGTCGCGATAGGGACCGGTCTGCCCGTAGCCGGAGATGCGCAGCATGATCAGGCGCGGGTTGATCTTCGACAGCGTGTCCCAGCCCAGTCCCCAACTTTCCAGGGTGCCGGGGCGAAAGTTCTCGACCAGTACATCGGCTTCGGCCACCAGCCGGCGGACAATCTCCTGACCTTCCGCTGCTTTCAGGTTGAGGGTCAACGACTGCTTGTTGCGTGACTGCACATGCCACCAGAGCGAGGTGCCGTCCTTGAGCTTGCGCCACTTGCGCAGCGGGTCGCCAACACCCGGCGGCTCGATCTTGATCACCTGGGCACCAAACTCACCGAGCATCTTGCTGGCGAACGGGCCGGCGATCAGTTGGCCCATCTCCAGGACCTTCAGGCCTTGCAGCGCCATGCTGCTTGCGTGTTGTTCTGTCATGTCTGCACCTTTGGGTCGTGCGCTGTTCTTTGTCAGGCAGGATGGCTCAGGCCCATGGACTGAACAATTGATCAATGACCAAGCCAGGCTTCGTATCCTGCGAAGTACCACCTGTGAGAACCTTGAAACTGTTCTTCATCGTGCTGCACGTCGTGATACACGACTGACAGGAGGCCGCGCCTATGCGTCGTATCGATTTCGTCACCCTCAAGCTGTTTGTCGCCATCGCCGATGAGCGCAGCCTGACCAAGGCCGCCGAGCGCGAGCACCTGGCCCTGGCGGCGGTGAGCAAACGGGTCAGCGACCTGGAAAACCAGCTGGGAATCGCCTTGCTCTACCGCCAGCCCAAGGGCGTCGAACTGACGCCGGCCGGGCATGCGCTGCTGCATCACGCGCGCAATATGATGGACAACCTTGCGCAGATGAATGCCGACCTCAGCGAGTTCAGCGAGGGGGTCAAGGGGCATGTGCGCATTCACGCCAACACCTCGGCGGTGATCGAATTCTTGCCCGAGGACCTCAGTGCTTTTACCCGGTTGCACCCGCAGGTCAAAATCGATCTGGAAGAGCGGGTCAGCAGCGAAGCCATCCGTGCGGTGCGCGAAGGGCTTACCGATATCGGCATTTTTGCCGGCCATGTGCCCGCCGACGAGCTGCAGGTGTTCAACTACCGCCACGATCGGTTGGTGCTGGTCACTCCACGCGCGCATCCGCTGGCCGAGCGCAGCCGCATCAGCCTGCACGAAGCGGTCAGCTACGACTTCATCGGGTTGCAGCAGGACGCCTCGTTGCACGGCCTGCTGCAGCAGGCAGCGCGTCATTTGGGCACGCCATTGCGCCTGCGTATCCAGGTGCGCAGCTTCGAAGCCATTTGCCGGATGATCCACACCGGCATGGGGATCGGCATCCTGCCGGAGCTTGCCGTGCGGACCTATCTGCCGGCGCTCGATGTGCAGGTCATTGCGCTGGACGATCCCTGGGCGCGTCGCGAGTTGAAGATTGCCGTGCGCAGCCTGGAAGCGCTGTCGATGACGGCACGCCAGATGCTCGAACACCTGATGAGCAGCGAACAACGGGAAGCTTCCATGGTCGAGCCTTCGTGAAAGCCGAAGGCAGCATTGTTCAAATATGAATTTCAGTGGCGTAGGGACGGGGGGTAGAGTCCAAACGGACTGAGGGGGATACGTCCCCAACGCTCGAACAAAAACAATAGGAGCTCACCATGAAGTATCCATCCGTGCGTCGTTGCCTGACCGGGGTGCTTGCCAGCTTTGCCCTGGTCGGTGCGTTGTCTGTCCAGGCCGCCGAGCCGATTCTGATCAAGTTCTCCCACATCACCGCCGACAGCACGCCCAAGGGGCAGGGCGCCCTGATGTTCAAGAAGTTGGTGGAGGAGCGCCTGCCGGGTAAAGTCGAAGTGCAGGTCTACTCCAATTCGTCGTTGTACGGCGATGGCAAGGAGATGGAAGCGTTGCTGCTGGGTGAGGTGCAGATGTTGGCGCCGGCACCCTCGAAACTGGAGCAGTACACCAAGCAATTGCAGTTGTTCGACTTGATGTTCCTGTTCGACGACGTGGCGGCAGCGCAGCGCTTTCAACAGTCGGACAAAGGCAAGGCGCTGCTCAGGTCAATGGAAGGCAAGGGCATCACCGGGCTGGCCTACTGGCTCAACGGTATGCGCCAGTTGACCGCGAACAAGCCGCTGGTCAAGCCAAGTGATGCCCGCGGGCAGAAGTTCCGCGTGCAGCCCTCTGACCTGCAGGCCGCGCAATACAGCGCATTGCGCGCAGTGCCGCGCAAGATGGCGTTCGCCGAGATCTACCAGGGCCTGCAGACGGGGGTGGTGAATGCTCAGGACAACCCCTGGTCGAACATCTATTCCCAGAAATACTATGAAGTGCAGAAGTACATGACCGAGTCCAACCATGCCATCGGCAACTACCTGCTGATCGCCAACACCAAATTCTGGAATGGTTTGCCGGCAGATGTACGCGATGAGCTGGAGCAGATCATCGATGAGGTCACTGTCGAAGTGAACAAGCAGGCCGAGGTGCTCAATCAGAAGGCCAAGCAGGGCATCATCGATTCGGGCAAGAGCGAGATCATCAGCCTGACTCCGCAGCAACGTGATGCCTGGCGCGATGCCGTGCGTCCTGCCTGGAAAGCCTTCGAAACGCAGATCGGTACCGAACTGATCGAAGCGGCCCAGGCGGCCAACCAATCCAACTGAAGTTCCCCAGCCACGGTCGCCCATTCGGGGTGGCCGAAGGCGTCTCTCGAAGTTTGCCTTGCTGCTGGTTCTGATCGTGACCACTTACATCCCGGCCATCTCCCCGGGGCTGCCGAACGGGTTGGGTATGAGCTGACGGGGGGCGGGTCAGTAGATGCTATCCTTCGCAAAAAGTGGAGCAGGCCGGGCAGTCATGACACCAGAAAACACATTTCGTGTTCAAACGCCTCTGCCGGAGGACCTTCGGGTCTTCCTGACCGTCATTCGCAAATCCAGCTTTGCCGGTGCCGCGGATGAGCTTGGGCTCTCGCCGGCCTTCGTGAGCAAACGGATTCGCGTGCTCGAGCAGACATTGCGCACGCGGCTTTTGCATCGCACCACTCGACGCATTGCGCTGACTGAAGCGGGAGAAAAAACCCAGCGCTGGGCGATTCGCTTTCTCGACGACATGGATGATTTCGTTGGCGAGCTCACCGAGATTCGCCAAGCCCCTCGTGGCCTGCTGCACATTTGCAGCAGCTTCGGTTTTGGGCGCAATCATGTTGCCCCTGCGATTGCAGAGTTGTCATCGATCTACCCGGAACTGGAGGTGCGGCTGGATGTGTTCGACCGCGTGGTAGACATCGTTGCCGAAGGCTTTGATCTGGAGATCCGCGTGGGTGACGACTTGCCGGGCCATCACATCAGCCGCAAGCTGCTCAGTAACCACCGAGTGCTCTGTGCCACACCGGATTACCTGGAGCGGAGAGGGGTCCCGATCACTCTCAAGGATCTTGCTCATCATGATTGTCTGGTCCTGAAGGAGCGGAACAATCCATTCGGTGTGTGGCATTTGAATCAGGCCCACCGCGATGAGGTTGTACGGGTCAGCAGCAGATTGTCATCCAACAGCGGAGAAATCGTACTGCAATGGGCCTTGGCTGGGCGCGGGGTGCTTCTGCGGTCGTTGTGGGATGTTCAGCCACTGTTGGATCAAGGCAAGCTGGTCCGCGTGTTGCCCGATTACACCCAAAGCGCGAACGTCTGGGCGGTGTATCCGACCAGACTGGCGGATTCGGCCAAACTTCGCGTGTGCGTGGAGTTTCTGGAGAGCTATTTGAAAAGGCTGCGGCTACCGGAGACGGCCCGCGCCTGACGGCGGTTCTGGCCGGCTACGCAGGCCCTTGTTCGCTCGAGGCTCAGGCAAGCCAGGGGTTCAAACGATGGTGCAGTGCCTCGAAGTCGCGGATTCGTGACGTGTGCTCAAGCGTTGTACCAATCGCATCGAGACCTTCCAGCAGCGCTTTTTTACGCAAGGGGTCCATCTCGAACCCAATCATCTTTCCGGTTTTAAGGTGAATCTGCTGGGCATGCAGATCGATCGTGATCTGCGAGTTTTCAGGTGACCCAACGAGATGGCTGATCTCCTGCTGTTCTGGCTCCTTCAATTGAATGAGAAGAACACCATTGCGCTGGCAGTTGTCGTAGAAAATACCAGCGAAACTCGTGCCGATCAGTGCGCGTATACCCAATTGCTTCAGCCCCCAGACCGCGTGCTCGCGGCTGGAACCACAACCGAAATTAGGTCCGGTGATCAGGAAACTGGCGTGATCCCAAGGGGCCTGATTGAGAATGAACGCCGGATTGGGGACGCCATCGGCCAGGAAACGCAAGTCAAAGAAGACCCCGCGGTCCAGCCCATTGCGATCGATGCCCTTGAGGAACTGCTTGGGCATGATGACGTCGGTGTCCACATTCGCGGCGGGCAGCGGTGCGGCGATACCGCGAACGATGGTGAATGGCTGCATTTCAGCTCTCCATGGACAGTTGACGAACGTCGGTGAGATGGCCGCAAATCGCTGCGGCGGCGACCATCGCCGGGCTCATGAGGTGAGTTCTTGCTCCGGCGCCCTGACGGCCCTCGAAATTTCGGTTGGTACTGGAGGCACAGCGATCACCCGGCGACAGCACATCATCATTCATCGCCAGGCACATCGAGCAGCCGGACTGGCGCCATTCGAAGCCGGCATCCTTGAAGATCTGCGCCAGCCCCTCCGCTTGCGCCTGATCACGTACCCGTGTGGAGCCCGGTACGATCATCGCGCGCACGCTCGCCGCTACTTTGCGACCCCGAACGATGCGCGCGACATCGCGCAGATCCTCGATGCGTGCGTTGGTACAGGAGCCGATAAAGGCGTGACTGATCGGCACCCCGGCCAGTCGGGTTCCCGGCTCAAGGCCCATGTAGCGCAGTGCACGCTGCAGGTCCTGCCTGCGGATCAGGTCGCTCTCCAGGCGCGGATCCGGTACGCACTCACCAATCGGCGCGGCCTGGTCAGGGCTGGTTCCCCAAGTCACCATCGGCTCCAACGCGCTGGCATCGAGTTCGACTTCCTTGTCGAAATGCGCTCCAGGGTCGGAATAAAGCGTTTTCCATTTCTCGACAGCCTGCTCCCATAGCGCCCCTTTCGGGGCTCGCGGTTTGTCTTTGAGGTAGGCGTACACCTTTTCGTCCGGCGCCATGAAAGCCCCACGGGCACCGGCCTCTACGGCCATGTTGCAGATGGTCATGCGCGCTTCGACGCTGAGGGACTCAATGGTGGGGCCGGAGAATTCGATGGCGTAGCCCGTCGCACCGGACGCACCGATGTCGCGGATCAAGGCCATGATGATGTCTTTGGAGGTGACGCCTGCGCCCATCCGCCCGTGCACATTCACGCGCAGGGTCTTCAGACGTTTATAGACCAACGTCTGTGTGGCGAGCAGGTGTTCAATTTCCGAAGTGCCGATACCAAAACCAAAGGCGCCCAGCGCGCCATAGGTCGTTGTGTGGCTATCACCTGCGGCCACGACCATCCCGGGAAGAATGAAGCCTTGCTCAGGGGCAACCACGTGCTCAATGCCTTGTCGCTTGTCCAGGACATCGAACAACTCGATTCCGAAGTCTCGACAGTTCTGCTCGAAGTAAGAAACCTGAAGCGCGCCACCCGCATCCGGCATGGCCGCGACGCGATCAGGCGCGGTCGGGTTGACGTGATCGACCACGCACAACGTTGATGACGGGCGCCATACCGTTCTGTTCGCCTCTCTCAAGCCGCTGAAGGCCTGGGGGCTGGTGTATTCGTTGGCGACCTGGCGGTCGATGTAGAGCAACACATGGCCATGGTCGTCCAGCGTACAGACGGTGTGGGCATCTATATGCTTCTGGTAGAGCGTTCTGGGGCCTTTCATGACGGTTCTCGCGAGTGATCGGAAGGCGCGCCGGGAGGGCCTCACGATGCGCCGCGCTCAATGAGCAGTCATGCCAGCATAGGGAATGTGATTGCAGGTTCAATGGCTGAAAAGTCAATCATCGATTCACGATTCGTGTTTAATCCGCGCGGCGGTCAGCGATTCGGATAGCGCCCGGCCCACCGCGGTTGCTATCCGGTGCTGACAGGAAAAGACCGGCCCGGCCCCTTCAATCCAGATCCTCAGCCCGATGCCGCTCCGGCACTTGGCTCGCTTCATCACCCCACGTGCGGTTCACTCGTTGCCCCCGGATCACTGCCGGTCGATTGGCGATCTCCTCGGCCCAGCGTTGCACATGGGTATATTCGTGGGCAGCCAGGAACTCGGCAGCCGAGTACACGTTGTCGCGCACCAATTGACCATACCAGGGCCAGACCGCGATATCGGCGATGGTGTAGCTGTCTGCGGCCAGGTATTGGCTTTCGCCAAGACGGCGATTCAGGACGTCGAGCTGGCGTTTGGCTTCCATGGTGAAACGATTGATGGGGTACTCAAGTTTATCGGGCGCGTAAGCATAGAAATGCCCGAAGCCTCCGCCCAGATAGGGGGCTGCGCCCATTTGCCAGAACAGCCAGTTCAGGGTTTCGGTGCGCCCGGCCGGGTCGGTGGGCAGGAAGGCGCCGAACTTTTCCGCCAGGTACAGCAGGATCGAACCGGACTCGAAAACCCGGATCGCCGGCTCCACGCTGCGATCGAGCAACGCCGGGATCTTGGAGTTCGGGTTGATCTGGACAAAGCCACTGGAGAACTGGTCGCCCTCGTTGATGCGAATCAGCCAGGCGTCATATTCGGCGCCGGTGTGCCCCAGCGCCAACAGCTCCTCCAGCAGGATGGTCACCTTCACGCCATTGGGCGTGGCCAGTGAATAGAGCTGCAGCGGATGTTCGCCCACTGGCAATACTTTTTCATGGGTCGGCCCGGCGATAGGGCGATTGATGTTGGCGAACTGGCCGCCAGACGGGGCGTTGTATTTCCAGACTCTGGGCGGTACATAGGGCGCTTTGCTCATGGGAGGGGCCTCATTGCCGACTTGCAGTGACCGCGTGAACCGCGGAAAAAAGCTCTGGCCCAAGCCTGCCATAGGAGGGTCAGCGTCAGCAAATCACCCCGCCTGCGCGACAAGTATTACGTTCACCTGCTAACGCTCTTCAGTCATGATCCGATCCACTTCACCTGAAGCCTTGAGCGTCGCGAAAGCCTGTTGAGCCCGGGTGACGATTTCGTCTGGGGTGCTCAGGCTAAACGCCATGTGAACGCGGTGGGGTTGTTCATCCAGGGAAAAGACCTCCTCCAGCGTGGTGAAATCCACTTGTGCATCTTTGCTCATCAGGCGCGCAGTATTCTCGGGCATCGGCAGCAACTGAATCTGCTGATTCAACAGTTTCTGAAAGTTATCGTGGTTGTCCGCCGATACCACCAGCCGGGTAAAGCCTTTCTGCTGCAGGTAAACCTGCTTGGCGTCATTGCGCACCACGCCTATGGTGTACTGCTTGGCGTCTTCAAGGTTGTCAACGGCGATGCCGTCACGTCCACGCAGCTTGTAAAGCTTGGTCGTCGCCCGATGGATTTCACCCACCCACTTGAACATCTGCTCACGGGCCGGGGTGCGATCGAGCGGGAAGATCATCACATTGGGTTCATGCAGCGCTTTTTCGTAAGCGCGTGCCCATGGGTACAGCAACATGCGGTAATCGCTGATCCCTGCGCCTCTCAAGGTTTCGTCGGCTATTCGAGTGCCCGGGCCGACGAGCGCGCCTTCACGCAGGTAGGCGTATAACGAGTCTTCGGTCACGACTTCGATCGCCTCGGCGTGACTTTTCACGCTGATCAAGGCCAGGAGCAAGCACGAGCAGAGCATCAGACGATAGTGCATACAGACCTCGCAGCACACGGTGGTTTTATAAAGCGACGCAATTGCGCCCCTGGCGTTTGGCCCGGTATAACGCCTGGTCGGCGCGTTGCAGCAGTTGATCGAAGTGGTCCATGGTTTTGGTGTCCAGCTCGGCGACGCCAATGCTCAGGGTGACAAAGGGCGAAACCGCTGAGCCGCCATGGGGCAGTGCAAGTTCAGCCAGGCTTTCACGAAACCGCTGGGCTGCCTCGCATGCCTGGCTGGCGTTGATATTGGGCAATACCACGACAAACTCCTCACCCCCCAGGCGAGCAGTCAGTTCGCCGGAGCGGCCGAAGACACTGCGCAGGGTCCCGGCGATCTGTTTCAAGCACTCGTCCCCTTTGATATGGCCGTAGGTGTCGTTGTAGATCTTGAAGAAATCCACATCGCACATCAGCACGGCCAGCGGGGTGTTGTGGCGGATCGCACGGCGGAATTCGACATCCTTCAGTTCATCGAAGTAACGACGGTTGGCCAAGCCCGTCAAGGCATCGTGACGCGACAGCGCTTCGAGGGCCTGGTTGGCGGCCTTGAGTTCCGAAGTGCGCGCCTCGACCAGTTCGGCCAACTGGTCGCGACTGGCTGCAAGGGCCAGTTCGTCCGAGTGCTGGCGCTCCAGATGGGCGTGGAGGTTGTCTTGCAGTGCATTGACTTTGGATTCGAGCAGGCTCAACTCGTCCTGGCGCCGGGCCGAACGTTGCAGCTTGAGGTGGAAGTTGAGTGTTTGTGGTGAGAGTTTCCCCAGATGCCGGGCGATATGGACAACGTGCACGGTCACCAGGCGGTTGAACATGGTCATGACCAGGCCGGCCAGCAGCAACGACTGGATCACCTGCGTGATCACGATGCTGCGGGCTTCGTCCCAGAGGCGTTCCCAAAGCAGGTTGTTATCGCCCTCGATGGTCAGTTCACCGACCTTTTCGTTGGCGCCGATGTAGGGCTGCGCGACGAGCTGGCGATGCAGCACCGGCGCCACGCTGGATGCATTGCTGGCATATCGATTGAACTCGATGATTTCTGGCGACTGTCCGGGTCGCAGGATATTGAGTACCACGCGTCCCACCGGCGCCGCATTCGCAACGCTGGTGATCTGCTTGTCCAACGATTCACGGTCCATTTCCCAAATGGCATGGGCCAGGGTGTTCTGGAACACCTGGTCGATCAGGACCAGCTCGGAATTCATCTGCGCCAGATTGTTTTCCCAAGCCTGCCAGGTTCGCAGCGTGACCATCGCCAAGGTAAAGCACAGGCAGAACACCAGCGTGGCCAAAACCAGACGCCGTCCCAGCGAGCTGAACGTCCTGGTTTTTGGCGGATGGATGGGGACAGTCCGAAAATCGTCGGCCATGTCATAACCACTTGCGCATGATGGCGTCGTAAACGCCATTACGGCGGATGGTCTCCAGGCCTGAGCGGAATTTCTCGACCGTCGCGGCCGGCGTCTTGCGACTGAACGCCATGCTCAAGCCGTCCTGACTGCTCAATTCGGGAAGCGGCAGCGAGCGGATCAACACTTTATCCGGGTCTTCACCATTCTGGCGGGTCAGGTACAGCGCGTTGAGCTCGTTGGAAATCCATAGCTCCACGTGATCGACCTTGAGCTTGCGGTAGTTGTGTTCGTACTTGTTGCTCGACTGCAGGTCTTTACCAATGCGGAAACCCTTCGACACCAGGTATTGCTCACCCACGTCCTGATTGACGGTGGCAATCTGGTGACCGTGCGCATCGTCCAGCGAGTTGAGTTTTACCGGGCGCTCAGCCAGCGAATACATGTACCACTGGGTTGGGGCGATGGCCCCGACCCACTGGAAAAGTGATTCACGCGCAGGCGTTCGAACGATTGAATAGATCAACACGTTACTTTCATTGAGCGCCAGTTCGTAGGCCCGCGCCCAAGGCATGGGCTGGATGGACGCCTCTACGCCGAGCTCCTTGAGCACCGCCTGGACCACCTCGGTGCTCATACCGGTCACTCGCCCGTTCTGCGTCATGTTATAGGGCGGCAGTTCTTCCGTAACGATGCGCAGCGCAGTCTCTGCGGCGGCGTTTGGCACGGCTGTGCTTGCAGCCAGGAACACCAGGACGCAGCTCATCAGCAGACGGTTAAACGGCAAAATCATCGAGAGTTACCCTATGCAACCAGCAGTGCCGGCGCGGCCTGGGGGCCGTTGACTTAATGTGTTATCGGCTGGGCCTATACGCGCTTGAGTGTCATCCGTCGAAACCGGGGGGGCATTGAACCTGGGGCGGTCGGGCCAGACCCTGTGAAAAACTTGAGTGTGGCCTCTCTTGTTCCAGCTGTCGATTCGGCGACATTTAATGAACCCGGGTTTGTTCGGCCGTGTCAGTCGTTTGTCAGGAACGACAAATGATGGAGCCGCTGATGCGACCACTGTATTTCACCAGCCTGTCCTTCGCCGCGTGGCTGTGCGCGGCTTGCTCAAGCCAACCGCCCGCGACCTGGGGCTACATGGATGCCAAGGAACGGGCCAATCTGCCGCCCGACCAGGCATATCCCGAGTTGTTCGAAGCCGTGCAGAACAACCAACTGTTCACCGACCAGAAGCATTTCGTCGACGCACTGCCCACCCGCGACCCCTCGAAAATCCGTGCCGAATACCTGGCTCTTCGCGACAACAGCGACTTCGATCTCGAAACCTTCGTGAAGGACAACTTCATCGAGTCCGGCGCAGCGCAAAGCCCGGCACCGAAACCGGGCGCGCCCATACAAGAGCACATCGACAGCCTTTGGCCCGTGTTAAGCCGTACCTATCGCCAAGTGCCGCCCTACAGCAGCCTGTTGCCCTTGCCACAACCCTATGTCGTTCCAGGCGGACGCTTTCGCGAGATGTACTACTGGGACTCCTACTTCACCATGCTCGGGCTTGAACAAAGCGGTGATCAGGCCCAGGTGCGCCAGATGACCGATAACTTTGCCTACATGATCGACACGTACGGGCACATTCCCAATGGCAATCGCACCTACTACCTGAGCCGCTCACAACCGCCATTCTTCGCTTACATGGTGCAGTTGCAGGCGCACATCGAAGGTGACCAGGCGTTTGGGCGTTACCTTCCACAACTGCAGAAGGAATACGCCTATTGGATGCAGGGCGCCGAGGGGCTCAAGCCGGGTGCCGCCGCGCAACATGTGGTCAAGCTCGCCGATGGCAGCGTGCTCAATCGCTATTGGGATGCCCGTTCGACGCCGCGACAGGAATCCTGGTTGCAAGATGTCAAAACCGCCGAACAGGCCTCAAACAGACCCAGGCAAGAGGTCTGGCGTGATCTGCGTGCCGGGGCGGAGAGTGGTTGGGACTTCAGTTCGCGCTGGCTCGGCGACGGCCAGAACCTGGCAACCATACGCACCACATCCATTGTGCCCGTGGACCTGAACAGCCTGCTCTATCACCTGGAGCGCACCATCGCCAAGGCGTGTGAAACCGTGCAAAACACGCCATGCGTCCAGGCCTATGGTCAGCGCGCAGAACGGCGGCAGCGTGCCATCGAGCAGTATTTGTGGAATGCCGATGCAGGGTTCTACGTGGACTACGACTGGCAGCAGCACCGTCAACGCCCGCAACTGACAGCCGCCACGCTGTTTCCTCTTTACACCGGCCTTGCCTCCGCGGACCACGCCAATCGCACGGCCGAGGCAGTCCGTGATGGTCTGCTGCGCCCTGGCGGCATTGCCACCACGCAGGTCAGCAATGGCCAGCAGTGGGACGAACCCAACGGTTGGGCACCGCTGCAGTGGGTGGCGGTTGAGGGGCTGGATCGCTATGGGCACACCGCGCTGGCGCAGCAGATTGGTACTCGCTTCCTGCAACAGGTACACAATCTTTACCGCAAGGAAGACAAGCTGGTAGAGAAGTACGACGTATCCGGGCGGGGAGATGGCGGGGGAGGTGGCGAATATGAGTTGCAGGACGGTTTCGGCTGGACGAATGGCGTGACGCTGAAACTGTTGAGCAAATATGGCGCACGTTCCTCCGCAACGACTGTGGGTGAATGAGCTGGCGCTAAGAGCAAGGGACAAACCTGGGCAGGACTTATCAGTTCCTGCCCAGGTGCCCGGCACTGTTATCCGAGAATGGCGTTGAAGAGCAACAGGGTGAGCAGGGAGGTGAACCAGCCGATCGTGGTCGGAATCGACCAGGTCAGCATCTGATGCTTGGCGTTGGTGACCCCGAGCATGCGGTTGACTACCCAGAAATAGCTGTCGTTGAAGTAGCCAAAGACCATCGAGCCAATGGCCGCCGCCTGGGCGGCGAAGACCATGTTAACGTCGGGAATCGAGGCCAGGATCGGTGCCGAAATCGAGGCGCCGGTGATCATTGCCACGGTGCCGCTGCCCTGGATCAGGCGCACCAGGGACGCGATCACGAAGGGGATCAACACCGCCGGCAGCGGCAAGGTGGCGACCCATTCGCCCATGTACTGACCCGCACCGCTGTCGCGCAACACGGCACCCAATGCACCACCGGCACCGGTGACCAGCAGGATGATGCCGGCGCTTTCCACGCCTTTCTCCATGTGCGCGATGACTTCCTCACGCGGGCGCCGCGGCACCAGGCCATACAGTGCCGCCACCACCCCGAGGCCGACTGCGATGACCGGGTTGCCGACGAAAGCGATGGTCTGACCGAACAGGCTCTGCGTCAGGGTGCTGTCACCGTTGAGTTTGCCGAGGGCGACGACCAGGGTGTTGGCGAAGATCAGCAGGATAGGCAGCACGATCGGCAGCATCGACAGCCACAGCGGCGGCAGTTCGGCCTCGCGGGCATCGGCGCGTTCGAGCACTTCACGATAGGCGGTGGCGGGTTCGACCGGTGTCTGGCCGCTTTGCGCGATCATCGCCTCGATGCGTGGGCCCATGAAGCGGGCGTAGGCCACCAGCACGAAGGTGCCGGGAATGGTGAATACCACGCCCCAGAAAATCATCAACCCCACGTCGATATTGAAAATCCCGGCAATCCCCAGTGGCCCTGGCGTCGGTGGAACCGCATGGTGGGTCAGCATCAGGCCGCTGGCCAGGGCAATACCCAGGGTCAGCATCGATTTGCCGCTGTTGCGCGCCAGCGCCCGGACCAACGGGTTGAGGATGACGAACGCCGAGTCGCAGAAGATCGGCACCGAGACGATGTAGCCGGTCACCATCATCGCCCACTCTTCGCGTTTGTTGCCCAGCCAGCGCACGAAGGTATAGGCCATTCGTTCGGCGGCGCCGGAGACTTCCAGCAGGCGGCCCATCATCACACCGAAACCGATGACCAGGCCGATGGTCGACAGCGTGGCACCGAAGCCGGTGGTGATGGATTTGACCAGCGCGTCGGGCGCCATGCCGCCACCCAGGCCGGCGATCGAGGCGGCGATGATCAGCGCCAGCAGGGCGTGGATGCGGGTCTTGAGAACCAGCACGATGAGTATGACGATGGCCAGGACCAGGCTCACCATCAGCTGTGGGCCGGCGATAGAAGTTGCGTCCATTGGGTAATCACTCTTGTTGTTATTGGATGGAACGACGGCACCACACGGCGCCGCCTGGGTCAGTGATTCATGCTGAGCTGGTGCGCCCTTACCACGCTGTCGAAGTCGGCATCACCGCGAAAGCCCAATTGCAGCGGCCGCTGGATGTCGAAGTCGCCGGGCCAGCTGCAGACGATGCGCTGGATCCGCTCGTCCGGCTCAAAGCTGACCCGCGCGCGCGCCGCCTCGCCACCGACACGGGCGAGACTGTCGAGCATTTCGCTGACCCGCACGCTGATGCCGGGCAGGTTGAGGGTCCGCCGCAGGCCAAGCGCCTGGCCGTCCAGGCGCGCGGCATGGAGCAGGTTGTCGACCACGGTCTGCGGCGAAGACAGCCACATGCGGGTATCCAGTGGTACCGGACAGTTGCTCGCTTCGCCGGCCAGGGGCTCGCGCAGGATGCCGCTGGCAAATGACGAGGCCGCAGCGTTGGGTTTGCCGGGGCGAACGGAAATGGTCGGCAGGCGACACACCCGGCCATCGATGAAGCCCTTGCGCGAGTAGTCATTGATCAGCAGTTCGGCCATGGCCTTCTGCGCGCCATAAGACGATTGCGGCAGCGGTGCGAGTTCTTCGGGCACCTGCTCGGGCATCGGCCCACCGAATACCGCCAGTGAGCTGGCGAACACGAAACGCGGTGCCTGGGCCTGTTGGCGGCAGGCTTCGAGCAGGGCGCGGGTCGCATCGAAATTGACCCGCATGCCAAGGTCGAAGTCGGCTTCGGCCTGGCCACTGACGATCGCGGCCAAGTGATAGACCAGGGAGGTTTCTGGGCCGATCAGCGATTTGATAAAGGCGGGGTCGCAGATGTCGCCTGTGTGCGACACCACCCGAGGGTCATTGATGGGGCAGGGCGCCAGGTCGACCGAGACGAGGCTGGCACCGGGGGGCAGCAAGTCACTCGCGGTGGGCGCCAGCAGCGCTTCGATCAGACGGGCGCCGAGAAAGCCAGCGCCGCCAGTTACCAGGATCTTCATGTATTGCACTCCGCTTAAGGAGAATATTCGGGGCAGGGTGCCGAACGCCCCGTATTCTTGTTATTTGACGAACCAGGTGACAAGCAGTTGTCATGTTGTATGATGAATTTAACGTGGACGCAACCGTTGCGTGTTTTCTTCTTGCCCACAGCGGGTGGCAAGGCAGCGCGACGATTGCCGGGAGAATCTGAGTGGACAGTCTGAACGACGTTACCCCCAAGCTGGCCGAACGGCTGGCCAAACGCCTGAGTGCAGCGGTCCATGACGGCCAGTTGGCCGCCGGGAACCGCCTGCCCACTGAGCAGGCATTGTGCGAGCAGTACGGTGTCAGCCGCACGGTGGTGCGCGAAGCGATTTCGATGCTCAAGCGCGAAGGCATGCTCACTTCGCGCCAGGGCAGCGGCACCTTCGTCGTGCCCAATCCCAGTGTCGCGCTGCGCCTGTCTCCACCCCAGGGCAACTTCGAGGCGGTGGTGGAGATCCTCGAATTGCGCAGCGCGCTGGAGATCAAGGCCGCCGAACTGGCTGCAGCGCGGCGCACCAATGCGCAATTGCGGGCGATGCAAAACGCCTTGGCCGAGCTTGACGAAGCGGTCGAGCGGGGTGAAGACGGCGTGCGCGAAGACCTCGCCTTCCACCGTTCGGTGGTGGCCGCCACCGGTAACCAGCACTTTCTCGAAACCATCGATTTTCTGCACCAGCTGCTGCAACAGGCGATCAGAGTGACCCGTCGCAACGAGGCGCGTAACGCCCAGTACATGTGTCAGGTCGATCAGGAGCACCACGCGCTGCTCGCCGCTATCGCCGCAGGTGACAGTGAGGCGGCACGTACCGCGGCCTCCTCGCATCTGCGCAACGCCGAAGTCCGCCTGCGCGAAGCGCGAAGCGAGGCCGACGCGTCCGGATAACAACCACAAGAGGATTCACCCGTGACAGCAATATCCAGTATTGGTGTGGTCGGCCTGGGCTCCATGGGCCTGGGCATGGCGCGCGCACTTTTGCGCGCTGGTCTGCCCGTATGGGGCTACGACATCCGCGAGGATGTGCGTCAGGCCTTCATCGCCGAAGGTGGCCAGCCGGTCAGTGCCCTGAGTGACAGCGCCGCGCTCAGCGACCTGCTCTTCATCGTGGTGGTCAACGCCGCGCAAACCGAGCAACTGCTGTTCGGCGAGCAGGGTATTGCCGCGCGGTTGCGTCCGGGTTCCGTGGTCATTGCCTGTGCAACCATCTCGGCGGCGGCTGCGCGGCGCATCAGTGGGCGCTTGGCCGAGCATCAAGTGCTGATGCTCGATGCGCCGATTTCAGGCGGGGCGGTGCGCGCCGAAGCGGGCGAGTTGACCATCATGGCCTCGGGGCCGGAGGCCGCCTTCGAACGGGCGCAAACGGCACTTGCCGCCGTCGCCGCCAAGGTCTACCGGCTGGGTGAAGAGGCCGGGCAAGGCTCGCAGATCAAGCTGGTCAACCAGTTGCTCGCCGGGGTCCACATTGCCGCGGCGGCCGAAGCCATGGCCTATGGCATTCGCCAGGGCTGCGATCCCGAGGCGCTCTACGAGGTGATCAGTCACAGCGCTGGCAATTCCTGGATGTTCGAAAACCGCGTGCCGCATCTGCTGGCGGGTGATTATCGACCGCGCTCGGCGGTGGATATTTTCGTCAAGGATCTGGGCCTGGTGCTCGACAGCGCCCAGGAGGCGGTCTTCCCGCTGCCGCTGACCGCTAGCGCCCACCAGATGTTCAAGCAAGCGTCGGCTTCCGGGCTGGGGCGCGAGGATGATATCGCCGTGGTGAAGATATTCCCCGGCATCAACTTGCCTGCCGCCGCCAACGAGGAGATTTGACCATGCCCCTGATCGGATGCATCGCCGATGACTTCACCGGAGCGACCGACCTTGCCAGCATGCTCGTGCGCGGCGGTGCTCGCACTGTGCAGACCATTGGTGTCCCGCACGGGCCCTTGGCGGTGGGTGAAGCCGACGCCCTGGTGGTGGCACTCAAATCGCGCAACCTGGCGCCCGATGAAGCCGTCGCTCAGTCGCTGCAGGCGCTGGAGTGGTTGCGCCAGCAGGGCTGCCGACAGTTCTACTTCAAGTATTGCTCGACGTTCGACTCCACCGCTGAGGGCAACATCGGCCCGGTCAGCGATGCGTTGCTTCAAGCCCTGGGCAGCGACTTCACCGTGGCCTGTCCGGCCTTTCCGGAAAACCGCCGCAGCGTGTTCAACGGCTACCTGTTCGCCAATGACGTGCTGCTCAACGAAAGCGGGATGCAGGACCATCCACTCACGCCTATGCGCGACGCCAACCTGCTGCGCGTGTTGCAGCCGCAGACACGCCACCCGGTCGGCCTGATCGACTACCGGACCCTGCGCGCCGGCGTCGAGGCGACCCGTCAGCGGATCGCCGCGTTGCGCGCCGAGGGCGTGGGCATCGCCATCAGCGACGCTATCGATAATGAAGATTTGCAGGTGCTCGGCGCGGCCTGTGCCGATCTGCCGTTGGTCACGGCCGGCTCGGGGCTGGCGCTGGGCATGGCCCAGGATTGGCAGGCCAGAGGGCTGTTGCAGGCCAACGGCGAAGCCAGCCGGCTGGAGGCGGGGTGGGGGCGCCAGGCGATTCTCAGCGGTAGCTGTTCGCGAGCGACCCTCGGCCAGATCGAGCAGGCGGCAGCGGTCTATCCTGCCTTTCGTCTTGAGGCCGCCGAGCTGATGGCCCGCGGTGACGCACTGGTGGCCGAGGCCCTGGCCTGGGCTGCCGGCCACCCGGGGCCGGTGCTGATCTATGCCAGCAGTCCAGCCGACGAGGTACGCCGGGTGCAACAACAGTTCGGTGCGCAGCAGGTCGGTGAACGCATTGAATCGGCCCTGGCGGCGATTGCCCGTGCGCTGGTCGAACAGCAGGGCGTGGGCCAATTGCTGGTGGCCGGTGGCGAAACCTCCGGCGCAGTGGTCGGCGCGCTGGGCATCGAAGGTTTGCGCATCGGGCCGAGCATCGACCCCGGCGTGCCTTGGACCCAGACGCTCGGCCAATCCGGTCGGCCGCTGACGCTGGCGCTCAAGTCCGGTAACTTCGGTAGCGCCGATTTCATGATCAAGGCCTGGGAGATGCTGGCATGACAGAAAGCCAATTGCGCGAAGAGATCGTCGAGATCGGCCGTTCCCTCTACCTGCGTGGGCTCAGCCCTGGCTCCTCCGGGAATATCAGCGTGCGTCTGGACGATGGCTGGCTGCTGACACCGACCAACGCCTGTCTCGGTCGTCTGGACCCGGCCGACATCGCCAAGCTCGACTGGCAAGGTAACCACCTGGCCGGCAAACCCGCCTCCAAGGAAGCATTCCTGCACCGTGCCGTCTATGAAGGCCGTGAAGATTCCGGTGCCATCGTGCACTTGCATTGCACGCACTCGGCGGCGGTCTCGTGCCTGGATTGCCTGGACGCGACGTCTTGCCTGCCACCGCTGACACCCTATTTCGTCATGCGTGTGGGGCGCTTGCCGCTGATTCCGTACCACCGGCCCGGTGATCCGCGGCTGGGTGAGGCGATTCGCGGGCTGGTCGGACAGCACAGTTCGGTGTTGCTGGCCAATCACGGGCCGGTCGTTTCGGGCAAGAGCCTGGAGGCGGCCACTTATGCCATCGAAGAACTCGAAGAAACCGCCAAGCTCTACCTGTTGCTGCGCCAGCAGCCGGTACGGGCGCTGGACGACGAACAAATCGAAGAACTGCGCCAGACCTTCGGCGCCCAATGGTGACTGCAATGCCACGTTTCGCTGCCAACCTCAGCATGATGTTCAACGACGCACCTTTCCTGGATCGCTTCGGCCGAGCCGCCAAGGCCGGCTTCAAGGGCGTGGAATACCTGTTCCCTTATGAGTTCGCACCGGCCGAACTGGCCGGACGTTTGGCCGAGCACGGGCTTAGCCAAGTGCTGTTCAACCTGCCACCGGGGGATTTTGCCGCGGGCGAGCGCGGCATCGCGGCGTTACCGGGGCGCGAGGCGGAATTTCGTGAAAGTGTCGACCGGGCCATCGAATACGCCCACGCCCTGGGCTGCCCCAAACTGCACGCAATGGCCGGACTGGTGAGTGACGAGAGCCAGCGTCCGCGCATGCGCGAGGTCTATCTGGAGAACCTGCGTTACGCCGCACGACGTTTGGCCGAGCACCAACTGACACTGCTGATCGAGCCGATCAACACCCGCTCGATTCCGGGTTACTTCATCAATCGCCAGACCGAGGGCCATGCAATTCTGGCCGAACTGGGCGAGCCGAATCTGCGTGTGCAACTGGACCTGTTCCATGCACAAATCATGGAAGGCGATCTGATTGCCGGTTTCCAGCGCTTCCAGGCCGGTGTCGGGCATATCCAGATTGCCGGCGTGCCGGATCGGCACGAACCGGACCTGGGAGAAGTGAACTACCCGTACCTGTTCAAACTGCTCGACGAGGCCGGCTACGATGGCTGGATCGGCTGCGAGTACAACCCTCGCGGCCTGACCGAGGATGGCCTGGGCTGGTTTGCGCCTTGGCGCTGAGCTGAGAGGGGGAGGGGCGTCCAGGCAGGGCGTGAGGGAATGCTACGAATGCAGACCCTCCCATGTTTACATGCATCGCTATTGACGCGCACCTCTGCGCCGATCTCTGGCTAGCTAACAAAAAAAGAGCTTGGCTGGAAGCGTGCGAGGCGCCTATCTAACGTGTGAGGGTAGGTTATGCAAGGTCTGATGTTCGTAATGTTAGTACGGAAGAGGCCTCGGCATCCTCTCTGCACGACATCTACTCGGCAATCTGGCTTATTATTCAAGGTGCCGAGACTGACGGGGCTGACTGTGGAGTATCTGTTATTACTTTAATGGCCTTTGAAACCTGCTCTAGGCCGCTAGGTGTTTTTATAAGTTGAAGAGTTGTTGGGCTTGAAAGGTATTCTGTTTTTAATCCAAGACTTGATGCCTCAGCACTAAGGCGCTCCTTGACGTAGGTTTCACATGCTTTCTCCAGCGGAGTGAAGTCCGTATTCGCCGCAGTCCCACTGGCAGCTCGTTCAGCTTTATCCCGAAAGGACGATGTTTGGAGTATATCCGTGCAAACGAACATTGAGTTTACACTCTCGGTGTTGTGGTTGGTTTGCTCGACCAGGCTGAGAATTGCTCCAGTTATTATCTTAACGTTTTGATCTGTCAAATTAGTTGAGTCTGATGAGCGGTTTTCCTCAACTTCAACATCACCTTGGGCCTTTACGCTTCCTCGCTGCGACGCTTTAAGATCCTTCTTTAAAGCATCAAGAGTAGCCTTTAACTCTTTGGCCTTCTCGGAGTTCTTGTCTTCAATCTCCATAAGGCTAGATTCCATATCCGTTATCTGCTGTTGCTTTTTTACAAGACTTGACGAGTATGACTCAGCAGTGGTTGTTAGCTTTATGTTTGGTGCTTTCAATACTCCGGTTAGTTGCTCAATCGCCATCAGGGCAATCGTATTCTGCTGATTCTTGGCCAGGAGAGTTTGATATGTATAAGGGGAGACCCCTTGGTTTGCATATGCTTGGCATATGCTGTAGAGCTGGTCGCGTAATAGTTGAATTGACTGGGTTCTCAAACCGATGCTGGCTGCATTTTCGGAGTATGCTGCGGCAAGGTTGACCCCGGCTTTGGTTTCACCGCTCAAGCTCGCTGCCAGGGCAGTAAGGGCGTCGGGGCTAGGTTCGGAACAGGTAATTCTTCGAGTGAGTTCTTTGTCTCCAAAAAGCTCTTTTCTTTCGGTGACGATGGCAAGTCGTTTGTCAGCTTCAAGCTCCTTGTAGTACGTGAACTGGTTGCAACCAGAGATTAGAGAGCAGAGAAGGAGCATCGAGAGCGGCGTAGAGTTCATGTGTTCGTCCTTGATTTTGCGAGGTTTGGAGCCTCGCGAGAGCTACTCGGGGAAGAGTGATGTCAATACGATGGCAAGTATTGTTGAATTTTTCATAAGCGCAAGCGAGGGGCAGTGAAAGCTCTCTGCATGAAAAAAGATGTCATAAACACGTCAGCATCCGTTATGACGAGTCTCCTGGAAGCCGTACATCATCTGACGCCATTACCTACGACCACCACAGAATCCCCCGCATCCATAGGCCACCGGTATCTTATCCCTCGTCACCGCTCGCGGTGACCGGGCGGAGCACCCTGCGGTGGTACTTAGGTGCCTCTCTTGAAGGAACAGGTCGCTCCGCCCGATGTTTGATGGCGCTGTACGCCGGGCCCCTAGGCTTTCTGCCGATGCCCAGTTCTCCGGTCTACTCCGGCGTGCAGTGGCCATCTTTTTAGCAAATCGGCTACTGTGCGAGGGTTCAGCCGACGGCATCAAGGTCGGCCTCTTTGCTGGAGACCCCGTACAGCTGCCTCCCTCCGCCAAGCATCCTTCCAAGCCCATCGAGAGCGGTCGAAGGCCGAAGCCAGTCGCCCAAGACAACCGCCTCCAACCTCAAACCCTCTGCCGAGAAAGCAGATCGTTGCTACGGTCAAATGTAGGCAAATTCCCAAAGCATCCGCCAGCGTATTATCTACGGCAGGATCTCGTTTAAGATCGATGATCCCGAAGCACCCCACAAAACACTGTATTTGCAATAATACAGCCCCAAAAAATAACGAAGAAAAATCGACCCGTTTAATTGCCGTAAACATATCCAGCGCGACACGTTTAAATACATTCCACATTACACCCCAAAGGCTACGAGACCTTGCGTCCTTGCTTACGCATGCGTCAGAATCCGCTGGCTTGTGCGCTTTGCCCCTGGCCTCTATCGTTTACCTGCCACTGCCCATCAGTGGTCGGGTTTAGTCGCCCATCAGGTTTGGTAAGGTGCTTGAACACCGTTCAGTCAGGTCATTTATATTCCTGCACTAAATGGTGGTTGTGCGCAGGGCGTCCTCGGGCGCGCCGGGTTTTACCAATTCCTACCGGTCGACTAACCTGCGTACAGCCGCCACCCTTCTTTTAGTCGAGAACGGTTGCAGCTCCAATGTAGGAATTGTTAACTATGTTCAAAGTAACTCCCAACCCCCCAGATATCGACTCGGTACTCTACGGCAACTCTCTCGACCCCGAAAAGTTGAAAGAGGCGGCAGACCGCGCGCTCAAGCACTACCTGAACCCCGGGGCAACGAAAACGCAGATACAGCCCCGCAAACCCAGCACGATCTTCACCATCGACGCAGCGGTGGATGACGAAACGTTGCTCGTTGAGGCGTGCGAATCCTTGGCATCCGCCAGTGTGATGGTCAGCGACCTCACCGATTTGACGGACGGCCCAAGACGCCAAACGATGCTGGTGCTGCAACGGGTCATCATGTTGGGTGAGTTAGCGGTCAATCGAGTACTGGATAACCACAAGCCTGGGTAGTCGCTAGGCAGGTAGCGAGGGAGCGCTTGCTCCCTTGCTACGCAAACGCCTTCAAACGTGACGCAAAAAACCTAAACCCTATTTACCTCGCCCCAGCGCCCAAGTTTTTCGCGCTCGGCATCAACTCCCATCCCAGGCGCCTGATCAGCGCGCCTACGTACTCAGCAGAACGGCCTGGTCATCATTGACCGGCAAGGCAATATCGGGCTCGCCGGGTGTCAGGATGACCTTGCGACAATCTTCCTGTTTTTTGTCGAATAGCTTGTAGCCCTCGGCGGCCTGTTCCAGGGACAGGCGATGGCTGATGATGACTTCAGGGCTAAGGCGACCGGTCTCGATATGGCCAAGCAGCTCGGGAAGATATCGCTGCACGTGGGTCTGGCCCATTTTGAAGGTCAGGCCTTTGTCGAATGCGTCGCCGAACAGGAAGCCGTGGATGAAACCGGCATACACGCCCGGTACGCTTACGACCCCACCGCGCCTGACCGCCGCAATGCATTGGCGTAACGCCTTGCCGCTGCTGCCTTCGAGTTTAAGCGTAGCCAGCACTGTTTCGGTGGTGCTGCCTTTGGCTTCAAAACCCACGGCATCCACCACGCCGTCCACGCCCCGCATGCCCTTGGTCTGGCGAATGATCGTGTCCGCCGGGTCGTCGTCTTCATCAAAATTGATGGGAATAACGCCATAGGTTTTCTGTGCATAGGCCAGACGATAGGGGTGATGATCGACCATGAAGATCTGGTCGGCGCCCAACATCCGCGCGCAGGCGGCGCTCAGTAAACCGACCGGCCCGGCGCCATAGATGGCAATACTCGAGCCGTTGCCGATCCCGGCGTTGGTCACCGCTTGAAAGGCGGTTGGCAAGATGTCCGAGAGGAACAGCACCTTCTCGTCCGAGAGGGTTCCCGGCACTTTGAAAGGCCCGGTGTTGGCCTTTGGTACCCTTACATACTCAGCTTGTCCGCCAGGGATACCGCCGTACAAATGACTGAAACCGAACAAAGCTGCCCCGGGCGGGATTGCCTTCTTGTTCAGAATCGCGCCACGACCCGTGTTGGTCGTTTCGCAAGCGGCGAACAAATCCATCTGACAGAAGAAACAGCTGCCGCAGGCGATAACGAAAGGCACCACCACTCGATCGCCGGGTTGAACGGCGGTCACCGCTGAACCGGCCTCTTCAACGATTCCCATGAACTCATGGCCGAAGATGTCGCCATGTTCGACAGCGGGAATTTTTCCGCGATAAAGGTGCAGATCGGAACCACAAATCGCCGTTGCCGTGACACGCAGAATGATGTCGTCACTGTCCTCCAGGACCGGGTCGGGGACCGTGTCGACTTTCACACTGTGTGCACCGTGGTAAGTGAGTGCTCTCATGACTTCCTGCCTCTGGGTCGCGTGGTGATATAGGGCAGAGGCGGGAGGCTGGATGGAAGTTCAGAGCATTAGCGCGGGCACGTGACTGGCGGTCATCATCTACTCATGCACCGTCACCCGATTGCGCCCGGTTTTTTTGGACGTATACAACGCCTGGTCGGCCCGGGCGATCAGTTCGGCGTGGCCGGTCGAGGGCTGGCTCAGGTCTGCCACTCCAAGGCTGATGGTGAAACGGATGCTCTGGTCGTTGTACAGCACCTGCAGTTCTTCGACGGCCTTGCGCAGGCGCTCGGCGAACATCCGGGCACCGGTCTGGTCGGTGTCCGACAGCACCACGCCGAACTCCTCGCCGCCATAACGCCCGGCCACGTCGGAGTCGCGTACGTGTTCGCGCAGAAGCCTGGCGACCTGTTCGATGACCTTGTCTCCGGCCTGATGGCCATAGGTGTCGTTGACTCGTTTGAAGTGGTCGATATCGAGCATCACCAGGCTCAAGGCATTGCCATAGCGCTGATGCCGCGCATAGGCAGCTTTCAGGTTCGCCTCCCAATGACCGCGGTTGTACAGCCCGGTCAGTCGATCGGTACTGGAGAGCTGCTGCAATTGCGCATTGGCGGCCTGTAGTTGATGCCGGTTGGTGGCGACGTCGGTGACGTCATAAATCACCAGGCAGATGTGACTGATCGTGTTGTCGGGCGAGCGCAGCGGTAACAGCGTGGTGTTCTGGTACATGAACTCTTCCTGGCCGGTGATCGGCTGGTAGCTCTTGAACCGCACCAGATAGGGACGCTGCTCCCAGACAGTGAACGCTGGGGTGCCCAGGGCCGCGACGCTTTCTACCTTGCGGCTGAACCACTGGCGATCGATTTCCGGGAACAGGCTGAAAAAATGCTGGTCGTGGGCGTCCTTTGGCTGCACCCCGGAGCGGTTCTCCATGAACGTGTTCCAGACCTGCACGCGGTAGTCGCGGTCCAGCACCACCACACCGACATCGATGCTCTGAACAATGGCCAGCAACCAGTGAAACTCGTTCAGATCAATGGAATCAGGCATGGCTCAGGTCATCAGGTAGGTGAGTTTTTGGGTCAGCCGCTCGATCGAGTCTTCCGTGAACAGTAACAATAGATCGAAACGAATATCGTGCCCTTCCAGGCTGTAGCTGATTTCCACCGCCAGGGTCTTTTTCCAGTGCTTGCGGTTGACTTGAATCAGCTCCTCGATGGCCGCGTGCTGGCCGAGAATCTGCGGATGCCCCTGAGAAAACACCACGTCGATCTGTTCGGCAATGCTGCTCAGGCAAGCGCCGATCAGAACACTGGAGAGGTCCAGCAGCATTTCCAGGTCCGAATAGTCGCTGCTTTGGCGTTGCATCAGTTGCGCTATGTCAGCAATTTCCGACTCGTGAAATATCAGCAGGGCTTCGCCGGCAATCCCGCTGCCAATAAAGCCCTGGCAGATGGCGGTGAGTTGTTCAGAGCTACCGGCATCGTTCAGCGCCATGTGCAGCTCACCCACCTCAAGGATATTCACGTTCGGTACCGGTAACTGCACAAACACACCCAGCACCTTGGCGATCAGGGCGGCGGCCTGGCCGATGGCAACGTTGACCGTCTCGCGAAACGCATCGTGAAAACTGATGGCCGTGTTCGTTGCCGGACGATTTTGCGGCGGCGTCTGGCCGGGTTTCGTCAGCAGGCCCAACTGGCTGAGCGTCTGGCGCAGTTCGTTTTCGTCGAAAGGTTTTTTCAGGAATGCCAATGCGCCCAGCTCAAGCACGCGGCGTACCGCCTGTTCCTGTACGTCACCGGAGATCACGATGACTTGCGTCTTCAAGCCTTCGGTGCGCAAGGCGCTCAACACCTGGTAACCATCCATCTCCGGCATGGTCAGGTCCAGCAGCACCACCTGGCCCAGCCCCTGGCGTATGGCGTCCATGGCCTGGCGACCATTGCTGGCCTCGGTGACCGAGACCGGCCAGTCCGCCGGCAGCGCCCGTAGCACCTGCTTACGGGCCATGTTGGAGTCGTCACATACCACTAAGGGAATCACTGACACTGGGGCGCCCATTTGAATTGAACGGCAGCCGAGGCCTTCAGGCAGGCCACGCATTGCATTGAACTAAAAACTGGACCAATAAGTCAGGCTAGTCAAATGCACTTCATCCATTTCGGGAGTCTGTCCAATGCGCAACTACACGGTGAATTACCTGTTCAACGACGCGCCTCGCACACACGCGTTCGAGCTCAAGCAGCTTCAACTGCCCGTCCATGAAGCCGCGATGCACCTGCTCCAGCTGCATTTTGGAGATGCAGAGAACGGCCTGATCATGCCCACCGCGGATGCGACGCCTGCGCAGATCCTGGAGCAGGCCGAGCGGGTAGGGCTGACGCAAATCAGGGTTGTCGATCAGCACATAATTGATTAATTAAAATAACCAGTTGTTCTGGTTTTTTGATCGTGAACCGTGTTTTACCGCCCATGAAAAACACCCACTACGGGTTTCCTTCTTTGCTGGTCTGAACCGGATATTATCGGTACTTCCGTTTGTTTATAGGGCTTATAGCCTCGCGTCTGGATATTTGTAAATTAAGAAACCTAGTGGTTTCCTTTCTGTTGTTTTTTGGCATACTCACCCAGCGAGTCGACATAGATGTCTGCTCGAAATGGTATTTAGTGCTGTCTAATAACAATATAACCAGCAGGAACCCACGCCATGCACAGTCCCGATCACGACGCTACGCCAGTCGGCGCCGAACAACTCACTGCCACGCTCGCACGGATGAAACAGGCCCACTTGGTTGACGGACCGGCCAGCCTGGAGCTGCGCCGCGACCGCCTCGATCGGGCCATTGCGCTACTGCTGGACAATCGTGACGCCATCGTCGCAGCGGTGTCGGCGGACTTCGGCAATCGTAGCCGCGAGCAGACGCTGCTTTCCGATATCGGCGGTTCGGTGGCAAGCCTCAAGCATTGCCGTGAGCATCTGGCCGAGTGGATGCAAGCGCAATCGCATCCGTCACCCTTCCCCGGCAGCGAGGCGCGGGTCGAGTACCAGCCGTTGGGCGTGGTGGGCGTGATCAGCCCCTGGAATTTTCCCATCGTACTGGCGTTCGGGCCTCTGGCGAGCATCTTCGCCGCCGGTAACCGGGCCATGCTCAAACCCTCGGAACTGACCCCACGCACCTCGGCATTGATGGGCGAATTGATCGCCCGATATTTTGACGAGAATGAACTCACCACGGTGCTGGGCGATGCCGAAGTCGGCGCGCTGTTCAGTGCCCAGCCGTTCGATCACCTGATCTTTACCGGTGGTACGGCGGTGGCTCGGCACATCATGCGTGCAGCCTCGGACAATCTGGTGCCGGTGACCCTGGAGCTGGGGGGCAAGTCGCCCGTGCTGGTGTCCCGTAGCGCCGATCTGGCGACGGTGGTGCAGCGGGTCATGACCGTGAAGACCTTCAACGCCGGGCAAATCTGCCTGGCCCCGGACTACGTGCTGCTGCCGGAAGAATGCCTGGAAGACTTCGTCGCCGAGGCGGTGCGCTTCGTCGGTGCCATGTACCCCTCCTTGCACAGCAACCCGGACTACACCTCCATCATCAACCCACGCAATTTTGACCGCCTGCAGGGTTATCTGGCCGATGCTCGCGCCAAAGGGGCGCGGCTGATCGAGATCAACCCGGCGCAGGAAGACCTGGGCGATCGCCAGACCCGCAAGATCGCTCCGACGCTAGTGCTGGATGCCACTGAACAGATGCAGGTGCTGCGCGAGGAAATCTTCGGCCCGCTGTTGCCGATCAAGACCTATCGCGATTTCGCCACGGCGATTGACTACGTCAACGGTCAACCTCGGCCCCTTGCCGCTTATTACTTCGGCGAGGACGCCGGTGAGCGCCAGCAGGTGCTGGAGCGCACGACTTCGGGCGGTGTGGTGATCAATGATGTCATGAGTCATGTGGTGTTCGAGGCGCTGCCGTTTGGCGGTGTCGGTCACTCGGGTATGGGGGCGTATCACGGTGTCTACGGTTTCCGTACGTTCAGCCATGCCAAGGCGGTGGTGGTGCAGAGCCCGCTCGGTGAGTCCAACCTGGCAATGCGCGCGCCTTACGGCGCAATGATCCATGGTTTGCTGGATCAATTGCTGACTGCCCACTGAGTCTTCAGGAGTTTGATCATGAACGTGTTGTCGACTCTCAAGGCCAAGCTGCTGCGTGCCTTTGCCAAGCGCATGAAAGCCAAGTTCACCTATGACGCGGCGCAGTATCCGTTGCGCCTGTTCGAGGAGAAGCTCATCCCCACGGCGTGGGGCCCGGCACGGGCCTTGTTCTATTGGCCCCAGGCGCCGTCCAGCGAACCTTTGCCCGTGTACCTGAACCTGCATGGCGGCGGTTTTGTGGCCGGGGTGCCGGAGCATGACGACAGCTATTGCCGGCGGTTGGCCCACAACCTGGGTTGCCTGGTGGTCAATCTGGATTATGTCCTGGCCCCCGAGTTTCCCTTTCCCGCCGGCTTGCGACAGAGCTTCGCGGTGCTTGAGTGGCTGGCCGACCAGGCCGCGACCCTGGGCATCGACCCACAACGCATCGCAGTCGGTGGGCACAGCGCCGGCGGTAACCTGGCCACCGGCGTGGCCAATCTGGCGCGGGAGCACCAACGGCTGCGGGTGGTGCATCAGGTCATCGACTATGCGGCCGTGGACTTAGCCGCGGATCCCGAACTCAAGCGCTCGACCTCTGACAAACCCTTGCTCGGCCCGGGCCTGATGCGCTTCTTCAATCGCTGTTACCTGAGCGATCCGGCGCATGCCCGCGACCCTCTGGCATCGCCGTTACTGGCGACGGTCGAGCAATTGCAGGGCATGCCCCCCGCGACGGTGATCACTGCCGAGTACGATATCCTGCTCGCCGAGGGGCAGGCCTACGCGCAGAAACTGCGTCAGGCCGGTGTGGCGGTGACCGAGAGAATGTTCACCGGGTGCGACCATATGTTCACTCACCTGGGACCGGATGCTTCGGCACAGCAGGCGTGGCAGCTCATCGAAGACTCCCTGCGCGAGGCGTTTTCGAGCAGGCTGCACTAAGCTGGGCACCTTTGTGAAACCACCATCAGGACACGCGCACCATGCTGTTCAACAGGACCCGTAATGCCTGAAACCGTAATGCCTGAAACCACCGGGCTGCCCACCCGGCGCGGTCGTCCGCCGGTGCGCAGCCGTCAGGAGCAGATGGCCTCGCTGTTGGATGCGGCGGCGCAGGCGCTTGGCAGCGGCAATTTTGCCAACGTCACCATGGATGCCATCGCCCGCGCCGCCGGGATCTCCAAGAAGACCCTGTACCTGTTGGTGGCGAGCAAGGAAGCGTTGCTCTCGCAACTGGTGGCCAGGGACTTGTCCACCCTTGAACTGCTGTTGGAAAGCGGTATTGATTGCGCCGAGGACCTGCTCAGCGAGTTGCGCATGTACCTGACGTTATGGGCGCGCCTGACCCTGTCGCCGTTGGCGCTGGGGCTCTACCTGTTGGCTGCCCAGGGACGCGAAACGGCGCCGGGCCTTGCCAGGATCTGGTATCAGGAAGGTGCCGGGCGCTGCCTGAGCTTGTTGCGCGGCTGGCTGGGCAAGGCCGCCGGCAAGGGATTGTTGGCACACGAAGATGTCGAGTCAGCGGTGGAGCTGATCGACTCGCTGTTGATTTCCCAGCCGCTCAAGCTGTTCACCCTTGGGGTCCAACAGGCCTGGTCCGACGAGCAGATCGAGCAGCGGGTCGAGGTGACCTTGGGCCTGTTCGGCCGCTGCTTTATCCATCGACCATCTACGCCATGAGATGCGCCTATTCGCTGGTCGAGCGACGCGACAGGCGATAGGACAACTGAGCACGGGTCAGACCCAGACGGCGGGCCGCTTCAGAGACGTTGCCTTTCACTTCGCCCAGGCAGTGGTCAATGATGGTGTCCTCGATCTCTTGCAACGACAGCCGGCTCGGATCCTTGCCGCCGAACAGTTCCAGACTCGCACCACTGCCGGTACTGGCTGCGGCGCTCGTTGCATGGCGGGCCGGCGGCGGGTCGTTGGGGCTCGCAGCCAGTTGGCCACGGGTGCCGATGGAGAACATGGGCTGGGCCAGGCGTTCACCACTGGTAAACAAGTGCGCCAGGTCGATGGCGCCGCCGTCCGGGGCGCTGATCACGCCGCGCTCCACCAGGTTCTGTAACTCGCGGATATTGCCCGGGAAGTCATAGGCCAGCAGCGTATCGGCCGTGCGCGGCGTGAAGCCGCTGATCTGCCGACCATGGCGCTGGGTGAAGCGATGCAGGAAGTGGGTCATCAGCAGCGGGATGTCTTCCTTGCGTTCGCGCAGCGGCGGCAGATGGATCGGAAATACATTCAAGCGAAAGAACAGATCTTCACGAAACTCGCCACGTTGCGCGGCGGCGCGAAGGTCGACGTTGGTCGCGGCGACCACCCGCACATCGACCTTCAACGTGCGGCTGCCACCGACTCGCTCGACTTCGCCCTCCTGCAAGGCGCGCAGCAGCTTGCCCTGGGCCACCAGGCTGAGGGTGGCGATCTCGTCAAGGAACAGGGTGCCGCCATCGGCGCGCTCGAAGCGCCCGGCGCGCGATTGAGTGGCACCGGTGTAGGCACCGCGCTCGACGCCGAACAGCTCCGACTCCATCAGGTTTTCCGGGATGGCAGCGCAGTTGATGGCGACGAAGGGTTCATCGTGGCGCGGGCTGATGCGGTGCAGCATCCGCGCAAACATTTCCTTGCCGACGCCGGACTCGCCGGTGAACAGCACCGTTGCCTGGGTCGGCGCGACCCGTCGCAACATGTGGCAGGCGGCGTTGAAGGCCGAGGAAATCCCCACCATGTCGCTGTCTTGTGCGGGAGTCGGATCAACCAGCAAGCTCGTCGGCAGGGCGCCTTTATCGCTGCGGCTATGGGCTGTCACGCTGCGTCCGCCGGTGCTGACGAAAGGTTCGGCGTTCAGGTCGGCCAGGTCCGCTTCGGCGTCGTCCCATTCCTCCGCGGGTTTTCCTATCAGCCGGCAAATGCTGGAACCGGTGGAGCGGCATTCGACCTCGCGGTAGAGAATCAGCCGGCCGACCATTGCCGAGGTGTACCCGGTGGCATAGCCGGTCTGCATCCAGCAGGCCGGTTCGGTGCCGATGCCGTATTGGGCGATGTGCTCATCGTCCTCACTGGAGTGATGCCAGAGGAATTCGCCGTAATAGGTGCCCAGGTTCATGTCGAATTCGAAATGCACCGGCTCGACCTTCACCGCGCCTTCGATCGCATGAATGATCGGGCCGGCGGCGAACAGCGCCAGGATGTCGGCCTCGGGGAAGCGCTCCTTGATCAGGGCGGCGTCGCGGGCGCCGCAATGGTAACCGGTGCGCAACATGATGCCTCGGGCGCGGGCCAGGCCCATGCTTTCAATCAGTTCTCGGCGTAGCGCGCCGATGCCGCTGTTGTGGATCAGCAGCATGCGCGCGCCGTTCAACCAGATGCGACCGTCGCCCGGGCTGAACATCAGGCATTCAGTCAGATCCTGCAGGGTAGGCGGCGCCCCTGGTGGCAGCTGCTCGCTGGCACCCCGCACGGGTTTGTTTGGCGTTGCGCGAGAGAGTTCGGCCAGGGAAATCAGCTTGTTCGCCATCACAAATCCTTAAACGGGATAATCATAATCCGCATAGTGCAGCATGAAATTGCTGAAATCATCACTTTTTTCACACGCCTGAATCCCCCCTCCAGATACCCACATGCCTCTGTTTGCGCTGGATGCCGCGTGCTTGAGCGGTTGCCTTGCGATTACTCAGAGATGGCATATCGCTTGCTACAACTAGTTACCGAGATTAACTAATTCGGCAATAACAATATGGCTTGGCTGTCGCCGCCTTCGAGCAGGCAGTACAAGCAAGAATCGGGAAGCCCGTATGAAGTTGACCAACAAGAGGATAGTCGTGACCGGGGTTTCCTCGGGCATCGGCGCCGAAACCGCGAGGATCCTGCGTGCCCACGGGGCCATCGTCATCGGCATGGATCGCAATGAGCCCAACCTGAGCCTGGACGATTTCATCCAGGCTGATCTCAGCCACCCGGATGTCATCGATGCGGCCGTGCAGCAGTTGCCGCAGGCGCTCGACGGCCTGTGCAACATTGCAGGAGTCCCCGGTACCGCCGATCCGCAAGCGGTTGCCCAAGTCAATTACCTGGGGGTGCGCCATCTCTGTGGGGCAGTGCTACCGCGCATTGTTGCCGGAGGCAGCATCGTCAACGTCGCCTCGATTCTGGGTGCGCAATGGCCGCAGCGCCTGGACCTGCACAAGGCCCTGGCCGATACCCAAAGCTTTGCCCATGGCCAGGCCTGGCTGGCCGAGCATCCGGTGCCTCGGCAGAGCTGCTACCAGTATTTCAAAGAGGCCTTGATCGTCTGGAATTACCAGCAGTCCCAACCCTGGTTCCTGCAGACCTCTGTGCGCATGAACTGCGTGGCGCCGGGCCCGGTGTTCACGCCCATCCTGGGTGATTTCGTCAGCATGCTCGGTCAAGAGCGCGTCGAGGCTGACGCTCATCGTATGAAGCGCCCGGCCTACGCCGATGAAGTGGCGGCTGCCATCGCCTTTCTGTGTGCCGACGAATCGCGCTGGATCAATGGCGTCAATCTGCCGGTCGATGGTGGCCTGGCGTCCACCTACATCTGAACGAGGAGCCCTGGGCGAGTGACCACCGGCCGACTACGAGCGAACGGCCAGTTCAAAAAACATGCTTCCAACAACAAGAACAATGAGGAACACCATGCACAACTCTCGATGCTATCCAGGCTTCAAGCGTTCAGCCCTGGCACTCTCGGTCTGCCTGGCCGGCTGGGCCTCCCAGCCCCAGGCTGCGCAAATAGACTTGGGCGACAGTCAATGGCGCCTGCGCTGGGATAACACCCTCAAATACAGCCAGGCGTGGCGTCTGCAAGGGGCCGACGACAATCTGGTCAACGCGCCGACGGCGGGGGGCCTGTACCCCTCGATCCAGAGTCAGGGCGACAAGAATTTCAGCAGCGGCCTGGTCTCCAACCGCCTGGACCTGTTCAGTGAGATGGACCTGAGCCGGGAAAACTATGGCCTGCGCCTCAGCGGCGCGGCCTGGTACGACGATATCTACAACAAGAACACCGACAGCAGCGAGCAACGGCACTTTCTCGACGATACCCGCGAACTGCACGGGCGCGACGCCGAATTGCTTGATGCCTTCGTGTTTGTGCGGGGTGATGTCGGCGAGTCGAGCCAGGGCACCGTGCGGCTGGGCCGGCATAGCCTGATTTATGGCGAAAGCCTGTTCTACGGGGGCAACGGCATTGCCAATGCCCAGGGGCCGAGCGATATCGTCAAGCTGCTCAGCGTACCCGGCACCCAGTTCAAGGAAATCCTGCGTCCGGTCAATCAGGTGTCCGGGCAGTTGCAGATCAACCCGCAGTTGTCTGTGGGTGCCTACTATCAGTTCGAATGGGAGCGTTCCAACCTGCCGGGGGCGGGCAGCTACCTGAGTGACAACGATGGTATCGGCGAAGGTTCCGGCGACTGGACCCAGGTGTTTGGCAACACCACCGTGCATGCCTCCGATATCGAGGCCAGGAACTCCGGCCAAGGCGGCATGCAACTGCGCTACAAGCCCGAAGGCACCGAACTGGAACTGGGCTTCTACGCTGCCAAGTATCACGACAAGGCGCCGAGCGCGCTCTATGCCTATCTGGACGGTGCAGCGGCCGCGGCCACCGGGCTGCCGATCCTGGGGTCCTATCGCCAGGTTTACGCCGAAGACATCAAAACCCTCGGCGCCAGCTTCTCCACGGCTTATGGCCCGTTCAATTTCGCCGGCGAAACCTCGGTGCGCTGGGACGCACCGCTGGTGAGCAACCTGCAGGTGGTGACACCTGCCATGGCGGCGGACAACAACGGCGATGCGCTCTACGCCAAGGGCAAGACCGCCCACGTCAACCTCTCGACCATCTATCTGCTGTCGCCCGGCCCGCTGTGGGATGGTGGTTCGGTGCTCGCCGAACTGGCCTGGAACCGCACCCTCAGCGTCACCGACAACCGCGCGGCGTTGGACGCCAACACCACCCGGGACGCCACAGCGCTGCGCGTGCTGGCCGAACCGGCTTATTTCCAGGTGGCCGACGGTCTCGACCTGAGCGTACCGATGGGTTTTGGCGTGGTCCTCGATGGGCGCTCCTCAGCGGTCAGCAAGGCCGGGTTCGGCAATACCCACGCCGGCGACTGGAGTGTCGGCGTCAAAGCCACTTACCTGCAACGCTGGGACTTCGGCATCAACTACGTGAACTTCTTCGGCAAGAAGGAGGCAGGGCTGCGCGAGGACGGCAACTTCAGCTACGGGCAATCGCTGGCCGACCGTGACTTTGTCTCCATGTACGTGAAAACCACATTCTAATAAGAGGTTTCATTCGTTATGCACAGTAACCTTTCCTTGCGTATTTCGGCCTTGGCCATTGCCTTGCTCAGTGCCGGCCTGGTGCACGCGGCCGTTTCCCCGGAGCAGGCCGCACGCCTGAACTCGGACCTCACCCCCCTTGGCGCCGAGCGCGCCGGCAACAAAGACGGCAGCATTCCGGAATGGACAGGTGGCTACACCACAGCACTGTCCGGCTACAAGAATGGCGATAAACGCGCTGATCCGTTCGCCGCCGACAAGCCACTGTACTCGGTCAGCGCGTCCAACATGGCGCAGTACGCCGACCAATTGGCCGAAGGCACCAAAGCCCTGTTGCAGAAGTATCCCGCTTACCGTCTGGACGTCTATCCCACCCGGCGCAGTGCCGCAGCGCCTCAGTGGGTGTATGACAACACCCTGAAAAACGCTACCCGCGCGAACCTTGAGGTGACCACCGAAAAGGTCAGCGGCGCCTATGGCGGGATCCCATTTCCATTGCCGCAAAACGGCGCCGAGGTGCTGTGGAACTATCGCCTGTCCTGGCAAGGCGGAGACACCTTCTATTCACCTTTTGACACCTGGCTGATGACCGCAGGCGGCAAGAAAATCCAGGCCACCCGCGCGCGCTTCTGGTACCAGCAACCCTACTACTTCAAAGACGGCAGCCTGGAAACCTTCGCGGGCAAGTTTCTGATCGGCAAACTGGCCACGGAACAACCGTCCTCCAAGGCCGGCGAGGGCCTGATGACCCACTGGGACATGGACCCCGGCAAACGTGCCGCCTGGCAGTACCTGGTCGGCCAGCGCCGGGTGCGTCGTGCGCCGAACGTTGCCTACGATACGCCGGACTTCGTCACCTCGGGCGTCGGTTTCTTCGACGAGGCCTTCATGATCTTCGGTCCGACCGACCGCCACGACCTCAAGCTGGTTGGCAAGAAAGAGTTGCTGGTGCCCTACAACAACAACCGCGCGGCAGCAGCGAGCAGCGACGAGTTGCTCAAGCCAGGCTTCCTCAACCCGGATCTGGTGCGGTGGGAGAAGCATCGGGTGTGGGTCGTGAGCGCGACACTCAAGGATGGCAAACGTCATGTGGTGCCCAAGCGCACCTATTACGTGGACGAGGACTCCTGGCAAGTGCTGCTGCTCGACGGCTATGACGCCCAAGGCAAGTTGGGGCGGCATAACTATTCGCTGACGTTGCTGGCGCCTGAAATGCCCGCGCTGACCGCTCAGATGATGTGGGGCAGCTACAACCTGGAGACCGGCGCCTACTTCCTGAACTCCTCGGCCAACGACCTGGATGTGCAGTACCAGAGCTATCCGCGTCCGCCGTCCGCGTTCTTCACCCCTGACGCCATGGCCAGCGACAGTATGCGCTAAGCGATTGTGCAAGGCGCCGGAGCCCAGGCATCGGCGCGTTGTGCGATCAGCGGTTGGATAATTCTTATGCGGCGGTTGGAGCGGACATGATCGGTAATTTTTCACTCATGCGGGCGCTACCGGTGGCCTTGCTGCTGGCTGCGTTATCAGTGTCAGGCTGGGCGACGGCCAGCCCGGGCATAGCACTACTCAACCAGCCGGCCTTGCAAAGTGCCAAGGCACCCCGTGCGGTGCTGCTGGCGGTAACCCGGGCGGGCGATCGGCTGGTGGCGGTCGGCGAACGCGGCATCGTGCTGCTCTCTGATGACTCCGGCCAGAGCTGGCGCCAGGCCCGTGTGCCGGTCAGCGTCAGCCTGACGGCGGTGCAGTTCGTGGATGCCGAACGGGGCTGGGCTGTCGGTCATCTGGGCGTGATTCTTCACAGCACCGACGGTGGCGAAACCTGGGTCAAGCAACTCGATGGTGTCGCAGCGGCGCACCTGGCGCTGGTTTCGGCTCAACAAGGCAACGACGCCAAGCGGCTCAAGGATGCCGAGTGGCTGGTCGCCGATGGCCCGGACAAGCCGTTTCTCGACCTGTATTTCAGCGACCGTCGCAACGGCTATGTGGTCGGCGCCTATGGCCTGATTCTGCGTACCGCTGACGGTGGCGACAGTTGGCAGCCGTGGATGCAGCAGGTGGATAACCCCGAGGGCCTCAACCTGTACGGCATTCGCCCGGCGGGCAGTGCGCTGTTCATCGTCGGCGAACGCGGTCTGCTGCTGCGTTCAACTGACAACGGGAGCCGCTTCGAGGCCCTCGATTCACCCTATGACGGCAGTTTTTTCGGTGTGCAGGGCAGTTCGGCCGGGGAGTTGCTGGCCTTCGGTCTGCGCGGCAATGCTTATTGGTCGGGCGACCAGGGTGTCAGTTGGCGGCGGATCGAGACGGGGCTGGAAGTGGCCTTGTCGGCCGGCACTCGCTCGCCTGATGGCGCGTTGATCCTGGCCAGCCAGGCCGGCGATCTGCTGCTCAGCCTCGATCGAGGCCGCAGCTTGCGGCACTTGAAAGGACCGACCGGCACCTCGCTCGCCGGGCTGGTGGCCGCCCCGGACGGCAGCTTGATTGGTGTCGGCCTCAGTGGCGTGACCCGCCTCAAGCATGACCTTTACTCGGCGCAACGTTGAAACACTTGCCAGAGCCCTATGCGGCCGTATTCGGAGTCCGATGTGAACGACCATAATCCCGCCCTCGAACAGCAAGTGGTAATCGCCCGTCTGGAGGATTTCGATCCGCGTTCCGGAAACATGGGCGAGCGGGCGATTTTCAATCATCGCCCCTGGGTGATTCTGCTCTGCCTGCTGACCACCCTGGTGCTGGGTTACCAGGCCAGCAAGATCGGTCTCAATGCCAGTTTCGAAAAAACCATTCCGACGTCGCACCCTTACGTCGCCAATTTCCTTGAGCGACGCAGCGAATTGAGCGGCCTGGGTAACTCAGTGCGCATTGCCGTGGCGGTCAAGGACGGCAACATCTTCGACAAGGATTACCTCGACGTTCTCGCCAGGCTCAACGACGAGATCTATTTGCTGCCGGGTGTCGACAAGCCTTATATGAAGTCGCTCTGGACGCCGACCACGCGCTGGACGGCCGTGACAGAGGAGGGCCTTGATGGCGGCACGGTGATCCCGGACACCTATGACGGTTCCGCCGCCAGTCTGGAGCAGGTGCGCACCAACGTTGCCCGCTCCGGCGAGATCGGCCAACTGGTGGCGGGCAACTTTCAGTCCAGCGTGATATTCGTGCCGCTGCTGGAAATCAATCCCGTGACCGGCAAGGCGCTGGATGCCGGCGAATTTTCCCGGCAGCTGGAAGCTTTGCGCGACAAATACCAGAGCGATCGAATCCAGATCCACATCACTGGGTTCACCAAGATCATCGGCGACCTGATTGCCGGACTGGTCCAGGTCATGCTGTTTTTCGTGGTTGCCGTGCTGGTGACGGTCGTGGTGCTCTACTGGTACACCCGTTGTGCCCGCAGCACCGCGCTGGTGGTGCTCTGCTCCCTGGTGGCGGTGCTCTGGCAGGTCGGGCTGCTCGCCAGCCTTGGTTACGACCTGGATCCCTATTCGGCGTTGGTGCCTTTTCTGGTGTTCGCCATCGGCATGAGCCACGGCGCGCAGAAGATGAACGGCATCATGCAGGACATCGGTCGTGGCACGCACCGGGTGGTCGCCGCGCGTTATACCTTCCGCCGCTTGTTTGCCGCCGGCATGACCGCGTTGCTTTGTGATGCGGTGGGGTTCGCGGTGCTGATGGTGATCAAGATCCGCGTGATCCAGGACCTGGCGATTACCGCCAGCATCGGAGTGGCGGTGCTGATCTTCACCAACCTGATCCTGCTGCCGATTCTGCTCAGCTATATCGGTGTCGGCGCCAAGGCGGCCGAGCGCAGCTTGCGGGCCGAAACCGCTGAGTTGAAAGCAAACGTCAAGCATCCGCTCTGGAGTTTCCTCGACCTGTTCACCCGGCGCTCCTGGGCTTACGGCGCTTGCCTGGTGGGCCTGGCGCTGGCGGTCGGCGGTTTCGCCGTCAGCCTGCACCTGAAAATCGGCGATCTGGACCCAGGCGCTCCGGAGCTGCGTCCAGACTCGCGCTACAACCGCGATGCGGCTTTCATGACGCAGAACTACGCGGCCAGTTCGGACATTTTCGTGGTCATGGTCAAAACCCCGGAAGACCAGTGCACCCGCTATCCGACCCTGGCGGCGGTGGATGCTTTGGCCTGGCAACTGGAGCAATTGCCGGGCGTCGAGTCGACCAACTCCATGGCGGCCCTGAGCAAGATCGCCGCCGCCGGGTATAACGAGGGCAACTTCAAATGGTACGAGTTGATTCCCAATGACGGGGCCCTCGGCGCGGTACAGACCCGTGCGCCGCGTGAGCTGTTCAACCAGGGCTGTTCGCTGCTCTCGCTTTACGTCTACCTGGCCGACCACAAGGCTGACACTCTGGAGCGGGTGGTGCAGACCAGCGAAGCCTTTATCGCCCAGCAGCAACTGCCGGACGTGAAGTTCATGCTCGCTGCGGGGAGCGCCGGCATCGAGGCGGCGACCAACATTGTGGTAAAGAAGGCCATGCGCGAGATGCTGTTCTGGGTCTACGGTGCCGTGATCCTGCTTTGCTGGGTGACCTTCCGTTCCTGGCGCGCGGTACTCGCCGCGGTGCTGCCGCTGATGCTCACCTCGATCCTCTGCGAGGCGCTGATGGTGGGTCTGGGCATGGGCGTGAAGGTGGCGACCTTGCCGGTGATCGCCCTCGGGGTGGGCATTGGGGTCGACTACGCGCTGTATGTGCTGAGCGTGATCCTGACCCACATGCGCGCCGGCGCCACGCTGTCCGAGGCCTATTACCGCGCGCTGCTGTTCACCGGCAAGGTGGTTCTGCTGACCGGCGTCACCCTGGCTATCGCCGTGGCGACCTGGGCTTTCTCGCCGATCAAGTTCCAGGCCGACATGGGCATCCTGCTGGCCTTCATGTTCTTGGTGAACATGCTCGGCGCGCTGATCCTGTTGCCTGCACTGGCGTACTTCCTGTTGCCACAAAGGCTGTTCGCAAAAAAGCCTGAGGCCGCCGGCGTGTTGCAGCCGGTCGGGGAGGGCTGACTGACGGTCCGCTGGCAACCGAAGGGCCAGACCAGGCAAGCCAATGCGGCTTGCCTGGTCTGGCCATTTCCACGATCCGATGGAGACAAGTCAAAACGGTTTTTCTGCCGTTTATCTGGCGTCAAAACATAATCTTTCACGCCGTATTTAGCCTTCAGCCAACTCGCCGATACCCTCAATAAGGTCCGATCGATTTGTGGGTTCGCCGAGGGTACGTCATGTTTAATTCAACGCTGAAAAGTGAATTGATGGCTAGGACAGCCGAATTGGCAACGTACAAAGGATTGGTGGGTGCTCTGGAGCGGTCGATGGCCGTTGTGGAGTTCAGCCCAGATGGCAAGGTACTGCGCGCCAATGAGAATTTCTTGCATACGATGGGGCATCGGGCAGATCAACTGGCCGGTATGTCTCATCGGGATTTCTGCACGCCCGCGCTGGTCAGCAGCGCCGAGTATCGTCAGTTCTGGGACCGCCTGCGGTCCGGTCAATTCGTGTCCGGCACTTTTCAGCGAGTCAATGGCAAGGGTGGGAATGTCTGGCTGGAGGCCAGCTATAACCCGGTAGTGGACGAACAAGGCCGCGTTGTAAAAGTGGTCAAATATGCACTCGACGTCACCGCGCGGGTAGCAAACGAGGCGCAAACCCAAGGCAAGCTGGCCGCACTCGATCGCGCTATGGCGGTGATCGAATTCGATCTGAACGGCAACATCCTGACCGCTAACGACAACTTCCTCAGTGTCATGAATTACTCGCTGGCGGAACTCAAAGGCAAGCACCACCGGCTGTTCTGCGAGCAGGAGCTGGTGAGCAGCTCCGAATACAGCGATTTCTGGCGTCGCCTCAATAGCGGTGAATTTTTCAGTGGTCAATTCAAACGTCTGGGCAAGCACGGCAAGGTTGTCTGGTTGGAGGCCAGTTACAACCCGGTCTACGATGCCGAAGGCAAGCTGAGCAAAATCATCAAGTTCGCCAGTGACATCAGCGAACGAGTCGAGAAATTCGAAGAGGATTCGCGCGGCGCTTCCCGTGCCTACCACATCTCTGCCGAGACCGAGAAAGTCGCTGAACAGGGCTCGCAAGTGATTCAGCAGACGGCCAAGGAAATGCGCCAGATCGCTGACAATATCGGAGCCTCTGCACGATTGGTCGGCCAGTTGGGCGCGCGTTCTGAAGAGATCACGGCCATCGTCAATACCATTCGCGGCATCGCCGACCAGACCAACCTGCTTGCCCTTAACGCGGCCATCGAAGCGGCGCGGGCCGGCGATCAAGGGAGAGGGTTTGCGGTGGTCGCCGATGAAGTCCGGCAACTGGCCGGGCGCACCAGCCGTTCGACGGCCGAGATTGCCGAGATGATCGGCCTGATTCTGTCTGAAACCCGTGACGCCGTCGCCAGCATGACGGTGACCCAGGAGGGCGCCCTGCGTGGCGTAACCCTGGCCGATCAGGCCGGATCGGTTATTCTGCAGATCAGAACCGGTACCAGTGACGCACTCGAAGCGGTGAGCATGTTTGCCTCCAAACTCGATGAGTCCGAGGTCATCCCGAAAACGGCCATCGGCTGGGTAGGTTGAAGCGTATGGGCGGCCCGAACCTCCTCACCAGCCTTTGACGCCGCTCATATCAGGCAACTTGTGGGCGATGCCCTTGTGGCAATCGATGCAGGTTGCCTCGCCATTGGCCAGTGAGGTCGAGTGCATGCTCGAGGCGCGCTTGCTTTGCCGGGTGAAGTCCATGAATTCGAAGTTGTGACAATTGCGGCATTCTCGCGAGTCGTTGGCCTTGAGTCGGGCCCATTCGTGCTCGGCCAGTTCACGTCGCAGGGCGAGGAACTTGTCGCGGGTGTCGATGGTACCGAAAATCTTGCCCCAGACCTCCTTGGAGGCCTGCATCTTGCGCGCGATCTTATGGGTCCACTCGTGTGGCACGTGACAGTCCGGACAACTGGCGCGTACGCCGGAGCGGTTGGTGTAGTGGATCGTGTCCTTGAGCTCGACAAACACGTTGTCACGCATTTCATGGCAGGACACGCAGAACGTCTCGGTATTGGTCGCCTCCAGGGCAGTGTTGAAGCCGCCCCAGAAAACGATCCCGGCGATAAAGCCCCCAAGCGTCAGGAAACCCAGGCTGTAATACAGGCTCGGACGACGCAGGACGCCCCAGTAGTCCTTGAGCAAGGCGAACAGTGCTTTCATGTTGCCTCCTCAAGGTTTCTTCGTGGCGTTGGCGTTGTCTTGCAGCAGTTTGTCGATTGTCTCGAAATTGTTTCCCACCAAAGGCTTCACGTCCGCCTGCGGTACATGGCACTGGTTGCAGAAGTACCGACGTGGTGAGACGGCCGCCAGCGCTTGGCCATCGCGGTCCATGTAGTGGGTGATGCTGATCATCGTTGCCTGGGTCCGTGCGCTGTTGGCACGGCTGTGACAGGACAGGCACTTGTTGCCGTTCGCGTCGACCTGATAGCCACGGATGGTGTGGGGAATGGTCGGCGGCTGATCCGGGTAATTACGCTCGCGTTTGAGGTCTTTGTTTTCTTCATCGGTAATGGGCGGGGCGGGCATGTTCTGGGACAGAGTGCCGCCGGGGCGACGCCCATCCGGAGCTGGCGCGTCGAGCGGGTAGTTGATTTCAGCCGCGATCACCACGCCAATCGCGGCAAGCAGAAACAAGGGCAGCATTCGAAAAAACATCAGGGTTCTCCTCAGGCCACGCTGACCAACTCGATGCGTATCGCGCACTTTTTGTAGTCGGTTTGCTTGGAGATCGGGTCGGTGGCATCGAGCGTGACCTTGTTGATCAGCTTGTTGGCGTCGAAAAACGGCACGAATACCAATCCTTGAGGCGGCTTGTTGCGCCCGCGGGTTTCGATGCGCGCACGGATCTCACCGCGTCGGCTGATCAGCTTCACTTCACTGCCGCGCCGTGCTTTCAAGGCCTTGGCATCCTCGGGATGCATGTACACCAGCGCATCCGGCACGGCTTTGTAGAGTTCTTCGACTCGCTGGGTCATGCTGCCCGTGTGCCAGTGTTCAAGAACGCGCCCGGTGCTCAGCCAGAACGGGTAGTCCGCATCCGGTGCCTCGGCCGGCGGTTCGTAGGGGAGGGCGAAAATGATCGCCTTCTTGTCCGGATAGCCATAGAACTGCACCTCGCTGCCTTTCTCCACATAGGGGTCCAGCCCCTCGCGATAACGCCAGCGGGTTTCCTTGCCATCCACCACCGGCCAGCGCAGGCCCCGTTCACTGTGGTAACGGTCAAACGCGGCAAGGTCATGTCCATGGCCGCGACCGAATTGGGCGTACTCCTCGAACAGCCCCTTCTGCGGGTAAAACCCAAAGGCCTTGGCTTCATCGTTTTTGTAGCCGGCTTCCAACTGCTCGACGGGGAACTGGTCCACCTGGCCATTTTTGAACAGCACCTCGAAGAGGGTCTTGCCCTTGAGCTCAGGTGCCTTGGCGAGCAATTCGGCGGGCCAGGTTTCATCGGTGGTGAAGCGCTTGGAAAATTCCATCAACTGCCACAGGTCCGACCGGGCGTCTCCCGGTGCCGTCACCAACTGATGCCAGAATTGCGTGCGTCGTTCAGCGTTACCGAAGGCGCCTTCCTTCTCCACCCACATGGCGCTGGGCAGAATCAGGTCGGCGGCCTGGGCGGAAACGGTGGGGTAGACGTCGGAGACAATCATGAAATTGTCCGGGTTGCGCCAACCCGGCAGGACTTCCTGCATGATGTTCGGTCCGGCCTGCATGTTGTTGCTGGCCTGGGTCCAGCACACGTTGAGCACACCGTCCTTGAGCATGCGGCTCTGTTCCACCGCGTGGAAGCCGGGCTTTTCCTGGATGGTGCCGGCGGGCAGCTTCCAGATTTTCTCGGCGGTGGCGCGATGCTTGGGATTGGTGACCACCAGGTCGGCCGGTAGTCGGTGGGAAAAAGTCCCCACTTCACGTGCCGTGCCACAGGCCGACGGTTGACCGGTCAACGAGAACGGGCTATTGCCCGGCTCACTGATCTTGCCGGTAAGCAGGTGGATGTTGTAGATCAGGTTGTTGGCCCAGACGCCACGCGTGTGCTGGTTGAACCCCATGGTCCAGAACGACACGACCTTACGCTTGGGGTCGGCATACAACTGCGCCAGGCTTTTCAGTCGCTCAGGTGCAACCCCCGTCTCCCTGGCGGTTCGCTCCAGCGTGTAAGGCTTGACGAAGGCGGCGTACGCCTCGAAGTCAATATCCGTCCAGGTGTTGGCCTTGCCGGCATTCTTCGCGCTGGTTTCCCGTGGGTCGTCAGGACGCAGGCCGTAGCCGATGTCGTCGGCACCCCGGGCAAAGCGAGTGTGCTTGCTGATGAAATCCTGGTTCACCGCGCCGCTTTCAATGATGTGGTTGGCGATGTAGTTAAGAATCAGCAGGTCGGTTTGCGGCTTGAACACCATGGGGATGTCGGCCAACTCGAAACTGCGATGTTCGAAGGTGGACAGCACCGCCACTTTCACATGGGGCTGGCTCAGGCGGCGATCGGTGACCCGGCTCCAGAGCACCGGGTGCATCTCGGCCATGTTCGAGCCCCAGAGCACGAAGGCATCGGTGGCTTCGATGTCGTCATAACAACCCATGGGTTCATCGGCGCCAAAGGTGCGCATGAAACCCATCACCGCCGAGGCCATACAATGGCGGGCGTTGGGGTCGATGTTGTTGGTGCGAAAGCCGGCCTTCATCAGTTTGTTGGCGGCGTAGCCTTCCCAGACCGTCCACTGTCCGGAGCCGAACATACCGACCGATTCCGGCCCCTTGCTTTTCAGGGCCTGCTTGAACTTCAGCTCCATGATGTCGAAGGCTTGCTCCCAACTGACCGGCTGGAATTCGCCCTGCTTGTCGTATTGACCGTTCTTCATGCGCAACAGCGGCTGGGTCAGGCGATCGACGCCATACATGATCTTTGAAAGAAAATAGCCTTTCACGCAGTTGAGCCCACGATTGACTTCGGCCTTCACGTCGCCATGGGTGGCGACCACCCGGTTATCCCGGGTCGCGACCATCACGCTGCACCCGGTGCCACAGAACCGGCAAGGCGCCTTGTTCCAGTCCAGGGTGACCATGTCCGCTTCGGTCACCAGGTTGCTGGCAGAGGTTACGATCGGCAGGCCCGCAGCGGCGGCTGCAATGGCGGCGGCCTGGGTCTTGACGAATGCACGGCGGGTCATGCTCATTCGATGTCTCCTTCGGGCTCGAGGAGTTCGTGATAGATCAACGCCGCGTTGAGTACGCCGGGCAGGTTGTTGATCTGGTCGATGCGTTGCAGGATCTGGTCTTCATGCACGGCTTCAAGCACTACCACCAGTTTTCCGGCGGCACTTTCCTGATGCAACTCCAGGCCATCGAGCAGGCGCAGGTTGGCCTTGACCGCGTCGAACATCTCCGGTCGGGCAAGTACGACAAGACTGGCGATATGCAGGGTTTCGTCCATGAACGGGCTCCAATAGCCTCAAGAAAAAGCCACCGGTCAGTGGGGAGGGCCAGGAGGGCCATACAGCATCTGGAAAAACCAGACGAGGAAACCGTAGCCGCCGACGATGGCGACCGACAGCAGCGGAAAGAGGAACACGACAAGGAAGAGGAACAGCCGGGTTTCCTTGCGGCGTTCAGGTTTGCGTTCTTCAGCCAACGACATTGGGGCTTCTCCAGCCGAACCTGCGTTGATACTAGATCACGATTGCTGGACTGGCCTGTTTGCCCGATTTTGCTTTCGACCAACGGTCCCACCAAGGGCCAGTAAATGACTCTGACGATTGACCCGGACGGCGCGATGATGGGGAACATTTCTGAACTTTCACTGGGCAAATACTTCCACTACTCAGAGAGTCATACCACTGCCTGGCGCAACGCGAGGTACCTAACACGTGCATGTTTGAAGCAGAGCCAGAATATGAAAGTAACGCCCCCTAAATCCCGGACCTCCTTGCGCCGGGCGGTGACAGGACCGATGCTGTTTCTTTTCATTCTTGGCGATGTACTCGGCGCCGGTGTTTATGCGCTCGCCGGCACGATCGCGGGGGAGGTGGGCGGCGCGATCTGGGTGCCGTTGCTGGTCGCATTATTCTTCGCAATGCTGACGGCCGGTTCGTATGCGGAGCTGGTCACCAAATACCCCCATGCGGGAGCGGCGTCGGTGTATGCCGAGAAGGCATTCAAGTCACCGCTTATTTCGTTTTTGGTCGGGTTCTGCATGCTGGCTGCGGCTGTCACAAGCGCTGCCGGTCTTTCGCTGGCTTTCGCGGGTGATTATCTGGGCGCATTTGTTCAGGTCTCACCGCACGTCGCGGCCCTGGTGTTTCTGGTGGTCATAGCGCTCTTGAATGCCAGGGGAATAAAAGAATCTCTGGGGGCGAATCTAGTGATGACGCTCATAGAGCTGTCAGGCCTGATTCTGGTCGTTGTGGCCGCCGCCTGGTTTTTCCGTTCCGGTGATGCTCACCTGGAAGCCGCGTTGCAATTCAAGCCGGGGGTCAGTCCGATGCTGGCGGTGTTGGGGGCGGCATTGCTGGCCTTCTATTCGTTTGTCGGCTTTGAAACATCCGCCAATCTGGCTGAGGAAATACGTGATGTTCGAAAGGTCTATCCGCGCGCCTTATTTGCGGCATTGTTGACCGCCGGGGTCGTCTACATGGCCGTTGGTGTCGCAGCCTCTTCAGTGCTGCCGATGGAGCAACTGGTAGCAACGTCGGCTCCGTTGCTGGAAGTCGTCCGGGCATCGGGATTGAACATTCCACCTCGCGTGTTTGCCTTTATCGCGCTCATTGCCGTGGCCAACGGAGCGTTGCTGACTCTGATCATGGCCAGTCGACTCGCCTATGGAATGGCGTGTCTGGGGCTGTTGCCGGAGGCCTTGGCGCAGGTACTGCCCAACAGACGTACGCCTTGGGTCGCTATCATCGCCACGACCCTTGTATCTATTGCGTTGACACTGACCGGCACCCTTGCTGCATTGGCCCAGACAGTTGTTCTGCTGTTGCTTTTCGTATTCCTCAGCACAAATCTGGCGGTATTGGTGTTAAGGCGTGACACGGTTGAGGAAGCGCATTTTCGGGTGCCTACCTGGGTGCCCGTTCTGGCTATCGTTTCGTGTTTGATATTGCTCAGTCAGCAAAGCCTGGAAACCTGGCTTCGCGGTGCAGCCTTGATGGTTGTCGGAATATTGCTTTACGCCTGCACGCGTATCGCGATGCCCGTGGCGATAAAGCCTGGCTAGCGGGCTGGAGGAGTCCCGTCGGTAATCATGGACTCAAACGTCCTCCAGAAAGCTCGGACTGTGCCGATTCAAACGGTGTCGACTACAGTTCCTTGCATGTGCAGGGGATGCCCCGTTAAGCAACGGAATATTGATCATGACCCAAGACTCCTCCGATCCAGCCTTCAAATCCCTCGGTTGCGCCGAATGCCGCAACCATGAGGCGCTGGGGTTCGACTTCACAATGGCCTTTCAACCCATCTTCAATGTACGAACGCGCACCGCGTTCGCTTATGAGGCGTTGGTGCGGGGCGTCAATGGCGAATCGGCAGGCTACATTCTTGGACTGGTCAATGACGGTAACCGCTACCGGTTCGACCAGGCGTGTCGCGTGAAGGCGATCGAGGAAGCCGCCCGGCTGGGCATTCTGAACATTGCCGATTGCCTGCTCAGCATCAATTTCCTGCCCAATGCCGTGTACAGGCCCGAGACCTGTATCCGGGCAACCCTGGAAGCCGCACGTAATACAAACTTCCCGCCAAACCGACTCATGTTCGAAGTGACGGAAGGCGAGAAAGTGGTAGATCCTGAGCACCTCAAGTCGATTTTCGTGGAGTACGAGCGCCAGGGTTTCACCACCGCCATTGACGATTTCGGCTCCGGTTACTCAGGGCTCAATCTGCTGGCCATGTTTCAGCCGCAAGTGCTGAAGATTGATATGGCGTTGACTCGCACGATTGATCAAGACACCGTCAAGCAAGCGATTGTCGAGGGTATCGTCCTGGTCGCCAAACGCCTGGGCATTACCGTCATAGCCGAGGGCATTGAGACGCGTGGGGAAAGCGCCGCGCTCCTGGAGTTGGGTATCGATCTGATGCAGGGATACCTGTTCGCAAGACCCGAGGTCGGTCGCCTCCCGCCTGGCAGTTTTGACTGAGGCGTACGGGCCGTTCAAGGGCTGTTCCGAAGACCGCTTTTTTGTTCGCTGGGTGAGATGGCAGAGACTTTTCACGATTTTTGTCGGCCGTGGTTGAGCCAGCGGGAAGCGCCCAATATATAAAAGGCTCCTCCCGCGATAATAAAGAGCGCGAGCATGTAGAAAATGCTGTGGGGCGGTTGCGTGGCCAGGACCACGCCGCAGAGCAACGGCCCGGCTGCGGCCCCCAGGTTGCCGAGGTTCTGCGCGGCGTAGTACATGCCGCGCAGATGGTTGGGCGCGATGTTGTCGATGAACATGTATTCCGCGGGGAATACGATTATTTCCCCGACAGTGAATACAGCCATGGACATCACCCAGAACATCACCGAGTTGGACAGGGCGAAACCGGCCAAGCCCATGAGGAACATTCCCAGCCCGGCCAGCAGCCAAAGATTCAGATGCCGATGGGATATTTTCTTGCCGATGGAATATTGCAGGCTGATCACCATCAGCGCATTGGTCGTGACGATAGCGCTGATGATTCGGTAGGTGTCCTCCGGCGTGGTTGTAACCACCAGATACTGCGAGAGATAGGCGGTGAACTGGCCGAAGACCACGGCGCTGAGCAGGCCGCCGAGGGTGAAACACACCAACCGGTAATCCTGGAGCAGAACCTTGCCCACCGCCAGGAAAGGCACAGGCGTCTGGCCTGCGTCGACGGGGGCGGAATGTCTGTCGCCCCAAACGAAGTAAATGAGAAAGAAGCCGGCACCGAGCCCGGCAGACAATAGAAAGGGCAAGCTGATCCCTAGCTTGGCTATCCCCGCCCCGAGAAACGGTCCGACGGCATAGCCGATGTTGGTCAGCGTATATTTGATTGAGAACACTTCGCTGCGTTCGGCGGCGGGGAGCAAGCTGCCAAATCCCGCTTTGACCGCAATATCGATGACGGCATATGCCAGATTGATCAGCACCAGGCAGATGAAAAAAAGCCAGAGTTCGCGGGTCACGACTGCCCCAAGGAACCCCAGGCTGAACAACCCACTGAACCCCAGAATGAGTCGGTAGCTGGAGAGCCTGTCCACCAGGAAACCGCCATAGAGGCTCAATAGCGATCCAATGATCAGTGTGCTGCCGATGACCACTCCGATATCCGCCACACCCATGGCGAAGTTTTCGGACAGATAGATAACCAGATAGGGCAGCGTGATCGCTCGGCTCAACGTCAGTATCGAAGACGCGCAAAGCAGCAGGTTGACGGTCGTGGGGTAGTTTCTAAGGGTAGCGAGCATCCTTGCCTCTTTGTTCAATCGATCATTGCCAGGGGCGCAGCGTGGCGCAATACGCTCGCGGCAAGTTTACTGAGGAATCCAGTTCTGATTTATGATGGATTTTCCATTGCAGGTTGAACTCAATTCATCAATAACAGGACGCCTAATGTTTTCCTCCGAGCGATTGAAGGGGATCGATGTCTTTGTCTGCGTCGCCGAATCCGGCAGCTTCAAGGCCGCCGCAGAGCGGATGAGCCTCACGGGCTCGGCCATCAGCAAAAGCGTCGCCCGTCTGGAGAGCCGTCTTGGCGCTCGATTGTTCGATCGCACCACCCGGCGGGTATCGCTGACGGACGCTGGGACGGCGTTCTATCGCACCTGCACGGGGGTGCTTGCAGACCTTGAAGAGGCCGAGCTGTCGCTGCGTGCTGAAGACGCCGAGCCACAGGGTAGGGTCCGGCTTGACCTTCCGGCAGCCTTTGGTCGTTCGCAAGTGATGCCCATCATCTTGCGGTGTATCCAGGACTATCCGCGGCTGGTGCCGCACATCTCGTTCACGGATCGTTTCATCGACCCTCTCCAGGAAGGCGTGGATATCGTCGTCACCATTGGCGGCTCACAGGTTTGGCCTGACGCGCTGGGGCATCGTTACCTGGGTCGTGAATGGCATGTCTTCTGTGCCTCACCCATGTACTTGGCCAAGCATGGCATCCCCATGACCGATCGCGATCTGGAACATCACCAGTGCATCGCCTACGGCTGGCCGGACGGCAAGCTCAGTCCGTGGAATTTTGCCGGTGAGCGTCCCGGCGAGACGGTAAGAAAACAGGTGTCGCCAGCGTTGGTCGTGGGGGACGGTGAAGGGCTGGTTGCTGCGGTATCGGCCGGGTGCGGGATTGCACAGTTACCTTCATGGTTGATCCAGCGGCAGCTTGAGGAGGGCACGTTGATTGAGGTGCTTGCCCATCTGGCAACCGACGGAATGGTGATCAACCTTGCCTGGCAGAAAAGCCGTGAGAAGCTTCCCAAGGTCAGTGCCTTGCTGGAAGCACTTGCGGCCAATTTGTGTCAGCCGGTAGAAGGCAAGCCGCGCCACGGCCATCGGCCTGAAGTCAATTCCCGCAAGGCCGTGGACGTATAGTCCAGCAGATCATGGCAGCAGCGAAACGATGATCAGTGAAAGATGCATCACCGGGTGCGCCTGGCGATGTTCTCCTCGTGTCGGGCGCGGTCGGTCGATTCGCTGGATGTCAGGATGATACGAACGGCCACAACCACGCCGACAAGAACACCGGCTAGCCCTGAGGTTTCCCAAAGAGTGGGCAGTCGCTGATGAAACATCAGGCCCAGTATCGTCGCGAAGAGTGACTCCAGGGATATCAGTTGCCCGCTAAGCACCATGGGCAGGCGACGGGACGCGGCATTCCACGCCCAGGCCCCGACGACCGATGACATCAGCGCGATAAAGAGCCCCCAGGCATACAACGGCCCAGCCACGGAAACACTGAAGCCCAGACTTGGCAGTTTCAGAAGATCAAGCACCAGTACGGCGGGTAAGGCGATCAAGGTGCCCAGCCCGGCGCCTGCCATCATCAAGCCGGTCCAGGCCCCTGATGCGTTGACGGCAAGTTTTTCCAGGCCCCTTTGATTCAACGCGGCGAATACGAGCCAGAGGATCACTGCGCTGATTGAAAAGAACAGCCCCTTGCGCCAGGCACTGTCGCCAGTTGGGAGGTGATTGAGACTGCCGACGTTCAACAGCAACAGCCCGCCTGTCATCAACGCCAGTGGTATCACGAGCTTGCGCCATTCGAGGGTTCTGCTCGTGGCGTTGCCGAGCACGGCCTGCAGAAGCGGCACCATGCCAATAAGTGCAGGGGTCAGTACCGGCCCTCCGTAAATCACTCCGGCGGCAATGCAAGTGCTATAGCCGAGGTACCCGATAATTCCCAGGCTTGCGCCAAGAAGCTGCTGTTCGCGGCTCAGGCGTCGAAGTCGAGCTCGATAGAACACCATGACGCCCATACCCAGCGTCCCGGCGATCAGAAACCGAACGATCATCAAGTCGTAGATCGAATAGGCACCGGTGACGTAGGGCGCTACGAAATTCAAGGCCCAACTCAGAGTGGCGACGACGGCGAGGGCCACGCCTGCGGTGGTGTTTGAGTCATTCCTGAGCATCGGTCTATCCATGAGATATTCAGCTCATGTTGCGCAGCGTCAGGGCTATGCTACAAACGAGTTCTCGGCCACGGATGCATTACCGGTGATTATGAATACGCTTGGAAAGTCTTTACCGCCGCTCGCCAGTTTATTGCCTTTTGAAGCGGCGGCGCGGCTGGAGAGTTTTTCGAAGGCCGCCGAGGAGCTGCACATTACCCAAGCGGCGATCAGTCGGCAGATACGGGGACTTGAAGAGAATCTTGGGCTAAAGCTCTTCAGTCGGCGCAACCGCGCAGTGTTTCTCACCCAGGAAGGACGCGAGCTAGGGCGTGTGGTGAGCAGCGCCTTGCGCAGTATCAGCGATGTCGCCGAGACCCTTCGCCAGGCGCCTGGCAAGAACCGTGTCGTTCTGCTGTGCCAATTGTGCGAGGCGTTCTACTGGCTGATGCCGCGCCTTTCGTCATTCCACCAGCAATACCCGGAGATCGAAATCCAGGTGGCCACTTCAACCCGGCCGCTGACTGAATTCAATGAGCATTTTGACGTGGCCTTGCAAAGCACCGGGCGCCCCAGTGGTGCGCATGTTCTGGTCTTTACCGCTAGCGATGAGGTGTTTCCGGTGTGCAGTCCGCAATACCTCAATGTCCAAGCGCCCATGCAGGTCAGTGAGCTTGCTCGCCACACGCTTTTGCACTATCGCACTACGCCGCCTCACTGGATGCAGTGGGAGGGTTGGCTAAAAGCGTTTGGACAGATACCGGCTGTTGATCTTCAAGGCACTGTATTTGACAGCTACCCCTTGATGCTTCAGGCGGCGGTGGAGGGGCACGGAATTGCACTGGGATGGCGCCGCACCGCCGCAAGGCTGATTGAGCGTGGGGCTTTGGTGAGGCCTTGCGCGCAAAGTGTTCCCTTGCCTGAAGCGATATCGGTTTTCAGAAATTCGCACGCAGCAGATCGCGCTGAAGTGAGCGCACTGATCGAGTGGCTTGAGGGGGAGTTGGCAAGTGAGGGCTGACGGCTGTCACCCTGGCGGATTTGCGTGAATCCACTAGAACCTGGCTTGCTTGCACAGGTCATCTGAAAGAAATCAGGTGTGGATTAGTATTTATGCAAAGTGTCTGTGTTTACACAGTGGGTCATTCGACCCGAACCCTCGAACAGTTCGTGGAGATCGTCAGCGGTTTTGGTGTCGATACCATTGTCGATATCAGGACCGTCCCGCGATCACGGACAAATCCTCAATACAATCTGGATACGCTTGCACACCGACTGGCCGAATTCGATATCGGGCATCAACAGATTCCGGAGCTTGGCGGATTACGAAAAAAATCAAAGACCGTTGCCGATGAGGTCAACGCATTCTGGGTCAATCGAAGTTTCCATAACTACGCGGACTACGCCCTTTCGCAAGAATTTGAGGTCGGTCTGAATCGCCTCCTCGCGCTCAGCAAGACTCACCACTGCGCCATCATGTGTGCGGAGGCTGTTTGGTGGCGTTGCCATCGCAGGATCGTCGCCGACTATCTGTTGCTTCGCGGTGTAGAAGTCATCCATATCATGGACAAAGATAAAGCCAATACAGCGGTGTTGAGTCCGGCTGCGAAGGTTCACGGGCTGAAATTGACTTATCCCGCTGGAGAGTGAACAGGGCTACTGAGCTGTGTCGGCCACTGGCTGCCGAGCTTCGGTGCGCACCACCATCCAGATGCCGATCCCGGACACCGCCATGCCCGACACCATTTGCCAGGAAAGAGGTTCGTTGAACATCGCCCAGGCCCACAGCATCGTAACGGGGGGGCTGAGGTACAGGACGCTGGCGACCCGGGTGGCTGACGCGCGGCGCAGGCACAGCCAGTAGAGCCCATATCCGCCAATCGTAGACAAGCCCGCGGTCCACAGGACACTCAAGATAAAACCTGTGCTGGGTATCGGTGCGAGGCTGCCCTGTAAGCCCTCGACCAAAGCGAAGGCAAAGCCCGAAACACAGCATTGCAGCCATAGGTTGGGGAGTAGGCCCAAGGACTGCGATGGCGGGAGGTGCTTTTGCCACAATGTCGCGACGGCGAGTGAAAGCATGCCAAGCAGCGGCAGCGCATAAGCCCATAAGGGCGCATCGCCCCAGGCCAGCGCGCCATGTGTCACCAGCGCGGCCCCGATCAGGCCGATGACCAGGCCGGCCCAAACCGGCCAGGCCAGTCGCTGTCCCAGGACGCCCGCGGCCAATAAAGCCAGGCCCATGGGCAGAAGGTCGGCGAACAGGGCAGCGAGCCCGGCCGGTACGCCCAAGGCAATGCCTTGGGTAATACCCGCCAGATACCCCGCCATGGCCAGCAAACCGATGCCGGCGTTTTTCAGCAGCACGGCAGCCGAGGTTCGCCTCAAGTTCCTGGCGACAAACGGGAACAGAACGAGCGTGACCAGCACGCAGCGCCAGAACACGACCAGTAACGGCGGCGCGTAATCAAGCGAGAAGCGCGCGCCGATGAAGCCTGAACTCCAGCTCAACACCAGCGCCGCCTCGAGTAAGAACAGAGGTATCGCCTGGTGCCATTGAGGTTTGGAGAGAGCAGGGCATGAGATCGATCGGTATGCATTCATGCCCACAGGCTACGAAAGCAGGCTAATCTAATAAATCAAAATATAGTGCAGCAGTCATTCACAAAGGTTGAATTATGCCGGCCATACTCGATATCGAACTGATACGGACTTTTCATGCGGTGGCGCGCATCGGCAAATTCAGTGCGGCGGCGGAGCAACTGCACAAAAGCCCGGCAGCGGTGAGCGTGCACATCCAGCGGCTGGAAGCGGTCGCCGGTGGACGATTGCTCAACCGTGACAATCAGGCGGTTTCCCTGACCGCACTGGGCAAGCGTTTGCTCCTGTCTACCACCGAGTTGCTCAGTACCCACGACCGGGTCTTGGCCGATCTGCATGGCACCCGTCTGGCGGGGCGTATCACCTTGGGCGTGCCGGATGAATATGCGGACCATGTCATCCGCGACATCCTTCCGACATTCGCAGCCGCCTGGCCGAATGTGGTACTGGAGCTCAGGACGGCGCCAAGCTACGCGCTACGTGATCAGGTTCAACGTGAAAAACTCCAGGCTGCGGTGATTGCCCGGCCGAAGGAGCTGCCGGACACAGAGTCGCTGCGGTTAACCTCCACGACACCTGTTTGGGTCGGCCCGATCAATAGCGTGATTGCCTCGACGCAGCCACTGCCACTGGCCGTGCATGCGGCGCAGTGCCCTTATCGACAAGCCATGGTGGAAGCGCTGAAGCAATGCGCTCGCAAGTCGCGCATTGTCCTGGAAAGCCCCTCCACCCAGGCCGTCAAGGCGTGTGTGGAGGCCGGCTTGGCGATCAGTCTGATAGACCGGGCCCGGGTGACGGACAAGATGCAGATCCTCGATGATCTGCCCCGGGTGCCGGAGCACGAGGTGGTGTTCATTCGAGCGCAGGCGTCCCATGCCGATGAGGCGGTGAACCTGCTCTCCTGGGCCATGCAGCAATATTTTCGGCTTTGATGAAAGGGGCGGGGGCAACCCCGCCAGGGTTGTTTTTTATCGCCCGACAACGGCGGCGTCCGGGATGGGATCACCCGTATCGCCCCGTCAGTGCGTCTGAATGCGCGTTTGCAATTGTCCGCCGACAATCGAGATTTCTTTGAACTGGTCTGCATCACGCAGAACGAACAAAGCGTCCATGCCGCGCTCTTGTGCCAGGCGAGGGCCATCGGTTTCGCCCAATACCAGCAGCGCTGTGGCCCAGGCGTCGGCGAGCATGCAGGAATTGGCCACCACCGTGACGGCCACGAGCGAGTTGCGCGCTGGAGCGCCCGTAGCCGGGTTCATAGTATGGGCGTAGGACTGCCCCTTCACATCGATCCAGTGTCGGTAATCCCCGGATGTTGCGATGGCAGCCTCGCTGAGTTCCATGACGCCCATGACTTCACGCACGCCCCGACAGGGTTTTTCGATGGCGACTTTCCAAGGTTGGGCGTCAGGTTTTAGACCCCCGGCACGCATCTCGCCGTCAATACCAACCAGATAGCAAGTGATACCAAACCTTTCCAGGCAGCGGGCCAGTTCATCGACACCAAAACCCTTGGCAATCCCATTCAGGTTGAGATGCAGCGGCCCACGTTTACGCACTTGATTACGCTGCCGGTCCACCACCAGTCCTGCGCTGGCGGATGGTCTGGCATGGAGTGGCAACGTACCGAGCACCGGTTGCGTGGCAGATTTTTCGCTGCAACCAAATCCCCAAGCCTCTACCAGGTCACCGACGGCGATATCAAAAGCGCCGCCAGATTGCTCGCTGACACGCAGCGCAGCCGCCAGCACCGTAACCAGTTCTTTGGGCGCAGGCACCCATTGGTGTTCGGGGGCGCTGTTGAGGCGGTTGAGATCGGAGTCGGGTTTCCAAATGGACATTTGCTGGTCTACCCGGGAAACGGCACATGCCAGGCTGCAGCCAACCTCGTTGGTATCCAGCTCGGCTCCAGCATAGAACAGGGCCGTGTATCGGGTGCCCATGGTCTCGCCATTGAGGCTGTAGCGTTGCAGTTCAGTAGACATCTTCACGGTAGCGTCCTTGTACCTTGAGGGCCTGCACACTCAGGTTGAGCGGCGCGAGTATTTCATCCAGTGCCTGCATCACGCCTTTGGCCATTTCACGGCCGCCACATACCAACACCTGAGCACCATTCTCAATCAACTGTCGCAGGATTTTCGTATCGTTGATCAGCCGGTCTTGCACGTAACAGGGATCCATCGCCTGGGAGAAGGCGGGGCGCAGTGCGGTGAGGCGGTGGTCGGCCAGGTAGCCGTTCAGCTCCGACTCGTAAAGGAAATCCGATGTCGGGTTGCGCCCGCCCCAATACAGATGCATGGGATGGTGGGCCGTGTTATTACGAATAAAACCGGCGAGGGGACCTATGCCAGTACCGGCGCCGATGAGAATCACGGGGTGAGCGCCCAAGGCCGGGCGAAATTGTGGGTTGGGCTGGATAAAGGCTTCTATCGGCGCGCCGATGTCCAGACTGTGGAGCAATTGTGAGCACAAGCCCCCTTTGTGTTTGCGTACGCATATCTCCAACACGCCGTCCTGTGAACCACAGGCCAGCGAGTAGAAACGCGGAACCGAGCTGCCAGGGGGCAGAATGCCAACCAGGTCACCGGCTTCAAAGGTGGGCAACCTTCCAGGCGCCTTGAAACGCAGTACGTGGGTGGGGGTGTCTACCTTTTCACCGTAGACGATGCGCTCGGCCAGCACCAGTCTATGGGTATGCGGTCGTTTTGCCGTGTGGACCAGCATCAGGTCATCCCCCAACACCTCGCCCAATGCGTGGCCCCAACGGGCAAACTCCTGAGAAGATTGGCGGTTGATGGTCTCCAGCCCCATCAAGGGTGAACCACCGGCCTGCAACAAGGCTTCCTGTACCTGCTGGGCGAACTGACAGAAACGTGGAAACTGCCGGTCACCAAAGCCCAGTACGGCGAATGGCTGACCAGGCTTGAGACCGACTTTGGCCAGCCTTGCCAGAAACTGCGCAGCCTGGGCCGGTGCGTCGCCGTCGCCGTGGGTCGCGGTGAGGATGAACAGGCGCTGGGCGTTGCCGTAGTCATTGGAATACTGGTTCATCGCCGCGCTATGGACACGGTGGCCGGCCTCATGCAAAGCAACATGCAAGGCGTTGGCGAACCCCCACGTGGTGTTGTGTTCACTGCCCACCAGGATCACGCTGTCGGCGGTTTGCGCGGTGCTGTTATTGCGGATGTTGGGTCCGGATCTGCGGCGGTCCCACCACATCAGGATGCCGGTGATGCTCATCAACGGCACACAGAGTGCACAGAGGCCTAGCAACAAGCCGAGCCACCAGAGGCCCTCACCTGTATGCAGTTGATAGATCATTTCGTAGGCGTTGTGCATGGCGTCGTGGGCCTGGTAAGACAGCAAGGCGCCTGAGGCCTGGTCCACATAGCCGTCACCCTGGGCTGTGCGTAAGGAGTACACGTCCTGCGGGTTGCTGGGACTTGGATAGACCAGTTCGCGCAGGTCATTCAGATCGGTGACCTGCAAGGCTGGCAGGTTCGCCACCGACAACGCCGGGCCGGTACTGACATAGGTGGGAAAGGTGGGCTCACTTTGGCTGCCGTCGGCAATCAAGTCGAAGGTCGTGGCGCACATATAAAGCCCGCTGAGTGCCGACAGGAGCAGCCCAGGCAAGATCAGACGGCCGACTTCAGCGTGCCAGCGCTGGTTGAAGTCGCCACGCAATGGCCGCAGAAGGTTGCGCCAGCCGCCCACCCGACGGACCAACAACAGCACTCCGGAGACTGACAGTAGCAGCATGAACAGCGTGCCGACGCCCGCTACTCCATGACCTGGTGTGCCAAGCAACAGCGACCGGTGCAGCCCCTTCATCCAGCGCGAGAAGGCGGATGGTTCATAAGCCTCCAAGCCTCGACCCGTCAGTGGGTCAACCTTTTCGGCTCCAGCCTGACCGTCCTGGTTGTAGTAGACGATGACGGTCCCCGACGCTGTGCGCTGGATCTGCTCCACGCCGGGAAAGTGCTTGGCTACGCGCCCGGCCAACTGACCGACGTTGACCTGCCCGGCGGCGGTGGCCGTGCCGGCCAGGCGCTCCAGAGCCGGGTTGACCGACAAAATCGCGCCGCTGATGGCCAACAACATGACCAGCAGGACGGCGATCAGGCCGGGCAGGGAATGAAACTGGCGAAGCATGTTCAGTCTCCGGAAACGGCAGGGGCTACAAATCGTAAGTAAAGGATTCGACGTAAGTACTGCCGGCCGCCGGCTTGCCTGCGCCTTCGGACGTCAGGGGGACACTGACATCGGAGCGGACATCACGCTTGTCTTCAACGGCACTGTCGATTCGGATCTGATACCCGGCATCGATCAGGGTATCTGCAAGCTCGACGCTGACTTTGAGTGTGCGCCCACTGCCGACACTGGCGCCGCTGACCCCGTCGAACTCACTGGGATTGAGCTTGCTTCCACGTGCCCAGTCACTCAGGTGCTTGTAATACTTGGCTTTTTTTCCGGCCACCCAAAGAGTCTTCTGGTATTGACCGTTGGCATCAGTGAGATAAATCGCCAGATACGCATCATTTCCGCTGTAGCGTTTGAGTTGGGTCGTCAGGGTGACTTCGCGGGCCTGGGCCAGCCCCGGCAGGGCGATGCTGATGGCGCCGGCGATACAGGTTGCAGCGATAAATTTTTTCATGGCCTTGTCCTTTCTTGAGCGTTGATACAGAGCCTGGACCTGCTTGCTGACAGCAACCTGAAGGGCCGCAAAATTGTCATTTGATCAACGGCTTTCCGAGGTATTCCCCGCCATCGCTGTCGGCCCGGAAGTGGATCTCCAGCTTGCGCAGGTGCAGCGATGCCGGTGAGTAGCGGGCTTCGACAACATTGCCTTGGCGGTCCAGTCCCTTGAGCTTGTAACAACCGTCGTCGACCTTGATGCGCTGCACACTCCAGCCGTATTGCCGCTCTACCTGCTGACGCAAGGTTTCGCGTGATTGCCAGTCGCTGACGGGGTCGCTGCAGTCTTCATCGGCCACCGCGTATCCGTTGAAAAGCACGCTCAATAACGCGGTACTGGCTATAAAACCTGATTTCATGATCTATCTCCTATCGAGGCGCCATCGTTGGCATAACCTACGGCGCAATCCTGACATTCACCTGAATCTTCAGATTGACCTCAGTTAAGACGGTCAAGGTTCTGCACGACACGATCACAGGAGCTGCCAGATGCGGGTTTTATTGGTTGAAGATGCGCCAGGTTTGGGGGAAGCGGTGCGAGAGCAGATAGCCGATGATGGCCATGCGATCGATTGGGTCCAGCGCCTGGACCATGCGGGTAACAGCATGCGTACCACACCGTACGATTTGATACTGCTTGACCTGATGCTTCCGGACGGTCGCGGACTTGATTTCTTGCGTCAGCAGCGTGGCGCCGGGGTCGCGACACCGGTGATCATCCTGACCGCACAGGATCAGATATCTGATCGCATCGCGGGTCTTAATGCCGGGGCCGATGATTATCTGGTCAAACCGTTCGACCTGTTCGAGCTTTCGGCACGCGTTGCAGCTGTGGCGCGCCGTTACAGCGGTAACCCCAACCCGCAGATCAAGATTGGCGAACTGCAACTGGATATGAGCGCGCGTACGGTGCTGCGCGCCGGTACCACAGTGGACCTTACGGCGCGGGAGTGGGCATTGTTCGAGGCCTTCGTGCAGCGCCCTGGCGCGCTATTGTCCAAGTCGCAGCTTGAAGAGCGCTTATACGCCTTCGGCGCCGAAATCGAGAGCAACACTATCGAGGTGTACATCAGCCGGCTGCGCAAGAAGCTAGGTCGTGACGTCATCGAAACCGTGCGTGGCATGGGCTACCGGCTGATATCCCCATGAGCGCCTCGGGCAGTCTGCAAAAACGTCTTGGCGTTGGATTGACGCTGGGCATGACCTTGCTTTGGCTGGCGGCGACCGTCGGCACATGGCGGGTGGTGCAACATGAGTTGGATGAAGTGTTCGACAGCGCCCTGGAGGAAACCGCGCAACGGATCCTGCCTCTGGCTGTTCTGGAGATCAGCAATCGCGAAGAACCGCAAAGCGCACAACTTGTGGCTACCTTGAAAATGCACAAGGAACATCTGACCTACCTGGTGCGCGATGCCAGGGGCAAGATCCTGATGCAGTCTCACGATGCCAACCCGAAGATATTTCGCAAAACACCGGCTGAAGGTTTCTCCACAACCGAAAAATATCGCCTGTATGGCGCCAGTGCGTTACGCGATTCGGTGTTCATCGAAATCGCCGAACCTCTTGACCATCGCCGAGAGGCCGCGCGGGAGGCCTTGCTGGCCTTGTTATTGCCGTTGTTGGCGCTGATTCCCATCAGTTTGGTGGGCACTTGGTTATTCGTACGTCTGAGCTTGCGCAGCGTCATGGCCTATCGGCGTGCCGTGGAGGCCCGGGGGGCGGGTGACCTTTCGCCGATCAAAGTGTTGCGATTGCCAGCAGAGATCGATCCGCTGGCTGAGGCGGTCAACCATCTGCTCAAACGTTTGCGCAAGACCCTGGAGGCCGAGCGTAGTTTCACCGCCAACAGTGCCCATGAACTGCGTACGCCACTGGCTGCGACGCTGGCGCAGGTCCAGCGACTGCGCCAAGAAGCGCCTGAAGGCCCCTTGCGGCTGCGTGCAGCGAAGATCGAAAACTCGTTGCGCGAGCTGGCCCGGCTCTCGGAAAAACTCATGCAATTGGCCAAGGCTGAGGGCGGTGGGCTGTTGGCGCAGAGGCCTCAGGACCTCATCCCGTTGTTGGCCCATGTGGTCGATGAGTGGCGTCAAAGCAGCGGTCGCCAGATCGAACTCTTGCTTCCGGCTCAGGCCGGCGTCTACTCGACCATCGATCCAGACGCTTTTGGCATCCTTTTGCGCAACCTGATCGAAAATGCCTTGAAATACGGCGCGACGGAGCCCCCCCTGGAGGTCAGCCTTTCTGACCAGGCGCAACTGCGGGTGGTCAATGGCGGCCCGGTAGTGCCGCCGGCCAGATTGCAGCGCCTGACCGAGCGTTTTGTACGCGGTCAGAGCGACGCAAGCGGGTCAGGATTGGGATTGGCGATCGCCAAAGCGATTGTGCTGGGGATCAACGGACAAATAACACTGGCATCGCCGGCGAAGGGCCGCCAGGACGGATTCGAAGTCAGCGTATGGTTACCGCTCGCCTCGACGACCCAAGGTTGAAAAGCATGTTTTGCACGTGCTGCAGCCTTGGGCTCGGTTTGGTCAGGGAAGCAGGCGGGGGGACCCCCGCCACACTTATTGCTTGCGACCCGGCAGCGGCGGCGTCCGCGGCGGGACCACCCGTTTGGAGCCCAGCGACTCAAACGCCGAAGCCAGGCGCAACAGGGTCGAATCGTCATAGGCACGTCCGGCAAACGTCAACCCTACAGGCATGCCAATGTCCGCCATCACGCCCATCGGCACCGTGACGGTGGGCACGCCCAGGTGCCGGATGGCCAGGTTGCCATTGGCGACCCAGACCCCGTTGCTCCAGGCGATATCGGCGGACGCCGGGTTGATATCTGCATCTGCGGGGCCAACGTCGGCGACTGTCGGGAATATCACCGCATCGAGCCCAAGCCGGTCCATCCAGTCTTCAAGATCGATTCGACGTGTCTGTTCAAGGCCCCGCAGTCCGTCCGCCAAGGTGGGGATCTGGTCCCACGGCGTAATGCCGCGCTCGGCCATCCTGACGTATTCATCCATGCCAGCGGCCAGGTCGTCCTCACGGTTGGGCAGGGTGCCCGGGTCATGGGGGAATATCAGTGGTCCGTCAACATCGGCCAGGCGATTGAGTTTCGGATCACCGTTGGCGCGCAGAAAGTCATCGAACGCCCAGGCTGACAGGTCCCACAACTCATGGTGCAGGAACTCCTTGGACACCAGGCCCCGAGTGAACACGGTCGGCGCGCCCGGACGATCGCCTTCGCAGTTGGACACCAGCGGGAAATCGACCTCAATCACTTGCGCGCCACAGGCTTGGAGCGCCTTGCGGGCGTCTTCCCACAGGGCCATGACCGAGGCACGGGTGTTGATTCGCTGCCCCGTCGGCCCGCCAATGCCGGGAGCCTCAGCCGTGCCCGCTTCGGGATCGGCGTTGATGTACATGCGCGGAACCCCGAAGCGGACCCCAGCGAGTGCTTCCTTATGGGCGGCAAGGCCCGGGTATGAGGCGGGGCGAACCGAGTCGACAGGCGGGAGGGGCACCCAGGGTTGCATGCGCCACAGATCGCCCCGGGTATCAGGATCGTCTGCCACCACGACGTCGAGCACTTCGAGAAGATCCGCCATCGTCCTGGCATAGGGCACGACGACGTCCATTGTTGGCGTCAACGGCCAGTTGCCGCGTACCGAAATCACCCCGCGCGAAGGTGTATAGGCACACAATCCGTTGTTCGAGGCCGGGCCCCGGCCGCTCGACCAGGTTTCTTCGGCAAGGCCGAATGCGGCGAAACTGGCTGCCGTTGCAGTGCCTGCACCGTTCGAGGAGCCCGATGCGAAAGGGGCGGTGAGGTAGTCCGCGTTATAGGGGCTTTCAGCCCGGCCATAGACACCGCGCTGCATGCCGCCATTGGCCATGGGCGGCATGTTGGTCTTGCCCAGGCAGATCGCCCCGGCGGCGCGAAGCCGTTCGATGGTGAACGCATCGCGATAAGCGATCAGGTTCGCGAACGCCGGACTGCCAGAAGCAGCCGTGAGCCCCTTCACCAGATAACTGTCCTTGGCGGTATAGGGAATGCCATCGAGCGGACCGAGGGTTTGCCCCTTGGCCCGACGGGCATCGGACGCCTGTGCTTCTTCCAGGGCATCGGGGTTTCGCACGACCACAGCGTTGAGGGCGGTGGACGTGTCGGCGCCGTCATAGGCATCGATCCTGGCAAGGTAGGCCTGGACGAGTTCGACCGCGGTCGTCTGACCGGACTGGAGCGCTGCGCGCAGTTGTGCGATGGAGACTTCGGTAATTTCGATCATGCTGTTACCGTTGCGGCTGACTGGGGGTGTGACGCGCGGGGCCATTCAAACTGGGTCTTGGGCACTTCAGACATCTCAAAGTGGGTTCTCATGTCGGTTGCATGCACTTTACTACGGGATAACCGCCAGAGGGCCTAATTAGAAAACCGCCCACACTCGGGCAGTACCTTTTGTATAGAATACGGCCCAAGGGTGTCACCGCAAAACGCGGCAGGGCAGGTTTAATCAAGCGCAGGTCGGGCCGCCAGCGCGGAGTCGCTGTGCCTATGAGCCCGGAACCGTTGCGCCTGAATAATAAAAGTGAGTCACCTTCCGCCATGGCTTTCCTCTCCCGTTTTTTCGCCGCTGAATCCGCTGGCGGCCTGATCCTGATGGCTTCCGCCCTGGCCGCGCTGATCGTAGCCAATTCGCCCTGGTCAGAAGTGTACTTCTCCACGCTGCACATCAAAGCCCTGGGGCTTTCGGTGGGGCACTGGATCAATGATGGCCTGATGGCTCTGTTCTTTTTACTGGTCGGCCTTGAGATCAAGCGTGAAATGCTTGAAGGCCAGTTGTCGAGTTGGGGCCAGCGGGCCCTTCCGGGATTTGCGGCGCTGGGAGGCATGCTGCTGCCGGGCCTGATCTACGTGGCGATCAACTGGGGTAATGCACAGACTTTGGGCGGCTGGGCGATTCCCACCGCAACTGACATCGCGTTTGCTTTGGGGGTGTTGTCGCTGCTGGGCAAGCGTGTGCCCATTTCCTTGAAAATCTTTCTCTCCGCGCTGGCGATTCTGGATGACCTGGGGGCCGTCCTCATCATCGCGATCTTCTACACCAGCGATTTGTCGACGAACATGCTGCTGGCGTCCCTGGGCGTTACGGCACTGCTGGTGGTACTCAACCGTTGCGGCGTCAAGCGGCTGTTTCCCTATGTGATAGCCGGCGCACTGCTCTGGTACTTCATGCTGCAATCGGGCATCCATGCGACCTTGGCCGGGGTCATTCTTGCCCTCTGTATCCCCCTTGGAGATTCCAACGAAGGCGGGTGGTCGCCGCTGCTCTACCTCGAAGAAAAGATGCATCCATGGGTGGCTTTTGCGGTAGTGCCCATCTTCGGCTTCGCCAATGCCGGCGTGTCCCTGGCCGGTATTTCGCCGAATAATCTGCTTGATCCGGTACCGATGGGCGTGGCGATGGGGCTGTTGCTGGGCAAACAGCTCGGGGTGTTCGGGCTGGCGGCACTGGCCATCCGTTTCGGCCTGGCCAAACTGCCTGAAGGGGCCAGATGGTCGCAGATGTACGGCGTGGCGCTGTTGTGCGGGATCGGGTTCACCATGAGCCTGTTCATCGGTGCGCTGGCATTTCCCAATGCGCCGCATCTGGTCGATGAGGTCAAAGTCGGTGTGCTGCTGGGCTCGACCCTGTCGGCCATCATCGGCGTCATGTTGCTGATGAAAGTAGGTCCCAAGAAAAACTGATGTGAGACGCGGCAGGGGCATTGTCCATGCCGCGTTATCCAGTTCGTCTCGCCTGGGTTAACCACAGTATTTCTCGTTCGCAGCGATGCTGTGGTCATGGCGAGGCGGTTGGCGTCATCCCTACGCCTTCTTTCGGGAACCAGGCCTGGGTCCGGTTGGCAAAAGCCACCAGCGACAGCATCACCGGCACTTCCACCAGCACCCCGACCACGGTGACCAGGGCCGCCCCGGAGTTAAGGCCGAACAAACCAATTGCCACCGCCACCGCCAGCTCGAAGAAATTCGAGGTGCCGATCAGGGCGCAGGGTGCCGCCACGTTAAAGGGTACTTTCCATAGCCGCGCCGCCGCGTAAGCAATGGCAAAAATGCCGTAGGACTGGATCAGCAAGGGCACGGCAATCAAAGCAATCAGCAGTGGTTTATCCAGAATGATCTGCCCCTGAAACCCGAAAAGCAGCACCACGGTGCCCAGCAGACCGAGTATCGACAGGGGTTTGACCCGAGCGTTGAAGCGCGTGACCGCATACTCGGCCTCGCCGGCGTTTTGCGCCGAGGCACTGAGCTTCAGCCGGGTGAGTACCCCGGCAATCAGCGGGATCAACACATACAGCCCGACCGAAAGGATCAGGGTTGCCCAAGGCACCTCAATGTCAGTCACGCCGAGCAACAGCGCCACCAGCGGCGCGAAGGCGAAGATCATGATCACGTCATTCAGTGCCACCTGCGCCAGGGTGTAGGTGGCGTCGCCGCGTGTCAGCTGCGACCAGACGAACACCATGGCGGTACACGGCGCGGCGCCGAGCAGGATCAGACCGGCGATGTATTGGCCGGCATCGCGAGGATCGATCAGGTCGATAAAGAAATAATGAAAGAACAACACCCCCAGCCCGGCCATGGTGAACGGTTTGATCAACCAGTTGACCACCAGGGTGATGATCAGCCCCTTGGGCCGTTCGTGAATGCGCTTGAGGCTGGAGAAGTCCACCGACACCATCATCGGATAGACCATCAGCCAGATCAGTACCGCGACAATGAAATTGACCGAACCGTATTCATAATCGGCCATGGTCTGGAACAGCCGTGGGAACAGACTGCCCAGACCAATGCCGGCGGCGATACAGAGGGCGACCCACACTGACAGGTAGCGCTCGAAAAAGCCGATGGGCTGGCGGGTGCTCATACTCAAACCTCTTCTTTGTACGTCTGCGCGCACAGGTTCCGGATGCAGAGCGTATATGGAAAAAAACATATATTTCTGAACTGAGCGCGATCCTGTTCAGAGAATACCCCCAAGAGGATTCTATCTCGTTCTGATTGTAGACGTTGCGTGGCAGGGAAAATAAACGGCGGGGGCTTTACCTTATATTCGGATAATCATATATTCGGTTTTCCGTATATCGGATGAGGCTTCATCATGACTGGAAAAGCCCGCGTTCTCTTCGTCTGCACCGCCAACGCTGCTCGTTCCCAGTTAGCCCAAGCGCTGCTCAGGCACACGGATTCGGAACATTTCGAGGCGTTCAGCGCCGGCACGGTTCCGACCGCGGTCGACCCGCGCACCTTCGAGGTCTTGTCGCACCTTGGAATCAGTACTGACGGGTTACGCAGCAAGTCGATTGATGAGTTTCAGGGAGAGCGTTTCGATTACGTGATTACCCTGTGCGATAAAGCAACTGCGCAGTGCCAGTCGCTCCCCGATGCTGGCGAGGCCTTGACCTGGAGCTTTGAAGATCCGGTCACCAGCACCAAGCCCGACGCGTTCCGTCACACGCTTCACGAAATTCATGAGCGCATCAAGATGTTTGTCTTGGTGAAAACCAAACACTGAGAACTGAAATGGCTGACCATCTGACCCCGACCACTGTCTTCAAATGCCTGGCCGACGACAATCGGGTGCGCATGATGCTGCTGATCACCCGAGAGGGGGAGTTGTGCGTCTGCGAGCTGACCTGTGCGTTGAACGAGAGTCAGCCCAAAGTCTCCAGGCACTTGGCGCAGTTGCGCACCTGCGGTTTGCTCTCGGACCGTCGGCAAGGTCAATGGGTTTACTACCGACTGCACCCCAATCTTCCTGACTGGGTGCTGCAGGTACTGACCGTGGTACTCGAAACCAACAAGCACTGGTTAAGCCCCGATGCCAAGCGTCTGCAAGCAATGGGGGACCGTCCTGAACGGGTCGCCATTTGTTGTGAGAGCAAAATTGCCTGACGAGCCCCGGTAGGCCATGCCGCTGGTTCGATGATTCCCAAAGCGCCGTCGCGCAGGAAAAGACTATGTTTGATGACTCTATTCCCCAACTCGAAACCGAACTGGCCGATCTTCCGTCGACAGACAAACTCGGTATCGAAACCACATCCAGCCACAAGCCACGCATTTTGCTGCTGTACGGATCGACGCGCGAGCGTTCCTTCAGTCGCCTGTTGGTAGAGGAGGCCGCTCGGTTGTTGGAGCACTTCGGCGCCGAGGCGCGGATTTTCAATCCGTCGGGTCTGCCGCTGCCGGATGACGCACCGGTCGATCACCCCCGGGTCCAGGAACTGCGCAAGCTGATGCAGTGGTCCGAAGGCCAGGTCTGGTGCTCGCCGGAACGCCACGGGTCCATGAGCGCGGTGTTCAAGGCGCAGATTGATTGGGTGCCGCTGGCCATGGGCGCGGTACGCCCGACCCAGGGCAAAACCCTCGCTGTCATGCAGGTATGCGGTGGCTCGCAGTCGTTCAACGTGGTCAATCAACTGCGGGTGCTGGGGCGCTGGATGCGCATGTTCACCATCCCCAACCAATCCTCCGTGCCGAAGGCCTATATGGAGTTTGACGACAGCGGCCGGATGAAGCCTTCGCCGTTCTATGACCGCGTGGTGGATGTGATGGAGGAATTGGTGAAGTTCACGCTGCTGCTTCGCGACCGCCAGGATTACCTGGTCGACCGCTATTCCGAGCGCAAGGAGTCGGCGCAAGAATTGATGAATCGAGTCAATCAGCGCTCCATTTGAGTCAAGCCCAACGCCTGGTTCGACCGGCAGTCGAACTCCATAGACACCAGCCACAGGAGCACAACAACATGACGATCAAAGTGGGTATCAACGGTTTTGGGCGTATTGGTCGCCTGGCATTGCGGGCCGCCTGGCATTGGCCGGAGTTCGACTTTGTGCAGATCAACGACCCGGCGGGTGACGCCGCGACCCATGCGCATCTGTTGAACTTCGATTCGGTGCATGGTCGCTGGAATGCAGAGGCTGGCTCCGAGGGCGACAACATCGTCATCGATGGCAAGCGGATCAAGGTCACGGCCAATAAAGCGATTGCCGACACCGATTGGTCGGGCTGCGATCTGGTGATCGAAGCCAGCGGAAAAATGAAGACGGTTGCCGTGCTTCAGGGCTATCTCGACCAGGGTGTGAAGCGCGTGGTGGTCAGCGCCCCGGTGAAGGAAAAAGGTGCATTGAACGTCGTCATGGGCGTCAATCATCAGCTGTTCAAACCCGACGACCATGCCATCGTCACCGCCGCTTCATGCACCACCAACTGCCTGGCGCCGGTGGTGAAAGTCATCCACGAGAAGCTCGGCATACGCCACGGTTCGATCACCACCATTCATGACCTGACCAACACCCAGAGCATCCTCGATCAACCCCACAAGGACCTGCGCCGTGCGCGGGCTTCGGGCATGAGTCTGATTCCCACCAGCACCGGCTCGGCCACCGCCATCGCGGAAATCTTCCCGGAGCTGCGCGGGCGCCTCAATGGTCACGCCGTGCGCGTGCCACTGGCCAACGCTTCGCTGACCGATTGTGTCTTCGAGGTCGAGCGAGCCACCACCGTCGAAGAAGTGAATCAGTTCCTCAAGGACGCTTCCGAGAACGAACTCAAGGACATTCTCGGTTTTGAGGAGCGCCCATTGGTGTCCATCGACTACCGAACCGACCCGCGCTCGTCGATCATTGATGCGCTGTCGACCATGGTCATCAATGGCACCCAGGTCAAACTCTACGCCTGGTACGACAATGAGTGGGGCTATGCCAACCGCACCGTGGAACTGGCCCGGATGGTCGGTCGGACAGTCTGAGGAACGGTCATGAAAGCGTTGTCAGCCCTCGCTCCGCAAGTGCGGCAGTACCTGCTCGTCACCGGCAATTACTGGGCCTTCACCCTCACCGATGGCGCCTTGCGCATGTTGGTGGTGCTGCATTTTCATGCGTTGGGCTACAGCCCGCTGCAAATCGCCGCGTTGTTTTTGTTCTACGAAATCTTTGGCGTGATCACCAACCTGGTGGGCGGCTACCTCGGTGCCCGGCTTGGCCTGAACCGAACCATGAATATCGGCCTGGGGATGCAGGTCGTGGCGCTGTTGATGCTGACAGTTCCCTTGGCCTGGTTGACCATCCCCTGGGTGATGGGCGCTCAGGCGCTGTCCGGGATCGCCAAAGACCTGAACAAGATGAGCGCGAAAAGCTCGATCAAGCTGCTGGTTCCCGATGGTCAACATGGGCAACTGTACAAGTGGGTGGCGATTCTCACCGGCTCCAAGAATGCCCTCAAGGGCGTTGGTTTCTTCCTCGGGGGCGCCTTGCTGGCCCTCATCGGTTTCAAAGGTGCGCTGCTGGCGATGGCCGGCGTACTGGCGTTGATCTGGATCGCCAGCCTGATCCTGTTGAAGAAAGACTTGGGTAAAGCGAAAGCCAAGCCCAGGTTTCGCGACATCCTCTCCAAGAGCCGCGCGATCAACATTTTGTCGGCGGCACGGATGTTCTTGTTCGGTGCCCGCGACGTCTGGTTTGTGGTGGCCCTGCCGGTTTACCTGAGCAGCGTTTTCGGTTGGGACTTCTGGAAGGTCGGCGGTTTCCTCGCGGCCTGGGTGATCGGCTACGGCATCGTGCAGTCTTTTGCGCCCAACATCACTGGCAAGAAACGTGGGCACGTGCCGGATGGTCGCGCGGCGTGTCTGTGGGCAATGGCATTGGCAGGTCTGCCCGCGGCCATTGCGCTAGGACTCGACAGCGGGTTGGCACCACAGACGGTGCTGCTGGGTGGGCTCATGGTCTTTGGAGCGCTGTTCGCGGTGAACTCTTCGTTGCACAGCTACTTGATCGTGTCTTACGCCAAGGAAGACGGCGTGTCGCTGGATGTGGGTTTTTACTACATGTCCAACGCCATGGGACGGCTGATCGGAACGGTGCTTTCTGGCTGGGTTTATCAAGTGTACGGGCTGCAGGCGTGCTTATGGATATCCAGCGCCTTCGTGCTGCTCGCCGCTTTGATTTCCATTGGCTTGCCTCGTCACGCCACTCCGGCGGTCGATCTTTAACCACCTTCAGACTTCGTTAAGAAACGGCCTCGATACTTTCTCCCCATACCCAAGGGAGAACGTTGACCCATGCCCGATTCTGACTGGAACATCCATCTACCGCTGGCTTTCGGCAATGCCGGCCAGCCGGTTCGCCACTTGCACCGGGCTATGCCGGGAGAGCCCCGCCGGGATGAGTTCGAAGCCTTCATCCACCGGCGTTTCCACCAGGCGCACGGCGCCGAGATTCGTCACTTCATGCCCGAACTGTTCGGGCTCGATGATGCTGACGGCAGGCTTTGCGCCGTGGCAGGCGTGCGTCTGGCCGCCCAGGGACCGCTGTTTCTCGAGCATTATCTGGACGATCCCATCGAGCCTTTGATCAAGGCCGATGCAGACTGCGCAGTGGATCGCGCCGGCATTGTCGAAGTTGGCAATCTGGCCGCCAGCGACACCGGCAGCGCTCGCCTGAGCATTATCGCGATCACCTATCTGTTGGCGATGGGCGGGCTGGAGTGGGTGGCGTTCACCGGCAATATCGGCCTGGTCAACAGTTTCCATCGCCTTGGCCTCAAGCCCGTGACCCTGTGTCCGGCCGACCCGCAGCGCCTGGGGGAAGACCGTCACCTCTGGGGCCGCTACTACGAGAGTCAGCCATGGATTCATGTCGGCAACATCCGTGCAGGCTTCGTTCATCTGCGCGACGCCGGTCTGTTCGACCGCCTGGGGTTCTCACAGACTTACGGGGAGGCGTGCCATGTTGCCTGAAGTGGAGCGCTTCAAACTCACCCTGCGTGAGCATGCCCAACGCAAGGGCTACGCCGTGGCGCTGTGGGGCGATAACTTGCGGCTGGACTACGCCACGCTTTATTCCGAAGTGGTGTACCGCCAGCAACGCCTGCGCGATGAACACATAAAGGTTGTTGCCCTGGCCCTGGATAACGGTGTCGAAGCCATGCTTTGGGACCTGGCGGCTTTGTTCGAAGGTCTGGCTTGCGTCATCCTGCCGGGCTTTTTCAGTCCGGCTCAACGCTTGCACTGCCTGGAGCAGAGCCAGGCGCAGCGGGTGATTGCCGAGCCGGGACTGGCCACCGAACTCCAGGCCGCCGGTTACCACTACAGCGGCGAGTTCTGGCACAAAGATTACCTCGGACCGAGCCGCCTGCCGGCGGGCACCGCCAAGCTGACCTTTACCTCGGGCACCACCGGCACGCCAAAAGGTGTCTGCCTGAGTGCCGACAGCCTGCTGCGGGTCGCCCGTGAGCTGGAACAGGCCAGTCAGCCGGTCAACCCAAGGCATCATCTGGCGCTGCTGCCCCTGGCGGTGCTTCTGGAAAACCTCGGGTGCTACGCGGCGCTGTATGCCGGGGCGATGCTCAGCCTGCCTGGCCAGAAAACCCTTGGCATCCAGGGCGCCAGTGGCGTCGACCCGGCGCGCCTGTTGGCGTGCCTGACCGAGCGCCGGGCGCAGAGTCTGATCCTGGTTCCACAATTGCTGCTGATGCTGGTCACGGCCGCCGAGCAGAAAGCGTTCTACCCACACGCTTTGCGGTTCGCCGCCGTGGGCGGTGCGCGGGTATCCCATGATCTTCTGCAACGAGCCCAGCGTGCTGGCGTGCCGGTATTCGAAGGCTACGGGCTGTCGGAATGCGCTTCGGTGGTGTGCCTCAACCGCCCACAGGCCAACCGCGCCGGCAGTGTCGGTCAGCCGTTGCCCCATGTGCAGGTTCGTCTGGCCGAAGACGGCGAAGTCATGATCAAGGGCTCGACCTTGCTCGGATACCTGGGGGAGCCTCCGCCGCCCGACGACTGGTGGCCCAGCGGCGACTTGGGGGAGTTCGACGCCGACGGGTTCCTGTACCTGCGCGGGCGCAAGAAGCACCAATTCGTCACCAGCTTCGGTCGCAACGTTAACCCTGAGTGGGTCGAAGCCGAACTTACCCAAGGCGGCACCATCAGTCAGGCCTTCGTCTATGGCGAAGCCTTGCCGCGCAACCATGCATTGCTGTGGCCCACCCGCGCTGACTGCTCTGATCAAGCGCTGGATCTGGCGGTGAGCAAGGCCAACGAGGCGTTGCCCGATTACGCGCAGGTCCATCACTGGACGCGACTGGCGCACCCCTTCACCGCAGCCAACGGCCTGCTCACCGCCAACGGCCGACCGCGCCGTGAAGCGATTGTCGAGCATTACCGCGGGTTGTTCAGCGAATCCATTCTGTCCGAGGAATATCCGTCATGAGTTTTTTCGACACGTTGCAAGAAGCCACCCATCAGGAACGTCAGACGCTGTTCAACCTGCCGATCATCCGTGACGCCCTCGACGGCCAGGTCAGCCTGGCCAGTTACCGGGCGTTTCTGATCCAGGCCTACTACCACGTGCGCCACACCGTACCGTTGATGATGGCTTGCGGTGCACGCCTGCCAGCGCACCTGGAATGGCTGCGCAAGGCCGTGTGCGAGTACATCGACGAGGAATACGGTCATGAGCAATGGGTGCTGGATGACATCGCCGTGTGTGGAGGCGACAAGGATGCGGTGCGTGATGGTCAGCCGTCGCTGCCTATCGAGTTGATGGTCAGTTACCTGTATGACTTGATCGCCCGGGGCAATCCGGTGGGGCTGTTCGGCATGGTCAACGTGCTCGAGGGCACCAGCATCGCTCTGGCGACCCACGCCGCCGACGCCATTCGTGAACACCTGGAACTGCCGCCCACCGCTTTCAGCTACCTCAGCTCCCACGGGTCGCTGGATATCGAGCACATGCAGACCTATCGCGGCCTGATGAACAAGCTGGAGGATCCGGCCGACCAGGCGGCGGTGATCCACGCCTCCAAAGTGGTGTACACGCTCTACACCGAGATGTTCCGGGGCCTGCCCCGTGACGAGGGGGACCAGCATGCGCCTGTGTGACGCCCGGATCGTCTTGACCGGTGCCAGTGGCGGAATTGGCCTGGCCATCGCCCAGGCCCTATGCGCCAGTGGCGCTCGGGTGTTGGCCGTGGCCAGGCATCGCGAAGCGCTGGAACCCTTGATCGAACGCTACCCGCAGCAGTTGTACTGGGTTGGCGCAGACCTGACTGTGCCAGGTGATCGGCGCAAGGTGCTGGCCGCCGCCGAGGCCTTGGGCGGCATCAACCTGCTGATCAATGCCGCCGGTGTTAACCACTTTGCCATGCTCGAACAACTCGAGGACAGTGAGATCGACGCCATGCTGGCGTTGAACATCAGCGCGCCGATCTGTTTGAGCAAACTGTTGCTGCCACTGCTTAAACAGGCCGCCAGCGCCATGGTGGTCAATGTCGGCTCGACCTACGGCTCGATCGGCTACCCAGGCTACGCCAGTTACTGTGCCAGCAAGTTCGCCCTGCGCGGGTTCTCCGAAGCACTGCGCCGGGAATTGGCGGACACCCGTGTCGGCGTGCTCTACGTGGCGCCCCGGGCTACACGTACGTCGATGAACAGCCCGGCGGCCCAAGCCCTCAACCAGGCGCTCAAGGCCAACGTCGATGACCCACACGCCGTGGCGTCGGCGGTCATACATGCCATTACCGGCGACCGTCGCGAGCTGTATCTGGGCTGGCCCGAGCGTTTTTTCGTCGGCCTCAACAGCCTGCTGCCCAACCTGGTGGACCGTGGCCTGCGCAAGCAACTGCCACTGGTTCGCCGTCTGAGCCATAAACCTGAGAACGAGCACCTCAAACCATGAAAAAAATTCTGATCTGTTTGCTGTTCGGCGCCCTGGCTCAAAGCGCCTGGGCCTTGGATGACGCCGACCAGCAGCGTCTCACAGGCATCCAGCAAAGCTGGGCGCATATTCAATATGAGTTGCCTGAGGGGCAGCGTGCCGATGCCTTTGAAAAACTCGCCGCCCAGGCTTCGGCGTTCAAGCAGCAACGCCCGTCAGTGGCCGAGGCCTGGATCTGGTCGGGCATTGTCAAAAGCAGTTGGGCAGGGGCCGCAGGCGGGATCGGTGCGCTGGGCAAGGTCAAGGACGCCAAGGCCGATCTGGAACAGGCCCTGGCCCTGGATCCCAAAGCCTTGCAAGGCTCGGCCTACACCAGCCTCGGCGCACTCTATGATCGGGTTCCCGGCTGGCCCTTGGGGTTTGGCGACTCGGACAAGGCCGAGCAACTGCTCCAGCAGGCGCTGCAACTGAACCCAAACGGCATTGACAGTCTGTACTTCTGGGGCGATCACCTCTACCGTCAGAAACGCTACGCTGAAGCCCGGGTTGCCCTGCAAAAAGCCTTGCAGGCAGCGCCACGGCCCGGCCGGGAAACCGCTGACGCGGGGCGCCGCAAGGAAATCGAAGCGTTGCTGGTGGATGTGAACAAAAAACTTGGCTGAGAGGAGTGTGCGTGCGCTTATTACTGATCGAGGATGACGTGGCCCTGGGCGAAGGCATCCATCAGGCCCTGAGCCGCGAAGGCTATACCGTAGACTGGTTGAAGGACGGGAGCAGCGCCTTGCACGCACTGCTCAGCGAAACCTTTGACCTGGCTGTGCTTGACCTGGGCCTGCCACGGATGGACGGCCTGCAGGTGTTGCGTCGCTTGCGTGACAGCGGTTCCAACCTGCCGGTGCTGATCCTCACCGCCCGGGACGCCACCGAAGATCGCATTGCCGGGCTCGATGCCGGGGCCGACGACTACTTGATCAAACCCTTCGATCTGGCGGAACTCAAGGCCCGGTTGCGGGCCTTGTTGCGCCGCAGCGCCGGTCGTGCCCAGGCGCTGATCGAGCATGCCGGCATCAGCCTCAATCCGGGGACCCAGCAGGTCAGCTATCAGGGCAACCCGGTGGCGTTGACGCCCAAGGAGTATCAGTTGCTCCATGAATTGCTGTCGCCGCCGGGCCGGGTCATGACGCGCGATCATCTGATGCAATTGCTTTACGGCTGGAACGAGGAGGCCGAGAGCAACACCCTGGAAGTGCATATTCACCACCTGCGCAAGAAATTTTCCACCGACCTGATCCGTACCATTCGTGGCGTCGGGTATCTGGTGGAGGAGCGCCGATGACTTCAATCCGGCGGCGCACCCTCACGCTGATCCTGGGGCTTTTGTTCGTTGGCCTGTTGATCATCACCGTATTCAATCTGCATGACAGCAACCACGAGATCGCTGAAGTCTACGATGCCCAACTGGCCCAGAACGCCCGGCTGTTGCAGGGTGTCATGCGCATGCCCATGGCCAGCAAGGAACATGCGCAGTTGTATCAGGCATTCAATTCGGCCTTGGCGTCGGCGGTTCCCAAAGTCGATGGACATCCCTATGAGAGCAAAATCGCCTTTCAGGTCTGGGATTCAAAAGGTGCGTTGCTGGTTCACACCTCCAGTGCACCGACATTCACCTCACCGCCGATTGCTCCTGGTTTCAGCGACGTGATAGACCAAAAGGACCGTATGTGGCGGGCGTTCGTACTGGATGATACACAGTACGGCCTGAAAATCTGGGTAGGGGAGCGTGATGATGTGCGGTCCGATCTGGTCGATCGTATTGTCCGTCACACGGTGGTGCCTAATCTGATCGGCAGCCTGATTCTTGCCGCCGTGATCTGGTTGGCCATCGGCTGGGGGCTCAAGCCTCTGGTCGACATGGCAGCCAAGTTGCGTGCGCGGCATCCGGGCTCACTGGAGCCTCTGCAATTGGTGCCGCTGCCCAGCGAACTGGAGCCCATGCAAGCGGCGCTCAATCGGGTGCTGGCGCAGATCCAGGAGTTGATGGGCCGTGAACGGCGTTTTATTGCCGACGCAGCCCATGAGATGCGAACCCCCCTGGCGGTGCTCAGGGTTCATGCGCAGAACCTGATGGAGGCGGGGAATGAGCAGAGCCGGCGTGAGTCCCTGCAACACCTGATCGTCGGAGTGGATCGCACCACGCGCCTGGTCAATCAGTTGCTCACCATGGCACGCCTTGAACCACAAGCCGGCGTGCCTGCACCCGCCGTGATCGATCTGCCCGCCACTGTGCGTGAAAGTCTGGTTCAGATGACTCCCTGGTTGCTCAGCAAGGGGCTGGAGCTGGTTCTGGACGTCAGTGATGACATCGACCCGGTGAGGATTGATCCGGTGTCCATCGATATTGCCTTGAACAACCTGGTGACCAATGCGGCCAACTTTTCTCCCCCCAACGGCTTGATCACGGTGCGACTGGCCCGACAGGGAGATCATTACGAGCTGGCGGTCGAGGATCAGGGGCCAGGCATAGACGAGGCCGAACGGGACCGGCTTTTTGAACGCTTCTACAGCCGCGGCAACGACCAGGGTGCTGGGTTGGGCTTGACGATCGTGCGGACCATCGCCAATCGGCTTGGCGGGCAGGTCCGGTTGGAGAATCGCCCCGAGGGAGGTCTGCGCGCCACGTTGCAGATGGGCCGTCTTTAACCTTGCTCGTCGCGTGCCGGTAGTGTTTGGGCATCGGATGGACCGACGAGGAAAGCGGCAATTTCGTTGACCGTGCTGCGGGCCGTGCGTGTTACGCCGATCAGCGTAGCGGAGGCCGCACCGGTCCATTCGCCATAGCCGACCAGCCATAGCCTGGGCTCTTGAATCGAATGAGTCCCGTCAACGTCCACGCGTCCTTCAGCGTTGAGCACACCCAGTGGCTCCAGATGCTGCAGGGCGGGGCGGAAGCCGGTGCACCAGATCACCACGTCCACCGCAGACTCGCTCCCGTCGGCCCAGATTACGCCGTTGCGGGTGAAGCGTTCGAAAGGTCGGACTGATTTGAGCGCGTTGCGCGACCGGGCCTCGACAACGGGCGGTACCATGACGATGTCACCCAGCCCACCCACGGGCTGTTCGATGACGCGACCTTCCTGTTGCGCTTTCCAGCGCTGCGTGGCGCGCTCGAACAACACCTGCCCATCCACTTCATCAGGCAGGAACAGGGGTTCAACAGGTGTTACCCATGTGGTTTCGGCAACCCTGGAAACCTCGGCCAGAATCTGCGCCCCTGAATTGCCGCCACCGATAACCAGGACTTTTTTTCCGGTGAACGGCTGCGCTTGGAGGTAGTTTGCCGAGTGCAGTTGTTGACCGGCGAATAATCCCTCGCCGGGGTAGTGGGGGATGAACGGGGTACTCCAGGTGCCGGTGGCGCTAACCACAACCTTGGCGTCCCAATGTCTATCGTACGCCTTAATCCGCAACCCGGTTTCTGTACGCTCTACAGAGGTGACGCGCACGGGACGCACGATGGGCAATTGATAGCGCTGTTCGTACTGCTTGAGGTAGTCGATCACATGGTCGCGTGATGGGTAGCCATCCTGCGTGGGCGGCATCATCCAGCCTGGGATCGAGCTCCAGGTGGCGGGGGAGAATAGACGCAAAGAATTCCAGCCATGGCGCCAGGCACCTCCTGGCCCTTGCTCGGCATCGAGAATGACGAACGAAAGTCGGGTGCGCCGCAGGAAATACGCCACCGCCAAGGCGGATTGGCCTCCACCGACAATCACCACGTCATATTGACTGGCAGTGGCAGGCGAATGAGTCATGACGGTGGTCTCCGATTGAGGTGGGAAAACAAGCCGGTGTAATGGCTGACAGTACCGTCATTTGCAGGCGCGGCAGCACCCGCCTCAGCAGCGTTTGCAGGTCCTGATGCCCAGTAATGTATAGACCGGGCAGAAACGGAAGATCCCCGTGGCCAGCGGCACCAGGCCGATCCAGCCCCACAAGCCGATCACGCCGCTCAGGCTGAGGGCAATGAGGACAAGTCCCGCGGCAATACGCAAGCTACGGTCGATGGTTCCGATATTGGCTTTCATGACGATCTCCCGATCAGTGAGTGCGCCGGTTCTCCAGCGCGGTGAACAACAACATGCCAGCCAGCATGGCCGCCATGAATACGATGATTTGCCAGTGCCCGGTGAGCAGGATCGCCACGGCGGGCCCCGGACAGATACCGGCTATCCCCCAACCGATGCCAAACAGCAGGCTGCCGCCGATCAGGCGAGGGTCCAGCTCACGCTTGATCGGCAATTGCATCGGGTTTCCCAGCACCGAACGGGTCTGGCGGCGGGCCCAGGTCAGTGGGCCGATCGCGACACCAATCGCTGCGAGCATGACCAGGGCCAGGGAGGGGTCCCAAGTGCCGGTCACATCCAGGAACGCCAAGACTTTGCTCGGATTGGCCATGCCCGCCAGGAGCAGACCGAAGCCGAACACCAGACCGGCCATGAATGCAGTCAGTTTGAGCATGTTCAACCCTCCAACACATGACGCAGGACAAAGACCGTGGCGAAACCGCTGAACATGAAACATGCCGTGGCGATCATCGAACGCGGTGAAAGGCGCGACAGGCCACATACGCCGTGGCCGCTGGTACAGCCCGACCCGTAGCGGGTGCCGATGCCCACCAGCAGGCCGGCGACGCTGAGGCCGAGCCAGCCGCTCTGAAACTCGATCTGCGGCAACGCGGTGAATAGGCCCCATAGCAGCGGCGCAACGAGCAGCCCCAACAGAAACAGCGCTTTCTCGCTAACCCCCTCGCTACCACGCTGCAGCAGGCTGCCGAGTAAACCGCTGATGCCGGCGATACGCCCATTGGCGACAACGAAAAGGCTGGCAGCCAAACCAATCAACGCACCGCCGGCAAGGGCTGACCAGGGCGTGAAGTTGAGCCAGTCAATGTTCATGAGATTTCTCCGATACAAACCACGTTGAGACTCCAGCAGGCGATTAACCCAGGGCTTTTACAACCAATGCCAGGGCCACCAGCGCAGCCAGAATGGCGAAGCCTTTTTGCAGATAGGGCTCCGGCAGCCGGGCGGCGAGCAAGCGGCCGCCGGTCATTCCCAACAATGCGCCAAGGGTAAAAGGTACGGCAATCGCCCATTGCAAATGACCCGCCGCCGAGCTCGCCACCACGCCGGAAATTGAAACCAGGGCAATGACCGTCAGCGACGTGGCGAGCACCGATTGGGTGGACAGATTGGTGTAGCGCTGGAGTGCCGGGACCATGACAAAACCGCCGCCCACACCCAGCAGGCCGGACAGCGCGCCGGCGACCATGCCGGATACCGCAAGCGCCCAGGCACAGGGTGCGGTCCAATGGAGCTTGCCGCGGTTTTCGTCCAGTACACAAGGCGGGGGTTTGCGCTTCGACGTGGCTTTGCAATCTGCGCGCGAGGGCAATGATTTTTGAAAGGCTCGGAAGGCCACGTACATCAATAGAAGGGCAAACAGGACCGCCAAAGGACGGTTGGGCGTGCGCTGAGCCAGCCAGATCCCCAGTGGAGAACAGATGATGCCCGCGCCTGCGGTCAGCAGCGCAGCCTTATAGCGTACGGTGCCGTTTCTAAGGCCCATCACTGCACCCAGGGACGCGGCCAAACCCACCGCCATCAAGCCGATGGGCCCGGCTTCGGCCATGCTCAGGCCCGCGCCGAAGACCAGCAGGGGAACCGCCAGTATTCCCCCGCCAGCGCCCGTCAGCGCCAGAATCACACCCACGGTCAGGCCGAGCAGCAAGATGACGATCATCCCTCTCTCCTTGCCTTGAGGTCTGGTTTCATAGATCCGCCAACTCCGGTTTAGCCAGCCACTCATGTCCCTTGAGCATGCCCTTCCAATACAACGGAGGGAGAATCCGCTCCTTGAGTAGCCAGGCCAGCCGCGATGGTCGGGTACCGTCAATCAGCCAGGACGGGAAGCTGGGGGCGACGGTGCCGCCATAGGTGAACTCCGCCAGGACGATCTTGCCCCGTTCGACTGTCAGCGGACAGGAGCCGTAACCGTCGTAATGAGCGTTGCCCTTGGCTTTGCCCATGGCTGCCAGCACGTTATGGGCGACCACGGGCGCCTGCTTGCGAGCGGCCGCGGCGGTCTTGGCATTGCTGGAGTTGGTGGCGTCGCCCAGTGCGTGAATATTCGCCCAGGTTTTATGGCGCAGCGTGTCGGGGTCGACATCAATCCAGCCAGCGGCATCGGCGAGGGGGCTGACGCGGATAAAGTCTGGCGCAATCTGTGGGGGCACCACATGCAGCAGGTCGAAGTCGCGCGTGACAAGCTGGCGTGTGCCATCGGGCTGGGCGCAACTGAAGGTGGCGGTTCGCGCGGGACCGTCAACGCTCGTCAGCGTGCTGCCGAAGTTCAGGTCGATGCCATAGGCGCGGATGTACTCCATCAGGGCCGGCACGTAATCGGGCACGCCGAACAGCACTGCTGCGGCACTACAGAAATCGATCTTGATGTTGCCGAGTACCCCTTCACGCCGCCAGTGGTCGGCAGAGAGATACATGGCTTTTTGCGGCGCCCCGGCACATTTGATCGGCATCGGCGGTTGCGTGAAGATGGCCCGGCCACCGCGCAGTTGCTGCACGCACTCCCAGGTATAGGGGGCGAGGTGATACAGGTAGTTGGATGTAACGCCGTTGCGACCCAATGTCTGCGGCAGACCTTCAATGGCATTCCAGTTGAGTTTCAGGCCAGGGCATACGATCAGTTGTTGATACTTGACGACTCTGCACCCATCGAGAATGAGCGCATCTTTCTCGGGTTCAAAAGCGGCCACGGCGGCTTTGATCCAGTGCACGCCGCGAGGAATGGTCGAGCCCATCGTATGGGCGGTCCGGGGGGCATCGAAGACACCGCAACCGACCAGCGTCCAGCCGGGCTGGTAATAATGCACATCTGCCGGGTCAATGATGGCGATGTCGAGCCCCGGTTCCCTGGCCAATAAGCTGGATGCCGCCGCAATGCCCGCTGCGCCGCCCCCGATAATGACCACCGCATGTTCGGCCTCGGCCACTTCGATCGGGGTCTGCCCCTTGTTTGCAATCCGGCGGATAACGCCTTTCATGTCAAACCCGGCATCTTTGGCTGTTTCGACGATCTGCGGCAGAGGAAGCAGGTTCGCTTGTGACAGCGCCCACATCGTTGTCGAACGCATGCCGGAGCGGCAATACGCCAACACCGATTTTGGCAGCGATTCAAATAGCCGGCCGAAGGCAACGCCTTGCTCGTCGGTGACCTTGCCCGATTCCGCGGGAAGATAGTGAGCTTCAATGCCCATCGCTTCAGCCGCGCGCTTGATTTCGGCAAACAAGGGTTGATCGCTGCCTTCGCCATCCGGGCGATTACACACGATGGCGCGAAAGCCGGTGTTTTTCAGTTCCGTCAATTGATCGGGGAAAATCTGCTCCGATACCGCTAAGCCTGGCGCAAGGTGGCGGATGTCCATGGTGGTCTCCGTGATGGGATTTTCTTATAGGGGGAGGGGACGTCAGAGCACGTTGAGCGGGATCTTCAGATAGCGTGTGCCGTTCGATTCCGGCTCAGGAAAGTGTCCGGCGCGCATGTTCACCTGAACCGATGGCAGGATCAGCGTCGGCATTTCCAACGTGCTGTCACGCTTGGTGCGCATGGCCACGAACTCTTCTTCACTGATGCCGTTGCGCACATGGATATTGTCGGCGCGCTGCTCGGCAACGGTACTGGCGAACAGTACCTCGCGGCCGTCGGGCTGGTAGTCGTGGCACATGTACAGCACCGTATCGGCCGGCAGGCTCAGTACCTTGTTGATGGACCGGAACAAGGTGCGGGCATCGCCACCAGGAAAATCACAGCGCGCCGTACCGTAGTCGGGCATGAACAGGGTGTCGCCGACGAATGCCACCGTTTGCCTGGCGTCGCTGACGACGTACGTCATGCAGGCGGGTGTATGGCCCGGCGTATGCAGTGCGCGGCATTGCAGCGAACCGATGGAGAACGTGTAGTCATTGACGAACAGATGATCGAACTGACTTCCATCCTGGGCCATGTCATCACCGGTATTGAACAGCGTGCCAAAGGCTTGCTGCACGGTGGTGATGCGACTGCCGATGCCGATCTTGCCTCCCAGCTTTTCTTTGAGGTAAGGCGCTGCCGTGAGGTGGTCGGCGTGGACATGGGTTTCAAGAATCCATTGAACCTTGGCGTCCAGCTCGGCCACCCTGGCGATCAACGTGTCGGCAGACGTCGTCGTGGTATGGCCGGACTTGGGATCGTAATCCAGTACGCTGTCCACGAGTGCGCAGTGGCGGGTCGCCTGATCAAGCACGATATAACTGACAGTATGAGTATCGGGATCGAAAAATCCTTCGACGTGCAGTGTAGCGGTCATGATCGGTCTCCTGGTCTTGTTGCCGACTGGTTTAACCTGACATAGCAATAAGTCTGCCATGGACCGAGTGAGCGAAAAATCATAGCTATCTATTTGAATTTGTTGTGTTTATTTTTGTAGGTTGGATGCGGCATTTTCACGCACACGAATAAACAACTGCCATTGGCAGTGTTTGTTGGCATAGTGGCAGTGTCGCTTGCGTCCGGATGAATCCACAGGAACCCCGATGAGCACTATCCTGCCAACCCCGAACAATTCGATCCCCCCGCCGGACCAGGTGCAGTCTCTGGTTTCGTTTCTCGAGCACGAGCCGCAGCCGATGATCGTGCTGGACCCGGACTACAACATTCTGGCGGCGAACACCGCCTATCGGCGCCAGTTCGGCAGTGCCGATCAACCGTTTATTGGTCATAAGTGCTATCGGATTTCCCATCATTACGATGTGCCTTGCGATCAGGCGGGGGAGAACTGCCCGATGAAGAAGGCCAGGGAAATGCGCGGCCCGGATCGAGTCCTGCACATTCACCACACCCCCCGCGGGCCTGAACATGTCGACGTGGAGCTGCGGCCGATCCTCAATGACCATGGCGACATAACCGCTTATGTGGAGCGCCTTACCCTGGTACGCAGCGCCTCAGCACGGCCCAGCAATGAGGGCCTGGTGGGCAGCTCTCCGGCGTTCAACCGTGCACTGTCGGAACTGCAGCGGGTCGCGCCGTCCATGTTGCCGGTGCTGCTGCTGGGAGAGTCGGGGACGGGTAAGGAACTGTTTGCCCGTGCGGTCCATGAAACCAGCGAGCGGGCCAACGGGCCCTTTGTGGTAGTGGACTGTTCCGGGTTGACTGAAACGCTGTTTGAGAGCGAACTGTTCGGCCACGAGAAAGGCGCATTCACCGGGGCCACCCTGCGCAAGCAGGGCCTGGTCGAAACAGCCCAGGGCGGTACGCTGTTTCTTGATGAAATCGGCGACGTTCCCCTGGCCATGCAGGTGAAACTGCTCAGGCTGATTGAGTCGGGAACCTATCGCCGTGTTGGCGGCGTGGAAACCTTGCATGCCGATTTCCGATTGGTTGCCGCCACCCATAAGCCCTTGGAACAGATGATGGCCCAGGGTGAGTTCAGGCAAGACCTGTACTACCGCATCAGCGTATTTCCCATTCATTTACCGCCTCTGCGCAATCGCATGGAGGACATCGCGCTGCTGGTCAATTCGTTATTGCAACGTTCCGGTACGGGCAAGCGCCGGCTGACCATCGACGCCGATGCCTTGATGCAACTGCAGCGATACTCCTGGCCGGGCAATATCCGCGAGCTTCGTAATGTGCTGGAAAGAGCCAGCCTGTTTGCCGATGACGGGGTCATTCATTCCGTGCATTTACCCCAGGTCCCCGATGCGACAGCCCAACGACTGGCTAACCCGGCTGGTGCTGATGGCCACTCGTTGGCCCAGATCCTGTCTGCGTTCAAAGGGACCCGCAGTGAGCTGGCCCGGCACTTGGGTATCAGCGAACGGACTTTGTACCGGCGCTTGAAAGAGCAGGGTTTGGCCTGATCAGCCGCTATGACACCTGACTGCCAATCACTGCCGTCATGGCAGATTGGCAGGCTCTGAGGTTGGCGCAAAATCCCCCTTCTCCCAGGTTACGTTCCTAATCGGCTGTTATTTAACGATAAAAACCTGACCCTGAGCCTTGGCATGGCGCGTGCTAACTGCACCGACATGACTATTTCCGACAAACGACTGCGCCGTCATCTGCTCACAGCAGTGCTTATCAAGCTGCTCGTGCTGGCAGTGCTGTGGTGGCTATTCATCCAGGATTTCCACGTCAGCGTCGATTCCAACGCGGTCGGCAACCGTTTCGGTGTACCCACCTCGGCTCAAGGGGCAAGCAAGTGATCTCAGAACAACTGGTGGATTTGTCGCGGCTGCAGTTCGCAGCCACGGCGCTTTATCACTTCCTTTTCGTACCGCTCACCGTTGGCATGGTGTGGCTGCTGGTCATCATGGAAAGCGTCTATGTGATGACCGGTAACGTCATCTGGAAAGACATGACGCGCTTCTGGGGCAAGCTATTTGGCATCAACTTCGCGCTGGGGGTGACCACCGGGATCACCCTGGAATTTCAGTTCGGCACCAACTGGGCCTACTACTCGCACTATGTCGGTGACATCTTCGGTGCACCGCTGGCAATCGAAGGCTTGATGGCGTTCTTCCTCGAATCGACCATGATCGGGCTGTTCTTTTTTGGTTGGGACCGTCTCAAGAGACAGCATCACTTGCTGGTCACGTTGTTGATGGCAATCGGCACAAACCTGTCGGCGCTGTGGATCCTGATCGCCAATGGCTGGATGCAGAACCCGGTGGGCTCAGAGTTCAGCTACATCACCATGCGCATGGAAATGGTCGATTTCTGGACGGTGGTGTTCAATCCGGTGGCCCAGGCCAAGTTTGTCCATACGGTTTCGGCCGGGTATGTCACCGGTTCGATGTTTGTGCTGTCGATCTCCAGTTGGTATTTACTCAAAAATCGTGATGTCGAGTTTGCCAAACGTAGCTTTCGGGTCGCCGCAGCGTTCGGCCTGGCCTCTGTGCTGAGCGTCATCGTACTGGGCGATGAGTCCGGTTACACGGTGGGGGAGGCGCAGCAGACCAAGCTGGCGGCCATGGAGGCCATGTGGGAAACAAAGCCCGCGCCGGCTGGCCTGACGCTGATCGCGAGCATCGATGAAGCTCAATCCCGAAATAATTGGGAGGTCGAGGTGCCATGGTTGATGGGCCTGATCGGGACCCGCTCGGTCAGCCAGCAGATTCCCGGCATTCATGAGATCAAGGAAAAGAACCGCGCCCGAATCATCCGCGGTATTAGCGCAGTCAATGCGCTGGAAGCACTGAGAGCCAATCGCAGCGATCCGGCGGCGTTCAAGACGTTCGAAGAATACAAAGCTGACCTGGGCTTCGGGTTGCTGCTCAAGCGCTATGTCGAGGACGTCAATCAGGCCACGCCGGCCATGATCGAAACCGCGGTGAACGATACGGTTCCGCGCGTGACGCCTATGTTTTGGGCGTTCCGGATCATGGTCGGCCTGGGTTTTGCGATGCTGATGCTCTTTGCACTGGCATTCTGGAGCACGCTGAAGTCGAACCGCACCCGCCACCGAGGGTTGTTGCGTTGGGCACTCTACATGCTGCCGGCGCCCTGGATCGCCTGTGAACTGGGCTGGTTTGTCGCCGAATACGGCCGTCAGCCCTGGACGATCTACGGCGTATTACCGACCCACATGAGCGTGTCCACGCTCAGCGTCAACAACCTGTATGGCTCGCTGGCCGGGTTCATCGTTTTCTACACCGTCTTGCTGGTGGTGGAAATGTTCCTGATGGTCAAGTTCGCCCGCCAAGGGCCCGGCAGCCTCGGTACAGGCCGTTATGTTCACGACGCTCATCTGAAGGAGCTTCACCATGCTTGATTACTTCACCCTGAAAATAATCTGGTGGGCGTTGGTCGGCGTCCTGCTGATCGGTTTTGCGATCATGGATGGTCATGACATGGGCGTCGGCACGCTGCTGCCATTCGTTGGCCGCAATGACCTGGAGCGGCGCGTTGTCATCAATACTGTCGGGCCGCATTGGGATGGTAATCAGGTCTGGTTCATCACCGCTGGCGGCGCCTTGTTCGCGGCCTGGCCTGTGGTCTACGCCACTGCCTTCAGTGGTTTCTACTGGGCGATGATTCTGGTGCTCTGGGCGTTGTTCTTCCGCCCGGTGGGGTTTGACTACCGTAGCAAGATCCACAACGCCACCTGGCGCAGCACCTGGGATTGGGGGCTCTTTATCGGAGGGGCGGTGCCTCCGCTGGTGTTCGGGATTGCGTTTGGCAACTTGCTGCTGGGCGTGCCGTTTCACTTCAATGACTATCTGGTGTCTACCTACACTGGCAGTTTCTGGCAACTGCTCAATCCTTTCGCGCTGCTGTCCGGTGTTGTGAGCAGTGCAATGATCACCCTGCAGGGCGGCACTTATCTGGCCCATCGCACTGAGGGGATTATCCAGTCCCGGGCAGTAAAAGGTGCGGTGGCGGCGGCGATCGTGCTGGTGTGCTCATTCATCGTGGCCGGCATTTGGCTGCAATGGATTGACGGCTACCGCATCACCTCGCTCGTTGATACCGCGGCGCTGCCGGACATCCTCAGCAAGACTGTGGTACGTGAACCTGGCGCCTGGATGGCCAACTACGAACGCTATCCATTGCTTTGGCTGCTGCCCGTCCTTGGATTGGGCGGGGCTATAGCTGCCGCGTTCTTGTTGATGGTGCGCCGTACGCTGTCGGCGTTTGTCGCCTCATCGCTTGCGGTGATTGGCGTGATCAGCACGGCAGGCGTCTCAATGTTTCCGTTCATCATGCCTTCATCAACCATGCCCGCGGCAAGCCTGACGGTGTGGGACAGCGTCTCCAGCCACCTGAGCCTGGCGATCATGTTCTGGGCCACGTTGATCTTCATGCCCCTGATCGTGATTTATACCTCTTGGGCGTATCGCGTCATGAGCGGAAAAGTCACCGCTGCCCAGATCAAAGCCAACGAGCATTCGGCCTACTAGTGCCGGCAAAGGAGCAAAGAATATGTGGTATTTCGCCTGGATGTTGGGAGTCGGCTTTGCGCTGTTGCTGGCGATATTGAATGCAATGTGGGGGGAGAACGAAGCGAACCGGGCCTTGAGTGACAATGACGAGCAGCAGCGATGATTCAGCAACGCTCAGATACCCAGCCGTCTTCACGCATTCATCTGGCGAGTCTGATGATCGCCATCACCATCATGCTTGCCTGCACACTGTACCCGCCGATGATGGCAACCCCGGAGGGTAAAGCTGATCACGCACTGGCGGGTGCTTTGTTTGCGGCGATGAGTGTGGCTTTCGTCAGGGGCGTGGGTTTTATCCCGCGCCGGTGGCTCTGGCGCTGGCTGTTTTCAGGTTGGACCTGTACTGCGGCATTGGTGCTGGCCGGATGGCTGATGTTCGTGCGGTGAAGGCGGGCTTACGTTCAATAACGCTGCACGAGAACGGCGACAGTAGTATTGGCTGCGCCGTTCATTCAGTTCCCTGGCCAAGTATCACGCCGTTCACTTCTTTGCCATAAAGATTGATCCCGTCATTGGCATGGAATTTCAACCGGGTCTGCTCGATAGAACCGGCAATCATCCTGGGGTCTTTCGGCCGTTCGTGGCTGTTCATGTAGGCAGCAACGTGCCAGGCCTCATCGGCGGACAGGGTGGCGCCTTTACCTAATGGCATATTCGACTTTATGAACCCGGCTGCGGTATTGATACGATGCATCCCCGCGCCCCAATTGAATGAGTCTTTGCCCCATAACGGTGGGAATACGTAATCGCTCCCGGCCTTTTGGCCTTCGCCCTCGTTGCCATGACACACCGCGCATTGCTGGGCATAGATGACCTTGCCCTTGGCCACATCGAAGCCTCCCGCCGGTTGTGGCACCTCAGGATAAGCTCGCCCGGGCAGTTCCTGGCCTAGCGGTGCTCCTGTTGCCAACCAGTAGGAAAAGGCAGTCAGGGCGGCGATGACCTGCCCGTCGGCCGGAGGCGGTTTTCCGTTCATGCTGAACTCAAAGCAGCCTTGTAGGCGCTCGGCGTAGGTATTGACCTTGTCGTTCTTTTTTCGATAAGCCGGGTACATCGTGTAAGCCGCCCAAAGGGGCGCCGAGTCGGCTTTTCTGCCTTGGTCCAAATGACAATTGGTGCAGTTCATCCCGTTTCCCACGAACTCGGGGGCGTTGGCTTTGGTATCGACAAAGATCGCATGCCCTTGCCGCACCAAACGGCCAAAGGCGTTATCAGGCAGCGTGTCCTCTGCTGGCGGAATAAATGTCGCCGTCCGCTGTTGTGGGGTGTCTGGGCCGGGCAAAGGGGGCGATGCACCTGCCACATCAGCAGCGCCAGCCATTGATACCATGTTGAAACTGATGAGTGCCGCGATGAATGATTTCATGGCCAGACCTCTATTGACTGAGCTCAGCGAAATACCGGGAAACAGCCTCGACCTCGGCTTCAGTGAGGGACCTCGCGATGTGGCCCATGAGATCGTCTGGATCATTTTTCCGGGTCTTCTGCCGCCAGGCATTCAGTTGCGAGACCAGGTACTGAGCCGATTGGCCCGCCAGCGGTGGAAAAGAGGCACCGACCCCGATTCCGCCAGGGCCATGACAGGAGACGCACTCGGGTATGTTTCGATCCCATGCGCCTCTCAATGCCAGGGTCTGCCCCAGGCCCTTGGCCGCCTGCGCACGATTGATGGGTTTGACAGGTGGGCCTGGCATGTTGGCGAGCATGCTGGCGAGGGCTTGTACCTCGTCCTCGCTCAATGCCTGGGCGATAGGAAGCATGATTGGGTTGGCCCTGGAGCCTGAGCGAAAATCCGCGATTTGTTTTGAGAAGTACTCAGCAGGTAACCCTGCAAGCCTTGGGAAGCCAGCCGCGGGCATCCCTGTACCGTCCGCACCATGACAGGTTGAACAGGCAATGGCGGCGGGGTTGGTCCCGCCCTGGGTGAAGGTCTTTTGCGCGTCAGCTGCATAAGCGGATGTTGCCAGCGCACCGGATAAAGCAAGGACTGATCCCCATCGCGACATACCCATCGTTCTGCCTCGCAGACGTTATGGGGGACAGGCCCCCTGGTGCGCCATCAACTGCAACTCACCCTCGGTTATTTGACCAAGGTAATCGGGATACTGGACAGCTGGATCACTTTGGCCGCGACAGAGCCCAGGAAAATGCCTTCGAGAAAACCACTGCCGTGCGAACCCAGGATGATGCTGTCGCACCCCAAGGATTTGGCGCACGCCACGATTCTGCTGGCCGCGTCGCCGTGCAGTGTATGGAAAGTAAAGGCGATGCCTTGCTGTTTCAGAAGAGCGATTGCCTTATTCGCATCTTCGGCACTTTTGCCGTCGTAGTAACGGTCAAGTTCATCCTTGCTCATGGTTTGCGCGATGCGAGTGGGTAAAAATGACTGCACATTGACCAGGTGCACCTCCACGCTGCCTCCCAGCAATCCGCCGTCCCGGATCAGTCCAATGAGGTAATGCACCACACGTTCGGAGTGCTCTGAACCATCGACAGCGACCAATACTTTGTGCATTTTCCGAATCCTCTTTCAGTAACATCCAGCGGCTGGTCGAACACCATGCCAGCCGCAGCGTCAGGGTGACTTCGGGGTCTGTCCCACTATGAGCGTAGCGCCCTTGGGGTCGGTTAACCGTAGCCGAATCTGTTTTTCAGTTTCGATGATCGCAAAGAGCGCGATGCCCACTGCGATAATCAATAGCCCATCCATAAAGGGGATCGCTTGAGTGGCAAACACCCTTTGCAGGGGCGGCGCGTAGGTGATGGCGAACTGAGCGAAGGTTACCACTGCAACGGTCAGCCACACGACCTTTGTGCCTCTGACAGCCTTCCAGGTCAGTGAAGTGCCATAAAGATTGCGAATGAAGAATAGATGGAATATTTCCATCACCACCAGCGTGTTGACGGCGATGGTGCGGGCCAACTCCACCGGGTAGCCTCGGTCGAGTGCGTAGGTAAAAATGCCGTAGACACCGCAAAGAAACAGGATCGAAACCAGCACCATGTGCCAGATCAACGCGCCGCTTATCAACGGCTCGTGCCTTGAGCGCGGCGGCCTGCGCATGGTGTTTTCTTCGGTCGGCTCGAACGCCAGGGCGATACCCAGCGTTATGGCGGTAATCAGGTTGATCCACAAGATTTGAATCGGTGTCACCGGCAGGGTGAGGCCAAACAGCAGCGCGACAATGATGGTCATGGTTTCGCCCGCGTTGGTGGGCAACGTCCAGCTCAGCACTTTCTTGATGTTGTCGTAGACCGTCCGCCCTTCACGTACGGCGGCCACGATGGAGGCGAAGTTGTCATCGGCCAGTACCAGGTCCGCCGCCTCTTTTGCCGCCTCACTGCCTTTGTCACCCATGGCGATGCCGGCGTCGGCGCGTTTGAGCGCGGGTGCGTCGTTGACCCCGTCGCCGGTCATGGCCACGGTCATGCCGTTCGATTGCAGCAACATCACCAGCCGTAGCTTATGTTCAGGGCTGGTGCGGGCGAAGATATTCACGTCCTTGAGCGCTTCTTTGAGCGTGCCGTCGTTCATCGCGTCCAGGTCGACGCCCGTCAGCACCTTGTCGGGATTTTGCAGGCCGATTTGCGCGCCGATCGCGGCGGCGGTGCCGGAGTGATCGCCGGTGATCATCTTGACTGCGATACCGGCAGCCTGGCATTGCTGGACCGCCTGGATCGTCTCGGGGCGAGGCGGGTCAATCATGCCTGTCATGCCAAGCAGGGTCAGCGAACCCTGCACGTCGCCAAACTCCAGAACGGTGTGCTCGGACGGCACGGGGCGGCTGGCAAACGCCAGCACGCGCTGACCTTTGCCGGCAATGGTGTTTGCCTGTTGGTGCCAGTAGTCAGCATTGAGCGGCTCCGTGGCGCCGGTACTGCCACGCTGCTGCGCGCACATGGCCAGGATCTGTTCCGGCGCGCCTTTTACATAGATTGACGCCTGTCGCTCATGGTTGTGGTGCAACGTCGCCATGAAGCGGTGTTTGGCGTCAAACGGAATCGCATCGGTGCGGGGCCAGGTGCGTCGTTCTTCTTCGCCATCGATTCCGGCTTTCACGGAAAACGCCAGCAGTGCGCCCTCCATGGGATCGCCCTCGACCTTCCATGTGGCGTCGTGCAGTCTCAACACCGCGTCATTGCAAAGCGCGGCGGCGCGTCCCAGTTCGGCTAACGTGGGGTGATTGGAGGTGTCGATCAACTGGTCAGCCAGGTTCATGTTTCCCGACGGCTGATAACCGGCACCGTCGACCGTGAACGTCAGATCACGGGTGACCACTGATGCGACCATCATTTCGTTGCGGGTGAGGGTGCCGGTCTTGTCCGTGCAGATGACCGAAACCGATCCCAGGGTTTCGATGGCGGGCAAGCGGCGAACGATGGCGTTGCGACGGGCCATCGCGCGAACCCCGACCGCCAGGGTAATGGTGAGAACGGCGGGCAGTCCTTCGGGGATGGCAGCGACCGACATGCCCACCACCACCATGAAGATTTCGTTGAATGCGTAATGGCCGACAAAATGACCGTAAACCAGTAACAGCCCGGCGACGAGCAGAATCAGGATCGTCAGCCAGCGCGCGAAGACGTTCATTTGCTGGACCAATGGCGTGGTCAGTGTCTCGACTTCCGACAACAGATTGCTGATGCGCCCGATCTCGGCGGCGGTCGCGGTTGCAACGACAACCCCGGTGGCCTGTCCGCAGGTCACCAGGGTTCCACTGAAGGCCATGCAGGCACGATCACCCAGGGGCGCTCCAAGGCGCACAGGTTCAGTGTGCTTTTCCACGGCGGCGGATTCACCGGTCAGGATGGCTTCCTGGATCTGCAGCCTGTTGGCGTGCAGCAAGCGAAGGTCTGCCGGGACTTTATCGCCGGCCTCCAACAAGACGATATCGCCGGGTACCAGCGCTTCACCCGCGATGCTCAAACGTTCACCAGCACGAATCACGGCGGCGCGGGGCGCCAGCATCTGCCGGATCGCGTCCATGGCTTTTTCCGCTTTGCCCTCCTGGACATAGCCAATGATGGCGTTGGCCACCACCACCGCCAGAATGACCACCGTATCCCAGAGGTGTTGCAGCAGCGCGGTGATCACCGCAGAGCCCAGCAGCACGTAAATCAGGATATTGTGAAACTGCAACAGAAAACGCAGCCACGCCGGTCGCCGCGCCGACTCCGGCAGGCGATTGAAGCCTGTGCGCGCAAGCCGGGCTTGAACTTCTGCATCGTTCAGCCCGGTGTGCTCATTGACCTCCAGCCGTTCGAGCACCTGCTGCGCAGGCAACGTGTACCAAGCCTCGGCATCTGTGGGAATCGGATCCCGCTCGGTCGGTGCGTTGCTCGCTCGGTTCATCAGGCCGCTATCCCTGCGCTCATTATGCTGTTGGTATTCATGCGTTCAATCGAACTGCTGCGGTGCAATCACCCACAAGCTGCACGGCATCTTGTACAGCAGGCCTTCCACGGTGCTGCCGATCAACTTGTCCAAACCTTTGTAGCGCACGCGCCCCATGACAATGACATCCATGTCATGGGATGCCGCGTAGCTGGCCAATACCTTGGCCGGGTCGCCCATGACCATGCGTCGTTGTTCCGGCGCGATGCCGTTGCGCTCGGCCAACGCGTCAAACGCCTCGCCCTGGGATTCATAGAGCTGCCGGGCCAGGGTGGAAGAAAAGAACATCGAGCCGCTGCCGAAACCATATTCGGAGGCGGTGATGGACGACAGGTCATAGGCGTAGATGACTTCCAGGCTCGCGTCGCAGGAGGTGGCCAGTTTGTTGGCTTCGCTCAGGATCCGGTCGTTGAGGCCTTCGTAGCGGCCGTCGAGATGAAAGGGGTCAATGGCCGCCAGAATCTTGCGCGGACGGGCGTGAGTGACTTTGTTGACGAAATGCAACGGCACTTCGCTTTCGCGCAGCAGGTGCACATCCAGCGGGGTGAACATCAGGCGCGAGAACCAGGATTCATGCTCCACCGTCTTGATCAGGGCATCCATCGGCTGCTCCTTGAGGTGGACCAGAATCTCCTGCAGCGGTCGCTCGACCCACGCCACTTCGGTCGTGACTTCAATGCCCAGCTTGCGCAGTGGCCGGGCCTGGTCTTCCAGCCAGTGGCGATGGCGTTCAACGTAACCCAGGCGCATCTGTTCCAGGGCCTGCTCATTGACCAGGCTAGCGGTGGCCAGGCCTTCGAGGTAGTCGAAGGCAACGATATGCAGCGCGGCGCCTTCGGCCTTGGCCAGCGCCGCTGCCCGGTCGAAGGCCGGACTGTGTTCCATCAGCGGCGAGACGACCAACATCAAACGTGATTGCGTGGACATGACAAACCTCCCGAGCATGGACGTATGGGTACCCGACGGCCTTCGCGCCGCGTGGAGCCAGGGTTTGATCATGATCGTATCGGGCATCGGTCACTTGATTTGCATCAAGCTCATGCCAGAAGCGTGGCATCAATGCACACGACGCCTGGCAATAGCGCTATGTTTGATCATGAAATCCTCCCAGGGACTACCCTGGACTCAGGTACAACCGGAACACTCAGTATAGAACCGAGGCCATGAGCGAAACCCTGGGCTTTGCCAATGCCGCCGCTGCGCTCGGAATCGGCTTGTTGATTGGGCTAGAACGCGAGCGACGCAAAGGCGAGGGCGCTCGGCGCGACTTCGCCGGCCTGCGTACCTTTGCCATTACCTCGTTGCTGGGGTATGTCACGGTCCAGGCTGGCGGAGTCTTGCTGCTCGGGTTCGTGGCGCTTGCGCTGGGGGCACTGGTCACGGCGGCGTATTGGCGAAACCTCGACCAGGACCCCGGTATCACCAGCGAAGTGGCGTTATTCGCGGCGCTGGCGTTGGGGGCGCTCTGCATGACCGCCCCGGCCCTGGCGATCGCGATCGGCGTGGTGATGGCCGGTCTGCTCGCCAGCCGCCAGGCGCTGCACCATTTTGCCCGTAACCAATTGACCGCCGCGGAAATGCGTGACGGGCTGGTGCTGTTGATCGCCGCGCTGGTGGTGTTGCCGCTGGTGCCGGATCGCTTTCTCGGACCTTACGATGCGATCAACCTGCGCACCATCTGTATGTTGACGGTCATGTTGATGGCTGTGGGTGCGCTGGGGCATGTTGCGGTCCGTACCCTCGGCACTCACTACGGTTACGCCCTCAGCGCGGTTGCCTCGGGGTTCGCCTCGGCCACGCTGACCGTCGCCACCATGGGTAACATCGCCGCGAAAGAACCGGCCAATCTCAAGGTGCTGAGCGCCGCTGCCGTGCTATCCAATCTGGCGACAGTGGCGCAAATGGGGCTGATCCTCGGTGCCGTCGAACCGGCCCTGTTACTCTGGATGTGGGGCCCGTTGCTTTGCGGTGTATTGACAACATTGGTCTACGCCGGGGTGCTGATGTTTCCCCGACCCAGGGCTCGGGCGGATGAACCGATCAAGCGCGGCGGGGCCTTCAACCTCAAACTGGCCTTGACGGTAGTCCTGGCGATGGCCGGTATCACGCTCCTGTCGTCTGCGATGCTTGCCGAGTTCGGCCAGACCGGGGTAACCGTAACGGCGGTTTTCAGCGGGCTGGTTGATGCTCATGCTTCGATTGCCTCTGTTGCTTCCCTGGCGAAGGCCGGATTGTTACCCCTGGATGGCATCGCCATACCGGTCTTGATGGCGATGAGCAGCAATTCCCTGAGTAAATGCGTAGTGGCCTGGCTCAGTGGCGGACGGCGTTTCGCCGGGTATTTCATCCCCGGCCAGGTGCTGGTGACGCTGGGAATGTGGGCCGGCGTTCTGCTCCCGAATCTGTGAGCCTGTGTGGTGGCAGTTTGATGAAGATCAAGTCCTGCCCGTGGCATACGTTCATTCTGGAACCCTCAATCCTTTAAGTGGCTGCCGCCACGTGCCGAGGTGTTCCATGTCCCAGACCCAACGTTTGTTGTTATTGGCACCCGATGCCATGACCCGTTCGCCTGCGTTCGACCGCGCCACCGAACTGGCCCTGGCGCTGGATCTGCCCCTGCACATCGTCGCCATCGATTATCTGGAGGTGCTCTCGGTGGCCGGTCTTTTTGCGCCAGAACAAGTCAAGAAGGCCCGTGACGGGTATCTGGAAACGCACCGGCACTGGTTGTGGCAACAGGCTGAGCTGGCGCGCCGCCATGGAGTGGAGGCGACGAGCGAGGTGGTCTGGGGCAAAGACGCTTATCAGGCCTTGCAGCAGTACGTCAAAGAGATGCCACTGGCGCTGATCATCAAGGACGCCGAGCCTGAACCGGCGATGAAGCGGATTTTCTTCACACCCATGGACTGGCGCCTGCTGCGCGACTGTCCGGTGCCGGTGCACCTGGTCACCGACGCGCGTCATCCGCGGCCCCGGCAGGTCCTGGCGATCGTCGATGTGCTGCGCAGCGAGGAGCAGGACCTGGTGTTCAACGACCGGATCGTCGATGCCGCCGTGAAACTGGCCGATCAATGCAACGCCCAGGTTGAGTTGTTGCACGCCTTCGACTGGACGGCGGTGTACGCCGCCGACATGGGCGTGGGTGCGCTCCCGCTCGCCACTGGGCTCTATGAAGCATTGGGGCAGGCGCAGCACGAAGTGTTTGAATCCCTGGCCGAGCGTCACGGCGTGCCGCCGCAGCAGCGTCACTTCATCGAAGGTGCGCCGCTGAGCAGCATCTGCACATTCGCCACCGATCATCAGTGCGACGTCATTGTCATGGGCACGACACAGCATCGAGGTCTGGACAAGCACTTGGGCAGTACTGCCGAGCAGGTGCTGCAACGGGCACCTTGCAGTATATGGGCAATCAAGCCGGGCGAGTGACGGCAGGGTGACCTTGCGCGGGGCCTGGCCCCGGGTCCCGCGCAATGCACTGTGGTTAAAGATAGAGCCGGTGGATGACCTGCCGGGCGTCGTCGGGGTCGGTGCGGGTATCAAATCCAAGGCTATGGGCCAGATCCCGCATAGGGGCGTTATCGGCGGCGTCGATGGAATACAGCTGGCGATAGCCGTTCTTGCGGGCCGCCTCTATCAAATGTTCCATCAACAACGTCCCCAGCCCCAGATGCTGCCATTGATCGGCTACGGTCACGGCGCACTCGCATTCGTGTTCACTGGTAGCGCAATAGCGACTGACACCGATTTCGATCAGTTGGCCGTTGTCGTGGACCAGGGCGATGTAAGCCATGCGCGTCTTGCAGTCGACATCCATCAACTGGTCGAGCATGGCCGCGCCGGGCTCATTGATTTGCGCCAGGAAACGCATGTGCCGGGACTCCGGTGACAGACGCTTGATGAAGTCATACTCACGCTGGCGATCTTCTTCCTTCAGTGGCCTGATCAACACGTGCCGGCCATCTCTGAGGGCCTGGATCCAGTGCTTGCCGCTGATGCTGGCATACAGGGCAGCGGCGCGTTCATTGTGGTCTTTGACGTTGAGCATGATGCGTTCCTCCATCGGGTGTGAACCTTCGGCGCGGCAAAGGCCGTGCATTCGCTACTGTTCTACGCCGGCGTGGCAGATCGATTCTGATCTGGATCAGTGCTCGCGAATCCGCTCGTCGATGATCAATGCCGGGGAGCAATTTCTGTGGGAGCCAAACCTGTGGGGGGCAAGCTTTGCTCCCACAGGTATGTGCATGCAGTTGATAAAGATCAAGCCGCCCCGGGGTGACAAGCGCAGGCTGTTGCACATGCCAGAGAGGGACCGCTGGGGACCGGATGGCCAACAGACCAGTGGAGGTGTGTAATGGGACAGTACCAACGTTTGCTATTGATCGTTGAAGCCGACCTGCATCCGTCTGCCGCGCTACGTCGCGCCAGTGCCCTGGCCAGGGTCAGTGGCGCGGCCTTGCACTTGTGCGCATTTGTTCAACCACCGCCTCACACGCATTTGTGGGGCGAAAAGAACGATGAAGCGACAGCTCAGCGCTATATGCACCACTACCGTCGCTGGATGGTGGAGGAGGCGGCGCTGCTCAAGGAGCAAGGGCTGGATGTGACGACCCATGTGGTCTGGACCACTCATCCATTACTGGACATCCTGCGCTACGTCGAGCAGTTTCAGCCCGATTTGCTGATCAAGGATGTGACCCTTGAGCCGCTGCTCAAGCGTGTTTTCGTGACGCCCCTGGACTGCCATCTGCTGCGCGATTGCCCGGTGCCGGTGCATCTGGTCAATCGCGCCACCCACAGCTTGCCACGCCGGGTCGTGGCGGCGGTGGACCCCGCCAATCCGCAGGCCAACGCCTTGAACCAGCGCATTATCGAGGCCGCCGGGGCAATGGCCCTGCAATGCAATGCCCCGCTGCATCTGCTGCACGCCTGCGACCTGTCTCCGGCCTTCAACGGGGAGGCTTCGTTGGTGGCTGGGGCCTGGGATGAAGATTTTGCCGAGGCCTTGCGAGAGTCGCTGCATGCGGCGTTCATCAATTTGGCCGAGCGGTGGAGCATTCCACCCGAGCGCCGTCATTTCGTCATTGGCCTGCCGGTGCCGGTGATCCATGAGTTCCTCGATGAGTTCGAGGCTGATGTGGTGGTGATGGGCACCGAGCAACGCGCTGGGCTGGACCGTCTGATCGGTAGCACGACGGAACGGGCCCTGTATTCGGTGTCGGGCAGCTTGTTGGCAGTCAGGGTATGAGCAGGGCGCGTTGACTCTGATGTAAATCAAGTCGGGTTTGTTCAAGCGCTCCAGAATCAGTCGTGGCAGACCGTTCGATATCGGTTCAAGCGACCAGGGCAGTTCGCGGGTAATCCAGCCTCTTTGGGAGAATGTGATGAGTGATTTTCTTAGCCCCGACCAACTGGAAGGCATTGACGCCTATTGGCGTGCTTCCAATTATCTGGCTGTGGGTCAGATTTACCTCAAAGACAACCCATTGTTGCGCAAACCGCTGCTACTGGGCCACGTCAAGCCGCGCCTGTTGGGTCACTGGGGCACCACGCCGGGATTGAACCTGATTTACGTTCACCTCAATCACCTGATCAAGACCCACGACCTGAACATGATCCTGGTCACCGGCCCCGGACACGGCGGCCCAGCCATCGTCGCCCAGAGCTATCTGGAGGGCAGCTTCACCCAGTGTTATCCCTCGGTGGAACAGAACGAGAACGGGATGCTGCGCCTGTTCCGGCAGTTTTCCTGGCCCTACGGGTTGTCCAGTCATGTCTCGGCGCAGATCCCAGGGTCCATTCATGAAGGCGGGGAACTGGGGTATTGCCTGGCCCACGCCTACGGTGCGGCGTTCGACAACCCTGACCTGATCGTGGCCTGCGTTATCGGCGATGGTGAAGCCGAAACCGGTACGCTGGCGGCGAGCTGGCATTCCAACAAGTTCCTCAACCCCCGGCGTGACGGTGCGGTTCTGCCCATCCTTCACCTCAACGGCTTCAAGATCGCCAACCCCACGCTGCTTTCGCGTATCAGTGAAGACGAGCTGTCAGCCCTGATGTACGGGTATGGCTACGATCCTTATTTTGTCGAAGGCGACGACCCCCACAGCGTTCACCAGCAACTGGCGATGGTCCTGGACGCCATGCTGCTCAAGATCCGCGAAATCCAGCGTACGGCCCGTGCAGACTCGTCGGCACATGAACTGGAGCGGCCACTGTGGCCGATGTTGGTGCTGCGCACGCCCAAGGGCTGGACCGGTCCGAGATTCGTCGACGGTCAGCAGGTCGAGGGCACCTGGCGCGCCCATCAGGTGCCACTGAGTCATTTCGAGCAGCCCATGCATCTGACGCAACTGCAACAATGGCTCGAGAGTTACCGGCCACAGGAGCTGTTCGACGCCAGTGGTGCATTGCTGCCGGAGATTGCGGCGCTGGCGCCCACAGGGCATCGGCGTCTGGGCGCCAATCCCCACGCCAATGGCGGCTTGCTCCTCCAGTCACTTGAGCTGCCTCGATTTACCGATTACGCCGTGCAGTTCTCCGCGCCCGGCAGTGTGCAGGCGGAGTCCACCCGGGTGTTGGGCGGTTTTGTCCGGGACGTGATGAAGTACAACCTCAAGGCCGGCAACTTTCGCCTGTTCGGCCCCGACGAAACCGCCTCCAATCGCCTTGATGCGGTGTACGAGGTCAGTGGCAAGACCTGGATGGCGGCACTTGAAACGGGGGATACCAACCTGGCCTGCGAAGGCCGGGTGATGGAAATCCTCAGCGAGCAGGTGTGTGAAGGCTGGCTTGAGGGCTATTTACTGACGGGCCGCCATGGCCTGTTCTCCTGCTATGAGGCGTTCATCCATATCGTCGATTCGATGTTCAACCAGCACGCCAAGTGGCTCAAGACCGCTGCGCAGATTCCCTGGCGCGCGTCGATCGCTTCGCTCAACTACCTGCTCACATCCCACGTCTGGCGCCAGGACCACAATGGTTTCTCCCATCAGGATCCGGGATTTATCGATCATGTGGCGAACAAAAGTGCCGATGTGGTGCGTATCTACCTGCCGCCGGATGCCAATTGCCTGTTGTCGGTGGCCGATCACTGTCTCAAGAGCCGCGATTACATCAACGTGATCGTGGCCGGCAAGCAACCAGAGTGGCAATGGCTGGATATCGATTCGGCCATCAGGCACTGCTCCATTGGCATCGGTCGCTGGGCCTTCGCCTGCCAGAACGATGACGACCCGGATGTGGTGATGGCCTGCGCCGGTGATGTGCCAACCCTGGAAACCCTGGCCGCCGTGACACTGTTGCGCCAATACGTGCCGGATCTGCGCGTGCGGGTGGTGAACGTGGTGGACTTGATGGCCCTGCAACCGCCGCAACAGCATTGCCATGGTCTGCCGGATGCCGGGTTCGATGAGTTGTTCACCGTGGACAAACCGGTGATTTTCGCGTTCCACGGCTATCCTTCATTGATCCATCGTCTGGTCTACAAGCGCCATAACCATGACAATTTCCATGTGCGCGGTTTCATGGAGGAGGGGGCCACAACCACCCCGTTCGACATGGCGGTCATCAATCACTTGGATCGCTACCAACTGGCATTCGATGTCATCCAGCGAGTACCGCGCTTGCAACCGTTGGTGGAGGGCGCCCGGGACCGCTACTGGGCCACCATGGAGAAGCACCAGCTTTACCTGATCGAACATGGGCAGGACATGCCCGAGGTCTTGAACTGGCGCTGGACGCCGGCGCCGGGTTGACTGTACGCCCTGTTACGACTTCGACATCGCGCCGTTCGCCCTGACTTTTTGGAGATCCATCATGAGCCAGTACCAGCGCTTACTGCTGATCCTCAACCCGGCACAGCGACACTCTCCGGCCCTTCATCACGCAGCGGCCCTGACGGCGGCCAGCGGGGCGCACTTGCATGTTTCTGCGTTGGTGCCGTCACTGGACATTCTCAAACTGTTGGAGCAGGAGCCCCGTGATGAAGCGCGTCAGAATTACCTGCAGGACCACCGTCACTGGCTGGAGGAGGAGGCCGACAAGATGCGGCGCCGAGGCCTGAGGGTCACCACGCAGGTGGATTGGGTCGACGGCATGGACGAGCAGATTCTGCAGCACGTTACGCAAATCCAGCCTGATCTGCTGATCAAGCAGGTGCAACACGAGCCCCTGCTCAAACGGGCCTTCCTTACTCCGCTGGACTGGCGTCTGTTGCGCCAGTGCCCGGTTCCCATGTACCTGGTGGGCGCCACCGGCCACGCCTTGCCGCGCAAAGTGGTTGCTGCGGTGGACCCTTCCAGCGACTTTGCGCAAAACAGTGGGCTCAACGACCGGATTATTCGCGAGGCAATCGGCTTGGCCTTGCAGTGCGACGCCGAGTTGCATCTGGTTCACGCCTATGAGGTTTCGTCGGTCTATCTCGGCGATGTCGGCGGAGGTGGCCTGACGCTTAAACAGCTCAGCAATGAACTGCGCAGGAGCCTGGAAAAAACATTCCTGGAGCTGGCCAACCTGTTCGGCGTGCCGGCCGAGCGCAGGCACTTCGTGCTGGGCCATCCGGTTTCAGCCTTGAGTGAGTTTGCCCTGGAGCATGAGGTCGATGTCGTGGTCATGGGGCGCTCGCAGAAGGGTGGTTCGCACGGGCTGTTGGGTAGCACCACGGAGCATATTTTGTATCAGGTGTCGTGCAGCGTACTGGCTGTGTGAAGAAACCGGTGCTCATGGCTGTGTCCTTGATGAAAATCAATGGCCCGCTGGGCGAATAGTGCGACCAATGGAACGCCAATCGATTGTTCAGGAGCACGCTCATGCGCATGACGTTTCTAGGGGCGGCCGGCACAGTCACCGGCAGCAAGTACCTGCTGGAGCATGACGATCAACGCATCCTGATCGACTGCGGGCTGTTTCAGGGCTACAAACAATTGCGCTTGCACAACTGGGACCCCTTCGAACTGCCGATGCGTGACCTGGACGCGATCGTGCTGACTCACGCACACCTGGACCACAGCGGTTACCTGCCAGTGCTGGTGCGAAACGGTTATCGCGGTCCGGTCTATGCCACGTCGGCCACCTGTGAGCTGGTCAAGATCCTCTTGCTCGACAGCGCCCGCTTGCAGGAGGAAGAGGCCGAATACGCCAACCGCAAGGGGTTTTCCAAGCATGATCCTGCCCTGCCGTTGTACACCCGGGAGCATGCCGAGCGGGCACTGAAACTGTTACGCCCGATAGCGTTCGATCATCCGGTGGATATCGCCCGTGGGGTGGGGATTGTGCTGCGCCGCGCGGGACACATCCTGGGCGCAGCCACGGTGCAGGTGCAGGCCGCTGGCGTTACGTTGGTGTGCTCCGGCGACCTGGGGCGCCCCGAGGACCCGGTGATGTTTGCCCCGCAAACCATCGAGCAGGCGGATTACCTATTGGTTGAGTCCACCTACGGCGACCGGAGGCACCCGAGTCAATCGCCCGAAGATCAACTGGCTGACGTCATCACCCGCACCGCATTGCGCGGCGGCATCACCTTGGTGCCCTCGTTCACGGTCGGTCGGGCACAACTGCTGATGTATCACCTGTATCGCCTGAAACAGCGGATGGCGATCCCGGACATCCCCATCTACCTGAACAGTCCCATGGCCATTGATGTAACCCGCTTGTATCAACGCTTTGGCGATGAGCATCGTTTGTCCAGGGAGGAGTGTGAGGGCATGTGCCACATCGCGCACCCGGTGCGCTCGGCCAGGGATTCCATGAACCTGGACCTGCAACGCACCCCGGCGGTGATCATCGCCGCCAGTGGTATGGCTACCGGAGGGCGGGTGTTGTTTCACCTCAAAAGCCTGGCGCCGAACCCGATCAATACCTTGCTGATGCCAGGTTTCCAGGCCGGCGGGACGCGTGGCGCAAGGATCGTGGCGGGTGAGCCTGCGGTGCGCATCCATGGCAAGGACGTGCCAATCAACGCTGAAGTGGTGCCGATGCAAACATTGTCCGCCCATGCCGATGCCGATGAAATCATGCAATGGTTGCGCGGCTTCAAGACACCGCCCCGGCATACCTATGTCGTGCATGGCGAACCCAACGCGTCCGATGTCCTGCGCCATCGCATTCGCGATGAGCTGGGCTGGTCAGTATCGGTGCCGGAGTATCGCGACAGCGTGGAGTTCTGAGGCCTCCTTCGCGAGCAGGCTCGCTCCCACAAAGGTCCTGAGGTGTACGCGGTATTTGTGTTCATCACCGCCCCTGTGGGAGCGATCCTGCGCGCGAAGCGGCCCATCAGCTTCAACAACACATCTAAATGCACAGGCAAAAAAAAGCCCCTCGTCGTTGGCCGGCGAGGGGCAGGGTGCACAGCGTCAGTCAGCCTTGATCGGCACGACTTTTTCCGCTTTCAGCGCTTCCGGTTTTTTAGGCAGCGTCAGGGTCAGCACGCCTTTGCTGAACTGAGCTTCGATCTTGTCGCTATCGATGCCTTTTGGCAGGTTGAAAACCCGTTCGAAGGAGCCGTAATGGCGTTCGGACAGGTGATAACCTTTTTTCTTTTCTTCCTTGGCTTCTTTCTTCTCGCCCTTGATGATCAGGTTGCCATTGGCGAGCCGGATTTCGATGTCTTTCTGATCCATGCCGGGCAATTCGGCTGTGATTTCAAAGCTCTTTTCCTTCTCGCTGATGTCCACGGCCGGCAGGCTCGTGGAGAACTCCCTGCGCCAGAATGGCTCGACATCGAACAGTCCGCGACTGAAAGGAGAAAGACCTGTACCCCGGTTGAAGTCATCGAACAGGTGATCCACCTGCTGACGGAGTTTTTCCAGTGGATGCCAAAGGTCATTCTTGGCCGGATGTTGAGTGTTGTCTTGGGTATCGACCGGCATTTTTTTCACTGAATTGGACATTTGATTTTCCTCTTTGGTGATGTCCGGGCGGGACTTGGCATCATTGCCAGGGACCGGTTCCGGACGGGTCAATGCACGCTTGCAAGCCTTACAACGAGAGCTGGCCGGACCAGAGCATCCAGCCGGCGAAAATCGCCGCCACCCAGATCACCAGCAGCAACCCCCAGCCGAAACCATTGAGCGCATGCCCGGTCCTGGCCCGTTGCGCGCTGAGGTAAATCAGCGAACCGGGGGCATAGAGCAGGGCGCTGAGCAGCATGTAGCGGGGGCCGGCGGCGTAGAGCAGCCAAATGCAATAGGTGGTGGCGACCAAGGCGATGGCCATGTCGCGCAATTGCAGGACGCGGTGCCCGGCGTAGGTCTGGCCTTGCCAGGTCATCTTCAGCGCGTACAGGCCGCTGAACAGATAAGGCAGCAGGATCATCGAGGTGGCGAGTGAGATCAGGGCCAGGTAGCTGGCGCTCGAATACAGCGTCAACAACAGGAACAGCTGAATGCAGCCGTTGGTGATCCACAGCGCGTTGGCCGGCGCGCCATGCTGGTTTTCCGAGGCCAGCGCGCGGGGCATGACCTTTTCCCTGGCCGGCGTGAACACCGATTCCGCTGCCAGCAGGGTCCAGGCCAGCAACGCACCGCCGACCGACACAATCAGGCCGATACTGATCAACACCGCACCCCAAGGACCGGCCACCGCCTCCAGAACACCCGCCATGGATGGGTTCTTCAGGGCAGCCAGTTCAGGTTGTCTGAGGATCCCCAGAGACAGGAGCGACACGGCAATCAGCAGCAGCAACGTCAGGACGAAACCGATCACCGTGGCCCTGCCCACATCCGCCCGGTCGGCGGCACGGGCGGAAAACACGTTGGCACCTTCAATGCCGATAAAGACCCAGACCGTCACCAGCATGGTGCTCTTGACCTGATCCAGGGTACTACCCAATGCCGGCGTGCCCCAAAAGTCGACCATGAAGGTGTCTTTGGAAAATCCGGCGATCACCAGGCCGATGAACAGCAGCAAGGGCACGACTTTGGCCACGGTGGTCAGGGCGTTGGCCTTGGCCGCTGTGCGCATCCCGCGCAGGATCATCCAATGCAACGACCACAGCACCACCGACGCACCGGCAATCGCGGCCTTGTTATTGCCTTCGCCGAACAAGGGAAAAAAGTAACTGACCGCCGCGAACAGAATCACCAGATAACTGACGTTGCCAATCCACGCACTGATCCAGTAGCCCCACGCCGAATTGAAGCCCAGGAACTCACCCCCAAGCGCACGAGCGTAGGCGAACACGCCATTATCGAGTTCCGGTTGACGGTTGGAGAGTGTCTGATAGACCAGAGCCAATGACAGCATACCCACGCCAGTGATCAGCCAGCCGATCAGGATAGCCCCGGCACCCGCGCTGGAGGCCATGTTCTGGGGCAGGCTGAAAATGCCGCTACCGATCATCGAACCCACCACCAGCGCAACCAGCAGGCTCAATGACAGGCGTTTGGGTTCGACCTTTCGCAAACTGCCGGCCAAAGGATGAGGTTTGACGGCCGGGATGACCGGCTCAGTGCCTTGCAGGTGCGTTGCCATGATTGAAGCCTCCACGAGACGAAGGGGTCGACGACCTTCGCCAAAGCGAAGGTTCTAGCGCTGGTTATTAATCTCTGCGTGAAGAGGCTGGGGAGCATTGATTTAGATCAGAGGTTATGCAGGGCGTGCATGCGTGAATTTCATAGGAAAAGGACTGAGCTGCCTTGCAGGGAAATTGACATAAATCAACGCCGAGGCCGCTCTATCAGAGGACGCTGGATTGACGCTGAACGACGGGGCGCAACAGCCTGTGGAGGTTTTCCAATGAGTCAGAGTCCCTCAATGCAAACAGTGTGGAAGGACCGCAGCGCAGCGGGGCAAGGGCTGGTGGAACATTTGTTCAAATACGCCCATCGACCCGATGTCATCGTCCTGGCCTTGCCCCGCGGCGGAGTTCCAGTGGCTTATGAAGTGGTCACCGCTCTGCACGTGCGCCTTGATCTGATGCTGGTTCGCAAACTGGGTGTGCCGTCCAACCCTGAGTTCGCGATGGGCGCCATTGCCAGTGGTGGCATACAGATCCTCAATGACGACGCTCTTCGTGCCCATCCGATTGATCAGCCCAGTTTCGACGCCGTGGTTGCCCGGGAAACCCGGGAGCTGTTGCGTCGTGAGCAGGCGTATCGAGGCACTCGTGAGCCTGTACAACTCAAGGACCAGGTGGTCATCCTGATTGATGACGGTCTGGCGACGGGGGCCTCGATGATGGCAGCGATCCACGCGGTCCGCACGCAAGGGCCTTCGCGCGTTGTGGTCGCCGTGCCGGTTGGGCCGCTTGAAACAGTGGAGGCGCTACGCAGCGAAGTGGATGAGGTGATTTGTCCGCTTATTCCTGACTGGCTGGTTTCCATAGGCTATTGGTACAAGGACTTCCCTCAGACATCCGATGAAATCGTCATCGATTTGCTGCAGCGGGCCTGGCAACGGGAGTCGACCGCCGCGTCTCAGGGGTAGAGCGGCAGGACTGCGAACGGGCTCACACGCCAAATGGAAACGTCTCGTCTTCCGGCTCCAGCTTCTGGCTTTTCGGCAGTGCCAGCGCCGCTACCGGCTGTGTCTTTTCGATCCAGACCATGGCATCGAACTGTTCACTCAGGACTGCTTCGAAATAGTGGCTGTCACGCTCGGTTTCGGGACGATAAATCACCCCGATAGCCCGTTCCAGCATGGGTTTTGAGAGTGCGCGGCGCAGGTCCTTGCGCTGCGGATCTCGCCAGTCGGTCAATGAAGCCGGAACGCCGGCTTTGAGAAACTGATGCTCCCAGCTGTCCGGGCGCGAAGGTCGAATGTCTTTGATGAGCATGGCGCCGTCCCAGTCATCGGCCGCCGCCACCTGGCCACGGTCAGTGCTCATGCCGATCAGGGCGACGTCGCGCCCATAGGCGCTGCGGCATAGCTGGCCGATGTTGAACTGGCCCTTCCAGCCCATTTGCGTGGCAGCCGCGTTGCCAATGTGAGAGTTGTGAGCCCACACCACGGCTTTGGCTTGAGGGCCCCGGTGTTCCAGCAATGCTTGCAGGGTGTTGAACATGTGGCGGTCACGCAGGTTCCAGGAGGCGGTCGAACCTCGATAAATTGCCCGATAATACTGTTCCGCCGCCTGCACCACGCGAGCATTTTGCGTCGCGTTGAAGAACGCCTCATCGTCCTTGATAAGTCCTGCCAGTTGTTCGGCCAGCATGCTATTGAGCTGCGCTACCACGGCATCTTCACAGGGCATCACCCCACCGCGCTCGACAAAGTGGCCATATAGCGCCGGATCATCCTGCCAGGGTGTCAGGCAGCCATAGCGACGTCGGGCTTCGCTGGCCAGTTGCGGGTCGACGCGGTCCAGGTAATTCAGCACCTCATGAATGGAGTTACGCAAACTGTAGATGTCCAGGCCGCGGAACTCGACGCGATCTTCCGGGCTGCGCGGGTGGTTGAATTGATGGAGCCAGTGGGCAAATGTCTTAACTTCAGTGTTGCGCCACATCCAGGTCGGAAATCGGCTGAAGATGTGACGCTTCCACGCCGAGGGCGCGAGCCCTCGGACATATCGATCAACATGCGCCGCATCCGGCCAGTCCGCTTCAACGGCGACGATGTTGAACCCATGCTGTTCGATCAACCGTTGGGTGATGGCAGCCCGGAATCGATAGAACTCGCTGGTGCCGTGGCTGGCCTCACCGATCATCACGATACGCGCATCCGCGTAGCGATCGAACATTTGTCCAAAGCCCGGTGCATCCGGTTCCGGTAGAGGTTCGGCGTAGTGTTGCAGGACCGGGGCAATGCTGGCCTCTTCAATGGGGTGGGGTGAACCATACAGCCCATCGAGTGTGTGTTGCGAAGGTGTGTTCATGTTCGTCATCCGCTAATCGTGGGTGCGTGCGTCAAAGGTTGCACAACCCTTACCACGGGGCGCTTGAGCGGTAGGAGCGGTGCAAATTCTTCAGGGGTCAAGGTTTCCCTTTCCAGCAAAAGACGCGCGCCGGCGTCCAGATCGCCCCGACGGCTTTCAAGCAGCGTCTTGGCTCGTTGATAGGCTTCATCGAGCAAGGCGCGAATGGCCAGATCGATCTCTCTGGCCGTTATTTGCGAATAATCCCTTTCTGCGACTTCCTGCATGCGTTCGCCCAGGTAAGTGGCACTTTTACGTTCCAGCACCGCCTGACCAAGCTCGGCACTCATGCCGAACCGGGTGATCAGTTGGCGAGCGATATCGGTTGCATGGGCCAGATCATCGGCAGCCCCGGTCGATATCTGGCCATAGGCCAGGAATTCGGCGGCGCGGCCGGCCATCAGCACGACAATGCGGTCCTTGAGCATCTGGCAACTGATGAGGAAATGGTCTTCGGTGGGGCGCTGTAACGTGTAACCGAGCGAACCGATGGCACGGGGCACAATCGAGACCTTGTGGACCGGGTCCATGGCCGGCAGGTTGCTGGCGGCCAGGGCGTGGCCCATTTCGTGATAGGCCACCACCTGGCGTTCATCAGGCAACAACAGGCTGCTCTTGCGTTCAATTCCGGCGACGATGCGTTCCACGGCCGCGGTAAAGTCGTCGAGGCTGACGGTTTCGGCGCCGCGACGAGTGGCAACGATGGCGGCTTCGTTGACCAGATTGGCCAGGTCAGCGCCGGTGAAACCGGTGGTGATGTCAGCGATGCGCTCGCTGTCTAGATCCGGCCCCACGACGATTTTCTTGAGGTGTACCTTGAGGATCGCCTGCCGGCCTTTACGATCGGGGCGATCGATCAGAATCTGCCGGTCGATACGGCCGGCACGCAGCAATGCCGGGTCCAGGACCTCGGGCCGGTTGGTTGCGGCGAGCAACACAACACCCTCTCGAGGGTCGAACCCATCCAGTTCCGCCAGTAATTGATTGAGGGTTTGTTCTTTCTCGTCATTGCCACCCCAGGCGCCGACGCCGCGCATCTTGCCCAGCGCATCGAGTTCATCGATAAAAATGATGCAGGGGGCTGCCTGCCGTGCCTGCTCGAACAAATCGTGCACGCGAGCGGCACCGACACCGACGAACATCTCGACGAACTCGGAGCCCGAAATCGAGAAGAAGGGCACCCCGGCTTCTCCGGCGATGGCTTTGGCCACCAGAGTCTTGCCTGTGCCCGGCGGGCCGACCAGCAGCGTACCTTTGGGTATATGCGCCCCCAGCCGTGCGTATTTCGCCTTGTCCTTGAGAAAGGACACAATTTCCACCAGCTCGACCTTGGCTTCGTCGATTCCGGCCACATCGGCAAAGGTTACTCCGGTGTCCCGCTCGACGAATACCTTGGCGCGGGACTTGCCGATGTTCATCAGGCCGCCCATGCCTTGTTTTTCCGCCAACCCCCGGAACATGAAATGCCAGATCACCATGATCAAGCCGAAGGGCAGTAACCAGCCCAGCAAACCACCCAGGAAGGTATTCTCGCTCACCCCGGTAAAACCGACACCCGAATGGGCAAGATCCGTCGCCAGCGCAGGATCCACCCGTATAGTCGAGAACAGGTTATGACCGGCGATCGGCTCCTGCAGTTTGCCGCTGATCCGATCGTTTTCCACCCGTAGATCGCTGACCTTTTGCTCGTTGAGCAACTGCAGGAACTGGCTGTAGGGAATGACCTGGACCATGGGGCGTTCGAAAAACAAAAACTGCGCAAGGCTGAACACGACCAGGGCGACCAAAAAATATGACAGGTTCCATTGGTGGGTTTTTTTCATGGCCTCGGCTCAATGACGACAGCAGATGGAAATACAGCGAATGGATCACCGCAGAGACGGTTCTCTGCGGGCCTGCGACTCAGACAAGCAACAGGTGATCGTCCACCTCTCTGACCCCCGGCACCGACCAGGCCGCCCGTTCCGCGATTTTACGCTGGCGCCATAAATGGACTTTGCCTTCGAGCCTCACCACATCCCCATCGACCTTGACGTGAATTGCCTTGGCATCCACTTCGGCATTGCGTTTAAGGGCCTCTTCGATACGACGCTGGATGTTGCCCGCGTCCACTCGAGGGCGCAGGGTCAGTCGATTGTTCACGCCCACCACGCCGGATAGCTTGAACACGGACCGCTCCACGCTTTCTTTCTGGTATTGCCATTCCACTTCGCCTTCCAGGCTGACCCAGCCGTTCTGCACGATGACTTTTATGTCGCCTTCAGGAACGTCGCAGCTCCAGTTGATGATCTTCAAGGCGCGATTGGCAATGGTGTCGTCTGCGGTGCCGGCGTTTTTATTCAATCGGACCTGGATTTCCTCAGCTACGGCGCGCACGCCCTCGATGCTTTTGACGGCGCGTTCGGCGCTGATCTTTTCTGCATAACTGCCGACATGACCGGAAAGGGTGACGACGCCATTGTCCACGGCCACGCCAATATGGGCTGCGTTGAGGTCGGGTTGGAATTCCAGTTCTTCCAGAATGGTCTTGCGCAGGGTCAAGTCGCTCATCGTGGCGTCCTCCAGGTAATGCGAAGCGGGCGGGGCTATCAGGGCCCGGTCTGCTTTTTCTACGCCTGGGTGATGCCGACACATTGAGCTAAATCAACAAGGGTGTAAGTGGGGTCAACGCGCTGTCGGGGCAACGGCCTGTGATTTGATGAAAATCAGCAGGGCGGTCGACCGTGCCAGCGGAAGGGGCGATCAGGCGACGGGCAGGTGATCAGTGATGCAAGCGCCTCGAGAGGGTTTCACCGCTCTGAATGACGGTGGCAACCAGCCACTTTTTGCTTGAGGCCGGGCAGGTCCAGGATGGTGACGTTGCGTCCATGCATTTCTACCAGTTCCTCTTCTCGCAGGTGCGCGATACCCCGGCAGATCGTTTCCAGCCGCAGGCCCAGATAAGAGCCGATAGCCTCGCGGCTCATGCGCAAGACGAATTCCCTGGAGGAGTAACCGCGCATGTTAAGTCGCTGAGACAGGTTCAGCAGAAACGCCGCAAGACGTTCATCGGCATTCATGTTGCCAAGCAACAGCAGCATGCTGTGGTCGCGCACGATCTCCTGGCTCAGGAGCTTGTTGAGGTTGTGCTGTAAAGAGGGCAAATCGTGGGCAAGTTTTTCCAGGTTGCTGAAAGGAATCGGGCAAACTTCGCTGTCTTCCAGCGCTATTGCATTGCAGGCGTAATGATCGGTGCTGATGGCGTCCAGACCGAGCATTTCGCCTTGCATCTGGAAACCGGTGATTTGTTCGCGTCCGTCCATCGACAATACGCTGGTCTTGAAGAAACCCAGCCGCACCGCATACAGAGAGCGCAGCGGATCGCCGATGCGGTACAACGCCGCGCCTTTTTTGACCTTCACACGCTGTGAGATCAAGGTGTCCAGGCGCTCGACTTCGCCGCCCGTCAGCCCGATAGGCAGGCACAGCTCAAGCACGCTGCAGTTGGAGCAAGCGGTTTTAAGGGAATGCACGCGCAGAAGTCGTGCTTCTGATTCGCTCATCGGAATAAACTCCTTTGCTGGAGCAATCATAGAAGATCAAACCCGTTGCGCCTGTAATTTGTCGTATATAGATATACCGGCTGTCATGTTTCAATCTGCAAGCTCAGGTCTTGAAGCGAATGGTTCGACAAACACGAGGCCGACTACACTCAATTGCTGCTCTTCAGCGCGCTAGAAAAGATCCCTGTCCAGTTCAAACACCGAACCTGTTGAACTTTCATGAACTAGCGCGGTGAATAGGGATCTAGACCTCCAACACAACGGCTCTATGAAATATATCCGAACCCGCATTCAGAAGGATTATCCGAGCTGGAATCACCGACTCCGGCCATAAAACCGGGGGCGATGGGGAGCGTGGGCGTTTCAGCCAGGCGGATTGAGGATTACCAGATGTCGAACATTGAAGAGCTTGCCGTGGAGGTTTGCGCTCCGAGCGAGTACCAGAGCCTGCTCACCCTGGGCGCGAGCGCGCTCGACGCCATACCGGGGGCGGTATACCTCTGTGATCACGAGGGTTGGCTCGTCAGGTACAACAGTGAAGCGGCCGAGCTATGGGGCAGGACGCCCATTATCGGGAAAAACGGTGACCGCTTCTGCGGCTCGCACCGGCTTTTTTTACCGGATGGCACGCCGCTGGCTTTCGAAGACTGCCCCATGGCTTCGGTGCTTATTACCGGCGCAGCGACACGCAATCAGGAAGTGATCATTGAGCGTTCGGATGGAACGCGGCTTATGGCGCTGGTGAACATCCGGGCCCTCAGGGATCGGCGCGGGGCCATTCAAGGGGCGATCAACTGTTTTCAGGATGTCTCGGCGCGTCATGCGATGGCCGAAGAGCTTCGTCGCAAGAGTGCCGACCTCGAGGATTTTTTTGAAAACAGCGCGGTGGGGCTTCACATTGTCAGCAACGCGGGCATCATCCAGCGTGCCAACAAGGCCGAGCTGAACATGCTGGGCTATGCGGCTGACGAATATATCGGCCGCCACATTACGGAGTTTCATGTGGATGAGCCCGTTATTGGTGACATCCTCAATAAACTGGGCAGCGGCGAAAGCCTGGACAGCTACCCGGCGCGGTTGAGGGCCAAAGACGGCACGATCCGGCATGTAGCGATTACCTCCAATGGGCGTTTCGAGGACGGTAAGCTCTTTCACACACGCTGTTTCACCATCGACGTCACGCTCGCCCAGCAAATGGAAAGCCAGATTCGCGAAAGCGAACGGCATATGCGCAATCTTCTCGAGGCTCTGCCCGCTGCGGTTTATACAACCGATGCACAAGGGCGCATCACCTTCTTCAATCGGGCGGCTGTCGAATTGTCTGGCCGGACCCCACAGTTGGGTGACCTGTGGTGCGTGACCTGGAAAATATTCAATACCGATGGAAGCGCGCTTCCCCACGACCAGTGCCCGATGGCGGTGGCCTTGAAGGAAAACCGCCCGATACGTGGTGTCGAGGCCATTGCCGAACGGCCGGATGGCACTCGTGTGCCGTTTGCGCCGTATCCCACACCGCTGCATGACGCCGATGGCAATCTGGTGGGCGCCATCAACATGCTGGTGGACATCACCGAGCGAAAGCAGGCGGAGAACCGGCAGAAGACCCTGATCGACGAACTCAATCATCGGGTCAAGAACACCCTGGCCACCGTGCAATCCCTGGCGGCACAAACGGCGCGCAATGCCGAGGATGCGAACGACGGTTACAGGCGTTTCGAAGCCAGGCTGCTTGCGTTGTCCCGGGCTCACGATCTGTTGACCCGGCGCCATTGGGGCCATACCCCGCTGGGGTCCCTTGCCCATGAAGTGCTGATGCCGATATTTGGCCAGGAACCCAGCCGAATCGTGGTGGAGGGCGACCCTGTCGACGTCGGCACCCGCGTTGCGCTCAACCTCACCATGACCCTCAATGAACTGGCGATCAATGCACTGAAATACGGCGCGATGTCAGTAGAGACGGGCACGCTTTCAGTGAAGTGGGTTGTGCAACCACAATCCGATGGAATGCTACTGACCCTGGACTGGCGCGAGCAGGGCGGGCCACGGGTGGCCCAACCCAAGCGGGAAGGGTTGGGTTCGCGTTTGATGAAGCGCTGCATCGAGCGCGATTTGGGCGGGACATTTGACCTGACCTTCGACCCGAAGGGCGTTTGCTGCCGAATCTCGTTTCTGATCCGGGCGTCCAGCCCATGAGTTCGTTCCCCGGAGTCAGGGTGCTGCTGGTTGAGGACGAAGGCACCATCGCCATGCTGGTCGAGCAAATGCTGGAAGAACTCGAATGCGTGGTGGTGGCGTCAGTGGCACGGCTCGCTACGGCCTGCGAAGTGGCGAACCGGGTGGCAATTGACCTGGCCATTCTCGATGTCAACCTGGCCGGTGAGCGGGTTTTTCCGGTTGCCGAAATTCTCCAGGCGCGCCAGATTCCGTTTTTATTCAGCACCGGATACGGTGCCAGCGGGCTGCCGAACGAGTTCGCCCATCGTCCTGTGTTGCACAAGCCATTCTCCGAAAACGAGTTGCAACTGAAAATCGCTCTTGCGCTGGGGCGCTGACCTTCAGCGATGAGCGGGCACGCTGTCCGGCCCTGGTGATTCCCCGCAGGCGCCCAGGACGTGTTCATTCCAGTTTATGAAACAGTGGATTGCAGTTCGTGCGTATTCCTCCCCAATCCCTTTGGGAAGAAGATAACCCCACCTGCAATGCACCCTCGGCAAGAGGCGTAGCGCAGTCCCCCTGACCGTAGCGTCTTAACGCAGCCTGCAAGGCTGCGGGCGCGAGGAGTAGCTGATGGACGAAGCCGCGAAACCACAATCCTCACCCTGGCATGAAGGCGAACTGACCTTGCAACGCTCGGTCGGTGCGGTCGACATGATGACCAGCGTCGGCCAGCGACAATTGGCGCGCAACTGGATGCCGGACCAGCACCGGGAGTTCTACGCACAGTTGCCTTTCGTGGTATTGGGCGCCGTGGATCGGCAAGGTGACGTGTGGGCGACCCTGCGCACCGGCAAACCCGGTTTCATGAGCTCACCTGATCCGCAAACCCTGCAGATCGATCTCAAGCCACAACCCAGCGATCCGGCCCAGGAGGGCATGGGCGAGGGGGCTGCCATCGGCATGCTGGGTATCGAATTGCACACCCGTCGGCGCAACCGCATGAACGGCAACATTCGCCGTCTGCTCGATCACGGGCTGGAGATTTCCGTCAGCCAGGCCTATGGCAATTGCCCTCGTTATATCAACCTGCGCCAATATTCCTTTGTCCGCGAACAGGCCGGTGACGTTCGGCACCTGGTGGCAACGGACCCATTGGCTCGACGCCTGATCACGGCGGCTGATTCGTTTTACATCGCCACCTATGTGGAGCGCGACGGCGAACGGCAGGTCGATGCGTCCCACCGCGGCGGCAAGCCAGGTTTTGTGCGCATGGACGAGGACGGCACGCTGACCATCCCGGACTTCTCTGGAAACCTGTTCTTCAACACCCTGGGCAACATCCTGCTCAATCCCCGCGCAGGCCTGATCTTCGTCGATTTCAAGACCGGCGATCTTCTGCAAATGACCGGTTCCGCCCAAGTATTGCTGGACGATCCCGAAATTGCCGCGTTCCAGGGCGCCGAGCGGCTGCTGCGCTTCAAGCCGCAGCGCGTGGTTTACCGCCAGGCCGCGATCCCGTTGCGCTGGAAGGACCAGAGCGCGGGCGACTCGCCCAATTCATTGATGACTGGCAGTTGGGAGCAGGCCGCCGAGCGCTTGCAGGCCGAAGCCCTGCGGACCCAATGGCGCCCATTGCGTGTGGTTCGTGTGGTGGATGAGAGCCACAACATTCGCTCCTTCTACCTGCAAGCCGCCGACGGAGCGGGCGTGCCCCGGTTTGACGCCGGCCAGCACTTGCCCGTGCGGATTTCGCTGGAGGGGCAGAAAGTCCCCTCGATTCGTACCTACAGCGTGTCCAGCGCGCCGTCGGATGATTTCCTGCGCATCAGCGTCAAGCGCGAGGGCTTGGTCTCCTCGCATCTGCATGACCGGATTGAGGTGGCGCAGCAGATCGAGGCGCGAGCGCCCCAAGGGCATTTCACCGTTCAGGCCGCTGAGCGGCGGCCCTTGGTGCTGCTGGCGGCGGGCGTGGGTGTGACGCCGCTGTTGTCGATGTTGCGCGAGGTGGTCTATCAGGGTCTGCGCATGAGTCGGATGCGTCCGGTCTGGTTGGTGCAAAGCGCGCGCACGGTTGCCGACCTGGCATTTCGCGAGGAAATCGATGAGCTGGTCAAGCGTGCCGCAGGCAAGGTAAAGGTACTGCGTCTGGTCAGCCAGCCACCTACGGACGGTGCGGGGCAAGGCTACGACGCGACGGGCAGGATCGATGTGGAACTGCTCAAGCAACTGCTGGCGCTCGATGACTACGACTACTACCTGTGCGGGCCCGGCAGCTTCACCCAGTCGCTGTATGACGGATTGCGCAAATTGCGCATTCCAGACGATCGCATTCATGCCGAAACCTTCGGCCCATCCACACTGGTACGCGACGCCGAAGTCAGCGTGCCAGCGGCCCCGCAAGTGCCTGCATCGAGCGAGTCGGTGAAGATCCTGTTCGCCAGCTCCGGCAAGGAGGCCCGCTGGGAACCGGGCAGCGGGACCCTGCTGGAGCTTGCCGAAGCCCGGGGCCTGAGCCCTGAGTTCAGCTGCCGCGGCGGTTCGTGCGGCACCTGTAAAACCCGGCTAAGCCAGGGGCAGGTGCATTATCTGAACAGTCCGGCCGAGCCGGTTGCCGAAGATGAGGTACTGATCTGTTGCGCAGTACCGGCACAGGGGAGTGAGACCGTGGTTCTGGACGTTTGAGCAGGTGCTAATCTCGCCCCAATCGCCCAGCCAAACAGAACCCGTGGCGAGGGAGCTTGCTCCCGCTGGGCTGCGCAGCAGCCCCAAAAGAGCTGAACACCATCACCCTGACACACCCGCGATGGCAGATCTTAGGGCTGCTGCGCACCCCAGCGCCCTTGCCACAGGCTAGATCGTACGTCGCACTTTTCCTGGTGCTTGCCCATAAATCTCCTTGAACTTCTTGCTGAACGCCGCCTGGGATTGGTAACCGACCTGCACGGCAATATCGCTCAAGCCCAAATGTGAATGGCTGAGCAGACTGAACGCCAACTCCATGCGTATTTGCGTCAACAACACCCAAGGCGATACCCCGGCCACGCGAACGAATGTTCGCATGAAGTTCGCGCGGGACATGTTCGCGAGGTCCGCCAGGCCTTGAATCGTCCACTCGTAGGCCGGATCTGCGAGCATCGCCTGCCAGGCTCGGCCCAGACGTTTATCGCCCAACAGCGCCAGCGAGCCGCTGTCCTGGCCATGACTTGCCAGATGCGCACGCAGAATAAGCGTGAACAATGCCTGGGAAAGCGCATCGAGCAGAAAACGGGCACCGACCTTGGCCTCATCGGCTTCCGCACGAATGACTTCCACCAGCGCGGGTAGCGGACCGTTGGCCGGCAACGCGCCGCTGGGGATGACCAGGTATTCGGGCAGGGAGGCAAACAGCAGTGAAGCCCGATTGAAGTGAAAGTCGCCACACAGCATGTCCAGTTCGGCACTGGCGTTACCAATACGATGGACCGGCAGCGCGCCACCTGTGACGAGTTTCGGTGAAGTTGGCGCCACTGTTTTCCCAGGGCTGTGCATCAGGTGTCGCGCACCACGGGGCAGAAGCAGGATGTCACCTGCGCGCATGGGCAAACGCTGCCCATCGGGAAACTCCACCCGGCACTCTCCCGCCAACACGATGTGATAGGGCGCTCTGCCCAGGGCTTGCTGTTCATGATCCAGAGCCCAGTCACCCTGGAACTGACAGCGTAGATCCAGACTGCCGCGCACATTGGCCAGGCTGATGAGTCGATCGATCGCATTCATTTGAGAGCATCGCCAAAAAAACTGAGCGGATTGAACAAAATCGACCCGCCCCGGAGTGAAAAACTGAGGGCGTCGAAACAGTACACCCAACCCACTCAGGAGTTAATGCCATGTTCCACAACTGGTCTGAATTGTTGCCCACCATTCAAAAAGCCTTTGGCGCACTGGGCAAGAGCAACCCGAAAATGGTCAAGGCCTACATGGCCCTTGGGGAGGCCGCCAGCGAAAATGACGTACTCGATGCCAAGACCCGCGAGCTGATTTCAATCGCGATCGCGGTCACCACCCGCTGCGATGGCTGTATCGCCGCGCACACGGACTCGGCGATCAAGGCCGGGGCGAGCCGAGAGGAAGTGGCCGCCGCCCTGGCAACCGCGATCTCGCTGAATGCAGGCGCTGCGTACATTTACTCGCTGCGTTCGCTTGAAGCCTATGACACGTTGAAAAACCGCGCGTGACGCCACGCAACGTCAGGCCCCGGCACTGCAAAGTACCGGGGCTTTTGCCCGTTTTATGGAAAACAGCCAGTTGATTGTGCTAAACCTTCTGATCGTTCGATGCCGGCTTGCTGGCAGTCAACTGTCCTGACAACCGCTTAAGGGAATGATCATGAGCCTGCACGGCGATTACGATCCGCAGAACATCTTCGCGCTAATCCTTCGTGGCGACGCGCCGTGCTACAAGATTTACGAAGACGCCGATGTACTGGCCTTTCTGGATATCTTTCCTCAATCGCGCGGCCACGTCCTGGTGATTCCCAAAGCGTCCCAGGCCCGGAATATTCTTGATGTCGAGCCTGCGGCTCTCGGCGCGATGATGTCTGCCGTGCAGCGGCTCACACGGGTCATCGTGGACGAGTTGAAACCCGATGGTGTGCAAATCGCGCAGTTCAACGGGGCTCCGGCCGGGCAAACGGTCTACCACATTCATGTACACATCGTCCCTCGCTGGGAGGGCGAGGAGGCGGGCATACATGGGCGGGGCAAGGCCGACCCCGAGGAGCTCAAAGTGCTGCAGGCACGTCTGGTCGAGCGCATCCGTGCAGAGGGCTAGCGCTGGCCCGATCCTGACGTAGGTAGAGAGTCAGTACACGGTTTTCTTGAAAGGGCGGGTGACCACGCCCTTGTAGAACGCCAGGATCGCGAGGCCTTGCACCACGACAGCGGCAATCACGATAGCGGCGATGGCCTGGCTCGGTTCGGCAAAGACTGAACGGACCAGGCCGAAGAACGCCGGAGCGAAGGCATAGGTGGCTTGACTGATTGCGACCATCAGCGCAATCACCCTGGCGGTCTGTTCGCGGCTGAACTCAGTCTGGGCGATCAACGGCGGCAATGAAGTGGCGTTGCCGATTCCCGAACCGATCAACACCACCGCCACCCAGGCGACCGCCGGATGGATATCCAGGCCCAGGAGCATCAGTGTTCCAAGCATCTGAATCCCATAACCCAGGCAGGCCAGTTGACGGCGGTTGACGCCTTGGGTCATCAGGCGTGCGGCCACGTAACGCCCGCCCATGGCGCTGGCGGTGGCCAGGCCCATGGCGAATGAGGCGTCATGGGCGCCCATGCGTCCCGCCAGAATCGAATACAGGTGGGCGATCAAGCCTATTTGGGCGAACAACCCCAGGGACATGCCCGCTGCCAAGGAACGGAAACTGGCCGACTTGAGAGTTTGCGCCGCATTCCAGGGTGTGGCGCTCGTGCCAGTCGCTATCGGTTCTGGTTGGTCGGCATTGTCCGGATGCTGGCCGAGGCTTTGAGGGCTTTTATTGAACACCAGAAAGGCGAAGCAGCCGAGCAGCACCACGGCTGCGAGGCTGATCACCAGCGCCGCCGTGGCAAAGCCAAAACGCTCGATCAGCAACACCCACAACGGCGAGAAAATCACCCCACCCATGCTGGCGCCGTTGTAAGCCTTGCCCAAGGCTTTGGGCCGCTCCTTGATATACCAGGGCGCGATCAGGGTGTTAACGGCGGCGGCGCCCAATGTCACCCAACCGATGCCCGAGCAGATGGCCCCGGCATACAGCACCCATAATTGGCTGGCCTGAGCCCAGATATTCACCCCGACCCCCAGCACCACGCTGCCCAGCAGGGTAATGGCCGGCACACCGAAGCGCGCGTAGAGCCTTGGCAGGTTGGCGATGACCAGGGTGCCGCTGAGAAAGTGCAGGGTAACGGCCGCCGACACCTGGGCCACCGGCCAGCCGGTGCGATCCATCACGGCCTGCATATAGATCGGCGGCCCATAGAAACCGACCCCCCATCCGATCATTGCCAGGATGAATGTGCAGGTCAGTACGGTCTTTCCAAAAAAACGGGTGGGTTTCATCGCCATCTCCTCCATGTGGGCTCACAGGTTATGCACCTGAGACATCGCTCACTTCGAGGAGGGTCAAACTATGGATGTCGCTGCTGCCAGTACTTTTTATCCCACACCCGGTGGCAGGTTCAGCGCACGCGCGTGCGGCTCTGCTCCGCCAGGTCCAGCGCTTTTTGCATGTCCAGCCGCGCCGAACGCCCCACGTCCTTGTCGTTTAGCTGATAGCTGCGCTCCGACGGCAGGATGGGCGCGGTGAGGTCCTCGCCATCCATCCGTTCGAAGTCGTGGTTTTCACCGATGGTCATGGCGCTGCGCCGTAGCAGCATGCGTAATTGCTCGGGCTGAAGTTGCGGGTTGATGGACAGCATCGCCGCCAGCAAGCCCGCGACCATGGGCGTGGCATAGGATGTGCCGCAATGCACTGCGCCGTTTTCGCCGGCGCTGGTGGTCGAGGCGTGGGCGCAAGCGGCGGCGGTGATGTCCACGCGCATGTCGATATTCGAGGAGCTGCGCTTGACCGCATAGGCCGGATCATCGACGGCAACCCCGGCGCGCTCGTTGCGCTGGTGCCCGCCGACCACCAGCAGTTGTTCGGTGATGAACGAAGAGGGCAGGCGGTATTCATCGGTGCCCGAGAACGAAGACCCATTGCCGGCGGAGTTCACCACCACCACGTCGGGATGCTCCTTGCGCAGCCACAGGAAAAACTCTTCCAGCAGTTCCTCGTAACCGCTCATGGCGATGCCTGAGCGCAACAGCGAGTCGACTTCATCGCCTTTGACGTTTTTCGCGCCAACGCGGTGAATGCCCCAGCTCCAGTTGAGCACCCGCACGCCGTCCTCCACAAGGTTGACCGAGGCGGCGATGTTGGCGGTGATCCCGGCATCGGAGTTGCGCTCGACAATGACTTCGAAACCACCGCTGGCTTTGTCCAGACCCCGGAGAAAACCGGTGTTTCCACCGTCATCCCAGCGCGCGGCGAGAATGCCGGCGACGGTGGTGCCGTGGTTGTCTGGCGTACTCGCATCGCGCGCATAGACGCAGGTGCGCGGCATCGAGCAGCCACCGAGGTAGTCGGCGAAATCGGCGGTGTCGAAATCCACGTTACGTTCGATCAGGCCAATGCGCACCGGTTGCGGCGGGGTGGGCGGTTGCCGCGCAGGAATGCGCCGCTGGTAGTAGTTCACCGCGTCGAGAAAGCGGTTGGCGGCCCATTCATCGGAGTCCAGGGCCGGCTTCTTCGGCTCTTCAGGGTGGGCGCTGGCTTGCTCGGCCTCTTCTGCCGCCGACTCCTCGATCACCACGGCATCGACACTGGTCTCGCTGCCCATCCGTAGCACCAGCGCGTCGCGCTGCACCAGATCCTTGGCAGGTAGCCGAAGCTGATACAGGTTCAGGGGAGCAATGCTGCCGACGACCTTGGCGCCGAATTTTTGGGCGAGACGCTCAGCTTCCTGGCGCCCATCGTGATTCTCCTCGATCAACAGGCTCACCAGATCGACGTAGGTGCTCAAGCCGTCCATGTTCTTCGCCACTTCGTCCGGCCCGGCGGCCAATACGTGACTGTTGCGCAGGCTCAGCCAGGCTGCATTGCTGACGCGCTGCCCGTCTTCCAGCCAAATAGGGCCGCTCTGATAGGCGGCGCTGTCCAGGCGCACGCGCAAGGTTTGCCCTTCGCGCTGGACAATGAGCGCGGGTAGCGTTTTTTCACCGAGTTTCAGTTGTGGCGTTTGAGTATCCAAGCCGTGCACCGTCAGGCACCAGTCCTGATGCTGGCTTTGCAGCAGGTCACCGCAGCGGTCCAGGCGTTCCAGACGCAGCGGTTCTTGTGCGGCGGCTGCCGTGCTGGCGGCCAACGTGAGCAACGTAGCGAGGACAGCAGATCGTAAGGACATGAGTCAGGTTTCTTTGCCGAGGGGCCTGGTGTTCCGACTGCCCCGTGGCCTGTTTCGTTCAGCGCGAACAGCAACGGTGACTGACTCACAGCATCCGGGGGAAAAACCGTTTCATCTGATCTGCTCGCCGAGAATTTCACCCTGAATTCTTGCCGCATCGCGTGCTGGGGGCAGTCCGAATACTCGTGCGTAATCGCGACTGAACTGTGTAGCGCTTTCGTAACCGACCTCCAATGCCGCGCTGGTAACGCTTTTGGCATGGGCGACCAAGAGTGTCCGAGCCTGAAGCAAACGCACTCTTTTTTGGTACTGCAGAGGGCTCAACGCGGTCACGGCTTTGAAGTGACGGTGAAAGGCCGAAACGCTCATCGCAGCCCGTTGTGCCAGCGCTTCCACGCGAATGGACTCGGCAAATTCCCGGCGAATGTACTGGATCGCGAGGCTAACCCGAGCCATGGCGCTATCGGGTGCTGCGATATCACGCAGCATCCAGCCGTGAGGGCCTTGTAACACCCGGTAGAGGATCTCTCGTTCGTAAACGGGGGCAAGGGCCGCAATGTCTTCAGGCCGGTTCATCAACCGCAGCATGCGGACCCAGGCATCCATCAACTCGGGCGTGACCGCGGCTACCGAAAAGCCTGCATCCTTGTCGTAGTGGCCGACAGGCTTTGGCAGGTCGGCGAGCAAAGTCGCCAGGACCGCCGGGTCGAGTGTCAGGCTGACCGCCAGGTAAGGCTCGCCGGACGCAGCGGGATGGACTTGGCCGACCGCTGGCAATTCGATGGACATGACGAAATAGGTCGCAGGGTCATAGTCCAGCGTACGGTCGCCGATGGTCATTGACTTACTGCCTTGCAGAATCAGGTTGATCATCGGTTCGTAAACGGCGGCCAGCAAATGCGCCGGGATTTCACCCTGGACCATGGCCAGGCGCGGTATGCCCGTTTCCGTGCGGCGGTTCTCGGCCCGAGCAGCCAGGGCGCGCAGTTCGTTGAGTGGGTTGGTCATGGGGGCCATCTGAACCCAGGCGGATGCGTCCACGCAAGCAAAAAGCAGAAACAGGCAGGATTCGAGCAGGAACGGCTGCGCTCGCTACCAAGGCGATGGTTACTGTGGTGACTCAACTCAGTGACAGTGGCGCAGCGAATGAGCGTGATCGCCATGCTGCTGTCCGAAGAAGGACGCTGGATCAATGCTCAGACGATCGAAGTCGCGGGCGGCTACAACATCTGAATAGCGAGGCTAGCGCATGCTTGATCATATTTTTATCTCAGTCAGCGACATTGAGCGTTCCATCCGTTTCTACACCGCGACACTGACCCCGCTGGGCATTACCGCGCGACTTGATTACGACGGCAAGGACGGACCGCCAGGCCACCCGGATCTCAAGGGCTTCGGCGCCAATGGGCGGATGTTCTTCTGGTTGCGCGAGGGCGTGGTCGAGGGTAGAGCCGTTCATGTTGGTTTCGTGGCGAGCAGCAAGGCCGAGGTCAACGCGGCGTATGCGGAGGCCATGGCCAATGGCGGCCGCGACAACGGCGCCCCCGGCGCACGTCTGCATTACGACCCCGATTACTACGCAGCCAATGTCCTTGACCCGGATGGCTACAGCCTCGAATTCGTCTACAAGAACTGGCAGCACAATCAATGAAAAAATTAATGATCTACGGCGCGACAGGCTACACCGGGCGCATGGCTGCCGAGCATGCCAAAGCGTTGGGGCTGGAATTTGTCATCGCGGGACGCAATGGTGAAAGGTTGCAGGCTCTGGCTGCTCAACTGAACGTCACGTACCGAGTGTTCAGCCCGGATATACACGCAGCACAATCCCTGGAAGGCATCAGCGTGCTGCTGAACTTCGCCGGGCCTTTTGCACAGACGGCGCACGCCCTGATGCAGGCCTGCATCAAGGCTGGGGTCGACTACCTGGATATCACTGCCGAGATCAACGTCTATCGGCAAGCCGAACAGCTTGGCGCACAGGCCGCCCAAGCGGGTGTCATGTTGCTGCCCGGCGTTGGCTGGGACGTGGTGCCGACAGACTGCCTGGCCATGCATGTCGCCCGTCGTGTACAGGATCCGCAGTCGCTGAAGGTGGCGCTGCAGGTCGCAGGCTCCATGTCACGGGGATCGGCTTTGAGCGTCAGCGAGATCATCGGCGCGGGGCTCTTGGCGCGGGTGGACGGGTTACTGGTGGCAACACCCGACGCGCAGCCTCAGCACTTCGACTTTGGCGATGGCCCGGCACTGTGCGCGCCGCTGTCCTTCGGTGATCTGATCACCGCGTGGCATTCCACCGCTGTCCCGAATATCGCCATGTTCGTGAATATCACCGGTGACGCCTTTCCCGAAGGCGATCTGTCACAACTTTCCGACGGCCCAAGCGTTGAACAACGTGAGGCCAACCGCGCCCGCGCCGTGGCAGAAGTCACAGGAGCTGACGGCACGGTGGCGTGTTCAATGATCGAGACGGTCAACGGCTATACCTACACCCCCCAGGCGGCCGTGGAGGCTGCGCGGCGGGTGCTGGACGGTGAGCGGCGGGCAGGCTTTGAAACCCCGGGCCGGATGTTCGGTGTCGGTTTCGCCGAGACGATTGCAGGGACGACAATCACTGATTTATAGGGCGCTATAGCGCTCCACACGATCACCCTACGGCCTGCTTGCGATATCCCTTCGCCAGGTCCCGAGCCAGCACGACGAAATTGCGCAATGCGGGCGATTCGTTGTCCTGGCGGCAGACCAGCGTCAGCGGTGCGACAAGGCGGGGGCGGGCGCCCAGGATGCGACGGTAGACGACACTTTCCCGGTGAATGTCGCGCATCGAGGCCGGCACGACCGAGACACCCTCACCAGCCGCAACCAGGCTGACATTGGTCAGCATTCTTTCCACTTCGAAAGCGACTCGCGGTTCGAAGCCGACCGCCTCGCAGGCGCGCAACAGATTGGCGTACATTCCCGGCGCGCCGGGCCGACGAACCAGGATAAAGGGCTCGTCACGTATGGCCCGCAGCTCTACGGCATCGGGGTGCTCGGCCAATGCGGGGTGGCCCACCGGCAACACCATCAATAATTCCTCCACCAGCAGGCGATGGAACTCGATCCCGTCTGGTCGGCTGACCGGCGCACGAAGGATGCTCACGTCCAACTGGCCGGCGCTGGCACGTTCGGTCAAGCGACCGGCGTTGCCTTCGGCGAGCGTGATTGCCACCGCCGGGTACTGTTCGCGAAAGGCACGGATGATGCGCGGGATCAGCGGGTGTGCCGCGGCTGACGAGGTGAAACCAATTGCTAATGTACCTTCCACGCCCTTGGCCACCCTTGCAGCCCGACGCGAACCGTCCTGCACGCGGGCCAGGATGGCTTTGGCCTCCTCCAGAAACACTGCGCCACCGGTGGTCAGGTCAGCGCCCTTGGGATGGCGTTTGAACAATTCGAATCCGAGTTCGGTTTCCAGCGCGCGGATCTGTTGGCTCAGCGGGGGTTGTTGCATGTTCAGGCGCGCGGCGGCGCGGGTGAAATGCCCTTCTTCGGCGACCATGACGAAATAGCGGAGATGGCGAAGTTCCATATAAACGGGAGTCCTGGTGGGGCGGGAGCAGACCGGTGGCGCAACTGCGGCTCTTGATCGGTTAGGATACGGGGCACTGAAGCGACTAAAACAACAATATTGCGCGACGGCCCATGATTTTAGCCAAGCTATACCGCAACGATACCCTGCTGATCCTGATCGCGATTGCCCTGGGCATATCGCTTGGTGTCGTGCAGCCGCAATGGGCGACGCGGATGAAGCCGCTGAGCGATGTTTTTCTCGGCGTGATCGGCCATGCGGTACCCCTGGTAATGTTCGTGCTGGTGTCTTCTGCGGTGGCGGGCTTCGGCGAACGCGGGCAAAAGACGCGGTGTGCCAGCCGCGTGCTGGCTTACTTCCTGCTGATGACCGTGCTGTCGCTGATCACCGGGGCGGCACTGGCGATATTGCTCGCGCCTGGCGTCGGCGGTGAGTCGCTCCCGGCTTCCATCGCGCGGCCGATCAGCGATCTGCCCTCGGCGGTGATGACCAGTCTGGCTCAGATAATGGCTCATACCGTCATTCTTCCCGTGTTGTTGGCTGCATTGGTGTTCGGCCTGGGGCTTGGCTATGCCGGTGATGCGGGCGAGCCGCTGCGGCGCAGGCTGGATGCGCTGGTCGGCTGGCTGCTGTGGGCGTTGCGCAAGGTGCTCAGATTCGCGCCGCTGGCCGCCTTCGGGGCGATGGCCTTCACGGTGGGGCGCTATGGGCCAGCATCCGCCTGGTCGCTGCTCAAGTTCGTGGGCACTGTCTACTGCGCCTGTTTGTTGTTTGTCACCCTGGTGCTGGGCCTGACGGCGCGGTGCACCGGCCTGGGGTTATGGCGTCTCATCGTCTATATCAAGGCCGAACTTTGTCTGGTGGCCTTTACCGGCGCTTCGGTGGCGGCGGTGCCAGGGCTGATCGAAAAGCTCGAGCGGGCCGGATGCGATCAGCGGGTGGTGCGGCTGGTGCTCAGCACTGGCTACACCTTCAATCTCACCGGCTCGAATATCTACCTGACCTGTGCCCTGGTGTTTCTCGCCCAGGCCGCTGGGGTAGTGCTGGATGGACCGCTTCTGGTAATGCTGTTGTTGGTGACGCTTGTGACCTCGATGGGCTCGACCAGCGCGGCTGGCTCTGCCTTTTTGACGCTTGCCGCCACGGTGGCCGGCCTGAATCTGGTGCCGCTGGAAAACCTCGGGCTCCTGCTCGGTGTCGAGCGATTGATGAAATGCCGATCACTGACCAACGTGATCGGCAACAGCCTGGCGTGTGTGGTGATCTCGGCCTGGAGTGGTGCGCTTGACCGCTTGGCCCTGCGCGAGGCGCTGATGCCTGGGAAGGCGACGCTTCCCGACGCTGTGGCCGGGAAGCGCTAGGGCTCAGTTTTTCAGCAGTGCGCCAAAGGCATTGCCCAGACTGGTCTCAGCCTTCGCCAGCCGCTCACGACGACCATTGGCCCAGTGCTGATCACCGGCCAGCGCGTCGTTCGCTTCCTTGAGCATGCGCTTGACCTCGGCTGGTTGCGGGCCGCCCGTACCGACGCGGGTCTTGACCATGTTCTGTGGCGATAGGGTAGCCCGCAAAGCCGACTCGCTCAGCGGCAGTGTATGGGTCTTCCAGTTGTACTTCTGCGCCGCTTTGGTGAACAGTTGCTGCGCCTCGGCGTAGGGGAAGTTGGCTGGCACGAAACCTTCCTTGCGCGCATGGCCTACCACCAGCGAGGCGAAACTGTGACCGATACGGAAGGGCACCTTGTGCTCGCGCTCCAGGGTGTCGGCCAGCTCCATCGAGGTTGTCCATTCGCCCTCCAGCTCCTCCAGCGCACGCTGCGGATTGATCACCAGCGCATCCAGGACCTGGCGCGTGCGGACGAACATCTGCTGCGCATTATCGAACAGCCCGAGTGCGTCGAAGGCGAACTTGTAGTCGGTCATGCCGGTGGTCACGTTGTGCGCACGCAGAGTGACGGTCTGGGCAAGACCGACCACATCAGTGGCCGATTCCCGCGCGCGCATGATCAGGCCCGGGTTGCGCTTCTGCGGCATGGCGCTGCTGGTGTAGGTGGCGCCTTCCTCAAGCAACAGCCAGGGCCGAATCTGATGATATTGCGTATGGATGTCGCCCAGCATCGCGCCGATACGAATCGCCGAGGATGAGGCAATCCCGGCCGCCTCAATAGGAATGTCATAGGTCGAGACCTGTCCGGCATCCAGCGAGTTTTCCCGGACGCCATCGAAACCGAGCAATTCGGCCAGGCGTTCACGGTTGAGTGGCCAGCCGGAATTGGCCAGCACCGCCGTGCCCATAGGGCTGAGATTCAGACGCTCATACAGCTCGCGTATACGCTGGGCGTCGCGCTCGAACGCGGCCTCATAAGCCAGCAGGTAATGGGCGTAGGTGATCGGCTGCGCCTGCACGCCATTGGTGTAGGCGGGGATCAGCGTATCGACATTGTCCTTCGCCAGCTTCAGCAGTTGCGCGCGAGTGTCATTCATTGCGTCGGTGTAATCCAGCAGTTGGCTGCGCAAGGTCGCGAGACGGTAGGTGGCGTACATGTCCTGGCGACTGCGGCCGGAGTGAATCAGCGAGGCCTGCGGGCCGATCTTGTCGATCATGATGCGCTCGATCTGTAGCACGTCGCTGGGCTTCTTGCCGTCGGGTTTGCCGGCCTGATCAATCACGTACTGAACGCCGCGGGCGATCTCTTGCCCTTGTTGGCGGCTGACGATGTCTTCTTCAGTCAGCATGACGATGGACGCCTTGTTGATCCGGTTGACCCAGGTGAACTGGTTGTCGTGCTTGCTGTGCTTGGCACCAGCACGATCGACCGTCGCGCCAATCTTCGCCGCCTCGGCCGCGCATTCGGCTGTGGTGCGGCAGGGCAGGTCGGCAGTGTCTGCCGCCTGTGCGCTCAGCTGGGTGGTGGCCAGGGCGCACGCCACGGCCAGGCAAAGCAGTGTTTTTCGCAAAGTCATGATCAATATCCTGTTCAGCAAAACCGTTGCCCGCTCGGGCAACGGTGCGGTGTGGGCGGGCGTTAGAGCAGCGACAATGTGTAGCTGAGGATGAAGCGGGTCTGATCGATGTCATTGCCCGTGCTTCGGTAGGTGCCGTTGCGCAGCTTCACGCCGAAGTTCTTCAGCGCGCCTTGCTGGAACACGTAGCCGATATCGGTATTGCGTTCCCACTCACGGCCGTCACGTCCGCCAGGGCCGTCGAAATCGTCGCCCCGCACATAGCGGGTCATGAAGCTCAACCCAGGCATGCCCACGGCCGCGAAGTCGTAGTCGTAGCGCAACTGCCAGGACTTCTCGCCGGGGCTGGCGAAGTCCGGCGAGATCATCACGTAGTTCACCAGATACGAATTGGTGCCATTGATATGCGGAAAACCCGTCTCGCCACTCATCTTCTGGTACGCCGCCCCGAACGCGTGACCGCCAAGCTCATAGGTGAACTTGGCGCCAAAGGCATCGTTGTCGACGTTGGTGTTTCCGGCCTCGGTGGAACGGGCGAAGCGCAGATCGCTCTTGAACGCCTGGTCCTCGCCCAGCGCCAGCACGTGCGCCAGGTTGAAGATGTGCTGCTTGTAGTTCTGATCCAGATGGCCGTAGTGATAGCCCGTGGTCAGTTTGGGCGTCCAACGATAACTGGCGCTGGCGAAATCGAACCGGTCACTGGCCTGACCGCCGCTGATGCCCTTGCCGGCCACCAGCATGTCCTCATTAGCGGGGGAGTTGCGCAGGCTGTTCTGGGTCAGGCGCCCCGCGTTCAGCGTCAGCCCGCTGATTTCCCGCGAGGTCAGCATCCCGCCGCGAAAAGTCTGCGGCAGCAGGCGCGAGTCGTTGGGCAGCACGGTCGGCAGCTTCGGCACCAACGTGCCGGCGTACAGCGTGCTTTTCGAATAACGCGCCTTGGCTGTCACGCCCAGCTGGCTGTACTCATCCGGTGCCTTGTCATCGCCGACCGGCAACAGGCCAGAGTTCTGCCGGTCCGGCCCCGAGTCGAGCTTTACCCCCAGCAGGCCAATCGCATCGATACCGAACCCCACCGGCCCTTCGGTGAATCCGGACTCGTAGTTCAATAGAAAGCCCTGCGCCCATTCTTCGCGTTTCGACTGGTTGGCGTCTTCCTGTCGGTAATCGGCGTTGAAGTAGAAATTGCGCAGTTCCAGCGATGCCTTGCTGTCCGCAAGAAAGTCGGCCATGACCACGCCCGGCAAACTCGCGCCCAGCGTAGCGGTCGCAATTGCCGCAGCGAGCGGCTTCGATGACCTGTGCATTGATGTCTCCTGATTATTTTTATTGGAGGTAGACGCCGCAGATAGAAGGCCACGCAGCGTCCGGGCGAATGCTAGTCACCGGTGCGAGGGAATTGAAAATATATGTTATGTACTGAGTTCAGATGTTTTGCGTATGGGTGGGGCGAGTTAGGGTTTTTTGCGGACTACTTACCGTGCTCAATGTTCATGTGTCGTTGGGGTTTGGGAAGCCAAGGACTGGCTTGCGAAGTCGCACCGCTGGACGTGCCAGCGATCGGGGGCGCCGGTCCTGATTGACGCTGGGCAGCTAACGTCCGCTAGGGTTGAAAGCCTTCGTTTCTATCGTCGACTCACGTCGCACTTGAGTCCGAGACACGTGCAGTTCGCACAAATAACGCGTGCACCTTCTCCCAGAAATTCCCCCCGAGTACAAAAAAGCTGCCAATCAGCATGACGTCACCCAGCAATTGGGCCTGCCAGAGGTTCGGTCTGAGACCTGGCCAGAAGGCATCGACGTAAGGCTCGAGGAATGAGGAGATCAACGGCAAGCAGAACATCACGATGCCGATTCGATGACGAACCGGGCCAACTTCGTCCTTCATGGAAGGCACAAGCCCGGACACGTAACCGACCAAGCTGCCCTTCAACTGCTGGAAGCCGGCCTTGCCCATGACGGCGATGATGAGAATCAGCAGGACTTTGTTGCTGATAAACAGGACCCCAGTCAGCGCTGCGATCTTTGATCCAGGCACATCGAGCGCCGCCGCGACTGGCACCATCAGCCAGGAGCCTAGCATCAGACAAATGATGGCTATACCCAGTTTGAAGCGCCATTTAGCGGTATGGGGGGAGTTCATGGCTGCCGTACCTTTTTGACGGGTCTTATCAAATATAACGATGCTGAAAAGCTTAGCAGTCTGCGGGCGATCAGGGCGTCTATGCTCCTGTAATCTTCCTTGACTGGAAAAAACGCATGCATCTGACGCGATCGGGCCAACTGCTAGTGTTTGGAGTGCTCGGCTTGAGCGGCTGCGTGCGCCTGGGGCCAGACTTTCAGTCACCGAGGGAGGCGTGGCCAGGACACTGGACTACTCCTGCCCTTGAGCAAGTCAGCCAACGCAGCCGGGCCCCGGACTTTCGTCAATGGTGGCAAGTTTTCGGCGACCCGGTCCTCAATCGTCTGATTGCCGAGGCGGATGCCAACAATTCAGACCTTAAAGTTGCCGGTCTGCGGGTGATTGAGGCACGGGCCCAGCTGGGTATTGCCCAAAGCGGGCGTTACCCACAACTGCAGCAAGCCAGCGCCGACAGTCTGTACTTCAACCGTCAGCAATCCGGCGGAAGTAGTCCGCAAAACAGTCATTTCTGGCAATACAGTGCGGGGTTCGACATTGGTTGGGAACTGGACTTCTGGGGGCGCTTCAGTCGCGCCATTGAATCATCCGATGCCAGTTACTTCGCCGCCCAGGCCAATTTCGAAGACGGGCTGGTTCTGCTACGCGCCCAACTGGCCAGTACTTACTTTTCGCTGCGTACCACCGAAGCACGTTTGCGCGTGGCCAAGGAAAACGCCAAACAGCAAAAGCGTAACTTCGAGATAACCGAGAAGCTGTTCAAGAGCGGCCAGAATGCAGAGCTCGACTTGCAACAAGCCAGAACCCAATACCTGGGCACCCTGAGTACCATCCCCAACTTCGAGGATCAGGTTCTGCGTACCCGTAATTCGTTGGCGGTACTGATTGGACGGCCGCCCGGCGCTCTGCCGCAACTGGTCGAAAATGAAGGATGGATTCCGCTGGTGGACCGTACCGTGCTGCAGGATGTACCGGCCAACCTGCTGCTGCGCAGGCCCGACGTGCGTGCCGCTGAACTCAATGTCGCGGCCCAGTCGGCCCTGATCGGCGTGGCCGAAACCGATTTCTATCCGTCGCTGACCTTGCTGGGCAGCATCGTTTGGACGACTGATACGCTCAATGGCACCCCCAGGAGTCTGGACCTGATCGGTGGCCCGAGTCTGCGCTGGAATCTGTTCGATCACGGCCAGATCAGTAACAACGTGCGCGTGCAGGATGCGCGGTTGCAGCAACTGATCGAAGGGTACCGCGAAAAGGTGCGCCAAGCGGCACGCGAGGCAGATGACGCAGCCAATGGACTGATCAAGTCCCTGGAGCGCGAAGCAATCCTGCGCGAGGCCGAAGTCGCCGCCAAGCGATCACTGGTGCTGGCCAACGCCCTGTATCGGGAAGGGTATTCGGACTTCCAGCGGGTGCTCGACTCGCAACGCGCACTGCTGGAGCAACAGGACAATTACCTGGTCAGCCGAAGCAATGCCGTCAGCAATGTGATTGCCCTATACAAAGCGTTGGGCGGCGGTTGGTACAGCGTCCAACCGAAAGTCGCCCCGGCCACCCGCCGGCAAATGGAAGGGCGCACGGACTGGGGCAACTTGCTGGATGAGCCTTCAGCAGCGGAACCGAAAAAGGTCAACAATCATGAGTGAAGCCGCGCAGTCTTCCACCGATGCCTCTTCCCCCGAGGCGCCAGAACCGCCAGTTGAATCCGGCTCAAAAGGCATCAAATGGGTACTGATCTTGATCACACTGAGTCTGGTCTGGTACTTGTTGGCGGACCGCTTTACGCCTTATACGCAACAGGCTCGAGTCGGTGCCTTTGTGATACCGGTGGCTGCGGAAGTGGCTGGTCGAGTCATCCGCGTCAACGTGCGTAACAATCAGGACGTCAAGGCGGGAGACGTGCTGTTCGAAGTGGATCCTCAGCCTTATCAGATTGCCGTCGACCGTGCGCATGCAGATCTTGAGTCCACCCGCCGACAGATCGGTGCCAGCACCGCCGGCATAGCCGCTGCACAAGCCAATTTGCGAGCGGCTCAGGCGAATGAACTCAAGGCGCGGCAGGACAACCAGCGGCTCGAGAGTTTGTACCGCGAAGACCCAGGCACCATTTCCGTACGCTTGCTCGAAGTATCTCGCGCCAACTACCAACAAGCGCTCAGCCAGGTCGCCGCCGCCCGTGCCGAGGTCCAGCGCGCGCGCGAGCAAGAAGGTGGCAGTGCGGAAAACAACGCTTTGCTGCGCAGCGCCGCCACCGCGTTGTCGAAAGCTGAACTCGACCTGGCTAATACACAGATTCGCGCACGTTCGGCAGGTTTGATCACCGATCTACGCACCGACGCGGGACAGTTCGCAGCCATCGGCAGCCCAGTCATGACCCTGATCGCCATCCACGATGTGTGGATCAGCGCAGACATGACCGAAAACAACCTCGGTCTGGTCAAGCCCCAGACACCGGTGGCGATCGTCCTGGATGCATTGCCAGGCGAAGTGTTCGACGGGCGTGTACGCAGTGTCGGCTACGGCGTCAGCGTGGGGCCAACGACAGCGCCCGGTACATTGCCAACTGTGCAGAACAGCCGGGACTGGCTTCGTCCGGCACAGCGTTTTCCGGTGATCATCGAATTTTCCGAGGATTCAATGGCCCGGCTGCGTGACACTCGCGCGATACGTGCCGGTGGCCAAGCCGAGGTCATGGCTTTCCCCTCTCAAGGCAACCCGCTGAATCCACTGGGCCGCATATTTCTGAGGCTGATGAGTTGGCTGTCTTATGTCTACTAAGCGGACGCCGAGGACTCAGCGGGCGTTGCGCCTGGCTACAGGCACCGCGCTGTGCCTTGCGGTCAGCTTCGGCATGGCCTTGCCGATTCCCTTTATCGCGCCCGTGCTTGCGGTACTTTTGATTTCCACCCTCAATCGTCCGTTGCAACTCAAGGCTGGACTGACACTGGCCCTGGTCGCGATGTTGATCACCGGTGTCGGCCTATTGCTTATCCCAATCCTGCGCTACTACCCGTTCAGCGGCGTTCTCCTGGTCGGCGTGAGCCTGTTCCTGGTTTTTCGATTGGGTCTGCGTGGCGGCAATAACCTGATCGTCACGTTTCTGGTGATTGGCCTGACCATGATCTCCTCAGCTGGCTTCGTCGATTTTGACTTGGCGATGATGATCATCGGTGCATTGGTTAAAGGCTTGATCCTCGCTGTCATCGTGCTGGCGATAAGTCATTGGCTGTTTCCCGAGTCAGCCAATACTCCGTCACCACCTGCGGCCCCGGCCTTGCGGGCGGAAGACGTCGACAGGGTTGCGCTACGGGCAGCGCTGATTGTATTACCAGCGTTTCTGGTGGCCCTGATTGATCCGGCCACTTACCTGCCCATTGTCTTGAAAGCGGTCAGCCTGGGTCAGCAGAGCTCCACAACGACGTCGCGTAATGCCGCTCGAGAATTGATTGGCTCGACCTTGTTGGGAGGCCTGCTGGCGGTGTTGTTCTGGTGTGCACTGAGTCTCTTTGTACACCTATGGATGTTCTTCCTTTGGATGCTGCTGTTCGGCCTCGTGCTGGCGCGCAAGCTATATGGGATAAGCCCTACACGGTTAAGCCCAGGGTTCTGGCTCAACAGCCTGATCACCCTGATTATTCTGCTGGGCCAGTCGGTTCAAGACAGTATTGCGGGCAAGGACGTCTACACGGCGTTTGCCGTACGCATGGGATTGTTCATTCTCGTGACGCTGTATGCCTGTCTGATGGTTCATATTCTGGATCAGCGACAACCAAGACGAGCTCAAGAATTAATCTGATGGATAGACCGCTTCATGGGCAATCCTTGCGATGAAATCCTCAGAAATCATGGCAAGGGGTGGCAAAAGCGTTTACTCACTTTGGGGCGATGCAGACTGCCGGTCGTGAAAGTCCACTATCGACTCATACTGTTTTAAACCGCAGGTCTTGAACTGCTCGGCGGTGTTTTCACACAGCCTGGACCCCTTGCTGCCGGTTGTGACAGGCAGCAAGGGGCCAATCTCTCTCGTGCGCTGCGTCGGCAGCCGTGGCAGCAGATCTTTGAGATAGGCATACGGATCATGCCCATGCATGCGTGCTTAGATATCCAGGCAAATTTTGCCGAAATGCTGGTTGGTTTCCTGATACTTGAACGCTTCGACAATCTCGCTCATAGGGAAATGACGATCAATAATCGGGCGCATGCCATTAGCATTGATGGCTCGGATCATGTCCTGCTGCTGGCTGCGGCTACCCACCAATACACCCTGCAGACGCACTTGCTTGATCAGTGCCGGTACAAAATTCATTGCACCGCTTACGCCACTCAATATGCCGATGACGGAGATGTGACCAGCAACCCGAATTGCACTCATCGATTGCTCAAGCGTCGCAGGGCCGCCGACTTCGATGATGTGGTCAACACCACGGCCACCCGTTAGCGCGCGTGCAGTTTCGCCCCAGTTGAGGTCTTTGCGGTAATTGATCACATGATCAGCGCCTAGCGCTTTCAGACGTTCAAGTTTTTCGTCGCTTGAAGAGGTCGCAATAACGGTAGCGCCGGCCATTTTAGCGAACTGCAGGGCGAAAATTGAAACGCCACCAGTGCCTTGGACGAGCACGGTGTCGCCCGGCTTGAGTGAGTCATCGGCCATCAGGGCGCGCCATGCAGTCAGGCCAGCGGTGGTAAGCGTCGACGCTTCAGCATGGCTGTAGCCAATAGGCGCGAGGGTGAACGATGTGGCGTGGGCCGTTACTTGCTCACGAGCGTAGCCGTCAATGCCATCACCTGGCACGCTGACAAAGCCTTCAACCAGTGGCGTACCGTTGATCCATTCCGGGAAGAAGGTGCTGACGACCGAGTCACCTACCTTGAATTCAGTGACATCTGGGCCGACAGCAATGACTTCACCTGCACCATCGGCCATGGGGATGCGTTTTTCGCTAGGGCCCCACATACCGCTGACCACCGCGAAGTCGTGGTAGTTGAGCGAGTTTGCATGAAGACGTACGGTGATTTCGCCACGCGCTGCGGCTCGGACTTCGCTGCTGCCAACCACAACCTTTTCATAGCCGCCACCGGGTTCAACGAAGATAGTTTTGCTGCTCATAGGGGTTCCCTCATGCTTTCTCATTACGCGAAATAACGAAATGAATGTTTAAAAATTACAATTCGATGATCAGCCTAGCCGCAAAGTCATTAATCGCCTGCTCATTGCGCCGGTAGTAAGTCCATTTTCCGATGCGGGTGGTCAGCACGAAGCCTGCACGTTGCAAGATAGCTAAATGTGCAGACGCAGTAGAAGGTGAAAGCCCGGCCTTGTGCTGCAAATGGGTGACGCACACGCCTATCGCAGGATCGCCATGATCCTGTGGGGGGAAATTACTGAGTGGGTCTTTGAGCCACTCCATCATTTGCATGCGAGTGTCATTGCCCAGGGCTTTGAGCTGTTCGAGTATCATGGGCGGCAATGCTACGCTTTTTTACGAAATGTTCAATAAGTAATCTATGGTCCCGCGCAAAGGGTTGAAATCAAAAACGCATCCAGCTGAATCGACCCCGCTCCGGTAGACATCCCCGGTCTATGCCTGAACGACTGCTTCTGGCCGCAAGCCGACTCTCGCAATCAACGGTTCTCGCTGTTTTTCACTCGCAGTTTGAGCAGAGTGACAGTGAGACGAAATAAAACAAACCCGAGACAAGATACCGGGTTTGTTTCATTAGCAGGATGCTCACCTGCTATCGCGGATCCACGTTTTCCAGCACCCGGTTCGCCAGCATCGCACTCAGTTCGATCAGTTGCTGAATGCCGAGGGCAGCGTGACGTCGTGAACCATCCAGCTCGAAGCCAGGTCGCTAACCATTGCATCGGCTGAGGCCAGGGTCTCGCTAAGCAACGAACCATGCTCCGCGGAACGCGTACATTTTCGTGGCGAAAGCTTGACCACGCTCGGAGACGCTGCGGTCCTAAGCCGGATGACCTCCGTTCAGAAATGGCCTGTCGACTGACTAGGCCTGGACAGTTACGCTGACGTTTTTCACCGGCACGGATGAACTTATGCCAGAGGTTTACCAAGGAAGCTGCCTGTGCGCAGCCGTCAGTTATGAACTGCTCGCCCCACCGAAAGCAGTGAGTCATTGTTATTGCAGTCAGTGTCGCAAAAGTCACGGAGCAGCGTTTGCTTCCTACGGCAGCGTTCCGCGTAACGCGCTTCGAATACTCAGTGGCGCCACCAGCATCAAAACCTATGCATCTTCACGGACGGTATTACGAGAGTTCTGCGTGCAGTGCGGTTCGACGCTGTTCTGGTCACGTTCTCAAGGGGAGTTTGCCAGCTGGGTTTCGGTAGCACTGGGTACCCTCGATACGCCTTTTCTGCCCCAAAAGCAGAAACACGTTCATTTCGATAGCGCAGCTCCTTGGTACACACTGTCGCAGGAACGCTTGGGCAGCCAGTAAAGTCATCAATATCGATATGTCTCACGCTGGGAAGGTGAGAGGGTATGCGCCTTTTGCTTGGCCGGGATAGGCCAAGCGCTCCGATTCAACTTTGGATTTCTACGATCCTGAGCCAAGGCCAGCGAGCCTGATAACTTTTCGCCTTCTGATCGAACAGATCCGGCTTGGGATTCTTTGGGTTGATGCGAAGGAGTCCTTGCTCGGTGTCGGTCAGGCCGTAGGGAGCATAGACTTCGCCAGTTTCTATATCCAAACCAATGCACGTACCCGAAACCAGGTAGCGATCAACTCCGTCTTTAGCCGACTGAAGCTGGGGATAGTCCCATACCGTTAAAGCAACGACGAACAAAAGGGGCACCGCTGCCAGAGGGCATGAAACAGTGGGCGGCTGCGTTGATGAGTTTGAAGTTCGATAGGGGTAAGAAATGGCGAATCAACCCGACCCCGAGTCATGCATGTTGCGCCATGAGGTGCAGGGGGAAGCCTCAACAGGGGAAACCTATGGGCCAGGAAATGAGCCGGGTAATCAGGAGTCCGGGATGCCGATGCTGTTATCCGAGTTACTGAGAAGGCGAATACGACCGTAGTACCTGAGAAGCTATGGAACAACGGGCCTAGTCCTGTGAAGATGGTTTTTCATCCTGAAGGGTGCCCACCAGGGGCACCGTTTCAGTTCTATCGCAAGACGCCAGACTCAAGCCAAGTCTTCAGGCTGCATGGTCAAAATGATTTTCCCGACGTTCTTGCAAGATTCCATCCGGCGATGTGCATCGGCGGCACGTGATAACGGGAACGTGCTGTCAACGACAGGCTCGAGGCTTGCAGCGCCATCGAAGCGATCAAGCCAATGCTCACGGAAGCGCCTGATCATGTCGTGCTTCTCCGGCTGCGTGCGGGACTTCATGACCGTGCCAATGATTTGCAAGTGACGGTAGAGGATATGCTCCAGCTCTATAGTTACTTTGCCGCCACCGCCGAGGATGCCAACCTGAATCAGGCGGCCGCCATGCGCAAGGGACGCGACGTTGCGTGCGAAGTAGGGCTCGCCGACGAAGTCGATGACGATATCGACGCCTCGACCGTTGGTTTTATCGGCAATGACTTCGGCGAAGTCCTGTGTCTTATAGTCAATCGCGACATCTGCCCCCAAGTGTTCGACGCGAGACAACTTGCTGCCTTCAGTTGTCGCATACACCGTGGCGCCTGTGGCGTAAGCCAGCTGCACGGCGGCAGACCCAACGCCTCCAGCAGCAGCGTGAATCAGCACCGAATCGCTGGCCTTGAGCCGAGCCAGATGCATCATCGCTTCATGGGCAGTGACGAAGACCTCCGGAATTGCTGCCGCGTGCACATAGTCCAGCTGGGCAGGGATGTGCATGGCCATGCGGTAGTCGATTCGAGCCAGTTCGGCATAGGCGCCGCCTCCAACAACGCCCATCACTCGATCACCCACCTCAAATCCGATCACCTCACTGCCTGCATCGATCACCTCTCCGGCGATCTCCAGCCCGATGATCAGGGAGTCGCCGAAATTAGGATGGCCATAGCCACCCGTTCGATGAGTCAGATCCGCACGGTTTACCCCCGCGGCATAGACACGCACTAGCAGGTCGGTAGGACGCACTTCAGGAGTGGCAACCTCTGCGAGTTCCAGAACGTCTGCGGCACCAAATTCTCTGATGTTGATGGCTTTCATGCTTGGTTGTTCTCCGATTCGGTAAACGTGGCGTTGGCGATAGCAGACGCGGTAATGGCGCCAGGGAATCCCACGTAGAAAGCCAGGTGCGTGATCGCCGCTGCAATTTCGTCATGGTTAACGCCATTGCCCACCGCCCGGCGTAAATGAGCGGGCAATTCTTCCGAGTGGCCCCCGGCGATCAATGCGGCCACGGTGATCAGGCTGCGGTCGCGGGGGGACAATGCCGGATCGCTCCAGATCTGCGGATAAAGCGTTGAGTCGACGAACTGCGACAGCTTGGGAGTGAATGCGCGCGCCGCCTCGCGGGGACTGCTGAAATTGATCTTGGACATGGGAATTACCCTTAAACCTGGCTGATGAATTTGTGGGTCAGATAGTGCTCGATGCCTTCAATGCCGCCTTCCGAGCCATGACCGCTTTCTTTCATGCCGCCGAACGGAAGCTCGGTGGCGACGATGCGGTATTGGTTGATCCCGATCATTCCGGCCTCCAATCCGTCAGCGACGTCAATGGCGGTTCGTGCACTGGATGTGAATGCGTACGCTGAGAGCCCGTAGGGCAGGCGGTTTGCTTCTTTCAGTCCATCCGCCAATTCATCGAACGGCATCAGCACTGCGATCGGGCCAAAGGGTTCTTCGTGCATGACTCGGGCGTTCAGCGGCACATCCGCCAGAACGGTGGGCTGGAAGAAGAAGCCTTCACGTGACAAGGCTTCGCCCCCGACCAATACCCGAGCACCTTTCTCGACGGCATCGGCCACCAGTTCTTCCATCTTTGCCAATTGCCTTGGGTTGGCCAAAGGGCCCACTTGAGTGTCTGGATGCAGGCCATCACCGATTCTCAGGGCTTTGGTTGCAGCGACAAAATGATCGACAAAAGCTTGATAGGCACCGCGCTGGATCAGAAAACGAGTGGATGAAATGCACACCTGTCCGGTCCCGCGAAACCGATTCGCGACACCTTCGGTTGCAGCCTTTTCAATATCTGCATCTGCGAATACGAGCACGGGGCCGTGCCCACCCAACTCAAGGGTGATGGGCTTAACGCCTTCGGCAGCTCGGGCAGATAACAGGCGACCGATGGGCACTGAGCCGGTAAAGGTGACTTTGCGAATGATCGGTGAGGCGATCAGATGGCTGGACACTTGATCCGGTACGCCGAAGACCACCTGCAGCACCCCTTTGGGCAAGCCTGCGTCGTCGAGCGCACGAGCCAGGGCCAGCGCTGTGGAAGGACTTTCTTCACCTGGCTTGAGGATAACGCTGCACCCGGCGGCCAAGGCTGCCGAGAGCTTGCGGGCTGGAGTAATGGCCGGGAAGTTCCAGGGTGTGAACGCTGCCACTGGGCCGATGGCCTGGCGTTTGACCAGTTGCAGTACGCCAGGACGGTTGGCGGGTACCACGCGGCCATCAATACGCCGGGCACTCTCGGCGAACCACTCGAAGTATTCCGCCGCACGTATCACTTCATCCATGCTTTCACCCAGCGGCTTGCCTTCTTCCAGTGTCATTTGCGCGGCGATGTGCGGTGCTCGTTCAATGATCAGGTCGGCGGCCCGCTTGAGGATTTTTGCGCGTTTGTCAGGTACGGTCTGGCGCCATTGTTCGAAGCTCAGTCGAGCCACCTCAAGGGCGTTATCAAGGTCACCTGCGGTGGCGAGGGGGACGCGCCCGATCATCCGTCCGGTTGCCGGGTTAACGACAGCAGCAGTGTCGCGCCCTTGGTCACTGATCCATTCACCACCGATGAAAAGATAAAGCGGGTCGTAGGGAGTGTTCATGATGTGGCCTTCATTTGGTTGTCAGGGTTTGGTATGACGCTCGGCGCCTGAGTGGCTGTGCCGCAGGCCTGTTGAGGCGGCCTGTGCAACCAAGTCTATGGAAGGCGACACCGTTGATTTAGTCGGCCCAGAGGGAATCATTGTTGTCAGCAGAGGTAATATCGAGCATCGGGCCGAGCGTGTAGCATCATGGAAAAATGCGTGTTTTCACGGGTATGCGTCAGATCTGAAGGAAGGTCGCAATGGATAAGCTTTCGAACATGTCGGTCTACATAAAGGTTGTCGAGATGGGCAGTTTCACTGCCGTGGCAAATCATCTGGACTCCACAGTAGGTAACGTATCGCGTGCTGTTTCTGCGCTCGAAAACGTGCTCGATGCGCGTCTGTTGCAACGCTCGACCCGGCGCCTGTCGGTCACTGATGCGGGGCGGCGGTTCTATGAGCGGTGCACGAAAATTCTGGCTGATCTTGAGAGTGCGGAAGCCGAAGCAAGCAACGCGGCCTTGCAGCCCAGGGGAACACTCCGTGTGCATTGTGTACCCGGACTGGCTCGGCATCTGGTCACGGGAGCCGTGCTGGAATACCGCAAACATTTTCCGGATGTCACTGTGGATCTATTGCTTTCCCAGCGCATGCCTAACCTGCTTGAAGACCAGCTCGATGTCTCGATTCTGATTGCCCGAACGCTGCCTGATTCGGCGTATGTCAGCCAAAAGATCGGTGTCAGCCATTGCGTTCTGGTGGCGTCACCAGACTATCTGGCTCGACATGCGCCGCCCGTGACGCCGAAGGATCTCGATGATCACCAGTGTCTGCTGCTGGGCACCGTGGACTATGTCAGGGATGAGTGGCAACTGAAGAGCAAGGCGGGCGACGCGACATTTGTCCCTGCCGGGCCAAGTTTCAGCGTGAACGATATGGATGCGATGGCGGTGGCTATTCGGGAGGGGGCTGGAATTGGGTTGCTGGCCGGGTTTACGGCCGTCGAGGATTTGCGCTCCGGGAAGCTGGTGCGGGTTCTGCCTGACTTCCATACGTATGAGCGCAACGTCTATGCCATCTACAACTCACGACAGTTTGTCGATGCAAAAATCACCCGCTTCATCGACACGTTAAAGGATCGGGTTGGTCGTCAATTGGCAGCCACCGCTCAGGAGCTCATCCATTGAAATACCGCGAGTCATAAGTATTTTCACCTCGACAAGACAACTTTCGAGCAACTCGCCTAAGCGCAAGGATATGTAGCCCCCCAAAAACCACCACCGGTAGCATCGACTGGCCAATACCCAATAGTGAATTAAGCTATGAGGGCTGACCGCCTCCCGGCTCAAGTCGCTTTCAGGACACGTTAAGTCGTCTGTGTGCAATCGCCGCCCCCCGGGAGTGGCAAGCTGTAACGATGCCCCGGACCTGGTGCGCCTAGACACTTGGCCGGAGAGCGAGAATGGTGACTGGATCAGCCACGCGTCCGTGACGTGGCCCGGCACCGCAGCCAAGACTCCGGACGGTCGTCGCGTTGCGGCGGTATCGTTCGAGATGCCGAGGTACGTTTATGCCTGATGAGACGCTTCACCTGCCTCTGATTCATAGCGTGTTGCAGCGCGAAAAGGACACTCCCGGTGCCTTGCTGCCGATTCTCCACGCCATCCAGGAAGGCTGCGGGTACGTTCCCGACGCCGCCGTCCCGGAGATTGCCCATGCCTTGAACCTCAGCCAGGCTGAAGTGCGCGGCGTAATCAGCTTCTACCACGACTTCCGTACCTCGCCGCCGGCGCGCCACACGCTGCGTCTGTGCCGGGCCGAGTCCTGCCAGAGCATGGGGGCCGAGGGCCTGGCTGCGCAGTTGCGTGAGCAATTGGCGCTGGATGACCATGGCACCAGTGCCGATGGCAGCATCAGCCTGCGTCCCGTCTATTGCCTGGGTGCCTGCGTCTGTTCACCTGCTCTGGAACTGGACGGCGAGCTGCATGCACGGTTAACCCCCGAACGCTTGCGCGAGCTGGTGAAGGGCTGTCTGGAGGAGGGCGCATGCTGAAGCTCTGTATCCCCCGTGATTCAGTGGCCCGCGCCGTGGGGGCGGACAAGGTTGCCGTGGCGCTGGTGAGTGAGGCCGAGCGTCGACAACTGCCGCTTGAACTGCGCCGCACCAGCTCCCGTGGGCTCTATTGGTTGGAGCCAATGCTGGAGCTTGAAACCGCCGAGGGCCGGCTGGGCTTTGGCCCGATCACGCCGCAAGACGTGCCGAGCCTGCTCGATGCCCTGGCGGGAGATCCCGCCAGTCATCCGTTGGCCTTGGGGCTGGTCGAGGAAATTCCGTACCTCAAAAGCCAGCAGCGTCTGCTGTTTGCGCGTGCCGGCATCACTCAACCGCTGTCCCTGGACGATTACCGTGCCCAAGGTGGCTTTCTTGGGCTTGCGCGGGCGATCCAGATGGACGGCGCCGACGTGGTCGCCAGCGTGCTCGATTCCGGCCTGCGTGGCCGCGGTGGCGCGGCGTTCCCGGCGGGCATCAAGTGGCGCACCGTTCGCGACGCGGTAGGCGCACAGAAGTATGTGGTGTGTAACGCCGATGAGGGCGACTCCGGCACGTTTGCCGACCGTATGCTGATGGAAGGCGATCCGTTCCTTTTGATCGAAGGCATGATTATCGCGGGTATCGCGGTCGGCGCGACCATGGGCTACATCTACGTGCGTTCGGAGTACCCGGACGCGGTAGCTACCCTCAATGCCGCCCTGGGCATCGCTCGCCAGGCGGGTTATCTGGGGACGAACGTGGGCGGCAGCGGGCGCGCGTTCGAGCTGGAAGTCCGGGTGGGCGCGGGGGCCTACATCTGTGGTGAGGAAACCGCCTTGCTGGAATCGCTGGAGGGCAAGCGCGGCACCGTTCGCGCCAAACCGCCATTGCCGGCGCTGCAAGGTTTGTTCGGGCTGCCGACACTGGTCCACAACGTGCTGACCCTGGCCTCGGTGCCCGTGATCCTGGAGAAGGGCGCACAGTTTTACCGTGATTTCGGCATGGGCCGTTCCTTGGGCACGATGCCTTTTCAACTGGCGGGCAACATCCGTCACGGCGGCCTGGTAGAGCGCGCCTTCGGTTTGAGCCTGCGTGAGCTGGTGGAAGGTTATGGGGGCGGTACCGCCAGTGGTCGGCCGCTCAAGGCCGCGCAAGTGGGCGGGCCGTTGGGTGCCTGGGTGCCGCCTTCGCAGTTCGACACGCCGCTGGACTACGAGGCATTCGCCGCCATGGGCGCCATGCTCGGCCACGGTGGAGTGGTGGTTGCCGACGACAGCCTGGACATGGCCCGGATGGCCCGTTTTGCCTTGCAGTTCTGCGCCGAGGAATCCTGCGGCAAGTGCACGCCGTGCCGGATCGGTTCCACCCGTGGCGTGGAAGTGGTGGACCGCTTGATCGCCAGCACCGATGCCGCTGCGCGCCAGGAGCAGGCACTGCTGCTGCAAGACCTTTGCGACACCATGCAGTACGGCTCGCTCTGCGCCCTGGGTGGGATGACTTCCTTTCCCGTCGGCAGCGCCCTCAAGCATTTTCCCGCCGACTTCGGTCTGGCGACCACGGAGGCCGACCAATGATCAATATCTTCGACCCAAGCAGCGATATCGACCTTGGCACCCCGGCACGTGAAAGCGACGTGCAGGTCAGCCTGACCATTGATGGCCGCGAAATCAGCGTCGCCTCTGGCACCTCGGTGATGCGTGCGGCGGCCATGCTCGGCACCACCATTCCAAAACTCTGCGCCACCGACAGCCTGGAAGCCTTCGGCTCCTGCCGCATGTGCCTGGTGGAGATCGACGGTATGCGTGGCTACCCGGCCTCCTGCACCACGCCGGTGACACAAGGCATGGTGGTGCGCACCCAAACGTCCAGACTGGCCGATCTGCGGCGCAACGTGATGGAAATGTACATTTCCGATCACCCGCTGGACTGCCTGACGTGCGCCGCCAACGGCAACTGTGAATTGCAGACGGTGGCGGGGCAGGTGGGCCTGCGCGAGGTGCGCTACGGCTACGAGGGTGCCAATCACCTGGCCGAAGCCAAGGACGTCTCCAACCCTTATTTCGAGTATGACCCGAGCAAATGCATCGTCTGTAACCGTTGTGTGCGCGCCTGTGAGGAAATCCAGGGCACGTTTGCCCTGACCATCACCGGCCGCGGCTTCGATTCCCGCGTGGCGGCGGCCGGCGGTGACAACTTCCTCGACTCCGAATGCGTCTCCTGCGGCGCCTGTGTCCAGGCCTGCCCGACGGCGACCCTGATCGACAAGAGCGTTGTGGAGATCGGCCAGCCGGAGCGCAGCGTCATCACCACCTGTGCCTATTGCGGTGTAGGCTGCTCCTTCCGCGCCGAAATGAAAGGCGAGCAACTGGTGCGCATGGTCCCGGACAAGAACGGCCAGGCCAACCATGGCCACTCCTGCGTCAAGGGCCGTTTCGCCTGGGGTTACGCCACCCACCCAGACCGCATCACCAAACCGATGATCCGCAAGCACATCAGCGACCCGTGGCAGGAAGTCAGCTGGGAAGAGGCGGTCAACTACGCGGCCAGCGAATTACGGCGTATCCAGCTCAAATACGGGCGCGACTCCATCGGTGGCATCACCTCCAGCCGCTGCACCAACGAAGAAACCTACCTGGTGCAGAAACTGGTGCGCACCGCTTTCGGCAACAACAACGTCGACACGTGCGCCAGGGTCTGCCATTCGCCCACCGGTTATGGCCTCAAGCAGACCTTGGGCGAATCCGCCGGCACCCAGAATTTCGACTCGGTGATGAAGGCCGACGTGATCCTGGTGATGGGCGCCAACCCCACCGACGCACACCCGGTGTTCGGCTCCCAGCTCAAGCGTCGCTTGCGCCAGGGCGCGCGGCTGATCGTCATCGACCCGCGTCGTATCGATCTGGTGGACTCACCCCATGCCCGTGCCGAACTGCACTTGCAACTGCGTCCGGGGACCAACGTGGCCATGCTCAACGCGCTGGCCCATGTGATTGTCACTGAGGGGCTGGTCAACCAGCCTTTTGTCGAGGAGCGCTGCGAGGCGGCGGACTTCGCCCGGTGGCGCGACTTCGTCAGCCAGCCGGAAAACTCGCCCGAAGTCCTCGGACCGGTGTGTGGCGTGCCCGCCGAGCAGATCCGCGCCGCCGCGCGGCTTTACGCCAGCGTGGACAATGCCGCTATCTACTACGGCCTCGGTGTCACCGAACACAGTCAGGGCAGCACCTCGGTGATGGGTATCGCCAACCTGGCCATGGTCACCGGCAATATTGGCCGCGAAGGGGTCGGGGTGAATCCGCTGCGCGGGCAGAACAACGTCCAGGGTTCCTGCGACATGGGTTCTTTCCCCCACGAGCTGCCGGGCTATCGGCACATTTCCAACGAGACGGTACGCGCCCAGTTCGAACAGGCCTGGAACGTGACGCTGCAACCTGATCCAGGGCTGCGCATTCCCAATATGTTCGAAGCGGCCCTGGACGGGACCTTCAAGGCGCTTTACTGCCAGGGCGAGGATATCGCCCAGAGTGACCCGAACACCCAGCATGTGACCGCGGCACTGTCGGCCATGGAATGCGTGGTGGTGCAGGATATCTTCCTCAACGAGACGGCCAAGTTCGCCCATGTGTTCCTGCCGGGCAGCTCGTTCCTTGAGAAGGACGGCACCTTCACCAACGCCGAGCGCCGCATTTCCCGCGTGCGCAAGGTGATGGAACCGCTGGCCGGTAAGGCCGACTGGGAAGCCACCGTGGCCCTGGCCGATGCCTTGGGCTACAAGATGCACTACAACCATCCTTCGCAGATCATGGACGAGATCGCTCGCCTGACCCCCACCTTCAGCCGCGTCAGCTACGCCGAACTGGATCGTCACGGCAGCCTGCAATGGCCGTGTAACGACGCCGCGCCCGACGGCACGCCGACCATGCACATCGAGCAGTTCGTGCGTGGCAAGGGACGCTTCATGCTCACCGGCTATGTACCCACCGAGGAGAAGGTCAACAGCCGTTATCCGTTGCTACTGACCACCGGGCGGATCCTTAGCCAGTACAACGTCGGCGCCCAGACCCGACGCACCGACAACGTGGCCTGGCACGAGGAAGACCGGCTGGAAATTCATCCGACTGATGCCGAAAACCGCGGTATCGTCGAGGGCGACTGGGTCGGTATCGGCAGTCGCGCCGGGCAGACCGTGCTGCGTGCGAAAGTCACCGAGCGGGTGGCGCCAGGGGTGGTCTACACCACCTTCCACTTCCCCGAATCGGGCGCCAACGTCATCACCACCGACAACTCCGACTGGGCCACCAACTGCCCGGAATACAAAGTGACGGCGGTCGAGATCGTGCGGGTCAGCCAGCCTTCCGAATGGCAGAAGCGCTACCAGGCCTTCAGTGATGAACAGGGACGTCTGCTCAGAGAGCGTCGCCATGCCGAGAAAGCCGAGGTGCGGCGATGAGTTCCGAAAGCCTGATCAAGATGGCCAACCAGATCGCGCAGTACTTCGCCAGTGAACCGGATCACGCACAGGCGGTGAACGGCGTGCGCCAACACATGAAGAACTTCTGGACGCCGGCCATGCGTCGCCAGTTGAGTGCTTGGCAAACCGAGCATCCAGGCGCAGTACTGCATCCTTTGGTGCTGGCGGCACTGATGGAAACGACAGAGGGGGCGGTCTAGCGGGGCCTGCGATGGCGGGAACGGGCACAGCCCTGGCCGGTTCATCGTCGAAGACGTATGACAAAACCGATCAGGGCTGTGGTCAACTCAGGGATCTGTCAGTTGACAGTGATGTAGGGGTCCCAGCTGTAGTTCGGACCAATCTGGTTCAGGTTCCGGTCCAGCAGAACGAAGGTAACGGTGTACCAGAGTTTTCCTGCGTTCAGGGCCGTGGACTGCCAGAAGGTGTAGGTCACGTCAGTTTTGGCGATGCCGTGGGGGGCGCCCTTGTCCAGGTACGGCACCGGGATATTCGGGATGTTGTAGGAGATCGGGGTCGACATGGAACCTGGGTAATCACCGCCCTGGTGAGGATTGCCTTGCTGGACGTTGGTGATCAGTGCGACGCGGTCGAAGTTGCGCGACAGGGTCGTTGCGCGCCAGCGGATGTTGTCGCCGGGGTTCACGTCGATCCACAACTCGTCGCCACCTTCGCCGGTGTTGCCGCTGGCTTGCTTGTCGACCGCATCGCGGCTCACCAGCATGGCCACTGCGCCGCCGACATCGCCAGGATGGGCGATCAGGTAATCGGCATCAATCGTGACAAGCACATCAATTGTTTGGGTCGCTCCAGACATTTTGTTGCTCCTTGATCGTAGTGACATCGACGACCGCGCCCTCAAAGGGCGTCCGGGCCACCCGGTCCCTGGGTGCGGTCTCGGGGGGAACGATAGAAGACGGCTTTATGGAGTCAAATTTCGATTTCTTGACGCTGAAAAAGCGCAGCGAAGCGCGACGGCGGCATGTCCTTGATTCGGTTCCGAACCGGACATTTTCGTAAGATGCATCGGGTGAAATTCTGGCGGCATGCGTAGGTGAAGGCGCACAGCGCATGTCTGTCTTTGCCTTCAATGCCGCCACGGACACGCCACAGGAATTGGTCAGCCGCCGTGCTCGGTCCTGCGGCTGCTGACTTCCGCCGGTACGTCATCCCCGGCCATGCGTTTGCGAAACAACGCGGCGCGGGCCAGCAACAGGGTGGTCACCGGTACCGTGATGGACAGCAGGATCGGTATCAGCCAGGCATGCAGAACCGGCGCGGACTTGAGCGCTGAAAAATAGATGATCGAGGCCAGCGCCACGCACCAGGCGCCCAATGTCGAAGCCAGGGCCGGCGGGTGCATGCGCTGGAAATAATCCTTCAAACGCACCAGGCCGATCGCTCCGGCCAGGGCGAACAGGCTGCTGAGCACCAGCAGGATCGCCACGGGAATTTCGAGCCACATCGACAGTTCGCCGCTCATTCAATCACCTCGCCGCGCAACAGGAACTTGGCCAGGGCGAACGAGCCGACAAAGCCGAACAGGGCGATCATCAGCGCCGCCTCGAAATAGGTGTCACTGGCGTAACGAATGCCCAGCACCAGCATCATCAGCATCGCCACGATGTACAGATAGTCCAGGGCCAGTACCCGGTCTTGCGCTGACGGTCCCTTGAACAGACGCAGCAAGGTCAGCACCATCGTCAGGGAGAACAGGAACAGGCTCAACAGGATCGCGTTGGACAGCAATGGGCTCATTCGAAAATCTCCATCAGCGGCCGCTCGAAGGTGGTCTTGAAGTGCGTAATGAATGCCGCTTCGTCTTCCAGATCGAACACGTGCAGCAGCAGGACGCTGCGATCCAGGGCCAGTTCCGACCAGACCGTGCCGGGAATCACTGTGGTGATCATCGACAGCGCCGCCAGGCCATTGGCATCGTGCAGGTCCAGCGGCACCTTGATGAACCGCGAGCGAGGTGGGCGGTGTCCAGCGTTGATCACACTCCAGGCCACGGCCAGATTGGACACCAGCACTTCGCGACCCACCAGCAGGAACAACCGCAGCACTGCCCAGGGCCGCCGAATATGGATGGGTCTGGGGCGCAACGGGCGCATCATTAAAGGTGCCAGCACGCCCAGTGCCGCTCCCAGCAGCAGATGCCCTGCGCTGAGGGACAGGTTCAACAGCAGCCAGAGCAACCAGAGTGCCAGGGACAACCACGGAGCAGGAAACAGACGTTTCATGGTTGCACCTCTGTCAGTGCGCTGTCCGCTTTCGGGCCGGGGACGGGGCGGGTAGCGAGCACCGACATCACATAATGTTCGGGGGTGTTCAGCCCGGCGGCCGCCTCCTGGGTGTAGCGCAGCAGTGGCTCGGCCTTGAAGGTCAGCGCGATGCCCAACCCCAGCAGCACGATGATCGGCAGGCATTCGGAAGGTCGCAACAAGGGGGACGGTCGTTCTTGCGGCGTCCAGAAACGCTGGATACCCAGGCGCGAGAAAGCGATCAACGACGCCAGCCCCGACAGGATCAACAGCGCCAACAAGCCCCACGCCTGGTTCGACACCGGTTCCACACTGTCCCCAAGCCCCTGAGGGTTGAGCAATGCGCTCATGAGCCCCAGCTTGCCGATGAACCCCGAAAGTGGCGGCATGCCCACCACCAACAGCGTGCAGGCGATGAAACTCAAGCCGAGGAAGGCCATGGTCCAGGGAATGACTTGCCCGATGACGGCTTTCTGTTCGTCATCAAGGTTGATGCCCTTGGGCGGTTGCAAGGATTCCAGCGGCCGAGGCAGGACATCGAGATCGTCCTCCAGCGACGGTTCATTGGCCGAGCGCGAGCGTTCGATCAGCTCGGCCAGCAAGAACAACGCACAGAGTGCCAGGGTCGAGCTCACCAGATAAAACAGCGCCGCACCCACCAGGTTTGGCTGGGCAAAGCCGATGGCCGACAACAGGATTCCGGCGGACACCAGGATACTCAGGCTGGCCATGCGCTCCAGGCGCTGGGCCGCAAGAATGGCGATGGCGGCACAGATGATCGTCGCCATGCCGCCGTAGATCAGCCAGTCGCCGCCGAAATATGCCGAGGCACCGGCCTGGCCGGAGAACAGCAACGTCCACAGGCGCAGGATCGTGTAGACGCCCACCTTGGTCATGATCGCGAACAGGGCCGCCACCGGCGCACTGGCGGCGCTGTAGGCCGGCACCAGCCAGAAGTTCAGCGGCCACATGCCGGCCTTGGCCAGGAACGCCACCGCCAGGATGCCCGCCCCGGCGTGCAGCAAGCCCCGGTCGGCTTCCGGTACCAGGGGCACCTTCAACGCCAGGTCAGCCATGTTCAACGTGCCGGTGACGCCATAGATCAGCGCCGCGCCGATCAGGAACAGCGAGGAGGCCAGCAGGTTGATGGAAATGTAGTGCAACCCCGACGACACCCGCGCCCGGCCCGAGCCGTGCAGCATCAAACCGTACGACGCTGCCAGCAGCACCTCGAAGAACACAAACAGATTGAACAGATCCGCGGTCAGGAAGGCCCCGTAGAGGCCCATCAACTGGATCTGGAACAGCGCATGGAAACTCGCGCCGGCGCGATCCCAGCGGGCTGTGGCGAACAGCAAGGCACTGACGCCGATGATGCCGGTCAACACCAGCATCAACGCCGACAGACGATCGACCACCAATACGATGCCGAACGGCGCCTGCCAGTTGCCCGGCAGGTACACGCCGATGGAGGCGGGCAGGGCCTGGTCCTGGGTCCAATGCAACAACAGCATGGCGATGCCCAGGCCCAGCAGGCTGGAAAACAGATTGATCCGCGCTTTGAGCGGGCGATGCTTCTCGCCCAGCATGAGCATCAGCGCAGCGGTCAAAAGCGGCAGCAGGATCGGCGCGGCGATCAAATGAGGCGTCAACGTCATTCCTTGGGCTCCCGACCGTCCACATGGTCCGTGCCGGTCAAGCCCCGGGAGGCCAGCAGGACCACCAGGAACAGCGCGGTCATGGCGAAGCTGATCACAATCGCAGTGAGAACCAGCGCCTGGGGCAGCGGGTCGGTGTAATGCAGCAGGTCCTGGGGTATGCCGTCCTTGATGATCGGTTCCTTGCCGATGAACAGGCTGCCCATGCTGAAGATGAACAGATTGACGCCATAGGACAGCAGGCACAGGCCCATGACCACTTGGAACGTCCGTGGCCGCAGCACCAGCCAGACCCCGGAGGCGGCCAGCACGCCGATTGCTATTGCGATGACTTCTTCCATCAGGCCGCGCCTCCCGCTACCGGTTGTGCAATGGGTTTTGGATGCAGGCCAGGCTTGTGGGCCCGCACCGACTGGTGAGCCAGAGCGGTGAGAATCAACAGGGTCGAACCGACCACCACGGCGTAGACGCCGATGTCGAAGAACAGCGCGCTGGCCAAATGAATATCACCCAGCACCGGCAACTCGAAATGCCAGGTGTGGGTGGTCAGGAATGGATAACCCACGGCCATCGCTCCAAGCCCCGTGACCGTGGCGAACAACAGCCCCGTGCCCATCCAGCGCAGCGGACGCAGGCTCATCTGCGCTTCGACCCATTGGGTGCCGGCGACCATGTATTGCAGGATGAACGCCACCGACATCACCAGCCCGGCCACAAAACCGCCGCCGGGTTGATTGTGACCGCGCATGAACAGGTAGAACGACACCACCAGGGAGATCGGCAGCAGCAAACGCACCAGCACCGACGGCACCATCATGAACCCCAGTGCGGTATCACTGGCGTGGCGCGGGTTGACCAGGTCGGTGACCACGTCGGGTGCCAGCAGACGCTGTTGGGCCGGTAGCTGCATGCTTTCCTTGGGTGGCCGGAAACGTCGCAGCAGGGCGAAGACCGCCAGGGCCACCGCCACCAGTACCGTGACTTCGCCAAGGGTGTCGAAGCCGCGGAAATCTACCAGCATCACGTTCACCACGTTGCTGCCGCCGCCCTCGGGCAAGGCCCGGCTCAGGTAAAACGATGAAATATCGTTGGGTGTCTGGCGGGTCAGCATTGCGTAGGACAGCAGCGCCATGCCGCCACCCACGGCGATGGACAGCAGCAAGTCCCGTAGGCGGCGGATGCGTGCGCGTCGTTCGCTGTTGGGCCGCGGCGCTGCATCCTCGATCCGCCGGGGCAACCAGCGCAGGCCCAGCAGGATCAGCACGGTGGTCACCACTTCCACGGCCAGTTGCGTCAGGGCCAGATCGGGGGCCGAGAACCAGACGAAGGTCACGCAGGTCATCAGGCCGCAGACGCTGACCATGGTCAGGGCCGCGAGCCGGTGATATTTGGCTTGCCAAGCCGCGCCCAGGGCGCAGGCAATTGCCAGCAGCCACAGGGTCACGAATACGATGGAGCCAGGGATCTTCGGCCGGTCACCCCACACCAGCGTGCTGTTGAGCATCGGGATCAGCCCGGCCAGTACGGCGGCCAGCACCAGCCAGAACAGCTGCGCTTGCAGGCGCCGGGTGCTGATCTTGCGCTCCAGCCGTCGGCCCTGGCGCATCATCAGCACCAAGCAGCGCTCGAACAGCCGCTTGCCGCTGAATCGGCCGATGAACGGTGGATGCTTGATGTGGCCCAGTTTGAACTGATTGCGCAGCAGCAGATAAAGCACGATGCCGCCGGACATCGCCACCAGGCTCATGATCATCGGCGCGTTCAGGCCATGCCAGATCGCCAGGCTGTACTCGGGCAACGGGCCGCCCACCACCGGCAATGCGGCGGCGGCCAGCAACGAGCCGACCACCTGGGCCGGGAAAATGCCCACCAGCAGACAGGCGAACACCAGCAACTCCACCGGTGCTCGCATCCAGCGTGGCGGTTCATGGGGGGTATGGGGCAGGTCGGTGGCCGGGGGGCCGAAGAACACGTCCACGGTAAAGCGCAGGGAGTAGGCGACGCTGAAAGTCCCGGCAATGGTGGCGATGATGGGTAGCGCCAGCTCGACCCAGGCCGTGGCGGAGATAAACACGGTTTCGGCGAAGAACATTTCCTTGGACAGGAACCCGTTGAGCAGCGGCACCCCGGCCATCGCCGCGCTGGCGACCATGGCCAGGGTGGCGGTGAACGGAATCAGCCGCACCAGGCCGCTGAGCCTTCGAATATCGCGGGTGCCGCTTTCGTGGTCGATGATCCCGGCGGCCATGAACAGCGAGGCTTTGAAGGTGGCGTGGTTAAGAATATGAAACACCGCCGCCACCGCCGCCAGCGGACTGTTGAGGCCCAGCAGCAGGGTGATCAACCCCAGATGGCTGATGGTGGAGTAGGCCAGCAGGCCCTTGAGATCGTTCTGAAACATCGCGCAGTAGGCGCCCAGCAACAACGTACAGGCCCCGGCGCCGCCGACGATGTAGAACCATTGTTCACTGCCCGACAGCGACGGCCACAACCGCGCCAGCAGGAATACGCCGGCCTTGACCATGGTGGCCGAATGCAGATACGCCGATACCGGAGTGGGCGCGGCCATGGCATGGGGAAGCCAGAAGTGGAAAGGGAACTGCGCGCTTTTGCTCAGCGCGCCGATCAGGATCAGCGGCAGCAGGATGGGGTAGAGAGCGTGGTCACGGATCAGGTTGCCGGCAGCCAGGACCTTGTCCAGGTCATAGCTGCCCACCACATGGCCGAGGATCATCACGCCGGCCAACAGGCACAGCCCGCCGGCCCCGGTCACCATCAAGGCCATGTAGGCACCGCGTCGGGCATCGGCGCGGTGATGCCAATAGCCGATCAGCAGGAATGAGAACAGGCTGGTCAGTTCCCAGAAAAACACCATCTGGATCAGGTTGCCGGAAATCACCAGGCCAAACATGGCGCCCATGAAGGCCAGGAAAAACGCAAAGAAACGCGGCACCGGATCGTCCGGCGACATGTAGTAGCGGGCATACAGCGACACCAGCGTGCCGATGCCCAGCACCAGCATCGCGAACAGCCAGGCGAAACCGTCCAGGCGCAGCACGACATTCAGGCCCAGGCTCGGTAGCCAGAAATACTCCTCACGAATCACACCGCCGTCGGCGATCTGCGGGTACAGCAAAGCCACCTGAACGGTGCCGACCAAGGCCACGAGGCCTGCCAGCAAGGATTCGGCGTTACGGGCGTTATGCGGCAGCAGCGCCGCGACACAGCTGCCGATGAAGGGCAAAAGCAATAGAACTATCAGTGACATAGGCTTCTATTCGGCGGGAGTTTGTCAGGGATCATACGTGGCGAGCGTCCGATCACCAACCGCCAGCCTGTCGCAGAATCCTACAAGGCCGGTGGAGTTTTCCTATTTTGCGTGGGGTAGGAGCCGCCGAAGACGGCGATCTTCCTAGAGACAAAACTTCTCGAAAGGTTTTTCGATTGCCTCAGCGTTCGCGCTCGAGCACCTCATTCGCCTCGTTGACAATTTTGCCGCGGGTTTTCAGTTCACTGACGATCACCGCCGCCACGATCAACACCGCACCTACCAGCGCAATCGCCGGCAACCGCTCGCCGGCCAGGCGCCCGGCAATACCGGCCCACACCGGCTCGCCGGCATAGATCAGCGTGGCGCGGGTGGGCGAGACGCTTTTCTGCGCCCAGTTCATCGCCACCTGGATCGCCGCGCTGGCCGCCCCCAGGCCCACGGCGCTGATCAGCAACAGCCAGGAAAAGTCCGGAATTCTTTCCTGGGTGGGCACCACCATCAAAAATGCCAGCACCGCCGTGCTTGCCAGTTGCACCACGGTTACCCGGCGCACATCGACCTGACCGGCGTAGGCACTGATCAGGATGATTTCGGCGGCAATGGCGATGGCGCTGATCAGCGTGGCGATTTCACCGGGGCTGAAATTCAACGATGCCCCGGCCGGGCCCGACACCAGCATCAACCCGGTGAAGGCCAGCATGATGCCCAGGCTCGGCATCAAGCCGGGCCGACGGCCCAGCACCAGCCACTGCAACAGCGGCACGAACGGCACGTAAAGTGCGGTGATGAACGCCGATTGACTGCTGGGAATGGTCTGCAGGCCGACGGTCTGCAAGCCATAGCCGAGCATGATCGCCACGCCGATGAAGCTCCCAGCCTTGAGTTCGAACAAGGTCAGGTCCCGCAGATGCCGCCACGAAAACAGCGCGACAAAGGCAGCAGCGGCGGCAAACCGCAGGCCCACGAAAAACATCGGCCCGCTGACCGTCATGGCGTGTTGCACCAGCAAGAAAGTCCCGCCCCAGATCATGGTGATCAGCACCAGCACGCATTCGGCCTTGCTGAACCTTGAGAAACGGGAGGAAGCTTGAGGGGAGTTCACCGATGCCATGACCTTGCGCGCCACTTGAGGCGGACGCACAATGCGCCCGAAGAAGGTGGGCAGTATAATGCGCAACCCCAGCAGATGAGCAATATAGTGCACAAAGAAAACGGCCAGCGGGCATCCGTCCTGCAACACGTCAGCCAGAACGTCCGCCGCCTGCGGCACGCCGCGCAGCTCAGTCAGACAACCCTGGCCGAACTGTCAGGGGTCAGCCGGCGCATGTTGGTGGCCATCGAGGCCGGCGAAAAGAACGTCAGCCTGACCACCCTTGACCGTGTCGCCGAAGCCCTCGACGTGGCCTTTAGCGACTTGATCCAGGCCCCCGATGCCCGCGACCCGAGTCGCATCAACGAACTGGCCTGGGCCGGTACCATCCCCGGCAGCAAAGCCGTGCTGCTGGCCAAGGCCACCGCCAGTCGCGAAGTCGAACTTTGGGAATGGCGCCTGGAGCCCGGTGAGCATTACCCATCCGAACCTGATGCCGATGGCTGGAGCGAGCAGCTCTATGTGTTCGAAGGCTGCCTGACCCTGACGCTGGGCAGCGCAGAGCACCAGATAGGCGCCGGTGAGTTTTTCATGTTTGCCAGCAACCAGCCCCATGCCTATCGCAATGAGGGTCCGGTGGCGACGAGATTCGTACGCAACGTGGTGATTTGATTCCTGGAGAGCGACATGCATACAGCGCTGGATCGACCTGGCAGCAGCATCACCCGCGAGGCCGATGTCCTGATCATCGGCGGTGGCCTGAGCGGAGCCATGCTGGCGGCGCAGCTACTGCGCCTGCCTGGCCGGCGCAACGTGCTGATCGTCGAGCCGCGCAGCGAGTTGGGCCGGGGCGAGGCCTACAGCGCCGTGGAGCTGGGCCACACCTTGAACGGCAACGCCGCGCGAATGAGCGTCGATCCGGACAACGCCGATGACCTGACCCAATGGCTCGCCGAATTCATCGAGGCCGGCGGCTGGCCCGAGTCGGATCAGCAGCATGTGCCGGTCAGCGAGCTGTTCCCGCCCCGGGGAATCTTTGGTTTATATGTGCAGCAGCGCCTGGCGGAAGCCCGGGCGCTGGGGGCCCGCAATGGCTCTGTGGCGGAGCATGTGCGCGGGGAGGCCGTGGATCTGCAGGTCGCCGGTGATGCCGTGCTGCTGACGCTTGACGATGGCCAGACGTTGCGCGGACGTTGCGCGGTGCTCGCCACCGGCATGTTCCCGGCGGCGCGCACCCCGCAGACCGAATCCAGCGGCTTGAATGCCGCCGCGCTGGACCCTTGGGATGTAGCGGCGATGCGTCGGCTCAATCCGCAATCCACGGTGTTGATCATTGGCTCAGGGCTGACGATGGTGGATGCCGTGGTGTCCCTCGAGCAGGCCGGGCATCGCGGACCTATCGAAGTGTTTTCCCGCCATGGCCTGCTGCCCCATGTGCGTCGACAACCGCCTGAGTGGGTGGACTTTCTCGCCGCCGATCACAGCCTCCGCTCGCCACGCCAATTAATGCGCGCTCTGCGTGAGCAATGCCGTCAGGCCCAGGCCGAAGGCATCGACTGGCAGGCCCCGCTGGACACGGTGCGTGCGCACATCGGGCGCTTGTGGAGCCAGGCCAGCGATGTGCAGCGCCGGCAATTCGTGCGGCATGTACGACCCTGGTGGGAGAGCCATCATCATCGTTCGCCGCCTCTGAGCGCTGAGCTGGTGGCGCGGTTGCACGAGGAAGGGCGGTTGCGGATCCAGGCAGCGTCGTTCAAGGGGCTGGCGCCGTCTGCCGAGGGAGCGGTGAACATCCGCATTCGCCGAAGGGGCGAGGCAGACCTGACGGTGGTGCAGGGCGCTGCGCTGATCAACTCCAGTGGCATTGAATACGATTGGCGCCGGGTTGCACGACCGTTGCCCCAACAACTGCTGGCTCGCGGATTGGTCCAGCCCGGCCCGCTGGCCCTGGGCATCGCCGCCCGTCCCGATGGCGCGGTGCTGGATGCCCAGGGCGAGCCTGCCAGTCGTCTGTTCGCCATGGGGCCACCGTTGCGCGGGATGTGGTGGGAAAGCACCGCCGTGACCGATGTGGCGAGCCAGGCCAAGGCGCTGGCGGCGCGGTTGGTTGAGTGGCAAACCCAATACCCACGTTGAACACAGTCCCCTGTGGCGAGGGAGCAAGCTCCCTCGCCACGGGGTGTTCACTCGCGTGTGAGGTTACAGCTCGCTGATATTCACCCAGCGCTGTTCCCTCGCCGCCAGGCGAATCGCCGCCGCCAGCCGCTCCACTTCCCAGGCTTCTGCAAAATCGGTCCCGTCGCCGCCTTGGCCAGCGAGGGCCATGATCAGTTCCTGGACTTCCAGGGTCTTCAATTCGTTGTACCCCAACTGATGCCCGGCCGCTGGGCTGAACGCGGCATAGCCCGGCAGATCCGGGCCGGCCAGCAGACGTTGGAAGCCCCCGTGGCCGACGCGGCACAGGCGCAGTTCATTCAGCCGTTCCTGATCGAACGCCAGGGTGCCGAGCGTGCCGCTGATCTCGAAGCTCAGGTGATTCTTGTAGCCATGCTTGAGCCAACTGCTGCTGACCGTGCCTCGGGCGCCGCTGGTGAAGCGCAGCAGGGCGTGGACCTGGTCATCCACGGCGATGGTGCGCTGCTCAGTGTTGCCGGCACTGGCGGGGCGTTGGCTGTGTACGGTCTGGCTGTCGGCACACACGGCCTCGACATCGCCCAATAAATGACGGGCCATGGCCAGCAAGTGACTGCCCAGGTCCGCCAATGCGCCGCCAGCGTGGGCGGCTTCGCAGCGCCATGACCATGGTGAGGTCGGATCGGCCATGAAGTCTTCGCTGAACTCACCCTGGAAACTGATGATCTGCCCCAGTTCCCCGCGCCGGATCATGTCACGCGCCCGTTGAATGACTGGATTGTGCTGGTAGTTGTAGCCGACCCGCGTGACCACGCCGGCCGCCTTGGCCGCCCGCTGCATCTGGTCGGCCTGTTCCAGCGACACGGCCAGGGGCTTTTCACAATAAACCGGCTTGCCCGCTGCCAGCGCAGCCATGGCCATCGGGAAGTGCAAATGGTTGGGCGTGGTGATGGCGATCAGGCCGACCTTCGGGTCGTCGATCAGTTGTTGCCAGTCGCTGTGGGCCGTCTCAAACCCCCAGCTCTGGGCGCACTGCCGGGCACGCTGGGGATCGGCATCGGCCAGCGCCGCCAGTTTCAGGTTCAGGGGGAGGTCGAATACCGCTTTGGCATTGTGAAACGCCAAGGCATGGGCACGGCCCATGAAGCCAGTGCCAATCAGACCGATGCGGAGTTCGCGCATGAGAAAGAGCCCTTTGAATTTTTATTTTCAGAAGGGCTCTTTATGGAATAAATATTCGCATATTGCAAATACTGGAATAAATATTCTTTTGTTGGCACTCCCTGCACCACCCCCTGTGGGAGCGAGCCTGCTCGCGATAGCGGTGGATCAGTGACATCAATGCTGGCTGATCCAACGTCATCGCGAGCAGGCTCGCTCCCACAGGGGAAACATCATCAGGAGAGGAAACCCCCATCCACATTCAGCGCCACACCGGTGGTATAGCTGGACGCATCACTGGCCAGGTACAGCACCGCGCCGGCCATTTCGCTTGGGTCGGCCACGCGCTTGAGCGGGATCTGCGCCAGGGCGGTTTTCAGGATCGCGTCGTTCTTGACCAGCGCCGAGGCGAACTTGGTGTCGGTCAGGCCCGGCAGCAAGGCATTGCAGCGGATGCCGAATTGCGCACATTCCTTGGCGAACACCTTGGTCATGTTGATGACTGCAGCCTTGGTTACCGAGTAGATGCCCTGGAAGATCCCCGGCGAGATGCCATTGATCGACGCCACGTTGATGATGCTGCCGCCACCGTTTTCGCGCATCAGCTTGCCGGCTTCGACCGACATGAAGAAATAGCCGCGAATGTTCACGTCGACGGTTTTCTGGAATGCCCCCAGGTCAGTGTCCAGCACGTTGCAGAACTGCGGGTTGGTGGCGGCGTTGTTCACCAGGATGTCCAGGCGCCCGAACTGCTCGCGGATACCGGCAAATACCTGGCTGATCTGTTCCATTTCACCGATGTGGCAGGCGATGGCGGTCGCTTTGCCGCCAGCGGCGATGATGGCATCGGCCACGTGCTGGCAACCCTCGAGTTTGCGGCTCGAGACGATCACATGTGCGCCTTGCTGGGCCAGCAGTTTGGCGATGGCCTCGCCGATGCCGCGGCTGGCGCCGGAAACGAAAGCGATTTTACCGTCGAGGTCGAACAACTGAGTCTTGGACATGCTGTTTCCTTGTTATAGATGCGCTCAGAGCGTGGATTTGCTGATGACCTGCAGGCTCATCTGCTCCAGCAGTTTGTTCATCTGAACGAACTGCGCGAAGCGTTTGTCCTGGGTCTGGCCATGGAAGAAGCGGTAGTAGATCTGTTGGACGATGCCGGCCAGACGGAACAGGCCGTAGGTGTAATAGAAGTCGAAATTGTCGATGCGGATCCCGGAGCGTTCGGCGTAGTAATCGACGAACTCGCGACGGGTCAGCATGCCCGGTGCATGGCTGGGCTGGCGGCGCATCAGTTGTACCGGGGCGGGGTCGCCGGCTTCGATCCAGTAGGCGAGGCTGTTGCCCAGGTCCATCAGCGGGTCGCCAATGGTGGTCAGTTCCCAGTCCAGCACGCCGATGATCTGCATCGGGTTCTCTGGGTCGAGGATCACGTTGTCGAAGCGGTAGTCGTTGTGCACGATGCTGGAGGTGGGGTGGTCGGCAGGCATCTTCTCGTTGAGCCAAGCCTTGACCGCCTCCCATTTCGGCGCGTCCGGGGTCAGGGCTTTTTCGTAACGGTCGCTCCAGCCTCGGATCTGCCGGGCCACGTAGCCTTCGGGCTTGCCCAGGTCGGCCAGGCCGCAGGCCTTGTAGTCAACCTGATGCAGTTCGACGAGGCGGTCGATGAAGCTCTTGCACAGGGCTTCGGTACGGGCAGCGTCAAAACCCAGTTCCGGCGGCAGGTCGGAGCGCAGGATGATGCCTTTGACCCGCTCCATCACGTAGAACTCGGCGCCCATCACCGACTCGTCGGTGCAGTGCACGTAGGCTTTCGGGCAATAGGGGAAACCTTCGCGCAACTGATTGAGGATGCGGAACTCACGGCCCATGTCGTGGGCGGACTTGGCTTTATGGCCGAACGGCGGACGCCGCAGGACGAATTCCTGTTCAGGGTATTCCAGCAGGTAAGTCAGGTTCGAAGCACCACCGGGAAACTGGCTGATCTGCGGCGTACCGGTCAGGCCTGGAATGTGGGCCTTGAGGTACGGGTCGATCAGACTGGCATCGAGTTCTTCACCGTCGCGGACACGGGTGGACTGATCAGTAAACGCCATGCTTATCCCTTCTGCTTATTTTGGAGGCCATCGATCATTGGCTAATCTAATGGCAGGTGAGAGGCGTCACAAGCACGCCAGGGTCTTATAGGTTAGCGTGTTGCAGGATAATCAGCGGGCCTGATGCCGGGTGGATGAGCTATGGTTTCAGCGTCTGCCGCTTTTCAGGGAGCCATCGCGATGGGATGCCCGCAAGTCTGTGGCACCGCAACCTTGCAATGCAGTTTCGGCGCCGCCCCGGCGGTGCTCAATGTGCTGCCGGTCAATCGGCTGCTGACCGGCGGGATGCCGGCGGCGAATATCATGGATCACATTCCTCTGGTGAACATCACCACCTTCGGCATGTGTCAAAGCCTGGCTAACCCGACCGTCGCCGCTGCGACTGCCGCGGCATTGGGCGTGCTGACACCCATGCCGTGCATTCCTGCCACCGCTACGCCCTGGATCCCCGGCGGCCCACCGACCTTGCTGCTGGGCAACATGCCGGCCATCGATGCCAACAGCACCCTGATGTGTACCTGGGCCGGGGTGATCAAGATCGTCGTGCCGGGGCAGGTGCAGATGCTCATTCCCTGATTGGTTCGGACCTACAGGTAGGGATGATTTCCTGTGGGAGCGAGCCTGCTCGCGATAGCGGTGGGTCAGTTGGTGGAGATGTTGGCTGTACCACCGTCATCGCGAGCAGGCTCGCTCCCATATGGGTAAGGGGAAAGATAATAATTATGCTTGCGCCGGATCACTCCAGCGCCTGAACCACCAGCGCACCCTGGAAATCGGCTTGCCCTCGGCGTCCAGTGGTCGGCCGTCTTCGGCATAAGCGTGTGCCGGTTCCAGCAGTTGGCCGTTGAGGTAGCGGGCCTCGACGGCGGGGTTGCCATTGGGGTGCATGCGTCGATAACGACCGTCACGCACACCGTCACGATAGAACTCGGACTCGGCCAGTTGCCCATCGGGGAAATAGTTGTTCGCTTCACCGTGCAGCAACCCACCCCGATAAGTGGCCTGGCGCTGCAGCCCGCCTTCGGCGGCGTAAAAACTCGCGACGCCCTGCAGTTTGCCTTTGACGAAGGGCAACACCGCCGAGACTTTACCGTTGGGGTGATACAGCGTGCTGGTGCCTTGCAGCTCACCTTGCTGATAGTTGAGTTTCGCTTGCGGGCGCTGGGCCTCATCAATCTGCAGCGGGCCGTCGAGGTGGCCGTCGACCAGTTGCCCGCTCAGGTGGCTGTCGCCACGCTCCACGTCGAGTTTTTTCGAGGTCATTGGCACGCTCCCGTCAGTTGACCTTCACCAGGCCGCCCTTGATGGTCAGCATGCCGCCGCCGTCCACGGTCTGTTCGGCGGCGGCCTTGTTCACCAGGCTGATGCCTGCGTCGTTGGTCAGGGTGGTGCCGGCCTTGTTCTCCAATGACGTACCGGCCTGGTTGCTCAGGGCGGTTCCAGCCTTTTGGCTGATGGACGTGCTGGCCTGGGCCGCCAGGTCCGCACCGCTCTTGATCGCGAAGCTGCCGCCGCTTTGCAGGGTCAGGGTGCCACTGACCTTGATGGTCAGGTTGCCGTCCACCGTCAGCTCATAGTTACCAGTGACCTTGTGCGCGTAGTTGCCCCCGGTGCTGTGATTCTGGTCCGAACCCACGGTCACGGTGCGAGTGTCCTTCACATCGAGGCTGTCGCTGCCGGTCTGGATGGTCACGCTGCGTTTGCCCTTTTCCAGGGTGACGGTTTCGTCGCCTTCCTTGACCGTGCGGGTGCGCGCGTTCTGCACCGTGAGGGTTTCATCGTGACCGACCGTGGCGGTGGTGTCGTTGAGCACGTTGATGTTGAAATCTTTCTGGGCCTGGAGAAACACCTCCTCGGCGTCCTTCTTGTCCTCGAAGCGCAATTCGTTGAAACCGCCGCCGCCCTTGGACGAGTTGGTCTTGATCCCGGACTGGGTCTGGTTGGCCGGCAGCGCGTAGGGCAGGGCGTTGTCGCCGTTGTAGACACAACCGGTCACCAGCGGCCGGTCGGGGTCGCCGTCGATGAAGGTGACGATGACCTCCTGGCCGATGCGCGGCACGAACTGCATGCCAAACCCCTTGCCGCTCCAGGGCAAAACCACACGAACCCAGCAGGATGAACTCTCGTCGTTCTTGCCGGTGCGGTCCCAAGGGAACTGCAACTTGATCCGCCCGTATTCATCGGTCCAGATTTCTTCGCCGGCCTTGCCCACCACCAGTGCCGTCTGGGTGTGCATGCGTGGTTTTTGCGTGGTGCGGGGCGGTCGATAAGTGGTGGCCTTGGGAATCGCCTCGAAGCGGTTTCGGTAGCTATCGTGGCTGGCTTCGTGGCTGACCGAGGTCACCACCCAATCGATATTCAGCGTCGGGTCTTCATGGCCGGCGAGGGTGAACCAATACCCCGGCACCAGCCAACGGCAGTCGCTTTCGCCGACAAACCGCTTCTCCTGACTGCGCAGGCCATCCACCCGTTGTTTGGTCAACGCATCGCCCTGGCCCTTGGCGTCATAGCCGCCCGGATGCTCGTATATCGAACTCGGCCCGGCGACGGCTTCGGCCTGGCTGTAGAGCGAAGTCGTTGGCGTGGTGAATTGGTAGTCGGTTGCCTGGTAGACCCCGGCCACCGCTTGCAGGCACACCTGGCCTGAGCGGACGCCATGCAGTTCCCGATCACCTATTTTCTGCCCGAGATAACTCACCGTCGGGCCATTGGGGATCGGCAAGAACGCATCATTGTTGTCAGCCAGCACCAGCGTGTGCGTGCCTTGCTCGTGGCTGAAAAACCAGAAAATCCCGTCTTCTTCCATCAAGCGCGAAACAAAGGCCAGATCGGTTTCGCCGTATTGCACGCAGTATTCGCGTGGTGTGTAGCTGCCGGTGAGTTTGAGCTGGAAATCGGTGAAACCATGGGCCTTGAAAATCGTGGTGACGATGTCCGAGGTGGCGAGGTTCTGAAACACCCGATTGTTGCTCGCCAGGGTCAGCCACCAAAGCCACGGGCGCAATAAAAGTTGATAGCGTTCGGCGGTGGCGTCGGCGGGGAGCTGGCGGATCTCCGCGACCAGAAAATCCAGCGGGCGCAACAAGGCGTCCTTGTGCAGCGTCATGGTGACATGGCTGGCGACAGCGCTGGTGAGGGTCAGCGAAGGGCCGTCGTTGATGCCGTTGAGGATGTGCGAGCCCAACGCATTGAGGCTCTCTTCGCCGGACAGCGATTCCGGATACAGCGCCGACAGCGTGGCCGCGGTGAAGGAGAGGGTGGTGTTGCTGTCGGTGGAGCGGGGCATTGATTGTCCTCAGCGCCTTTAAATATCGTCAGGAAATCCTTCGACCGGGCCTGCCCATAAACACGACTCAACCGGGAAAGGAACATTGTCCAGTTGATTGGTATTGACCCCAATGCGTTGAGCGCAAATTTTGTCAGGCTCGCCAACTTTTTTAATCTTGATGAATCCGCTATTTACGTAATCATCCACTTTCTTCATCTGTTTTGGTTTTATCCATGCGAGGTTGAAATACAAAACATAGACTTCTGACAGTTTGCTAATGCCGAGTTTCTCTTTTTTCTCTCGTATTTCAGACGGCGGTATGGTCGTTAAATAGAAACCTTCTTCATGCTGCTTTTTGAACCAGGCCCACTTTTGAGGTTGATTCATCGTGCATTTCCACTCCCGGACGGCGGGGGTGCCGATTTGATTATCAGTGATGGATTTGGCCGCTGACTGGGTGGTGTAGTGATAGAACTTCATAAGGGCTCCGGTCCAACTCAGAAAGACTTAACAGGCGATGAACCACGACGGTTTGTCACTCCAACACCCACTCCGCCAACTTCCCCGTCACCTGCGTCATCAACACATTCTCCACATCCCTTGCTCCTGCCGCGCTGCACTTGGCCAACACGGCCTTGACGATCCCTGCGTCGAACTCGAACTGCTTGCCGGTCGCGGCCTTATACCGCCCACGCAGTTTCTCCAGCTTGGCCAGGACAATGGCTTCCAGCGTCGCCTCCTCCAGCGGCCGATACGCCACCACCGTCATGCGCGCCAGGAATGCGGGGCGAAACGCTTGCAGCAAGACTTTATGCAAGGCTTCGTTGAAGGCGTCGCTGCCCAGTTGCGCGGCTGGCGTGTCCAGTAGCAGTTCGGCGCCGACGTTGCTGGTGGCAAGCATCACCGTGTTCTTGAAGTCCACCACCAGGCCGGTGCCGTCTTCCATCAGGCCTTTGTCGAAGACGTTGTAGAAGGCCTCGAGCACATCCGGGTGGGCCTTTTCGATTTCATCCAGCAACACCACCGAGTAGGGTTTGCGCCGCACCGCTTCGGTGAGCACACCGCCGCTGCCGTAGCCGACATAGCCGGGCGGGGCGCCCTTGAGCTGGCTGACGGTGTGGGCTTCCTGGTATTCCGAAAGGTTGATGCTGATCAGGTTACGTTCGCCGCCATAAAGGGCATCGGCCAGGGCGTAGGCGGTTTCGGTCTTGCCCACGCCGGTGGGGCCCACCAGCAGGAATACGCCGACCGGTTTCTGTGGATCGGTCAGGCCGGCGCGGTAGGCTTGCAGGCGCTGGGCGATGGTGTTCAACGCGGTGTCCTGGCCCATCACCCGCAGGCCCATGCGCTGACCGAGGGTGCGCACGGCGTGGGCTTCGTCGGCGAGCATCTTGCCTACCGGGATGCCGGTCCAGCCGGCGATCACGGCGGCGACGGTCTTGCTGTCCACCTGTTCGGGTACCAGCGGATCGTCCTGGCGAATGGCATCCAGGCCGGCCTCCAGACGCAGCAGTTCGGCAGCCAGGTGGTCGATGCGGTTATCGATCTCGGTGTCGGGCTTTTCACCGTCGGCGCGCTCGCTCAAGGCCAGCAGCTCGCGGCGGGTGTCGAGCAGTTCGCGCACCGCTTCGCGCTCTTCACCCCAGCGGGTCTCCAGCTCGCGGATGGCCTGCACGTTGCCGCTCGACTCGGTTTCCAGCAGGGTGATGCGCTCGCGGTGATCCAGTCCGGTGGCCTGTTCACGGCGCAAGCGTTCGACTTCGTCCTTGAGGCTGTTCTGGCGATGGCGCAGGCTTTCCAGAGGCGGTGGCACATCGTGTTGGCCGAGGGCGACCCGCGCGCAGGCGGTGTCGAGCACGCTGATGGCTTTGTCCGGCAACTGTCGCCCGGAAATGTAGCGGTGGGACAGTTTCACCGCCTCCTGAATGGCCGCATCCAGCACGTGTACGCCGTGATGTTGTTCCAGTTTGGTCGCTACGCCACGGAGCATTTCCACGGCGGTGAGTTCGTCCGGTTCTTCGACCTGCACCAGTTGGAAGCGGCGGGCCAGGGCCGGGTCTTTCTCGAAGTATTTTTTGTATTCCAGCCAGGTGGTGGCGGCCAGGGTGCGCAGTTCACCCCGGGCCAGGGCCGGTTTGAGCAGGTTGGCCGCGTCGCTGCCACCTTCAGCGCCGCCGGCACCGATCAGGGTATGGGCTTCGTCGATAAACAGGATGATCGGTTTTTCAGCGCTGCGTACAGCGTCAATCACGCCTTTGAGACGCTGTTCGAACTCGCCCTTGACGCCCGCGCCGGCCTGCAACAGGCCCAGATCCAGCACGCGCAATGTGACCTCCTGCAACGACGGTGGCACGTCGCCTGCGGCGATGCGCAGGGCCAGTCCCTCCACCACCGCGGTCTTGCCGACGCCCGGCGCGCCCACCAGGATCGGGTTGTTCTGCCGACGTCTGAGCAGGATATCGATGCACTGACGAATCTCACCGTCGCGTCCGACGATGGGATCGATGCGTCCGTCCCGAGCGTCGGCGGTCAGGTCCTGGGTGTATTGGTCGAGCACCGGGTCCTGTTTCGGTGGTGCCTCACCGGGTTTTACCGGGCGCACGCCGCCGACATGTTCCCGCGAGCTTTCGGTCCATTCCAACAGATGGGCGCGCAAGGCCTCCCGGGGAATGCGCAGCAGCGACGAGGCACTGTTGAGCAACAGGCTGCGACGCTCATCACGGTCCAGCAGTGCCAGCAACAACAAGCCGGAACGAATGCTGTCCAGGCCCAGCACGCTGGCTTGCACCACGGCGTCCTCCAGCAGGCCGATGGTTTGCGTCGACAGGGCCGGCGTGCGGGTACTGCCGGATTTGAACAGCTCCAGGGCCTTGTTGATTTCTGCCGCCACCGCGTCGCGCTCCAGGCCAAAGCGCGGCAACAGACAGGCGAAGTCACCGCCTTCGATGTCCAGCAGTTCCAGCAGCAGGTGCTCGATTTCCACATAGTGATGGCTGCGTTGCAGGCAGCGTTGCGCGGCGCGTTCCAGGGCACGACGGTTGTCCGGGTTGAGGCGTCCGATCAGGCTGGCCAGTTCCATTTCAGGCGATCTCCGGCTGACGAAGGCGAGTTTCGATCCGTTGTACGGCAAGGTTCGGCTGGCGTTGCAGGCCACCGTTCCAGCTCAATCGTGGCGGCGCCTGGCGAACCAGTTGCAGTGGCCCGGCGCCACGGATCAGCAGCACCAGGGTGCAATCCAGATCGGGACCGAAGTACAAGGCGTAAAGGCTGGCGAGTAACGGATGGGTCTCGCCGGTGGGCAGCAATGCATTGGCCTGAACCGCGGTCAGCGGGCCGAGGGTCAGGCGCACGCCGGCATGTTCGTCCCAGACCCGAGTGCCGGCGACCGCGCTGTGGCCCAAGCGCAAGTTGCGCCCGCCGGGCTGCAAGCGGCTGCGGCTGGCGGGAGGAATTTCGCGCCAGCCACCTTTGTAGGCGGTCAGTTCCACCGGCAGCCCGAACTGTTCGCGCACGATGGCTGCAAACCCGGCCAGGGAGCGCCGGCCATCGGCGTACAGTGCGGTACACGCCAGCACGCCCGCATCGGGTGCGGCCTGGCGTTCTTGCAACGCCTTGGGCAGCAGGCCGGTCAATGCACGCAATTGCGCCTGCACGGCAGACGCCGCCGGTGCGGTAAAACCCAGGGCGATGCGGTGTTTGCGCATCACTTTGTAGAGCAGGCTGAGCAGACGATGCTGGAACAGGTCGAGAAACTCCGCCGGCGCATGATCGCGCGCCCGTGCCCGTTGTTGCAGCCATTCCTGATAGGCGTAGGGCAAGGGGCCGTCGGGGCCGCCGAGGCCAAAGATCGGCGTGGTCAGGATGGGTGCCGTGCCGGGCTCCTGCTTCAGGCTTTCGACTTCACTGGCGGCGAACAGCGGTGTCAGCGGTCCCCGCAGGCGCAGGGCTTCGGCGTGGGGCGCGGTGCCGCTGCCCAGGGTTTCGGCCTGGGGCTGTTCGCGCTCCAGCACCAGCAATGCCTGAAGCCATTCGAAACGATGCGGGGCGCGCCGCAAACGTTCGCTCAGGTTCAGAGCGTCAGGGGCTTGCCGGCTTGGGGTTGCCATGTTTTCACCTCCCTGTCCGACTGAACGAGTACGGTGCGCACGAAACGATTGGCGGTGGCATAGAGGGAAAAGAACTGCGCCAGCACCCCGGAGAACAGCACGGCACTGCTGCCGACGAAGTGTTGCGGGTCCAGTTGCAGGCTTACTTGCAAGCCGTTGCGCCAACCGCGCCAGGCGTCTTCGCCGACATGGGCGATGACCCGGTCACAGGCCAGTTCCAGCACCCCGGCGATCTGTCGCCGGGCGCTGGCCTCGTCCCGCAGATTGTGCAATTCGAGAATTTCCCGCAGCGCGTCGAGAGCCTGGGGACCTTCCACCAGCGACAGGTGGTTGAGGGTCAATTGCGACACCAGTCTCCAGCGCGATTCGCCATCCAGGCGTGGCAGGCTTTGCGGGCTGGGCGGGTTGCGCAGACGAGCCCAGGCCACCGGCCCGGGACGCTCAAAACCCAGCGCGGTGCCGGACGGTAGGCTCTGGGCCAGATGGCGGTTGGTGCACAGCAACTCGGCGGTGAGGCTGTAGTCCCGCGTGTCAGCCAGCGGGTCGAACTGAGTGTCCACCAGGCTGACCATCAAATCGGTGCCCAGGCGATTGGGGCTCATGCCGCTGACTCGCCGCGCATGCCAGTAATAGGCCTGGTCGTTGCCGTGCTGGCTGCCGTAATAGGCCGGCACTTTGCGCACCCCCTGGCTCGACGTCGCGCGCATGCCGCGGATGCTGTGGATCTCGACGCTGTTCTCTCGATGACTGTCGGCCACCAGGCGGTATTCGCTGCGGGTGCCGTCCGGGCGTAGCGGCTCGGACGTCCTGGGGAACAGGTTGATCACTGGCGCGCAGCCCAGGGCGATGTCGCTGGCCTGGAGCGGAAGGCGGCTGACGGGGGCGCGGTCGAACACGATGTACAGGTACAACGCTTGGCTGTCGCTGGACGCTCCGGCCAGTGGCAGGTCGAAAAAGCCGAATTTGTCGGGGAAGGCAAAGTACTCCGCCAGCAGGCGCATGCCGGGATGCACCCCGGCCTCGTCCGGCAGCAAGGCTTGATCACTGGCGAAACCGACGATCTCAGGCAGGCCGGTCAGGGGTTCCGGCACGCTGCCCGGTGGGCCGGCCAGGACCTTCACGGCATGGGCGCCGAGCAGGTCATACAGCCAGGCGTTGATCATTGGTGAGGCTGCCAGGTGCACCCGCAGAGAATCGATCCCCAGCGTCGACCATTGGCTTTCCCCCAGGCAACGCAGGTTCAGGCGCAAGGCGGAACGCGCCTGCACCACCCCCGTCAGCGCCTGAGCCTCATCGCTGCCCAGCAGCAACGCTTCACTGACTTCGACCGGCCACAGGCGCACGGCGGCCGTGGTGCGAAAATGAATGCTCTGCCCCTTGTCGGTGGTGACGAACAAGGGCGTGTCCCGGGGCAGGGGGTAGCCTTCATTGAGGTTGCCTTTGCTCGGGTCGGGCTCGAACTGCACGATGGCGCAGGACGGCAGAGGACGCAGGGCCAGAGGGTAAAGCTGTTCGAGCAAGGCATCGCTGAACTCGGCGTAGTCGTCGTCCAGTCTTCGCTGCAAGCGGGCGGCCAGCAGTGCGAAGCCCTCCAGCAGTCGCTCGACATGCGGGTCCGGGCATTCACCGGGAGACAGTTCCAGGCGCCTGGCGACCTTGGGGTAACGTTCGGCGAACAGGCTCCCGGCATGTCGCAGCCAGGTCAATTCACGCTGGTAATAATCCAGCAGTTGCGGGTCAATCGAGTCGCTCATGTCGTACCTCAAGGCCGTCGCCGGCGGGCTCGATGACAAATGCCACAGGCCATGAGTGCTGATCACCGCGCAACTCGCCCAATAGCCGTATGTTCAGTTGCTGGGGATGACCCGGCACAGGGTTGACCTGGACCTCGCCCAATCGCAGGCGCGGTTCGAAGTGGTTGATGGCCTGACGGATCTCGCGGGTCAGTTGGCGACGGTCATCGCTGCGCTGCTGTTGTAGCGCCGTCCAGTCAGCGATGCCGTAATCCAGAATGCTCGGCGGCTCGGTCAGCGCCTTCGGGCCGCGTCGGGTGTTGAACAGGCGCAGCAGTTCGGCATGAACCGAGTCCTGCAGCGCCTGCCGGTCGAACGCCCGCTCAGGGTCTTGCGCCGGGCTGGCCAGGCGGTCGAACAGGGGAGGGCGAAGCCCGAAATCAGCCATGGGCGCGGCTTCCTTACTTGGTCATCTTGTTGGCCGCCAGGTCCCACGTCGTGCCCGCCGTGCCTTCCTTGGTGCCGTCGTCTTTCTGCGCGGTGAGTTCCCATTTGATCTTGGTGAAGTTCAGCGACAGGGTTTCCACCGGTTTGCCGCCCGTACCGCCACTGACGCTGACGTTGGACAGCACGACGTTGGTCAGGGTGTAGACGATGAACGGCATGATCTGACCGCTGCCTTCGGCAGCGTTGCGACCGATGGTGATGATGGCTTCGGGGATCGGTTTACCGGCGCAGCAATATTCGTTGAGGGTGGGGGTAGAACTGTCGACGAATTTGGTCAGGGTGAATTCGCCGATGTGGGGCCTGCCGGACGTACGTTCCGAGTTGCTGACGTCATTGGTGACTTGCATCGCCACGTTGTGGCTGTAGGACATGACTTCGATTTTGTCCGTGAAGCCCTCGAGCAGGCTGTCGCCCTTGATGTCGCCGCCGAGGTCGAGAATGATCGCATCCATTGTGTGGAACTCCTGAATAAGACGAGATGGGGGGGCCAATACCGATCTGTTAAAGACGAACGCCGAACCTGTGGCGAGGGAGCTTGCTCCCGCTGGGTCGCGCAGCGGCCCCCTCTTTTGTGGGACTGCTGTGCAGTCCAGCGGGAGCAAGCTCCCTCGCCACATAGCTACATAGCCGTCAGGCCGCTACCGGCGGCGGCAGGGTCGCCACCAGGCGGATCGAAGCAGTCAGCTCCTCCAACTGGAAGTGCGGCCGCAGGAACACCGTGGCCTTGTAGGCCCCTGGCTTGCCCGCCACCTCCGTGACGTCCACCCGCGCTTCGCGCAACGGGTACTGCGCCTTGATCTCTTGCGGCGCGTTGTCGTTGATCAGCACGTAATCGGCGATCCAGTTATTGAGGTAGGTCTGCACGTTGTCGCGGGTCATGAAGCTGCCGACTTTGTCGCGCATGATGACCTTCAGGTAATGGGCGAAACGCGAGGCGGCGAGCACATACGGCAACATCGCCGAGATTCGCGCGTTGGCGTTGGCCTCGTTGGTGTTGTAGAGCTTGGCCTTGTTGGTGGTCTGGCCGCCGAAGAACACTGCCACGTCACTGTTTTTCTTGTGGCACAGGGAAATGAAGCCCAGGTCGTTGAGTTCTTTTTCGCGCCGGTCGGTGATCGCCACTTCGGTCGGGCATTTGAGCGACAGGTCCCCGGAACTGGTGCGGAAGGTATGGGCCGGCAGGCCTGCTACCGCGCCACCGCCTTCGGCCCCGCGAATCGCCGCGCACCAGCCATATTTGGCGAAGGCTTCGGTGATGCGTTGCGACAGCGCCCAGGCGGCGTTGCCCCACAGGTATTTACTGTGGTCGGTGCCGTTGACGTCCTCGACGTAGTTGATGCCTTCCACCGGCAGCGTGTCCGGGCCGTAGGGCAGGCGCAGCAGAAAGTGCGGCAGCACCAGGGACACGTAGCGCGAATCTTCGCTTTCGCGGAACGAGCGCCACTTGATCAGCTCCTGGCTTTCGAAAATCTTCGACAGGTCACGGGGCACGGCCAGCTCGGTGAAGCTGGTCATGTCGAACAACCGGGGGCTGGCGGCGGCAATGAACGGCGCGTGCGCGGCGGCGGCGACGTTCGACAGCTTTTCCAGCAGGCCGATGTCCTGGGGGTGGCGACCAAACGTGTAGTCGCCCACCAGCAGGCTGAACGGATGCCCGCCGAAGGTGCCGTATTCTTCCTCGTAGATCTTCTTGAACAGCGCGCTCTGGTCAAACTCGACGGCTTTTTCCAGATCGTTCTGCAGTTCTTTCTGGGTCACGTTGAGCAAGCGCAGTTTAAGCCGCGTGCTGGTTTCAGTGTTTTGCACCAGCAGATGCAGGCCGCGCCAGGAGGCTTCGAGTTTTTGCAGTTCCGGGTGGTGCAGCACTTCATTGAGCTGGGCGCTGATCAACTGATCGATCTGGCTGATGCGGTCGTTGATCATGGCCACGGTGTCCTTGTCGATGGCCATGCCTTCGTCGAGGACCTGGGTGGCGAATTCGGCCAGCATGTCGCGGGCGTAGTCCTGCTGGCTGTCGTCGTGGGCCATGCGGCCTTCGGCGATGATCTTGTCCAGCAGGGACAGGGTCTGGGTCGTGCTCTCGCTGGTTTGAGCGCTGGATGAAGCAGGCATGGCTTTATCTCCCTTGAGTGATGAGCGCGATCAGGCCTGTGGTTCGGCCGGGGCTGGGTCATCGTTGGCGGCTTCGGTCGGCAGGTCTTGCGCATCCTGAGGGCGGGCTGACTTGATCTCTTGCAGGCCTTCGGTGTTGGCGATCACGTCGCGCAGCAGCTTGTCCAGGTCGTCGTTGCCATCAAGCTTGGTCAGCAGGTCCCGCAGCCGCTGGCGGGCTTCGAACAGTCGGCGCAGGGGCGTGACCTGCTCCACAACCTTGACCGGGTCGAAGTCGTCGATGTGACGGAAGTTGAGTTCGATGTTGAGCTTGCTGTCGTCACCGCTGAGGGTGTTATTCACCTGGAGCGTGGCGCGAGGGGAGATGGAGGCCAGTACCTCGTTGAAATTGTCGCGATCGATTTCGGTGAAGCGCCGCTCGTTGAGCTTGGGCAGCGGGTCCAGTGGTTTGCCCGAGAGGTCGGCCAGAATGCCGACCACCAGTGGCAATTCTTTCTTTTCGATGGCATTGCCGATTTCCACGTCATAGGTGATCTGGACGCGGGGAGGACGGACTCTGTCGAGCTTGTGCTGGGTACTTTCTGCCATGGCGGCCGACTCCGATGCATGTAGGGAGCAATGCATCGGGGGGCCCGCTCATCGCATTCCCTTGCTGATCCGCAGGTTGCAAATGGAGGGCAGTAGACCTGTCATTCCCTTGACGAACCTGGTGCATTCGACTGTGTGGGTCGAACTACCCAAGACGCTAGAACAGGTCTATAAAAATGCAAGCAAAAACAATTTTTGACCGCTGAGAAAAGGAAGATTCATTTTGCGTGTTCTTTTTTCCGGATTTTTTTTGAGCGTCGCGCTCACCGGTTGTTCGCTGTTTGCTCCCAGTGTCGACCTCGACAGTTTGACCCTGGACGTCGCGCCCCGAGCCAATGACGACACACCCATCGCAGTGGATTTTGTCGCCGTGAACGACCCGGATCTGCTCAAGCAGCTTTCGGGAATCAGCGCACGCCAGTGGTTTGCCGAGCGCGAACAGTTCCAGCGCGACTATCGTCAACTCATGTCGGTGTGGGGGCTGGAGCTGGTGCCGGGGCAATTCATCGACCGCCAACCCTTCCCTCTGGAGGGCAGGCGCGCCGCTGGACTTTTGGTCTTCGCCAGCTATAACACTCCCGGAGCCCACCGGCTTCGGCTGGACGATCAGCGCCAGGCTTGGCTGAAGTTCGAAAGTCGTGAGATGACCCTGGTGAACGATGGCCAACTTGCCAGTCAGCCTTGAGTGACCGCGGGCCGCCCAGGGGCGGCGTCATTGGGATGTCGAAGGGAGTCGTATGAGTCTGTTACCTGACGCGGTTTGCTGGCACGAGGGCATGCAGTTGCTGCCCCAGCACTTCCAATTGCAAGGCCTGCGCGCTGAAGCCCTGGCCGCGCATTTTGCCGGCGCCTGCAACCCCTGGTTCTGGGGTGTCAGCCAGTTGGAGGTCGACCCTTCGGCCCTCAGCGCCGGCCAGGTCCGGCTGTTGCAGCTACAGGGCACCTTGCCGGACGGGTTGCCGGTCAACGTGCAGGCCGGGGTCGGGCCGACCCTGGAGCTGGACATCACCGAAGCGGTGAACAAGACCGACGACGCGACGGTGACCGTGTACCTGGCCATCAGTCCGCTCTGGCGCGCCGGGCAATTGCTGCCGCTCAAGGGCCGGCTGCAATCGGTAGTGGGTGACGCCTTGCCGGACCTCACCAGCGGCGAGTTCCCCGAGTCCATCACGGTGTGGCGGCCGAACCCTCGGCTGTGCACACAACTGAGCAAGGCCGACTCGATCTGCCTGCCGCTGTTGCGCATCCGCAAGGAGGGCGGCGGTTTCCTGCGGGTGGCCTACACACCGCCGACGCCGATCCTGTTGCCGGAATCAATTCTTGGTCGGCGAGTGGCCGGGCTGTGTGCCAGGGCTCGGGAGAAATGCCTGTTCCTGGCCGGGCGCCTGCGTCAGGCCCAAGCGGCCGGTAACCAGGACGATGCCATGGAGATTCGCCGTCAATTGACTGCGTTGTGGGCGCGTTTGCCGGAAGTCGAAGGCGCGCTGAACACTCGGGTGGCGACACCCCAGGCCTTGCATGGTCTGCTGTTGGGGCTGGCCGGCAGCTGGGCGGCGCTCGATCCGCTGGCCGGTGTCCCGGCCTTTGCGCCATTGGATTTTCTTGAGTTGCAACGCGGCTATGAGCCGCTGCTGGACTGGCTGGAAAACACCCTGGAGCTGGTCCGCGCCGGTTATCGCAGCCTGGCCTTCGAGCGCGATGACCAGGTGTTCTCGATCCAGTTGCCCGACGACCAGCCGAACCAGCGCCTGGTGATCGGCCTGCGTATGCCCAACGGCGCCAGTGAGCAAGCCGCGGCCGAGTGGTTGCGCGGGGCGATCATCGCGTCGGCGCCGCACATCCCGTTGTTGAGTCGCCAACGCATGAGCGGTCTGCCCCATCAGGCCATGAGCCGCAACGAACAGGTGGCCTACAGCGTGGGTGACGACACCCGGTTGTTCGTGGTGGCCGCCAGCGGGCAATGGTTCGATGGGCAATTGCCGTTGCACATCGTAGCGCCGGCCTCGCATCAGGCCAGCAGTCCGTGGCAAGTGGTGTTGTTTGTGGCGCAAGCCGGTGAAAGCGCCTGATCGTAAAAGGGGAGTCGTATGCCTGACGGAAGTGGCGGGGCGGTTCGGAGTCTGCATGAGGCACCGCTGAGCAGTGCGTTTCGTCAGGCTTGGCTGAAGTGGTCCCAGGACTGGCAGGACTTGCCCAAGGACAGCGACCCCGCGGTATTGGTCAGCCGGGTGGTGGAGTTTTCCGGTCGAAGCGCCCAGCGGTTGTGGCGGGTTGCCTTTGCCACCGTGGGCGATGCGGCCACCGAGCAGGTCAAGGCATTGGTCTACGCCTTCGTGGCGCTGGTGGACGAGACCTTGCTGTTCACCCCATGGCCGGGACAACTGGCCTGGCAGCAGCATCCCCTCGAATCGCGCATGTACTCCAGCCGTCAGGCCGGCGAACGGTTGCCGGCTGCGATCAAGAAACTGCTCGATGAGCAGATGCCCGGCACCCGGGACCTGGCCAACGTGTACCTGCAGTGTCTGATTCTCGGTTTTCAGGGCCGATTGCGGGGCGAGCCCGGTCAGGTCCAGCACGAAAAATGGCGTGTGGCGCTGTTCACGTTCGCCTGGCAGCACGAGCCCGATTATGTCGATGTCAGCCAGCGCCTGGCGATGTCTGCGGCGGCCACACCGATACGTGTCCCGGTTCAACAGTCGTTGCCGGACGGTTTGCGCCTGGGCCTGGTGATCCTGGCGATGGTGCTGTTGCTGACCGGGTTGGGGCAGGTGTTCTGGCGTGACATCCAATCAGAGCTTGAACCGGTGCTGCAACTGAACGAGTCGGTGGTTCAGGAGCAGGACTCATGAGCCTCTTGAGCATCGTCGCCCTGGTGTTGCTCGCCATTGTCGCGGTGCTGCTGATTGCGGCCGCGATCTGGTGGCTGCGCACCCAGGGCGGGGCGGCCATCCGCAGCTTCTATGGCGCGGTGCGCCACATGGAGCAGGAGCAAGGCACTCGGGACCGCTATCAGATGCCCTGGTTGTTGATGCTGGGCAACGAGGCCGATGGCGCGCAGTTGTGCGCCCAGTGGCGTTTGCAGCCGACAGACAAGGCGGCGTGGTTCGGGCGCTGGTGGTCGGATGCCGAAGGCGCGGTGCTGGTGGTGCCCCAGGCGCTGTTTTTGCCCGATGAGGGCATGAACATGCAGCGGGGCAACTGGTGGCGGCTGTTGGGATTGATTCTGCGCCTGCGCAGCAGACGTCCGCTGGATGCAGTGATCTGGACTGTGCCGTTCGGCAAGCTCGATGACATCGAGCAGACGACCGAGCTGAGTCTCAAGGTCCGGCGCTGTTTCATCGACCTCTTGCAACGGTTCGGTCTGAGCTTGCCGGTGTACGTGGTGATCACCGGGATGGAAGAACTGCCGGGGTTCCAGGAACTGGTCAGCGCCTTGCCCGCCCAGGCGCGGGAATCGACGCTGGGCTGGTCGTCGCCATATTCGCCCGAGGCGGCGTGGCAATCGCAATGGAGCGATCAGGCGCTGGATCAGGTCAACGCCGCATTGTCCCAGTCGATCATCGAAATCGGCGCGCTGTCGGGGCAGTTGAGCAGCGATCTGTATGGGTTGCCGGAGCGTTTCGAAGGGTTGCGGCGCGCCATGCAGCTGCTGCTGGAACCGGTTTTCCAGGGCAACGCGCAAGGCGAGGCACCACGCTTTCGTGGCGTGTATTTCACCGCCAGCCAGGCGCCCGCCGTCACTGGCGATGGGTTGACCGCCAGCGACAGCGTTTTGCGCCAGACGGTGTTCGCCCGGCAATTGTGGTCGCGCCGGCTGGTGGCCGAGCGGGGGCTGGCCCAGCCGGTGCCACGCCTGCTGCGCTTGCGCCAGCGCTGGCATCGGCTGGGCGGTGGGGTGGCGCTGGTGGTCGGCGTGGTCTGGCTGGGGAGCATGGTCTGGGTCTGGCACGATTCGGTCGAGCAAGCCGAGGGCTTGTCGCGGTTGGTCCTCAGCGCGCACAAAAACCATGTCGTGGTCGACCCCGACAAGCCGCAACTGGAGCCGACCCGGCACAACGTGCAGAACTACTGGAACGTGCTGGAAAAAGCCCCGCGCTGGCGTTTCGTCTCGGTGGTGTTTCCGACTTCCTGGTTCTCCGCCGTGGACGTACAACTGGACAACGGCTTGCGCATGACCGCCCGCCATCATTGGATATTGCCGCTGCGTGACCTGCTGGTCTCGGATCTCGAACAACTCAAGGGCATCCGCAATACCGAGCGGCGCGGCAACGTGGAAAGCGAAGATCCGGCGCAATGGCAAAGTTACGTGAAAGCCAAGGACCTGGTTGAGCGTGCGGTGCGCCTGGAACAGCACAACCAGATGTTCAGCCAGGCGGTGAACAACCCCAAGGCACCGTTGGACGAGCTGGTGCAACTGAGCAACAACGCCCTGTCGTTGAACCTCAACACCGGGACCTTGAGCCGGGCGCGTTTTTACAATCGGGTGCTGTTCGATGCCCAGAATAGCGATTTGAAAGGCCTGGACCTGAACGCCGCGCGCCCGGTGATTGCCGATAACTTCATGGGCCTGATGCAGCGCTGGCTGGATCATTACTTTCTGGCGGACAACTTCGTGCGGCAGGCCGGTTACCTGAAGCTGCATCTGCAACGGCTTGAGGCCGGCGGCGGCAACTCCTTGAGCGAACTCGAAGAGCTGATGGCGTTGGTCGATGACCTGCAAAGGCTCGTCAGCCTGACCAACTCAGCCTGGGGCCGGGGCAAGGGGCAGGACCTGGTGCCCGGTTACACCCAGTTGATGGACAAGGTGGGCCACAGCACGCTGCTGGGGCCGGATCTTGAGCAGGATCTGCAGAGCCAGGCGGCAAAATTGCAGCAGAGCTTTCGCGACCAGTGGATCGTCCAGACCGGTTCCAGGGACAATCTGTTGGTCCAGCAGGGCAGCGGTTTGCTGGTGCTGCAGGAGCATGTCACGGCGCTGGACGGCGCGGTACAAGCGCTGTTCAAGCGTGACTTCGTGGCGTTGGCCATGCAGAAGGCGCCGTCGGACAGTAACGCCGACTCGATGGGCCGGGGTGACAGCGACGATTTCAGCGTTGCCTTGAACTACTTCGCCAGCTACCAGAGCTACGCCAATGAAGAACTGCCGCGCATCCCGCCGGATTATCGAGGGGCGCTGATGGAGGCTGCTGAAAGCGCGGCGGCGCGGGCCATGTGGCTGAGTCTGGATGACAGCGAGCAACCGCTACCGGGCATGAGTTTCAATGTGCAGACCTCCCAGGCCGTTGCCCTGCAAAAAGCTTTCATGGATGTGAAGCGCAGCGATCTGGCGATTCGTTTTCAGCGCCTGCTCAACCGCCGCGCGTTGGCGCAGATCCAGAGCGGCCTGAACGAAATCGACGCCCAGCCACTGTTCACTCAACGTGCCGATGTCCAACGCTGGGACGGCTCGAAGAACTTCGGCTTGCAGTTGTACGGCGCCACTGATCCTCAGGACTTGAAGCTGAACCTCAACCAGCAGTTCGGCGCCATGCTACAGATCGCCGAGCAGCGCATGCCCGCGCTGGAATGGCTGATTGTCCAGCAGGACAACCTGTCGGCCCTGGAGCATGATCAGGTCGCCCGGTTCATGGCGCTCAACGACGAACTGCTCAAATACAAGAACCAGAACCCGGCCAGTGCGGCTGCCCAACTGGAGCAATTGGTAAGCCGCGATTTCATCGAAATGGACACCACGTCCTGCGCGCAAATACTGCAAACGTCCAGCCTGCCCGGCGGACGTGGCGACCTGGCCGTGCGCACCGTTACGCTGCAACAAAGTGCCTTGCAGCGCTGCCTGTATCTACAACAGAACCAGGCGGCGACCGCCTGGAATGACCTGGCCAATTATTTCAATCAGTACCTGGCCGGGCGCTTTCCGTTTTCCCAGGACGTGCGGGCCAGCGATGCCGACCCGGCGCGGGTCCAGCGCCTGCTGGAGCTGATCGACACGCGGCTGCCTCAGGCACAGGCCGGACTGGCGTTGAGCCGGACGCCGGAGCGATTGGCGGCGGAGGATTTTCTCAACCGTTTGAAACAGGCCGGTGCCTGGCTCGGGCCGCTGTTCGTGCGGGACAAGAGTGGCTTGCTCGGCGTGGAAATGGACGTGCGCTGGCGAACCGATCGCGAGCAGGAACGCGGCGCGGATCAGGTGATCGCCTGGGGGCTGAACGCCGGCAACCAACAGATCAGTTACCCAGGTGAAACCGGGCAGAACCTGCGCTGGATGGTCGGGCAACCGGTGAGTTTGACCCTGCGCTGGGCCCGTAACGGTTACCAGCGTCCGGCCAACGACCCCTTGCAACCCGACCTGGTGGTGCGCGATCTGGAAGCCGGCTGGGAGTATCAGGGGCCGTGGGCGTTGCTGCGCCTGATGCGCTCACTGGTGTCGAGCCAGCGCCAGCCGAACGCCGACTACACCGACTTCCCGCTGACCCTGCAACTGCCCGTGACGGCCCAGACCCAGGCGACAACGGCGCAACAGACCCAGATGTTCCTGCGTTTGTCGCTGATGAGCCAGGGTTCGAAGCTACCGCTGTCGATTGCGCCGCTGCCGACCCAGGCCCCCCGTTCACCTTTCATGGCGACCTCATCGAGCACCGCCATCGCAACCCGCGAGGAGGGCTTGTGAGTTTGCCGATATCCCCTTTGCCCGAACTCATCCCCCGGTTGCTTGAGCCGATCAGCGCCGAATCGCCCTGTGGCCAGGATCTGCGCTACGAGCCGGAGTTCGACCAGTTGCGCGAGTTGCGCCGGGAGGACGACACCAGCCTGCCCACAGGTGTGTGGCAATCGTCGATCAAGCGTGCCCAATGGCCGGAACTGGAAAGACTCGCCACTGCGTTGCTGCTCGAGCGCAGCAAGGATTTGATGATCAGCGCGTGGCTGGGGGAGGCCTGGTTACACCTGACCGGGCTGGAAGGACTGCCGGGAAGCCTGGCGTTGGTGGCGGGTCTGTGTGAGCGTTACCCCGAGCAACTGTATCCCCGGGCCGATGACGGTGACCCGTCGTGGCGGGTCATTCCGCTGGAGTGGCTGGCCCGTCGCTACAGCGAAGTGTTACTGACACGGGTGCCCTTGTTCGATGGCCGGGACCCTGATTTCGACGGCTTCTGCCTGGCCGACTGGCAACGCTTGCAGCGTCAGCAGGTGTTGGTCAACGACAGTAAAAACGCCAAGGCCTCGGCGGAAGCGGCACGCAACGACCAGAAAAAACTCAGCGAACTGATTCGCACCACGCCATTGTCGTTCTGGTTGCATCGCCAGGGCAGCCTGATGCTGAGCCTGCAGCACCTGCAACGGCTTGAAGCCTGGAGTGATGCCTACCTGGGCGATCAGGCCCCAGGCTATTCCTCCCTGCAGGACGTGATGCAGGCCTTGCTGACATTGATAGAGGAGTTCATTGCGATGAACCCACAGCAACCCACCGTCGTGCCGGTGCAAGCACCACCGCCGGTGACGCCGCAAACCGCCCCGGCGCAGGCGGGCGCCGCGGCAACCCTGGCTTTTCAGGAGCCGGTCAGCCGCGAAGAAGCCTATCGCCAGTTGCTGGTCATCGCCAGCTACCTGGCTCGCACCGAACCCCACAGTCCGGTGCCCTATTTGATCCGGCGCGGCGTGGAGTGGGGCAACAAACCGTTGAACGAGCTGCTGGGCGAACTGATCAGTGCCGATGCCGAATCCCGGCGCGTGTGGACGCTATTGGGCGTTCTCTAGCGCTCCTCGTCGGGCAAGCGCACCGGCGTCAGTACCGGTTTGCCGGAAAAAAACGCGGTCAGGTTCTGGCCCACCAACTCCACCATAGCGCGGGTGGCTTCCGGCGACAGGCCTGCCACGTGGGGTGTGAGGACGACGTTGGGCAGGTTCTTCAGCGCCTGCGGCACCTCGGGCTCGTGATCGAACACATCCAGGGCCGCTCCGGCAATTCGCCGTTGTTCCAGGGCGCTGATCAGGTCGGCGGTGGCAACCACGCTGGCCCTGGCGACGTTCACCAGAAATCCTTTTGGACCGAGCGCATCCAGGCTCTGCTTGTTTATCAACTGCCGGGTATCCAGGCCGCCTGGCGTGGCGACGATCAGGAAGTCCGAGACCCGCGCCAGTTCCGTGGGCGTGGCACAGAAGGTGTAGGGCACGTCGTTGCGTACCCGGCGATTGTGATAGCTGACACTCATGTCAAAGCCCAGGGCGGCCCGTTTGGCGATCGCCATGCCCACCGCGCCAAGGCCCAACACGCCCAGCCGCTTACCGGCCAGGGAAGGGCGCGCGCTCCTCGGCCATTCGCCCCGTCGCAGGGCGGCATCGCAATGGGGGATGTCGCGCACCAGCGCCAGCAACAGCGCCATGGCATGGTCGGCAACCGACGACGCGTTGACCCCGGCGCCATTGGTCACGACGATGCCGCGCTGATGGGCGGCCTGCAGGTCCACCTGCTCGTAGCCGGCGCCGATCACGCAGATGATTTTCAGGTTGGGCAGGGCGGCAATTTCCTCGGCCGTCAAACCCAGGGGACCGCGGGTCAGAACCGCACTGAACCGTTCTCCATGTTCGTAAATCGCCGTCTTGCGCTCGGCAGGCGTTGGCGCCAACTCCAAGTGATAGCCCTGACGCTCAAGAATCGGCAGGTATTCGTTGACGGTTTCAACCAGTACAAGAACGGTTGCGGTCATGCTGTGCTCCTGTGGGCAATCGGACTGACGAAAAACCTGTGGGAGCGAGCCTGCTCGCGATAGCGGTGTCTCAGGAAATACCATGGCTGGCTGTTCCATCGCTATCGCGAGCAGGCTCGCTCCCACAGGGTTTTGTGCATTATGGCTTATCCTGCGCTGGTAACTGTTTCATCTGTTCTGAGTGTAGGAGTTGGCGCAAAAAGGCGATAGGTCGGCGGCTTCATCATAAGCTTTCAATATCGATTGGCACGGGAATCCCTGAATACTTACTTGAAATGGATCTCGAATGCGGGATTCTTGTCTTTCTTTTTGAACAAGCGTTTACCGGTAGGTTTTCTCTGATCGCGGAACTTTAAACTCCCCCAACCCTTTGATCGAGGCGCATCATGCGAATCCACGTCACATTCAATGATCGCGTCGGTATTACCCAAGAAGTGCTGGCACTGCTCGGCGCGCGAAACCTCAACTTGGACGCGGTGGAGATGATTCCACCTAACGTCTACATCGATGCGCCAGACCTGAGTCAGACGGTGCTGGACGAGCTCAATTATGCGTTATTACGAGTAGAAGGCGTCAAAGCTGTGGAGCTGGTCGACATGCTCCCGGGTCAATGTCGCCGTCTTCAACTTGATGCGTTGTTAGCCGCTATGAGCGATCCGGTATTGGCGGTTGATCCGGGGGGGTATGTCCTGTTGGCCAATCCCGAACTGATCAGTCTTTATGGCAGCGATCCAACGGGAGAGCCCCTTTCGAATTTGTTCACAGCGCCGAACTTCACAAGGGCCTTGTTGGACAAAAGCTTTCGGTTGCCGATGTGTGAGGTCAATTTCAAAGGACACGACCTGTTGCTTGACGCCACTCCCATTATCGGTACGACACAGAGTTCGCGTTTGCTCGCGGGTGGATTGTTGACGCTTTATCCTCCGAGCCGTATCGGTGAGCGCCTGGCTTCTCTGCATCACGATCATGCGGAAGGGCTGGACGCTTTACTGGGGAAGTCGCCGGTGCTAGCACAGCTCAAGACGCGACTGCACAAGGTTGCCGGGCTGGACGCACCGTTGTTGATTCAGGGCGAGACGGGGACGGGTAAGGAACTTGTAGCGAGGGCCTGTCACACCATGAGTGCAAGACGAGACGCACCGTTCCTAGCCCTGAACTGTGCAGCGCTGCCGGAAAGCCTGGCCGAGAGTGAGCTGTTCGGCTACGCCGCCGGTGCGTTTACCGGAGCACAGCGAGGCGGCAAGCCTGGGCTGTTGGAGCTGTCGGATCGGGGTACGGTATTTCTAGATGAGGTAGGCGAGATGTCACCGTACCTGCAAGCAAAATTGCTGCGCTTTCTCAGTGATGGCTGCTTCCGCCGCGTCGGTGGTGATCGCGAGGTGCATGTCAGCGTGCGGGTGCTGTGCGCCACCCACCGAAATCTCGAACTAATGGTGACTGAGGGTAGCTTTCGCGAAGATCTTTACTACCGACTCAACGTCCTTAACCTGATGGTGCCTGCGCTTCGCGAGCGTGGACAGGACATCCTGCTGCTGGCTGAACATTTCTTGCGCCAGGCCTGCGAACAGATTCAGCGTTCGCCCTGCCGGTTGGCGCCATCGACCCATCTACTGTTATTAGGAAACCAATGGTCAGGTAATGTTCGCCAGTTGCAGAACGTCATTTTCAGAGCGGCCGCAATCTGCGAAGGGGACGTGATCGACAGCGACGGGCTTGAGCTCGCCGGTACTGAACTGATCAGTCAGAAAGCAGATTCGCAAGGAATAATCAGCCTGGAAGCGGCTGTGCAGGATTTCGAGAAGTCGCTATTGGAGAGCCTCTATCTGGCCTATCCCTCAACCCGGCAATTGGCACATCGTCTGCAAACGTCGCACACCGCTATTGGGCAGCGGTTACGCAAATACGGCATAGGTTCTCGTTCGTAGCTGTCTCCTGATTACTGGTTCGATTACGTTCCATTGGAGCGTTTTCGCTCCAATGTCAGGTAGACACCGTGTGCCTTGACTTAACCCTTGCTTTTTGGGCGCAAGCCCACGTTCGCTGTGGAGCGATTTCGCTCCACAGAATCCAGAATAATTTGTTTTTCCTTAATAACTATCTGATAAATATGAAAAATATAAAGATGGCATTTCCTTTGCTCTTGTTCTGTCAGCCAATGCCGACTACCTGCCGGCTCATTCGTCCTGAAATCGGGACACACTGATAACAAGAGGAAAATCCATGAGCACGCTGCGTTTCACTTCCGAGCATGAATGGTTACGTCTGGAAGCTTCCGGCGAATTGACTGTCGGCATTACACACTTTGCTCAAGAAGCATTGGGTGACGTGGTTTTCGTGCAATTGCCAGATCTGGGGCCATTTGCCGAAGGACATGAGGTGGCGGTGCTGGAGTCGGTGAAAGCCGCGAGCAATATCAGCATGCCGTTGACCGGAGATGTGGTCGCGATCAATCAGGCGCTGGTCGATGATCCCGAGCAGGTCAATGCCTCGCCGATGAACGATGGCTGGTTCTTCCGTATCCGTGTCGACAATCTGGATGCCTTCAACGATCTGATGGATCAGGAAGGTTATGACCGTTTCCTGGTCGAAAACGCCTGAGTCGGGAGGGGTGAGATGAACAAGCCACAGATTCCCCTGGGCACGGACAACGAATTCATTGCCCGCCACATCGGTCCTCGCGACGAAGACATTAGCGCCATGTTGTCGCTGATCGGTCATGACTCGCTGGAAGCCCTGATCGACAGCGTCGTTCCACAGAGCATCAAGGGCACCAGTGTGCTCGAGTTATCGGCGGGGCAGGGCGAAGCCGAGGCCCTGGCCGCAATCAAGGCCATTGCCGGCAAAAACCAGCTGTTGCGCACCCACATCGGCCAAGGCTATTCCCCTTGCCATACGCCGACGCCGATCCTGCGAAACCTGCTGGAGAACCCGGGCTGGTACACCGCGTACACACCGTATCAACCGGAAATTTCCCAAGGTCGTCTGGAAGCACTGCTGAATTTCCAGACTTTGATCAGCGACTTGACCGGAATGGAAATCGCCAACGCCTCGTTGCTCGATGAAGCGACGGCGGCCGCCGAAGCCATGACCTTCTGCAAGCGCTTGGCAAAAAACAAAGCGCCGGCTTTTTTTGTCTCGCGCCACTGCCATCCGCAGACCCTCGACGTGCTGCGCACCCGGTCCGAACCGCTAAACATCGAGATTGTGATCGGCGACGAGTCCGAACTGGAGAAAGAAGGGCTCGACGGTTATTTCGGCCTGCTGTTGCAATATCCGGCCAGTACCGGCGAGATCGTCGATCATCGTTCGCTGGTCGAGCGCGCCCACCAGGCCGGTGCATTGGTGGCGGTGGCGGCCGATCTGCTGGCATTGACCCTGCTGACACCGCCGGGTGAATTTGGTGCCGATGTGGTGTTGGGCAGTGCCCAACGCTTCGGCGTGCCCCTGGGTTTCGGTGGCCCGCACGCCGCTTACTTTGCGACACGCGATGAGTTCAAGCGCGACATGCCCGGGCGCCTGGTAGGCATCTCCATCGACCACCATGGCAACCCGGCGCTGCGCCTGGCGATGCAAACCCGTGAGCAACACATTCGTCGTGAGAAAGCCACGAGCAACATCTGCACCGCGCAAGTGCTGTTGGCCAATATCGCCAGCATGTACGCGGTCTACCATGGCCCCAAAGGTCTGACAGGCATCGCCCGCCGCGTGCATCGCTTGACGTCGATCCTGGCCCAGGGCCTGGAACAACTGGGGCATCGGGTCGAGCAACAGCATTTCTTCGACACTCTCAGTGTCGTGTCGGCAATCCCGGTGCAAACCGTACATGACGCGGCCAGGTCGGCGGGGATCAACCTACGTGTCATCGACCCACCTCGCGTCGGTCTGTCGCTGGACGAAACCTGCGAGCAACAAAGCGTAGAGGCCCTCTGGGCCGTGTTTGCCGTCAAAGGACAGTCGCTGCCGGACTTCCTCGCCCTGGCGAAAACCACTGGCGATTGCCTGCCACTGTCGTTGTTGCGTGAGACACCGATCCTGCAGCACGAAGTGTTCAATCGCTATCACTCGGAAACCGAGTTGATGCGCTATCTGCGCAGACTGGCGGATAAGGACCTGGCGCTAGACCGCACCATGATTCCGTTGGGCTCCTGCACCATGAAGCTCAATGCCGCCAGCGAAATGATCCCGATCACCTGGCCAGAGTTTGGCGCCCTGCATCCGTTCGCGCCGGGCGAGCAAGCCCGGGGTTATCAGCAACTGATCAAGGAGCTGGAGCAGATGCTGTGCGCGGCGACGGGTTACGACGCCATGTCGTTGCAACCCAATGCTGGCTCGCAGGGCGAGTACGCAGGGCTGCTCGCCATTCGTGCGTATCACGCCAGTCGTGGCGAAGCCAATCGCGATGTCTGTCTGATCCCTTCGTCGGCCCATGGCACTAACCCGGCCACCGCACAAATGGCCGGTATGCGCGTGGTCGTGGTCGATTGCGATGCCAGGGGCAACGTCGACATCGCCGACTTGGAGTACAAGGCGCAACTGCACGAAGAGCGCCTGGCGGCATTGATGATTACCTACCCGTCGACCCATGGCGTGTTTGAAGACGGCATCCGCCAGATCTGCGCGATCGTGCATGAGCGCGGCGGCCAGGTGTACATCGATGGCGCCAACATGAACGCCATGGTCGGGCTCTGTGCGCCGGGCAAATTTGGGGGTGATGTCTCGCACCTGAATTTGCACAAGACTTTCTGCATTCCCCACGGAGGAGGCGGGCCAGGCGTTGGACCCATCGGCGTCAAGGCACACCTGGCGCCGTTCCTGCCAGGGCACGAAACCATGGCGCGCAAGCAAGGTGCAGTCAGCGCCGCAGCCTTTGGCAGCGCCAGCATCCTGCCGATCACCTGGATGTACATGCGCATGATGGGCGGGGAAGGCCTCAAGCGTGCGTCGCAACTGGCCATCCTCAGCGCCAACTACATTGCCCGGCGGCTGGAGGATCACTACCCAGTGCTCTACACCGGCGAGAATGGACTGGTCGCCCACGAGTGCATCCTCGACCTGCGCCCGATCAAGGAGACCAGCGGCATCAGCGTGGAAGACGTGGCCAAGCGGCTGATCGACTTCGGTTTCCATGCCCCAACCATGTCATTTCCGGTGGCGGGCACGCTGATGGTCGAGCCGACCGAGAGTGAATCCCTGGAAGAGCTGGACCGGTTCTGCGAAGCGATGATCTGCATCCGCGAAGAAATTCGCGCAGTGGAAAGCGGTGATCTCGATCTGCACGACAACCCATTGAAAAATGCGCCACACACCGCTGCCGAACTGGTCCATGAGTGGCCGCATTGCTATAGCCGCGAGTTGGCGGTGTACCCGCTCGAGTCGCTGCGCGACAGCAAATACTGGCCGCCGGTCGGTCGGGTCGACAACGTGTATGGCGACCGCAATCTGGCCTGTGCCTGTCCGCCAATTTCGATTTATCAAGACGCTTGATGATTGTGCCCGGACCCTGTCCGGGCCTTCATGCCAGTGCGCTGTGTGTACTCAAACAAAAAAAGGAAAGCTCACCATGTTCCATAAAAGTCTGACCCTGTCCGATTTCGACCCCGTGCTCGCTGAGGCCATTCATCGCGAAGCGAAGCGCCAGGAAGACCACATCGAATTGATCGCCTCGGAGAACTACGCAAGCCCGCAAGTGATGGAGGCTCAGGGGACCGAGTTGACCAACAAATACGCCGAGGGTTATCCCGGCAAGCGCTACTACGGCGGCTGTGAACATGTCGACGTGGTCGAGCAGTTGGCGATCGATCGAGCCAAGGCGCTATTCGGTGCCGGTTACGCCAACGTTCAGCCGCACTCCGGTTCGCAGGCCAATGCGGCGGTCTATCTGGCCTTGCTGCAAGCCGGCGATACGCTCCTGGGCATGAGTCTGGCTCACGGTGGTCACTTGACGCATGGGGCGAAGGTCAGTTCGTCCGGCAAGCTGTACAACGCTGTCCAGTATGGCATCGATGCTAATGGCCTGATCGACTATGACGAGGTAGAACGTCTAGCGGTCGAGCACAAGCCAAAAATGATCGTCGCGGGTTTCTCAGCCTATTCGAAAACCCTCGACTTTCCGCGTTTCCGCGCCATTGCCGACAAGGTTGGGGCGTACCTGTTCGTTGACATGGCGCACGTCGCCGGTCTGGTGGCTGCTGGCCTGTACCCGAACCCGGTGCCTTACGCCGACGTGGTCACCACTACCACGCACAAGACCCTGCGCGGTCCCCGCGGTGGACTGATTCTCGCCAAGGCCGACCCGGAGCTGGAAAAAAAACTCAACTCGGCGGTGTTTCCGGGCGGGCAAGGCGGGCCATTGATGCATGTTATTGCGGCCAAGGCTGTGTGCTTCAAGGAAGCATTGGCGCCGGGTTTCACGGACTACCAGTTGCAGGTCATTCGCAACGCACAAGCCATGGCTGACGTCTTCAAGCAGCGAGGTTACGACGTCGTGTCCGGCGGCACTGACAATCATCTGTTCCTGGTTAGCCTTATCCGCCAGGGGATTACCGGCAAAGACGCCGATGCCGCGTTGGGTCGTGCCCGTATCACCGTCAACAAAAATGCCGTTCCTAATGACCCGCAATCGCCTTTCGTGACGTCCGGTCTGCGCATCGGTACGCCCGCCGTCACCACGCGTGGCTTCAAGGTCGTTGAGTGCGTGGGGTTGGCCAACTGGATCTGCGACATCCTGGACAACCTTGGCGATGCTGATGTCGAGGCGCATGTCGCGCGGCAAGTGGCCGGGTTGTGCGCGTTGTTCCCGGTGTATCAGGCCTGATCACGGATCAGCATTCGAGACGCAGGCCTGCATTCCCTATTGGGATGGCCTGGCCGTGAGCTCACAGCCTCCTGACAGCCATTCCATTCATTCCAGGAGTCACCCATGTTCAACGAAGAATTGTTGCGTACGCCATTGCACGCTTTGCACCTGGAGCTGGGTGCACGCATGGTGCCCTTCGCGGGCTACGAGATGCCGGTGCAATACCCGTTGGGAGTGATGAAAGAACATCAACACACGCGCGCACAGGCAGGCCTGTTCGATGTATCGCACATGGGGCAGATACGTCTGCACGGAGCCTATGCCGCCCTGGCGCTGGAAGCCCTGGTGCCAGTGGATATCGTCGACCTGCCGGTGGGCATGCAACGTTATGCACTGTTCACCAATGAGGACGGCGGCATTCTCGATGACTTGATGGTGGCGAACGCCGGTGATCATTTGTTCCTGGTGGTAAATGCCGCCTGCAAGCATCAGGACCTTGCGCATCTAACCAAGCACTTGCAGGGCCATTGCGAGGTCGAGTCGCTGTTCGAAAGCCGCGCATTGCTCGCGCTTCAGGGGCCCCGCGCTGCCGATGTGCTGGCACGTCTGGCGCCTGATGTGAAAAGCATGACGTTCATGCAATTTGCGCAGATGCGCTTGCTTGGCATCGATTGCTATGTCAGTCGCTCGGGCTACACCGGCGAAGACGGTTACGAAATTTCCGTACCGGTCGAGCAGGCGACCACGTTGGCCCGTTCACTCCTGGCCGAGCCAGAAGTGAAGGCGATCGGCTTGGGGGCCCGGGATTCGTTGCGACTTGAAGCCGGCCTGTGTCTGTACGGCCATGATATGAATCCGGACATGACGCCCATCGAAGCCAGCCTGACCTGGGCCATTTCCAAAGCGCGACGCGCCGATGGTGTTCGTGCCGGCGGCTTCCTGGGTGCGGAACGTATCCTTGCCCAGCAACTCGATGGCGTGGCCAGCAAGCGAGTCGGGTTCCTGCCGAAAGATCGCACACCTGTACGTGAGGGGACGAAGATCATCAACGCACAGCAAGAATTGATCGGTCAAATCACCAGCGGTGGTTTCGGCCCCAGCTTTGGCGGGCCGGTCGCGATGGGCTATTTAGAGAGGGCCTACGCCGCCCTTGGCACGGAGGTGTTCGCGCTGGTGCGGGGTAAGCCTGTGGCTATGGAAGTCGTCAAAACGCCGTTTGTGGCGCAGCGTTACTACCGTGGTTAACACGGGTGCAATTTTCCTGGGAGCAGGGCAATGACAGACATGCAAAAGGTTGGTCTTCGGCCGGAGCCCTTGCAGGGTGGCGTCAAGCTGCGGGGCGCGGAGAAGGTCGCGCGTATTCCGGTAAAAATTCTTCCCACCGAAGACATCCCGCGCAAACCCGACTGGATTCGCGTACCGATCTCCACGTCGCCCGAAGTCGCGAGGATCAAGGCATTGCTGCGTAAGCACAAATTGCACAGCGTCTGTGAAGAAGCTTCTTGTCCAAACCTCGGCGAGTGCTTCAGTGGAGGCACTGCCACCTTCATGATCATGGGGGACATTTGTACCCGCCGTTGTCCGTTCTGCGATGTGGGGCACGGGCGCCCGAAGCCGCTGGATGGCGATGAACCACGCAACCTGGCGACTGCCATTGCGGATTTGCGGTTGAAGTATGTCGTGATCACTTCGGTGGATCGCGACGATCTGCGAGACGGCGGAGCAGGGCACTTTGTTGAATGCCTTCGCGAGATTCGAAAACTGTCACCGGGCGTGCAGCTCGAAACCCTGGTGCCCGATTACCGCGGACGTATGGACGTGGCCCTGGCAATCACCGAGCAGGAGCCGCCCGATGTGTTCAACCACAATCTGGAAACAGTACCGCGGCTATACAAGGCGGCCCGCCCAGGTTCGGATTTCGATTGGTCGCTGGACCTGCTGGACAACTTCAAGAAACGCGTACCTGGTGTGCCCACCAAGTCCGGCTTGATGCTCGGGCTGGGTGAGACGGATGAGGAGGTGATTGAAGTCATGCAGCGTATGCGTGAGCACGGTATCGACATGTTGACGTTGGGGCAGTACCTGCAACCTTCACGCAGCCATTTGCCCGTCCAGCGTTTCGTCCACCCGGATGTATTCGCCTGGTTTGCCGAGGAAGGGTTGCGCATGGGCTTCAGCAATGTCGCGTCGGGTCCATTGATGCGATCTTCCTACCATGCGGATCAACAAGTACTGGGCAACCGAATGGTTCAAGACGCGTAGCCCCAAACAAACAAGACGACCCTGAGGTCGCCTTGTTTGTCGGTCACGTGCTTGTTCGTAAGCAGCAAATACTCAAAATGGAGCGTATAGACTCAATGTTCAGCCGGACCCTTGAAAGGACGAATTGATAGGCAAATGGACAGGATTTCCGTCTCACCGTCAGCACCGGAGACAAACGCATGTCGCATGGTGCTATCGATATAACAGCTGTCGCCTACTTTCAATGTCAGCGGCGCATAGTGCTCGGTGTGGAAAATAAGCACACCCTTCAACACAAAAACGAATTCCTCCCCATCGTGCAGACTCCAGTCTTCCATCGGAGGTACTTCGTGGTTCCTGATCGTCATGCGCAAAGGCACCATGACTTTGGATTTCAGCGCCGCCGAATGCACGCGGTAATCGTAGAACGGCGTACTGAACAGCTCCGCTTCCTCAGCCTTGGTCGAGATGAGGCGTGCCATGCCGCCTTGAGGCTGGCTGGCCGACGCCCCATCCATGATGTCGACAAAGTTCATTTTCAGGCATCGAGCGATACTCAACAACGTATCAAAGCTGGGGCGTGACTGACCCTTTTCGATTTTCGAGATCGCCGCTATCGACACCCCGCTGCGCTGGCTGAGTTCTTCCAGTGTCCAGCCGCGCGCATTGCGCTGAGCCTTGATCTCGATGCCGAGCATGGGATCAGGTTTGGGTTTAATAGGGTTATTACTCAAGCTATCGTCTCCGTGAATTTAACCGAGGCAACGGGTCAGGACGTTTGAAATCAACGATTCAACCCTGGGCTGTACCTCTTTTACCTCGGCGACGGCAGTATAGAGAAATTGTCCGATATCAACATTGTTACGGAGCATGGACTCGAGATTTATCTCAACCCACGTTCTGATAGTCTCCTCATCGACCTCAGGATGAAACTGCATTCCGACGGTATTTCCCTTCTGAAAGCCCTGTATCACCTTACCTGCGCTGGCTAGCTTTTCTGCGCCTTCCGGGAGGGTGAAATTGTCCCCATGCCAGCGAAACCAAGGCCCTGCCCACGTTTGATCGACTGCGTCATCATTGAGAAGCCAGCCTGAATCGCGATATCCCATCGGTTTGACTTGAGCGCCATGCGCTGCTGCGAGCATCTGCCCGCCGAAACAAATACCCACGATGGGACGAGCGCGAGCGATGAGCTGTTTGGTGAATTCCAGTTCCGCCTCAATCCAAGGTATGTGCGTGTCATAAACGCCATTGGGGGAGCCCAATAGAACGAAAAGGTCCGCCGACTCTGGATCGATGTCATCAAAATTAATCGTCCTGGCATCGATCGTCTGCAATTCGAAACCATGCAGATCACGAAGGATTGGGCCAACCAATCCAATCCCGGTATCGGGGGAGTGTTGAAGAACAATGGCTTTCATATGTGGGCAGTCCAAAGATGTTGAATAGAAGGAGCTTTTATTTTTTTACAAACGAATCGTGGTTGTGGATCGCTTGTTGACGCGTTCGATCGATCGAGAAGCGGAATACGTCCTGCCGGGAGTAGTGGCCAGTGGGGTCGAAGTTGTGTCGCTCCTCGCGCACACGGCCTAGATCGGCATCGAAAGAAATGATCTGTTCCTTGCCATCCTCAGCCTGCGCGACAACCTGTCCGGAAGGGTCGACGATGCATGAGCCTCCGGTGAATATGACGTCCACGCCGTCAGCTTTGAGCGCGTCGTAAAACACAAAATCCTCGGGCACGTCCGTCAGCGAAAGGAGGCCGCTGGAGCTGACTACCCAAACTCTGCCTTCAGTGGCAATCAGTTGCCCCGCATTCTTGATCGCTGACGCGTTGCCTGGCCACACGCTGACGTGAATGTCCTCGCCTTGCGCATAGAGCGCAAAGCGAGCGAGCGGCATCCAGTTTTCCCAACAGTTGAGGCCGCCGACCTTGAACTCGCCAAAGTCGTGGCACTGCAATCCGTGACCATCGCCCGGTGCCCAGCAGAGACGTTCGTCGAACGTCGGGACCAACTTTCTGTGGATCCCCACTAGGCCCCGCTCGGGGTGAATGGCCACGAGCGTGCAGTAGATTGAGCCGCGGCCTTCTCGTACGCCGCGCTCGTTGATTCCCAGATAAACGCCAACGCCATAATCACGACTGGCCTCGACGATCAAATTGATTTCGTTGCCCGGAACTTCGACGGCCGCCTCTAGAAACTGCGAGTACGCACGTTTCTGAAGAGGGTCATCGAAGGCCGATCCATTGGTGCGACATATCCAGAACGGGTAGCCGCTCAGAAACGACTCCGAAAACACCAGGAGTTCGATACCCTGTTCGCTAGCTTCCTTGATCGCGTCAATGACGATCTGGCATGTCCTGGCTCGATTGAGCCAGGCAGGCCGTAACTGAGCTGCGCCAATTTTCATAGTTAACCTCCTGGTTCTTGAGTTCATGAGTACGCTTCTGAGCAGCGGTCGCTCAATTAGTACATTTCGAAGTATTCTGACTGTTCCCAATCGGTGACTGCGGAGAGGAAGCGGTTGGCTTCGAACTCCTTCAGCATCACCATGTAGTTGTGGAAAACAGGGCCCAGCTCTTCCTTGAGCACTTCGTTGTTCTTGAAGGCGACGATGGCTTCCATCAGACTCATTGGTAGCTGCGGACGGTCTGCCAGGTAGGCAGCCTTGACCGCTTCGCCTGGATTGAGCTTGTTCGCGATGCCGTTTCTGCCCGCAATGATCTGCGAGGCGATGTATAGGTACGGGTTCGCTGTTGGTTCGCCCACACGGTTTTCGATACGCGAAGCCTTGTCGCCAGGGCCGCCGATCGAACGCAGCATTGAGCCGCGGTTTTCGTGGGCCCAGGAAGCCTTGTTCGGGGCAAAACCGTCTGGCCGGTGGCGTTTGTAGCCGTTGACGGTCGGGGTGGTGAGCAGTGCGGTACCTGCAGCGTTTTTCAGCAGACCACCCATGTAGTGCATACCCAGCGGTGACAAGGGACCTTCGTTGTCCTCTCCTGCCATGAACACGTTGTTGCCATTGTTGTCCACGACGGACTGGTGCATGTGCCAGCCGCTTGGGAAAACGTTCTGTACCTTGGGAATCGCCATGAAGCTGGCATGCAAGCCATTGCGGCGACACAGTTGCTTGACCGCCGAGCGGAACAGCAGCGCAGCGTCGGCTGCTGCCATGGCGTCCATTGGCAAGAACGTCACTTCACACTGGCCAGGGCCCCACTCGTCTTCGAGGGTTGCCAGTGGCAGTCCGAGCTTCTGGACGTTCTCATGAATGAACGACAGCAGGCCTTCGACTTCGTCGCCGCGATTTTCCGTCAGGTACTGATAACCGTGCTGGATCATCATGACTTCCGGAGGCGTTGCCGGGTTGGCGCACGACTCTGGAGAAAGCTTTGGATCCAGCAGTTTGAAGACGTAGAACTCGAATTCCAGCCCCACAACCATGTTCAGGCCGTCGGCTTTCAGTTTTGCGATTTGGTCGCGGAGAATCTGGCGAGTCGAGAACGGGCAAGGGGCGCCATTCGACAGGTATGCATCGCTCAAGCACCAGCCGGTGTCCTTGACCCATGGAAGCACACGGAATGTGGTCGGGTCCGGTACCAGGATTCCATCGGGCAGACCGATCATCTCAGGTACGCCAAGCGCGTTCTCAGCGCCGAAAGGAGGGACGATCGGGTGGTTGGTCGTGTCAAAGATCGCTGTAACGAGCTGGAAGTCCTTGCCGCTATGCAGGGCGGTCTTGAATTCTTCGACGGTTATCGTTTTCCCGCGAACGATACCGTGTTGGTCACCCCATCCCAGACGAATAAAGCGTAATCCTTCTTCCTCAATACGCTGGAGGACACCAGCTGCGGCGCGTTCCATGTCCTCAGTCCAGAGGTTGTGACGTTTGATGAAGTGAGCTCTTTCGGTAGACATATCTGGCCTCATTTTTGTTGTGATGCAGCTTGGCTATGACGAATGCGCTTTACGGTTTTCGTCCCTTCGAATGTGAGGGGGACAGTTTCAGCATACAGCTATTTTTCTTTTGCGCGAGAAAAATTTTACTGATATGTTTCTTGTGCGTCCTGTTTTTCTCCTTTAAGAAAATAATAAGAGGGTAAAACGTATGAACTCTGTTCTCGCAACCGCAATCGGCGTCGGCGTCATGGGTGGCATAGCCACCTTCATGTTCCTAAGCATAGAAACCCTGCTTCTATGGGCTGCTTTTGTTGCTTGGGCGTGCTATTTCGCCTTGGGCGGTGATCGGCCCGCCATCTCACTCAACCTCACTTCAAACGCCTTTGGCGTCGTGGTCGCATGGATTGTTGCGTTGCTCGCACTTGCCAAGCCCTTTCCCGCGCTTCCGGCGCCTGTTTGGGTCGGCCTGCTCGTTGCACTCAGCGTCTTTCTCTACATCATGGCGTCGCGCATTTACATCTTCTCCTCAGTTCCGGCAGCGACGCTGGGGTATGCCACAACCTTCGCCTATATCAGCCAGACGCCTGGCGCTTTCGCTTATCCAGCGTTGCTGTCCGCCGGGTTTCACAACGTGCTGATAGTGGTCATCGTTTCGATGTCGATAGGGACAGCTTTCGCAGTGGCTTCCGCGAAGCTGTCAGCGGCTTTGACAGCCAAGGCATAACCGGAGAAATCGCCGCGGGTCCGCTTGGAGTGGGCCACGGCAACTCTGTGCAAACCGAGGAAATACTCATGTTCAAAGACTGGAAAACTGCACGTCGATCGATGTATTACGCGGGGGCGCCAGAACCCGATGATCCTGTGCTTGCTAAAGGCAAGGTGGCGCTACTGGTCATCGATGTCCAAAACACCTACCTGGAACGCCCGGACCCCGCATCGCTCGACAAAGTGGAGCGGGCCCGATTCGACGCTTGGACTCCGTTCCATCAGCGAATGCATGGAACCGTAATTCCGAACCTGGAACGATTGATTGGTGCTTTCCGCAGGGCGGATCTCGAAGTCCTGTTCGCGCGCATCGGCTGTCAGAAAGAAGATGGCGGCGATCGTTCGCTGAGCCAGAAAAAGCCTGGCTGGAACAACCTGCTGCTACCTGCGAACGAGCATGCCTCTCAGGTGATCGACCGTCTCGCCCCTGCATCGGACGAGATCGTCGTTCTGAAGACGACAGACAGCGCATTGACGGGTACCAACCTGCGACTGATCTTGCGCAACTTGGGCATCACCCATGTGGTGTGCGCGGGGCTGTTCACCGACCAGTGCGTGTCATCTACAGTGCGTAGCCTCGCCGACGAGAGCTTCGATGTCATTGTGATCGACGATGCCAGCGCGGCCGGCAGCATAGAGCTTCACAATAAGGAGTTGGAGATCCTCAACATGATCTACTGCAACGTAATGACAACCGATGAGCTGTTGGACTATCTCCCCTAGGGAAAAGCGGTGATCTAGGGGCATAATTTTTATTCGGGATGGAATCTATAGGATTTTGCTAGGGGCCAACGCACATGGTAAGTGCTGAGCCCCTTTTACTTCATGCAAGAGTTTTCCGAGTCGTTATTATTGTCTAGGGCTGGTTTCTAAGGATGTAGCGCTACGAGAGAACAGAAAAGCGCTTTAGAGGAAGTTCAATTGAGTCAATTATTGCCCCTTAACGATTCAGTGCTCTTGATTGATGACTCGGCGCAAATGATGCTTGGCCTCAGTCTCCGGAGCGCTATGAGGTTGGAGGCGTAGCGCACATCTAAGCGTGCCCCCTCGCCGCGGCTGGTAAATTCTTGACTAGAAAATCTGAAAATGAATATATCGATGATGAGCTTTTGATTCGCTCCCGGAAAATCAAATTCACGGGGAGCGGAGGAAGCTCATAGTCTTCCAGCAGTAGTTCCAATTGTCCGCGCCGTACATAGTCGGCTACTTGGTATAAGAATGCCCGAGTAATTCCGCAAGCATCGAGTGCTATGCTGACAGCGGCCTGGTTGCAAGTGACATCCATCCGGGCCGAAGGAGTGATTGTGAGTAACTGGTCACCGTTTTGAAATTGCCAAGTAGGGGGCAGTGCGCTGGCAGTGCAATTGATAATGTCGTTGTCACGAAGTTGCTCAGGGTGTGTTGGACGGGCATGCTTTTGAAAATAGGAAGGAGAGGCACACAAAACCTGTCTGGTTTCTCCAATTTTTATGGAATGACCGGCGTTCAATTCAAAGTGTCCAATCTTAATGCAAATATCGATGCCCTCGTTCAGCATGTCAGTCTCCCTGTCGACGAATAAGCACGAAAATCTTACGGCCGGGAACTGCTCTAGGTACTGCCTGACAAGCGGAGCAACAAACATCCCTCCAAATATCATCGGCGCTGATAATCTGATAAGACCGACTGGTGCAGTATGTTGTCCTGTGACTGCCGCTTCCGCGGACTTTATGCCATTCAGAATATGTCGACAATCAAGTAGGAACCGTTCGCCGGCTTCAGTTAAATTCATGCTACGACTATTCCGCGAGACGAGGGGTAGCCCTATCCGTTGCTCAAGCGCTGCTATTGTTCGCGTTACGCTCGGTGGTGAAATGCCTTCGCGCCGCGCTGCAGCCACAAAGCTTCCCTCATCCACTACCGATAGAAAAATCTCCATTTCTCGAAATCGATCCATTCGCTACCCCTAGAACTCGCAAATTCCTTCCGTGATCCTTTAGGACCAAGAGGACCCGCGCCATTGCGCATACAACATTTGATAGGTGCTTACCATGCGTTTTGAGAAGCAACCGGCTTCCTTGCGATTCTTCGACATGGACGATGAGGGGGGAATACGGTTTTCTTACAAAAGTGAATTTCAGCTGACGAAATGATTTAGAGGTTTAGCGCGATCAGATCATTGTTCTAAAAACAGCAATTAAATTAGCCAGGTTTTGACCTGTATACACGCGTGGGGCGACGGCATATTCACAAAGCATCACCCAAACATGCTGAACCTACAGAAGATTATTTCTTCGCGTCGCGTCGCTTTCACTGGAGATCAACTGAGCCTTCTAACGAAGGTGATCGCATCGTCGCTATCCTGCTGAGGGCTGGTAGTGACCGGTGAGGAGGCGTTGGCGCCGCTCAGCTCCTTATTGTTGTCTGAAGGAAAATTCATGAAGCCGCTTTTTGAACACGTAGTGCTTGGAGCGTTGAAGGCCTCTAATCGAATCATTATGGCTCCTCTGACCCGTGCTCGCGCGACACGCGAACACGTCCCGACCGAGATCATGGCCCAATATTACGCACAACGCGCATCAGCCGGACTCATCATTGGCGAAGCTACGGGCATCTCACGCCAAGGCGTTGGCTGGCCTTACGCACCGGGGATCTGGTCTGAGGAGCAAGTGAACGCCTGGAAGCCTGTCACACAGGCGGTGCATGACAAAGGTGGTCTGATCATCGCCCAGCTTTGGCATATGGGTCGCATGGCGCATTCCGCCGTCACCGGCCAACAACCCATTTCGTCAAGCGCGACCGTAATGCCAGGGGATGCCCACACCTATGACGGCAAGAAGCCTTTTGAGGTGGCCCGTCCCCTGACTCAGGAGGAGATTCCGGGTCTTATCGCTGATTATATCCGAGCGGCGAAGAATGCCATGGCTGCGGGTTTTGACGGAGTTCAGATACACGCGGCAAACGGCCAATTGATGGACCAGTTTTTACGCGACAATAGCAATATGCGCTCCGATGAATATGGCGGAAGCGTTGAAAATCGTGTGCGCCTATTAGAGCAGGTGACGCGAGCGGTGGCGGATGCCGTAGGTGCGAATCGCACAGCGGTTCGGCTATCCCCCAATGGCGAGAGCTATGGTGTGGACGACAGCGATCCCGTCCCTCTGTTTACGGCAGCTGCAAAGATGCTGAATGATATCGGTATCGCCTTTCTGGAGCTACGTGAACCTCCGCCGAACGGTACGTTTGGAGCGACCGACGTACCACGGCTTTCTCCATTGATCCGCGAGCATTTCAAAGGTCCGATCATCCTCAACAGCGACTATGACGTAACGCGAGCACAGGCCGACCTCCAGAGCGGTCTAGCCGATGCCATCAGCTTCGGACGTCCCTTCCTGGCCAATCCAGATCTAGTCGATCGGCTGCACAAAGGCGCGACCTTGAACGAGGACAATATGGATACCTATTACAGCCAGGGTGCTGAAGGTTATATCGACTACCCAACGCTTTCAGAAACTCAAACACCACTCCCGTAAACTTAAGGCGGCCTACGAATGAATGACAACCGCAAGGGCGCGATGGTGGGTGACAGAAGGGCCTGGATTCTACCAGCGTTAGTGAGTCTGTTCGCGTTCGCCGCCAATTCGCTGTTCTGCCGCTTGGCGCTAATTGACGGAGATATCGACCCTGAATCCTTTACTGCAATTCGCTTGTTAAGCGGTGCGATTTTTCTCCTGTTGCTACTTCGTATGAAGAGGCTGAGTAAAGCGGAGGGCGGGAGCTGGAAGGGTGGCGTGTTGTTGTTCATATACGCCTGGTTCTTCTCGATGGCCTACGTCGAACTCGGTGCCGGCATAGGCGCATTGATATTGTTTGGCACTGTGCAAATTACCATGGTCACGTATTCCTGGTGTAAAGGAGAGCGGGTCAGCTACAGCGTAATGGCGGGTATGCTAATCGCATTCAGTGGTTTGATCATTCTGCTCCTCCCGGGCTCGACTACGCCCGAATTCCATGACTCGATGATGATGGCAATTTCCGGGATCGCTTGGGGGGCTTATTCGCTTATTGGTCGTGGGGCCGTCAACCCAATTGCTGATACCTCAGGAAATTTTCTGAAAAGTTTGCCATTTCTGACTTGTCTGTTATGGGGTGTAGTGTCGGGAGAGGGCCCGCACATGAGTGGCGCTGGTTTGGTGTACGCCGTGGCATCGGGTGTATTAGCTTCCGGCGCCGGATATGCAATCTGGTATGGGGTTGTAAGGCGAATTTCCGGACACCACGCCGCCATACTTCAGCTGAGTGTTCCGATCATTGCGTCTCTCGGGGCCGTCATTTTTTTGGGTGAGTCTATTTCATCGCGCTTGTTGATTGCTACGATCGCAGTGTTAGGAGGAGTTGCACTATCTCTGGCTTCGTCTCGCAAAAAAACGTAGCGCTGCATTGGCAAAAATTTCCTTAACCGCTTCTGGAAAAATCAAACTTAGATTATCACGCTAAGTGATAGGTGGGTTGAGCGACTTTTTATGTTTGACTTAGAAGTGAAATGCAGACATGGTCAGCGCAGCTATCATTCACAATGATAAATCTAGCTCAAGGCAAAAAAAACCGCCTGGTAACAGGCGGAAAACCAAAGGATGGAGCACAGATCATACCGGCCTCTCAACTCGGCAACACCTGCTTTCCACGGATATAAATTTACCATGTAAATGGACCTATTTTTATTATTTGCATTGATATCCATAATTAAAGAATATTGCTGTACCAAGACCGTCATCAGTTGTATTTATCGGCTCGCAGCATATGCTGGCATTTCTAATGCCAGTCACGCCTGCATCAGTTGCCATCTATTCTGGGCAACCCTCACGTAAGTGTTCTGCCAATAATAATCCAAACGGTTTCTTGGGAGCATCTATGATTAATCGTAAAACTATCGCGTTGGCGTGTACGTTATTCTCAATCAACGCACCGATTGCATCCGCCAGTGAGCAGTCCGAGTCCAAAGGATTTGTCGAGGACAGCAACCTGAAATTGCTGTTGCGTAACGCCTACTTCAACCGTGATTACAAGAATCACGCCAACGACGCCAAAGTATGGGGTCAAGGCTTTATCAGTACGTTTCAGTCGGGCTTCACCCAAGGCACCATCGGGGTGGGGGTGGACGCTTTTGGTCTGCTTGGCGTCAAGCTCGACAGTGGTCGGGGTCGAAACTACAAAGCCTTTTTTGATACCGATAGTAATGGGCACCCGGTGGACGATCTGTCGGAAGCTGGCGCTGTTCTCAAACTGCGTATTTCCAACACTGTCCTGCGCTACGGTAACCAGTTCCCGTCGATGCCGGTGCTGGCGTATGACGACTCTCGTCTATTGCCCGAGGCGTTTACCGGTACGCTGATTACGAGCAAGGAAATCGAAGGACTGGAATTGAATGTCGGGCGATTTACCGCCGATAGCCCGTTGGGTGATTCAGCGCGGGATCCGAATCGTCTGAAGAGCATCGACGTGATCGGTGGCACTTACGGCGTCAGCGACGCTTTGAGTGTCGCGGTTTATCACTCCGACGTCGAGGACACCTACAGGAAGTACTATGGCAACGTGAACTATACGGTGCCGTTTTCCGAACTCCAAGCGTTGAACCTGGACTTCAACATCTATCGCACTGACTACGATAATGGCTCTCAAGCTGCGCGGGATTTTGGCGGCGATGGGGTAACCGACAGCAACACCATCTGGAGCCTGGCGGCCAAGTATAGCGTCGGGGCGCATTCCTTCATCGTTGCTCATCAGCGTAACAGCGGCGATGCAGGTTATGCCTATGACTATGGCGATGGCGGAAGCACTATCTATGTAGCAAACTCATACTACTCCGACTTCAACCTGAAGGACGAACGGTCCTGGCAATTAAGCTACGAGTTGGACTTCGCGGAATTCGGACTACCGGGACTCACCTACAAGACTGCTTATGTGCGCGGCAGCAACATTGATGCTGGCGGCGAGCAGGACGGCACCGAGCGTGAGTTCTTCAATCAGGTCAAATACGTTGTTCAGGACGGCACGTTGAAAGATATGTCATTCAAGTTGCGCAATTCGATCTACCGGGCAGACCGCGATGTCGGTCCCAACCTGAATGAAGTCCGTGCCTTTATCGAATACCCGTTGGACGTGCTTTAATCGATTGCGCCGTTCAGCCATTGCATTTCCGGGCATTGAGTAACTTGGAGATGTGTGGAAATGGCTACGGCACAAACCTTCGCACCGTTCTTAAATCGGTGCGAATGTCCAAGCAGATCCCGTCGAAAAAAAACAGCGCATTCAGGGTATGAATGCGCTGCGAGGTATCTCGAAAAGGCAGAAAGTTTTAAGGTTATAGTAGCGGGATGGAGTAACTGACGATCAGGCGGTTTTCATCCTGGGAGCGCGTGTTTGGCAGCTCAGTGCGCCAAGTGGCGTTTTTCCACATCAGGCCTAGGTTCTTAAAGGCGCCAGACTGAACAACATAACCAACGGTCAAATCCCGTTCCCACTCTGAGGCGTCATTAGCCGCTTTGCGACCTGCCGCATTCATGGTATCGATATTGTCTCCGCGTACGTAGACCACGCCAGCAGTCAAACCAGGCACGCCAACTTTAGCGAAATCATAGGAGTAGCGTGCTTGCCAGGAGCGCTCGCCGGCTCGGGCAAATTTCTGGATTTGCATGTCGCTGATGATGTATGCCGAAGAGCCATCGCCCTGATTCAGCCAAGGGAAGTCGCTACTGCCGTTACTGACTTGATAACCACCGCCGAAGGTATGACCGGCTACCGAGTACAAAAACAGGCCACTGTATAAATTGTTATCGACCTTACCCTTACCGCTGGGCGCGTGATAATTGCCAGTGGTGTAGTAAGTCGAGTCGTGACCATTGGCACCGTCATCGGAGCTGTTGAAGTAACGCATGTCGGACTTCAGAACACCCGAGCCGATTTCCCAGTTGTGAATCAACCCCACAAAATGCTGCTTGTAAAAATTGTCCAGGTTTCCGTAATAGTACTGGGCAGTCAGATCCTTTGTGATTTTGTAGTCACCGCCTGCGTAAATAAACTTGTTGCTGTCACGCCCCGATGCAGTGCGGCCATTAGCGCCCGCGATCGAAAATTCTTCGTTGTTACTCGAGTTACGACCCTTGACGTGCTCGATCTGACCGCCGACCAGCGTTAGGTCCTTGATGTCGTTCGAAGTGATCTGACCGCCCTGGAAGGTCTGCGGCAACAGGCGACCGTCGTTGGTCACGATGACTGGCAGCTTCGGCTGCAGGGTGCCTAGCCTCAATTCAGTCTGCGAGATTTTGGCTTTAGCGGTCAGGCCCAGGCTGGAAAAGTTATCAACTGCTTCGCCGTTGGACTTGCTTGGGAAAACTATACCGCCATAAGCGTTGTTGCTCGCACCGTTCGTACCGCCACCCGAATCAAGTCGTACGCCCAGCAGGCCTATTGCGTCTACGCCCAAACCGACCGTGCCCTGGGTATAACCGGAGGTAAAGCGCAGGTCGAAGCCTTGCCCCCACTCCTCATATTTACTCGGCCCGGTACCATCACGGAAGTCTTGGTTGATGTAGAAATTACGCAGCCCCAATGTAGCCTTACTGTCTTCGATAAAACTGGCGGCGCTTGCGTTCTGGGCGAGCACGACCGAGGCGACCGCTAGGGACAAAGTGGATCGATACATGTGGAGCACTCCATTTACTATTATTGTTTTGTGCACAGAGCAGAGCCGACACAGCGAAGGTCGGCTGCAAATTGAGAAGGATTAGTCAGGGGTTAAAAACGATAGCAATCATTGACTCAACTAATAGCTATTAGTCGGATATGACTTCCAGTATGGGAACCATACGGATGGCCTTTGAGAAGTTGGCCAGATTGACTGAGGTTTTGGTGGCTACGCGATGCAACTCTTCCACTTTCTCGGTCGATGCATCGGTATGAATGCGAACAACGAAGCTTACCTCGTCATAACCTGGATTGACGTTCTCATCCAACCCCAGAAATCCACGCAGGTCCAGTTCACCATCGGTTTCAATTTCGAGGCTGTGAATAGTGATCCCCATCACCGAAGCATTCACTGCATAGCCAACGGACAGACAGGCGTTCAACGCTGCCATCAGTAATTCTTGTGGGTTTGGCGCAGTATTTTCCCCCAACAGTTCCAGTGGCTCGTCGGCCGCAATTTCAAAGTGACGAGGGTGATCTTGACCACTCAGGTGATAGCGGCTCACAGTCGCCACGCTGCGGGTTTGATGCTGCCACTTGGTCTTTACGTTGAAGCGCGCATGACGTTTTGATACATCTTGCTTGATGCTTTGCGCAAAACCTTGCAGGGCAGGGACATTGATACCGTTGAGGAAGTTACTCATGTCTAAATCCTGTTTGAGTTGTGGGTGAAATAAAAACGACTTAATTGACGGGCGAGTTTCGTCCGGCAGTTAAATCTTGATCGCCTTCAGTTAAGGTTTTTTAATGCGGTACTTAATTAAACTTGAGCGGTTTCGTACCAATGTCTATCTGGTGTGGGAAATCGCATGATTTTGCGAATAGTGTCGGCGTTAGATTTGTTTGTCAGCATTTCAATTAACAAAAAAGCAACTTCCGATGCGGTGCCAGGACCGCTGGAGGTAATGATGTTTTTGTCGCGGACGATTGGCTGATCAATGAACATTGCCCCTGTGTCGACAAGCTGCTGCTTCCTGCGCCCACCGACTTGATGATAAATCGTAGCCTTCCTGTCTTGCAGCGCTCCGGCATGTCCCAGACTCAGTGATGAAACACAAACGCTCGCAACAATTTTCTGTACGTGGATAAAGTGCTTGATAGCGGCTAGATACGGTTCACTCAACGCTTCCTCGTAGAATCCGCTGGGTTCGAACCCCCCAGGTAGCGCCAGTGCATCAAATTCATTGAGGTCCAAATCTGCCAGCATTCGGTTTGGCCGAATAGTGATATCGAAAGTAGAAACGATTTCTGGCCTGAGTCCCGCCATTACCAGTTCAATTCTTTCATCCCCTAGCAGATCAGCCCAACCGAGGATGTCGGTAAACGCAGCCATTTCCATTGGCTCAACTCCATTTGCGAGCAGCATCAAGACCTTTTTCACACTCTTTCTCCATCAACGGCAGGCGTCAGCCTGTCTACCGGATTAATGGGCGGGATACTTGATGGTTTGCTCCTCGGTTACAACCCTCGGATTTGCAATAAATAATTCCACTGTGTGAAAAAAAGCGTTGGGGGGCAGCGCCATGTGCCGTTCATGTCGATCGCCAACCAGGTTCTGCCTCACGAACGACATCGGCTACCCAGTCCACGAACGCTCGCACGGTGGGTGAAAGGTGACGGTTTTTGGGGTAGATGACAGACAGCGGAACTGAAGGAGCGGAGTAGTCGCTCAGTATGGGCTGAAGGCGGCCACTCATGAGGTGCTGAATCACCATGTAGCTTCCTGCGCGAATGATCCCCAAGCCTTCGAGGGCGCATGCTACGTACGCATCCGTATCGTTGACGATGAGGCGCTCCGGCATCCTGATACAGCGGTCCTCGCCATCCACAACGTAGTGCCATTCCATCGAGCGTGCCGTTCGACTCGATAAGTAGCCCACGGCTTGATGGCCGGCCAAATCCTCAAGGGACTTCGGCGTCCCGTGAAGAGCGAGGTACTCCGGCGAGGCGCATGTTATCCAGTCAAAGCCGCCAATGCGTTTTGCAACCAGCGTCGAAGAGTCTTCAGGGGTTCCCGTACGGATGACGCAATCAATACCCTCCTGAACCAATTCGACGGTTCGGTCAGACATTGTCAAAGTCAGTTCAACGTCTGGAAAACGAGACTGGAAGTCCTTGATCGAGGGCAGGACAACAAGGCGCGCGAGGGACAGTGTCATGTCTACTCGCAAGCGGCCACGAGGCTTTCCGGCAGATCCCGGGAAGCTGGACTCGACAGCCTCAACGTCGGCCAGTAATCGCCTGCAGTGATCGTAATAGAACGTGCCATCCGGGGTCAGGCTGATATGGCGAGTGGTCCGTCTTAACAGACAGACGCCGAGAAATGCCTCCAGATCTTTCACCGCGCGCGTTACCCGCGAAGGTGGTAGGGAAAGACTATCGGCTGCCCGACTGAAGCTGTGCATTTCGACGACGCGAGTAAAGATTTGCATTGATTGGAGGCGGTTCACTTCATCACTCCTTACCAAAATTTGTTCTCATTCAAGCAATAAGTATGACTTGTTTTTCTTGAGTTTTACCTATTTATGCCACTTTTGCGCGGACGAAAGGTGGTAATTATTCCAAAAAAGGCAATAAATTTACCCAGGTTTTGATCTAGATGTCCATGCGAAGCGTGCTCAGACTCCAAGCTATCCAACTTGGCTAGGCACATCACATGAATCCCTTGAAGAAACATCATCTAGCGGTCCTGACGGTTGCCATCGCAGTGATTGGCGGCGGGAGTGTCCTCTTGACTAATGGTTCGCAAGTACACGCAGAAGCAGCCGCGGTACTGCCGACCGTGAAGTACCAACCAGCACTGCAACGTGCGGTGTCGGACTCGCAGGACTACACCGGTCGCCTCGAAGCGGTGGACGTCGTAGACGTGCGACCAAAAGTGCCGGGAACGTTGCTGACCGTGCATTTCAAGGCCGGTCAGCATGTTCGTCAGGGCGAGCTTCTTTTCACGATTGACCCGGCGCCGCTTGAGACCCAGGTGCGTCAGGCGCAGGCGAACCTATCCGTTACTGAAGAGCGCAAACGGCTTACGGAACTCGAGCGGGCTCGTGGGAAAAGGCTGATGGAGTCGAACTCAATCGCGCGCAGAGAGTTTGACGTGCTCGACAATGCGGCCCGAGAGGCGGCGGCATCTTTGAAAGGAGCGCAGGCTGCATTGGCTGAGGCTCAATTGCAGCTCAGCTACACACAAGTGAGGGCGCCGATTGCAGGGCGTATCTCACGCGCGGAAATCACGGCGGGCAACGTAGTAGGGGCAGGCGGGGATGCGACACCGCTCACCCGAATTGTTTCTGACGACAAGCTCTACGCGTCTTTCAACGTGGACGAGCAGAGCTACCTGCGAATCATCGCACCCTCGCTGCAGGCCGGTGCGCAACCGGTGGTCAAAGTTGGTCTTGCTAACGATAACGCCTACCCCTACGCGGCCATCATCGAGGCGATCGATAACCAGATGGATACTCGTTCGGGAACGGTGCGAGTTCGCGCCCGGATTGACCGTGTGAGCCCCGAAATGCTCCCGGGTCTCCAGGCAAGAGTCCATCTTCAGGGAGGGAAGCCTTACAACGCCGTGATGGTCGACGATGCCGTCGTGGGTACCGATCAAGACCGCAAGTACGTGCTGATCGTGAACGCTCAGAACAAGGTCGAACGGCGTTTCGTCGAGCTCGGCGTTCTCCAGGGAAAAGAACGGGTTCTACGCAGCGGAGTTGAAGCGGGTACCAGGATCATTGTGGACGGAGCATTCCGGGCTCCACCGGGTTCCGAGGTATCTGCGGTCGCCGCCGACGTTCAGAAGGAGCCCGTCAGTGCCTCAATCGGAGGCCGGTCGTGAACATCTCTAAATTCTTCATCGATCGTCCCATCTTTGCGTGTGTGCTGTCTGCGCTGATCCTGCTCGCTGGGATAGTTTCCGCGTTTAATATGCCGGTCTCGGAATACCCACAGGTCATTCCTCCCTCAGTTGTGGTGCATGCTCAATACCCGGGCGCGAACGCAAAGACCATCGCGGAAACAGTTGCGGCACCACTGGAGCAGTCCATTAACGGTGTGCAAGACATGCTGTACATGGATTCGAAAGCCAGCGGTGACGGACACCTGTATCTGACGGTGACTTTCAAGCTCGGAACCGATCCCGATAAAGCTCAACAGTTCGTGCAAACGCGTGTGTCCCAGGCTCAAGCGCGACTTCCCGAGGATGTTCAACGGCTGGGCGTTACGGCAATTAAGAACTCGCCCATCATCACCATTGCCGTACACATGGTTTCGCCGAATGGCACCTACGACAATAACTACGTGAGCAACTACGCGATCCTCCACGTGAAGGATCGTTTGGCAAGAATTGCAGGTGTTGGTGAAGTGTCGATCTGGGGGCCTGGGGGTTATGCCATGCGTGTGTGGCTGAACCCAGCCGCGCTGGCTGAGCGTGGCCTGAGCGCCAACGATGTTGCCGACGCCATTCGCCGTCAAAACATTCAGGCCGCAGTCGGTACCATCGGCAGCGCACCTACCCCTTCGGACACTGCCTTCCAGCTTAACGTCAACGCCGACGGGCGACTCAAATCCCCTGAAGAGTTCCAGAGGATTGTCATCAAGTCCGATGCTCGTGGGGCGATCACTCGGTTGGGCGATGTCGCTCGAGTAGAGCTCGGCGCTGAGGACTATGGCATCCGTGCAACACTGGATAACGCACCCGCCGTCGCAGTGACAGTGCAAGAAGCGCCTGGGGCAAACTCGCTGGAGATTTCTCGAGAAGTGCACCGAGTCATGGAGGAGCTCGAGAAGGATTTCCCGCAAGACCTGATTTACCGCGTGGTGTATGAGCCGAGTCGTGCGGTCCAAAGTGGTATCGATGCGGTTGTCGAAACACTTCTCGAATCCGTGGCGCTGGTAGTACTGGTCGTGTTCCTGTTCCTGCAAACATGGCGTGCATCGATCATCCCGTTGCTGGCAGTGCCGATATCGATCATCGGCACATTTACCTTCTTGCTGCTGGCTGGATACTCCATCAACACGCTGTCGCTATTTGGGCTGGTGGTCGCGATAGGAATTGTGGTCGACGATGCCATCGTGGTGGTCGAGAACGTGGAGCGAAACATCGCGCGCGGGCTCAGTCCCCGTGAGGCGACGTACCAGGCGATGCGAGAGGTCAGTGGTCCTATCATTGCCATCGCTCTGACCCTGTCCGCTGTTTTCCTTCCGCTGGCTTTCCTTAGTGGGTTGACCGGTGAGTTTTACAAACAGTTCGCGGTCACCATCGCCATTTCGACACTGATCTCTGCCGTGAACTCGCTGACGCTGTCCCCGGCGCTTTCGGCCTTGCTCTTGAAGGGACATGGCGAAGCGCCCGATGCCGTGACTCGTGTGACGCACAAACTGTTTGGCCGCTTCTTCGGACGCTTCAATCGGACCTTTGATCGAGCCTCCGTTGGATACGGTGGAAGCATCGGTGGTTTGGTAAAGCACAAGGGCGCAATGCTCGTGGTGTACGCCGGATTGCTCGCTGCTACCTGGTGGCTTACGGGTCATGTTCCCGGCGGTTTTGTCCCTGCACAGGACAAGGAATATCTAGTCAGCCTCGCCCAGTTGCCGGAAGGATCGACACTGGATCGCACCGAAGCAACCATGAACCTGATGAATGAGATGGCGCTCAAACATCCTGCGGTCATGGGGACCTCGGCCTACAGCGGCCTTTCGATCAACGCGGTAACGAAGAGCTCCAGTACTGCGCTGAGCTTCGTTCTGCTCAAACCGTTCAAGGACCGCAACGGCATCAGCGCCAATCAGGTTGCGGCCGACCTGGCCCATGAGTTCAGCACTATTGGTAACGCCTTCACCGGTATTTTCCCACCTCCGCCGGTCTATGGTCTGGGCACGCTGGGAGGCTTCAAGTTACAGATCGAGGATCGGTCGGACCTGGGCTATGAGGAACTGTACAAAGCGACTCAGGCCTTCATCAAAAAGGCGTCCCAAGCGCCGGAACTCGGCCCGCTGTTTTCAACCTATACGGTGAACGTTCCTCAGCTGAAGATTGATATCGATCGTGCAAAAGCGCTCCAGCTCGGTGTGGACACGCCAGCGATATTCGATACGTTGCAAGCTTTCCTTGGTTCGTATTACGTCAATGACTTCAACTTCCTTGGGCGTGTCTATCAAGTACGGATGCAGGCCGACAATCAATACCGCTCCAAACCGGATGACATTGGGCAACTGCACGTACGCAGTGAGTCCGGACAGATGATCCCGCTCGCCTCAGTGGCGAAGGTGAGTCAGACCTACGGTCCAGATCAAGTCGTTCGCTACAACGGTTTCACGGCGGCTGACATCGGCGGAAGTCCTGCCCCCGGCTATTCATCGGACCAAGCAATGGCCGCTATTCAAAGGGTCGCTTCCGAAACGCTGCCAGCCGGCATGACCTATGAATGGACCGACCTGACGTATCAACAAATCATCGCAGGCAATACCGCGGTCTGGATTCTTCCGCTCTGCGTCCTCCTGGTGTTTTTCGTCCTGGCCGCCCAGTACGAGAGCCTGACGCTGCCGTTGGCCATCATCCTGATCATCCCAATGAGCATCTTCTCCGCATTGCTCGGCGTATGGCTCACAAAGGGTGACAACAACATTTTCACGCAGATCGGTCTCATCGTGCTCGTGGGCCTGGCGTCGAAAAACGCCATCCTGATTGTCGAGTTTGCCCGCGAGCTGGAGATAGCCGGGAAATCCACGGTCAACGCAGTGATCGAAGCCTGTCGGCTGCGTCTGCGGCCGATCCTAATGACTTCAATCGCCTTCATCATGGGCGTCATTCCTCTCGTCTTGTCCACGGGTGCAGGCGCGGAGATGCGCCAGGCGATGGGCATTTCAGTTTTCTTTGGAATGATTGGCGTCACGCTTTTCGGTCTGTTCCTTACACCGCTGTTTTACGTGGTCGTTCGGGCACTTGGCGGAGGAAAACCATTGCACTCTGCAGCGCATCACAAAGCTCCGGCCCTCGCCCCTCATCATCTTGAACAGAAGCAGCCGGAGGGCCTGGTATGACCAATCGAATCCACACACGCCTGCGTGGGGCACGCGCGAACAAGAGTGCAATTGCACTGGCGATCGGTGTGTCGCTTCTGACAGCGTGCTCGTTGACGCCCGTCGAGAACAGACCGGACTTCGACGTGCCGGCGAATTTTGCAGAGTCCCATCACCAGGCACTTGTCCCATTGAAGCCAACTGAAGAGCCTGGTCGATGGCAGCCGGCAGAACCCGCGGACCAGCAAAAACCTTCTCCATGGTGGAAGGTGCTGGGCGACCCTACGCTTGAGCAACTGGAAGAGCAGGCTCTCGTAGCCAACCCCGATGTCACCATCGCAATGGCGCGGCTCAAGCAATCACGGGCCCTCACCGCCCGAAGCCAGGCAGCCCGTTTCCCGGACGTAGACCTAGGCTTCGGCCCGACTCGCCAGCGCACTTCAGGTGCCGCTGACGGGTATGGAGATGGCGCGCCAGGAACCACGCAAACATTGTGGCGAGCGCAGGCCACCGTGGGCTACGAAGTTGACCTTTTTGGTCGTGTCTCGGCAGGGATCGCAGCCGCACAGGCTGATGCAGCTCAGCAGCAAGCATTGGCCCATCAGATGTTGCTGCTGGTTCAGGCCGACGTCGCTAGAACCTACTTCAGCCTGCGGCAACTGGAAGGTGAACATCGTTTGCTACGGGAAACTGTAAAGCTTCGGGAAGACACCGAGACGCTGTTGCAACGAAGACTTAGTGACGGCGACGTGGCCAGCTATGTTGTCGACCAGGCAAAGACAGAACTGTTCTCTGCGCGCGCTGAACAATTGGCGGTGGAGCGTCAGTACGCACTGGTCGCGCACGCGTTGGCGACTTTGCTGGGCAAGCCTCCGGCGTCGTTCACACTTGAGCCAAAACCCTTGGAAAACGTCACCGTTCAGATTCCGCCAGGTATCCCATCGACGTTACTTGAGCGTCGACCGGACATCGCAGCCGCGGAGCGAGCTATGGCCGCCGAGAACGCCAGGGTCGGCGTGGCAAAGGCGGCCTTTTTCCCTTCGCTCTCGCTCACTGGGGCTGTGGGCTATGAGTCGACGGATCTGGGAAATCTGACCAATTGGTCGCAGCGGACTTTCCTTTTGGGTCCATTTGTAGGAACGGCCTTGAGCTTGCCCATCTTTGATGGCGGAAGACGTGAGGCCGACATCGCCCGCGCCCGTGCAGCCTACGAAGAGAGGGTCGCTGAGTATCGCAAGACCGTACTCCAGGCCTTCCGCGAAGTTGAGGACTCATTAGTGTCCATCAGGACCCTGGATGAGCGAATCGTCCATCAGCGCGGTGGAGAAGAAGCATCGTCCCGCGTCGCACGGTCTGCGCAGCAAAGATTCGATGAGGGGGATGTCGACTACCTGGTGGTGGTTGATGCGCAGCGTACCCTGCTGCGTAGTCAGCAATCGCTTATCCAGTCAGAAGGCGAGCGTGCTCGAGCGACCGTGGACCTGGTGCGCGCACTCGGAGGGGGCTGGCAAGTCTCCGACGTTGAAAAGCCCGGGACGAAAGGCTGACAGGGAAGGGGGCGAAGGGCCTTTCGAACTCGTCTGGCCCTTTACCCGACGCTGCTGGTCGATGTTGGTAAGACGCACTTGTCAGTTGGAGATTTTTTACATGTCCGTTTCAGATTTATTCAAACCGCTCACGCTCTTGCATGGCCCGGCAATGAGAAACCGTTTCATGCTGGCCCCGCTTACCAATCAACAGAGTGGGCGTGACGGTCTCGCGTCCGAATTCGATCAGGAATGGATCAGACAGGTTGCGCAAGGTGGTTACGCATTGATGCAAACCTGCGCCACGCATGTAGAGGAAACGGGTATCGGATTTGACCGGCAGTTGGGCATCTTCAGCGACGCTCATCTACCAGGTTTGACGCAGATGGCCACTTCGATTCGTGAAGGTGGCGGTCTCTCTGCGGTGCAACTGCACCATGCGGGACACCGCGCAAATCCGTTGCTGGGAGGCGTTCCAGCGCCTGCTTCCGATTACACAGTACCGGGCGTCAGGGCGTTGTCGACTGAAGAGGTTGAGCGCATTCGCGACAGCTTCATTGCCGGCGCGAAAAGAGCCGAGTTGGCAGGGTTTGATGGTGTCGCAGTTCACGGTGCTTTCGGGTGGATTCTGTCGGAATTCATGTCCCCGCAATTCAACGACCGTACAGATAAATATGGCGGTAGCCTTGAGAACCGTGCTCGCCTCACTCTTGAAGTCATCGAAGGTATTCGACGCGAATGTGGTCCTGACTTTCAGATCGGCTGGCGATTGTCGGTCGAGCGCTACGGGCTGCTTCTGGAGGAACTGCGTGATATTACCGCGGATATTCTGGATCGCGAGGTGATCGACTATCTGGATCTGGCTCTTTGGGACTCCGCTCAAATAGTGCAAGACGGGACGTTCAGGGGGCAGAGCATGCTGAGTGTCTTCACAGAGCTTCCGCGTAGAGGAGTAAGGGTAGGGACAGCAGGCAAGATTATGAGCGCCCAGCGTGCCGGGCAATTGATGGACGAAGGGTGCGACTTTGTGTTGATTGGCCGGGCCGGCATTCTTCAGCGCGACTTCCCTCTTCAAGTGCAGGCAAACCCCTTCTATGACAGTCCGAAACTTCCAGTGACGGCTGACTATTTGCGCAAGGCCGGGTTGAGCGAGCGATTTATCAATCACATGCGCGGATGGCAGAGCTTTGTTCTACGTGGAAGTCTGTGAGATCAAGGGTGTCAGGAACATTGCTCAGAATTAAACGACGGGGTGCTGGATAAATATCTGGTATCCATTCTATTGATCAGTAAGCGCCTTCAAGAGTTTATTGAGCGATTCAATTTTTGTCGGCTAAGAATCTTCACACAATAAAATATCGATGGTTTTTTATCCTGTTAAGGGGAGGGCGTCGTGTTTCTTAAATTTCGCAGTAAAGTCATATTGCTCGCCGTTATTCCGAGCTTTTCTCTGGCGCTGATCATCAGCGGAATAATTTGGTTTGTATTACAAAGTCTGGCGGCAGAGGAGGTCGAGCAAACCAGGGAGTTGCTTCTGGAAGAGCGCAAACTTGCCCTCAAGAATTATCAGCAAATCGCAGAGGCTGCTATCAAGCCAATTTACGATGCCTCGGCCCAGGGAGATATGGAGGCTCGCAAACAAGCCATTGCCATTCTCAAGACGCTCCAGTTCGACAAGACGAGTTATTTTGCTGGGTATACGTCCGGCAGTGTGCGTGTTTTTTGGTCTGATAAAGACCAGGATATTGGAAAGGATTTTTCGGACGTCAAGGATGCCAACGGGATCTATGTGATTCGCGGCCTCGTCGCCGCCAGTAAATCAGGGCCTTCATTTTTCAGATATGACTGGCCAACGCCGGGCAGTGACAAGCCAGTTCCAAAGATCGGTTATTACCATTACCTTCCTAAATGGGATATGTCGTTTGGCACTCAAGTCAATCTGGATGACGTAGAAGAACGTGTACAGATCATTGCGACATCTATGCAGACGCGCTTGGGTGCTTCTGCCGCAATGATCGTAACGGTAGTGGCATTGCTGCTGCTGATCGTTGCAGTCGTAGCTGCTTTCCTGGGTAATGGCTTGGTTAAACCTATCTTGATAATCAAGCAGAATCTCGATGATATCGCTGCCGGAGACGGTGACCTGACACGCCGTCTGCCCGACGGAAACGACGATGAACTAGGCGCACTGTCGAAGTCGTTCAACCGATTTGTCGAAAAAATTCATGGGCTGGTCCGACAGATTTATGAGATGACAACTCAATTGGCACTGTTGGTCGACAATGTATCTATTCAGGCTTCTCGTTCCGAAAAAGCGATGGCAGGGCAGCGACTTGAGACCGATCAGGTTGCCACCGCCATTCACGAAATGTCGGCGGCAGCTCAACAGGTTTCTGCCAGTGCGCAAAGTGCTTCGCAGGCTGCTCGCGAAGGCTCCGATGTGAGCAGCGAAGCCAAGTCTGTCGTGAACAAGAGCATCACCAGCATCCATGCATTGATTTCGGATGTTAACCAAACGAGTGCTTCGCTCGACAACCTCCGTTCAGATGTTCATTCGATCGCGAGCGTTGTGGACGTTATCCGATCAATTGCCGAACAGACAAACCTGCTGGCACTCAATGCTGCAATCGAGGCAGCGCGAGCAGGAGATGCTGGCCGTGGATTTGCTGTAGTGGCAGATGAAGTACGAGCGCTTGCCAGTCGTACCCAGCAAAGCACCGTAGAGATCAACGAAATGATCAGTTCATTGCAGCGCGGCGCCGAAGAAGCGGTGGTCGCCATGGCGCGCTCCAGCGAGTCCGGCGAGACCACCGGGAAGCTGGCAAATCAGGCCGGAGAGTCATTGGACTCGATTGCGCTGTTGATCGAAACCATCAACGACATGAACGCACAAATTGCCAGCGCTTCAGAAGAGCAGACATCGGTTGCCGAGGAAATCAATCGCAGCATGACCGCCATTGCCCACGCAGTGGATGCTGTTGCAGATGATGCGTTGGTCGGTGCGAACACAGCACGAAAACTTACGGACCTCGGCGAACGACTACGGTTACAGGTCAAGCAATTCAAGATTTGATGGATCTTTGAAGTGTAAAACCTTTCATAGTTATAGCCGACGTTACAGTTCTGTCCGGAGAAGCAGGTCAAAGTAGTTTAATAGGGGTATTGCCATGTTAATCAACGCTGTCAGCACTCTTGAAATCGAAATTGCAGAGGGCAATGTAAGCGATCTCAAATGCTGCGTTGCAAACTACATCTCTAGATTTGAAAAAATGCCCGGCTGCTTGGCCTACGGGTTAGCTCACAGTGCATTGTATCCTAACCTTTGGTTACTGAGTGGCTACTGGGAAAACAAGGAAACGATGCATGCTCATTTTATCGCTTCAGAGTTCAACACATTAATTTGGATGATTGGCCAGCGTTCACTGGGTGTTCGGTTCGCCAGCTACTTTCCGCATACTGGCGGAGAAGCTTGATGCCAATTGATCAAACGATCTTCCACAAGTTTGACCTCAATTCGTTAGTGACGTTTTTGGTAATTTATCAGGAGAGAGGTGTATCCAGGGCGGCCAAATCGCTGAAAGTGACGCAACCTGCAGTCAGCAATGTGCTGAGCAAACTCCGGGCGAGATTTGACGATCCGCTCTTCATTCCTTGTGGGCGAGTGGTGCGACCGACCCATAAGGCAGATTTGATTGCTGAAGTGCTGGCACCCGCGATGATCATCGTACAAGAGCTCATCACTCAGGATGCGATAGATAAAGGAGCTGTATGCCCGACGACACAACAGACGAAAGCAGAAAATTTCAGCCTGACAGGAAAATAAATAAAAATGTTTCACAAGGATAAATTCTCAACGAAATTGCAGAGTGCTTTTTTTTTATGTGCCTGTATCACGCTGCTCGTTGGATCAATTGGAATTGCGGGAGTCGGACGGTTAGCAGACGCGTTGTCGAAGACCTATTCTGAGGATCTGATAGCGGTCTCCAGCGTGGGAAATATATTGAGCGGGGTGACGGCACACAATCGGGGGGTCTATCGCTTGATAAACGCCAAGGCGCTAAATGCTCCCGAGGCCGATATCCAAAGACTGCACAGCGAAATAACAAACAGTCTTGACACTGCAGAACGAACGTTGAGCGCTTCGCGCGATCTTCTTCAGGGCAAAGATAAAGATGTTTTCAAGAATATTGACGAGCGCTGGTCAAGCTATGTCGCGACCTCACGCAAGGCTCTCGAGCATATCAATAATGGTGAAATCGAGGTTGCACAGAAGCAGCTTGATATCGGGAACCTCCATGTTTTCAGAGAGCTGCGACAGAATTTGCGAGAAATGGTGGCTCACAATGACAAAGGTATTCAGGACGGCGCCAAGCGGGCCATGGAGCTGCGTCAGACTGTATTCTCTCAGTTGATCATCGGTATCGTTGCCGCCTTTTTATTTGCCTTGGGCACTGGCGTCATCATTACGCGCATGATCACCCGCCCACTGGCCGAAGCCGTGGCAAGTGCCGAGCGTATTGCCAGTGGCGATCTCACGCACCCGATTTGCACTGAGCGCTCTGATGAGGCAGGCCGACTCCTGGCCGCGTTGAGCGATATGCAGATCAGTCTCAAGAATACACTGCTGGAAATAGCGAGCGCAGCGGATCAACTGGCGACATCCTCAGAAGAACTGAGCGCGGTCACCGATGAGAGTACACGTAGCCTGATCCGGCAAAATGATGAGATTCAACATGCCGCGACTGCTGTCACGGAGATGACCAATGCTATAGAGCACGTGGCCACAAATGCGGTGTCCACATCGGATGCCTCACGACACGCCACAGACGAGGCGGAGGATGGGCGCAACCAGGTCGAGCGGACAGTCGACGGCATTCATATCGTACTAAGTGATATTCAGAGGTCATCCGAGACAGTTACTGATTTGGCTTCGCGTGTGCACAACATCACTGGGTCCTGGATGTGATCCGCAGCATCTCCGAACAGACCAATTTACTGGCGTTGAACGCTGCGATTGAAGCAGCGCGCGCTGGCGAACAGGGCCGAGGATTTGCGGTGGTCGCCGATGAGGTCCGTGCGCTGGCTCATCGAACGCAAGCATCAACGGTCGAGATTGAAACCATGATTGGCGCGGTGAAGACCGATGCCGACAGCGCCGTGGCCGCGATGGGCAAGAGTCTTGCGGTGGCAACGGCTACCCAAAACAAGGCGCGTCAGGCAGGTATCGCGCTAGAGCAAATCGCACGAAACGTCTATCAGATCAACGAACGTAACCTGGTGATTGCCTCCGCCTCCGAACAACAGGCGCAAGTCGCTCGGGAAGTCGACAAAAATCTACACAACATCCAACAGCTTTCTGAACAAACCACCGCCGGAGCGAACCAGACGGCAGGATCCAGTCGAGAACTGTCCCACCTTGCGGCCTCATTCAATATGATGGTTTCGAAATTTAAACTGTAAAAAGCGATTGGCTTCGTGCACTCAAGGAACAAAATGAACAAATTCCAAGCAATGGAGGTGTTCGTCCAGGTGGTGGATACCGGCGGATTCAATCGTGCGGCTGAAAACCTGAAGCTTCCCAAGGCAACCGTCACCACCTTGATACAGTCGTTGGAAACTTCTCTATCGGTGAAGTTGTTGAACCGAACCACCCGTCACGTCAGTGTAACTTCCGATGGGGCTGCCTACTATGAGAGGTGCGTACAGATCCTTTCAGACGTTCGCGATGCCGAGGACTCATTAATACTAAACCGCCTGAATCCATCAGGGCGTCTGCGCGTCGACGCTCCTACCGGCCTGGCCAGCGACGTGATCATTCCTGCTCTTCCTGATTTCTTCGCGTTGTATCCGGATATCCGATTGGAACTGGGTTGCAGCGATCGTCCGGTTGACCTGGTGGAAGAGGGCGTGGATTGCGCGATACGCGGTGGTCGTCGCTTGGCTGACTCTCGGTTGATTGCGCGCCGGGTTGGAACCATGAATTACGTCACTTGCGCCTCACCCGCCTATCTGGAGCAACACGGGCGACCAACGCACCCCGACGATCTTGTGCATCATCGCTGTGTGAATTACTTCTCCTCCCGTGGGGGTAAACCCTTTGATTGGTATTTCACGCGAGGAGGTGAAAGCGTTCAGGTCGCGCTATCCAGTCACATTGCGCTCAGCGACAGTTATGCTTACACGTGCGCGGGCCTGTCAGGGCTGGGTATTGTGCAAATGGCCAATTTTTTGATGACATCCTTTATCGAGGACGGACGATTAATTCCGATACTGGAAGACTGGACCAATGAACCGCTACCTATTCATGTCGTATATCCGCAGAACCGTCACCTTTCGGCCAAGGTTCGTGTGTTTGTGGAGTGGATCGCGGATCTGTTTTCCAATCACCCGACGATGCGTGAATAAAGACCTGCAAAACTCCACATTACAAATAACCATGGAGCTTTGCAGAGGCGCTTATTTAATCAAAGCTGCTCGGCTGCTAAAGCATCGCGAACGCTTGGCCGCTGCTCCATTCGGGCCATGAATTTCTGAATGGAGGTGTATTTGGATAGGTCAATATTCACTCGTGGTGCCCAAGTCAAAACGTTGTACAAGTAAGCATCCGCGATTGAAAATTTGTCGCCTAAAATATAGTCGTTGTTAGATAGGTGCTTTTCAATATATTCAAAATGAACGCTCATGTTGCCTTCCGCAAAACGGATCTTTGACGCTCCATCTACAAACGATGAAAACATCACGCCCATGCCTTTATGCAAATCAGAAGCTACAAAGTTTAACCATTCCAGGGCCCTATAGCGCTCCCAGGTACCAAATTCAGGTAAAAGTTTACGCTCAGGGTTGCCATCTGCAATCCATTGCAAAATTACCGCCCCTTCAGTAAGGACGTCTCCGTTCTTTAATTTCAAGGCCGGCACGTAGCCTTTTGGCGTTACCTTGTAATAATTACCTTCAATAGTCGTTTTGGTGGCGAAGTCGACTTTGATAAGTTCAAATTTCTGCTCGGACTCGCGCAATGCGATTTGTGAAGCAAGGCCGCAAGAGCCAGGCGCAAAATACAGTTTCACAGTACCTTCCTTCTATTTTATCAACGATTCAAAATCACGTGCATCATGACGCTCTCGCAAGAACTCGCCCGGAGCTCCTGAGATGCGGTTAACGACTCTGCCGCGCGCAACTGCGGGTCGTGCGGCAATCGCGTGATACCAGCGCAGCAGATGCTCGTATTCCTCTACAGCGAGAAACTCGTGTGCGGCGTAAACACCGTAAAGACTGCCGGGGTACCACGGCCAAACAGCCATATCTGCGATCGTATATTCGTCCCCCGCAAGGAATTCATTTGATGCCAGGTGAGTGTCTAGGACATGCAGCTGTCGTTTGGTTTCCATCGCATAACGATCGATCGCGTACTCGATCTTGATTGGCGCATAGGCGTAGAAATGGCCTAGGCCACCGCCAACGAAAGGAGCGGATCCCATTTGCCACATCAGCCAGTTGAAAGTCTCGGCTCGTGCTCTAGGGTTAGTGGGCAGGAACGCGCCGAACTGCTCCGCAAGGTAGACCAGGATCGAGCCGCTCTCGAAAACCCGCGTAACGGGCTCCGTTGTATGGTCCACAAGCGCTGGAATCTTGGAGTTGGGGTTGATATTGACGAAGTCGCTGCCGAACTGGTCTCCTTCGAAAATATCTATCAGCCATGCATCATATTCAGCACCCGAATACCCTGCCGCCAGTAGCTCCTCCAGCATGATCGTGATCTTCTGACCATTCGGCGTTCCCTGCGAGTAAAGCTGTAGGGGGTGTTTACCTACCGGGAGCTTTTGTACGAACCGGGAACCTGATACCGAGCGATTGATGCTGGCAAATTGGCCGCCGTAGGTGGTCTTCGGACTCCAGACCTTAGCCGGCATGTAGCCTGCGGGCAGGTTCTCATGAGAATTGTCTGACATCGATTACTCCTTATGTCGGAGATATTCAGAATGTTTAAAAGGCCGTATGAAATACCATAAAGCGACTTGCAGTAAGCTCGCGTCGAAATGCTATCGAGGCTTGGGGAATTGATATATAGCCAGAGCGCGAATTCACAATTCACCAATTCGAATAATGTCGTGGCGTGATGGGTGTAGAAAGTTTAACTCCACCAAATGTGATACTCGTGAATCAAGGAAGATTTTTTCCGCCACACGCGAGCGTCACCTCTGCAGTAGCCCTGCCTTCATCAAACACCGCGAGCAGCTTTTTACCTGTCTCGCTTCCGTTGTCATAATCCAGAATTATTTTATGTGCTCCATTAGGAGTAATTGCTCGATCCTATCGAGCATAATGTGAATGCCCCAAAAATTTCCTAAAGGATCGAAAATTATTTCATCGATTACAACCACGGTGGCTGTCAGGGCCAAAGACTTGGCGATCGGTCAGAGAGCCATCGTTGAGCACACGTAACCTTGAAACTCGCATTGCGCAGGTCTCGGCAACGTATAACCACTCTTGATAGGCGTCTAGTCTGATTTAATTTGTAAAATTAAATCCATCGACAACGACTCTCAATCTTCAATTTTCGTATAAGGCAATATAACCGCCGCAGACATTGGGCCCATCGCCTCCATCCAGTTTTTAATGCGTCATGTTGAGCTTTAGGGTTAGCCATCCAGCTCGACCGCGACAGCAATAACCGTCCTTCGGGGCGTTTAGAGGCTGACGTCGGGAAAACTTATGAGGCGTCAGCGCGCGGGCTCCTAACGTGTTTATCTGCCACGGCGCAGACACATCCATATCCAGGCCGAAGCGACATGTGCTCCGCGATAAGACTCATCATCAAGAGAGGGGTCTATCGATCACCTTGTAAATCAGGTCTCGCTAGCTGGAAGGAGCCTCTTTCCCAACCTGTTTAGCCGTGGCGCGAACGGTTTGTTCGGTTCCGTAGATACGAGTTGGCAGCAGAAGGGCTATAGGTATCGTGCTGATCAATCATCAGAGCGGCCATAAATCGGGGGATCAGGTGCGCGAAGTGTTTGAAATCATCCGCTCAAGTTATTACTCCCACCTGATGTCGGCGGGGCTCTTATCGGCATTCCAAGGATCGTGAAAAAGTCAAAAAAATTCTGAAAACCTATGAAATGAAAGCACCAGCAAATGCTTTCGCAGTGAGCTACTTACAACCGCTCCTCAGCTAAGTCTTTGCTTCTGCTCGTTAATCCCGGACAATCGCGCCCCTGTTTCGGCCAGGGCGCTGCCTGTCGGGGTTTCCCGACTCGTCCTGGTCGGGTGCATGTGACCGGAATGCGGAGATCCGACCGGATGAATGATCAGGCCACTAGCGTCGAAGAACGCTTTGAAACGACAGCCCCAGCTACGCTCAGCCAGTGGGGGCGGCATGACACTACTTGGATGTTGGGCCTGTTTGGCACCGCCATCGGTGCAGGTACTTTGTTTTTGCCCATCAACGCCGGCCTCGGCGGTTTCTGGCCGTTGTTGATCCTGGCGTTGCTAGCCTTTCCCATGACGTTCTACGCCCACCGGGGGCTGACCCGTTTCGTGTTGTCCGGCCGTGAAGGCGCGGACATCACTGACGTGGTGGAGGAGCATTTCGGTATCAAGGCCGGTGCACTGATCACGTTGCTGTACTTCTTTGCAATTTTCCCGATCCTGCTGATCTACAGCGTGGCGCTGACCAATACGGTGGGCAGCTTCCTGGAGCATCAACTGCATATCCAGCCGCCACCTCGGGTGGTGCTGTCGCTGGTGTTGATCCTGGGTTTGCTGGCAGTGGTGCGATGCGGGGAGCAGGCGATCGTCAAGGCCATGAGCCTGATGGTCTATCCGTTTATCGTAGCGTTGCTGTTCCTGGCGGTGTTTTTGATCCCGCACTGGAACGGTGGCATTCTGACCACAGCGTCCACGCTGCCTGAACCTTCGGCGCTGCTGCACACTTTGTGGCTGGCGATTCCGGTGATGGTGTTCTCGTTCAATCACTCGCCGATCATCTCGGCGTTTGCGGTGGATCAGAAGCGTCGCCATGGCGATAACGCCGAAGTGCGCAGCTCGCAGATCCTCTCGCGCGCCCATGTGCTGATGGTGGTGATGGTGCTGTTCTTTGTGTTCAGTTGTGTTTTGACGCTTTCCCCGTCGCAACTGGCCGAGGCCAAGGCGCAGAATCTGTCGATCCTGTCGTACCTGGCCAACCACTTTAGTAATCCGACCATCGCTTTTGCCGCGCCATTGATTGCGTTCGTGGCGATCTCAAAGTCCTTCCTCGGGCATTACATTGGCGCCAGCGAAGGCCTCAAGGGCCTGATCGTCAAGAGCGGTCGACGTCCGGCGGCAAAGACCCTGGACCGTCTGACCGCAGCGTTCATGTTGGTGGTGTGCTGGATCGTCGCCACCCTTAACCCGAGCATCCTGGGCATGATCGAAACCCTGGGCGGCCCGGTAATCGCGGCGATCCTGTTCCTGATGCCGATGTACGCCATCCAAAAGGTCCCGGCCATGGCCCGTTACCGCGGCCAGGCGTCCAATGTATTTGTCGCGCTGGTGGGGTTGGTGGCGATTACTGCGTTGGTCTACTCCCTAATGGCCTGATAACACAGGCCCCTTGGGGAAGCGGGCTTGCTCGCGAAAGCGGTGTTTCAGTTGGCATGGATGCTGGCTATCCGGTCGCCATCGCGAGCAAGCTCGCTCCCACAGTGTGTCCGAGGTGTTCATAGGCATCGCATCCACCGAAAGTCCCCTGTGGGAGCGAGCTTGCTCGCGATAGCGGCCTGCCAGCTTGCATCGAAATCCCAGGCATAAAAAAACGCCGCCCCTCGCAAGAAGGGCGGCGTTTTTAGTCGAGCGTTGAAGCCTTAGGCTTGAACGACCGGGATGTTGGCATTGGCAGCCGCTTCACGGAACTCGGCGATCTGGTCGAAGCTCAGGTAGCGGTACACGTCCGCTGCCATGCTGTCGATCTTGCCGGCGTATTCCATGTACTCCTCGACGGTCGGCAGGCGACCCAGGATAGACGCCACGGATGCCAGTTCGGCCGAAGCCAGGTAGACATTCGCGCCGTCGCCCAGACGGTTCGGGAAGTTACGGGTCGAAGTCGATACCACAGTGGAGTTCGGTTCCACGCGTGCCTGGTTACCCATGCACAGCGAGCAGCCTGGCATTTCCATCCGTGCACCGGCCTTGCCGTAGATGCCGTAGTAGCCTTCTTCGGTGAGCTGGTGAGCGTCCATCTTGGTCGGCGGCGAGAGCCACAGACGGGTTGGCAACTGACCCTTGACCTGTTCCAGCAACTTACCGGCAGCGCGGAAGTGGCCGATGTTGGTCATGCACGAACCGATGAACACTTCGTCGATCTTCTGCCCAGCGACGCTGGAGAGCAGGCGGGCATCGTCCGGGTCGTTCGGCGCGCAGAGCACAGGCTCCTTGACGTCGGCCAGGTCGATCTCGATGACTTCGGCGTATTCGGCGTCCTTGTCGGCTTCCAGCAGTTCCGGGTTGGCCAGCCAGGCTTCCATCGCCTGGGCACGACGCTCCAGGGTGCGGGCATCGCCGTAGCCTTCGCCGATCATCCAGCGCAGCAGGGTGATGTTCGATTGCAGGTATTCGGCAATCGATTCCTTGGACAGCTTGATGGTGCAACCGGCAGCCGAACGTTCGGCCGAGGCGTCGGACAGTTCGAACGCTTGCTCGACGGTCAGGGTTTCAAGGCCTTCGATTTCCAGGATGCGGCCGGAGAAGGCGTTCTTCTTGCCTTTCTTCTCGACGGTCAACAGACCTTTCTGGATCGCGTAGTAAGGGATGGCGTGAACCAGGTCACGCAGGGTGACGCCTGGTTGCAGCTTGCCCTTGAAGCGAACCAGGATCGATTCCGGCATGTCCAGCGGCATGACGCCAGTGGCGGCGGCGAACGCCACCAGGCCAGAACCGGCCGGGAACGAGATACCGATCGGGAAACGGGTGTGGGAGTCACCACCGGTGCCGACGGTGTCCGGCAGCAGCATGCGGTTCAGCCAGCTATGGATGATGCCGTCGCCCGGACGCAGGGACACGCCGCCACGGGTCATGATGAAGTCAGGCAGGGTGTGGTGAGTGGTCACGTCGATCGGCTTTGGATAGGCCGCGGTGTGGCAGAAGGACTGCATCACCAGATCGGTCGAGAAGCCCAGGCACGCCAGGTCTTTCAATTCGTCGCGGGTCATCGGGCCAGTGGTGTCCTGGGAACCGACGGTGGTCATCTTCGGCTCGCAGTAGGTGCCCGGACGAACGCCGGTCACGCCGCAGGCCTTGCCGACCATTTTCTGCGCCAGGGTGAAACCCTTGGTGCTTTCGGCCGGGGCTTCCGGCTTCTTGAACAGGTCCGAAGCGGGCAGGCCCAGCTCGGCACGTGCCTTCTCGGTCAGGCCGCGACCGATGATCAGCGGGATACGGCCGCCGGCACGCACTTCGTCCAACAGGACCGGGGTCTTCATTTCGAAGGTGGCCAGGACTTCATCAGTGCCGTGCTTGCAGACTTTGCCAGCATGCGGGTACAGGTCGATCACGTCGCCCATGTGCATGTTGGACACATCGAATTCGATCGGCAGGGCGCCGGCGTCTTCCATGGTGTTGTAGAAAATCGGGGCGATCTTGCTGCCGAAGCAGAAACCACCGGCGCGCTTGTTCGGCACGTAAGGCACGTCGTCACCGAAGAACCACAGCACCGAGTTGGTGGCTGATTTACGCGACGAACCGGTACCGACCACGTCACCGACGTAGGCGATCGGGAAGCCCTGGCCGCGCATCTCTTCGATCTGCTTCATCGGGCCGGTCTTGCCTTGTTCATCCGGCACGATACCGTCACGGGCCATTTTCAGCATGGCCAGGGCGTGCAGTGGGATGTCCGGGCGGGACCAGGCGTCAGGAGCCGGGGAGAGGTCGTCGGTGTTGGTTTCGCCGGTAACCTTGAACACCCGAAGGCTGATCTTGTCGGCCAGCACAGGGCGGTTCTTGAACCACTCGCCGTCGGCCCAGGATTGCAGCACGCCCTTGGCGTGAACGTTGCCATTGCGGGCTTTTTCAGCCACGTCGTGGAAGGCGTCGAACATCAGCAGTGTGTGCTTGAGTTCTTCGGCGGCTACGGGCGCCAGTTCGGCGTCGTCCAGCAGGTCCACCAGGGTCACGATGTTGTAGCCGCCCTGCATGGTGCCGAGCAGTTCAACGGCGCGCTTCTTGTCCAGCAGAGGGGATTGGGCTTCGCCTTTGGCCAGGGCGGACAGGAAACCGGCCTTCACGTAGGCGGCTTCGTCGACTCCAGGCGGAACGCGATTGGTGATCAGGTCAACGAGGAAAGCTTCTTCGCCAGCCGGAGGATTCTTCAGCAGCTCGATCAGGCCTGCGGTTTGTTCGGCGTTAAGCGGCTGGGGAACGATACCCAGTGCTGCACGCTCTTCGATATGTTTGCGGTAGGCTTCAAGCACAGTTATTACCCTCATCAGTGGTCCCAAATGGGTGTCCGGGACGCTCATCCAGAAACCCACGGTACTCATGCGCGTCGGAGGCTTTTTGAGCCACCACGCCAGAGTTTCCGCGAGTTCCTCACAGAAGCTGCTTTCAAAGTTTTACGCCTGCAGAACGGGGAGCTGATGAGGGTTGGCGTTGGGCTTTCCCCGCTGGAAAGACCCTCGGCCAACACCGCTCTGAAGGAACGACTGTGCTCGTGACGCTTTGAAAACAGCTTCTAACGGACATTGGCGCCTTAAAAGGCTGGCTGATTCTACGGCAAAAAAAAAATAAACGTAAGTTGGCCCCTGAAGTTTGAGGGGTGATCAATCTTAGACAAAGGGCTAACATGCCGGCCTGTCCTGCTTTTTGCGTGTGTTTTTCCTTATGCCCAACCAGCTCATCAAGACCCCCTGCGTCGGCCTTTGCTCCACTGTCTACGGTGACCTGGTGTGCCGTGGCTGCAAGCGGTTCCACCATGAAGTGATTCATTGGAACGGCTATAGCGAGGACGAAAAACGCGCGGTGTGGATGCGGCTTGAGCAGTTGCTGGTCCAGGTAATGGTGGCCAAGCTGGAGGTTTTTGATCCTGCGCTGCTGCGCCAGCAACTGGAAACACGCAAGATTCGTTTTGTGCCGCACCAGTCGGAATATTGCTGGGCTTATCAATTGATCGCCCGTGGCGCGCGGGTGATCAACAACCTGGAAGCCTACGGCATGGTGCTGATGCCCGAATTTCGCGACTGGGACCTGCCGGACCTGCGCGACGCCATTGATCGGGAATTCTTCCTGCTGTCCGAAGCCCATTACCAGCGCTACATCGCGCCGGGCTTCCTGAAGGATGCCATTGGCGGCTGAAGGAGATGGCTTTTGTGGCGGGGGGTGTCAGTCCTTGACCGCCAGCTCCACCAGATGATCCTCGACCTCCTGCGGTTTGAGCACCAGCACGTCGCTTTCCAGCGTGTCGAGCACCGCTTCGGCGGTATTGCCGATCAAGACCCCTGACAACCCGGAACGCGCCACGGTGCCGATCACTGTCACCGCTGCCTGCAGCTTGCGTGCCATGTATGGAATCAGGACGTCCGCCGGACCTTCTTCGATGTGCAGGTGTTGGTCGTCGATGTCGAACTCAGCCTGAAACGCCCGGCATTGTTCGCGGTATTTGGCCTCGATGGTTTCCTTGAGCTGGAACGTCGGATCGGCGGAGGACAGCATCGGTGTGGGATGGGCGCTGATCACGTGCAGGTGCGCCTTGGCCAGGATGGCAATGTCGTAGCCGTGATCGATGATGGTGGAGTGCAGGTGGCGGTGCTCGCCGTCGGCATTGCCCACGTCGACGGCGGCGAGGATCACTTTGTCTTTCCAGGAACCGGCGGTTTTCACCAGCAGCACTGGAGTCGGGCAATGGCGCAGCAATTTCCAGTCCGCCGGGGTGAGCAGGGCTTTTTTCAGCGGGCTGTCGGGAAAATGTTGCTTGATCACCAGGCCGCAACCTTCGGCCTGCTGTACGTCGATGATGGTTTCGTACAGGCTTTCGTTCCAGGCCTGTTCGGTGGTGACACTGTAGCCGTCGGCCAGCAACGCGGCCTTCAGCACGCTGAGCATGCCGGCATGGTCATGCTTCTTGTCACACACCAGCAGATGCAGGTGGGCCTGGGTGACACCGGCAATCAGCTTGGCGCGCTTGAGCGCCAGGCTTTCCGAATGTTCGGGGTCGATGACCACCAGAATGCTGCGAATGGCTTGCATGATCGGTGTCTCCAGCAATAAAAAGGCATGGCGTTGCTCAACTATAGTTGTTGTATGGCAGTCGTCGACTTGATGCATATCAACGGCGGTGGCTGGTGGTCTGGAGGCAGGCCGGTATAATCGGCGCCCTTCGCTCGACTCTCTTTTTCCGTGAGCCCCATGATCCTTCCCGAAATTCATGAATTCCTTGGTTGCCGCACTCCCGATGCCTGGGTCCAGGCGGCGCTGGCCGACCAGGAGACGCTGCTGATCGACCACAAGAACTGCGAATTCAAGGCCGCCAGCACCGCCCTGAGCCTGATCGCCAAGTACCACTCCCACGTTGACCTGATCAACCTGATGTCACGTCTGGCCCGGGAAGAACTGGTGCATCACGAACAGGTGATGCGCCTGATGAAAAAACGCAAGGTCGGCTTACGCCAGCTCTCTGCCGGGCGTTACGCCTCGGGGCTGCGCAAAGTGGTCCGCAGCCACGAACCGGTCAAACTGGTGGACACTTTGGTGGTCGGCGCTTTCATCGAGGCCCGCAGTTGCGAGCGTTTCGAGGCCCTGGTGCCGCACCTGGACGAAGAATTGGGCAAGTTCTATTTCGGCTTGCTCAAAAGCGAAGCCCGGCATTTCCAGGGCTACCTGAAACTGGCCTACCAGTATGGCGACGCCAAGGACATCGCCCAGGTGATCGACAAGGTTCGTGACGCCGAGCAGGCGCTGATTGAATCGCCGGATGTGGAGTTTCGCTTCCACAGTGGTGTGCCTGCGGTATAGGGCTGTTTGCCCTGACGCCATCGCGAGCAGGCTCGCTCCCACATTTGATCTTCAGTGAGCACAAGTAATGAGTACACCGACAATCCCTGTGGGAGCGAGCCTGCTCGCGATGAGGCCTTACGCAGCTCTGCATTCTTAATCGCTCAAACCCAGGCGTTCATGCCATTGGGCAATGGACTCCTGGGGATAGACCTCGAACTGCTGATCGCCGGCGTGCGCCTCGACTTCCACCCACGGCGCCTTGGAGCCCAGCATCAGATGGGTGTGCTCAGGCGGTACCGGCAACGGCGTGTCGATGGCAGAGGCGAACGGGTGGATCAGCTCAGGCCATTCGGGGCTGAACAGCCACAAGCCTGAACCGCAAAGGGAACAGAAATGCCGTTCGGCGCTGCTGCGGTGGGCGCGTTTATCCCCGTCATTCTTGAGCCGCGCATGATAGATCGAGATGTGCTTGCGACCGCGTACCTTCAAGCTCCGGGCATCGCCCCCCAGGTTTATCGCAAAGCCGCCTCCACCCTGGGTCTTGCGACAGATCGAGCAGTAGCAGCGCTGATAAGGGTAGGGGTGGGCGCTGTCGAGGCTGAACGACACCGCGCCGCAATGGCAGGATCCTTCGAGCTGCATGAGAACCTCCGGTTGGCAATTGGGAAGTGGCTCAGGACAGCCTAGACGGTCGGCATTTTTTGACAGCTGAATTCAGGCCGGCCATGCGGCAGCCATCGCGAGCGGGCTCGCTCCCACATTTGATCTTCAGTGAACACAAACACCGAAATCCCTGTGGGAGCGAGCCTGCTCGCGATGAACGATGACGCGCTCTAGCGACCGGGCACCCGCCACAAATACCACGCCGCCACCGTCCGATGCGGGCTCCACGCCTGTCCAATCCCACCCATCTGTTTGCGCGTCGGTTGGACGTCCAAACCCTTGAGCCGCCGATACCCCTCACGCACTCCAAAGTCATCCGCCGGCAGGATGTCGGGTCGCTCCAGGCTGTAGATCAGCAGCATCTCCACGGTCCAGCGTCCGACGCCGCGCAGGGTGATCAAGCGTTCGATCAAGGCCTCATCATCCATGGCCAGCGCCGCGGGGTAGTCCGGCACCACCTCGTCCAGCGTCGCTTGAGCGATGCCCTGTATGGTCGCGATCTTGCTGGCGGAAAATCCGCAGTCGCGCATCTGTTGGAAGTCAGTCGCCAGGATCTGCTCAGGCCTGGGGAATATCGCTCCCGGAAACAGCCGCAGAAAGCGACCGAGAATCGCATCGCCGGCTTTAGCATGCAATTGTTGATAGGCAATCGCCCGGACGAGTGCTTCATACGGGTCGCGGGCCGGTTTGGGTTGCAGCAGACAAGGGCCGATCATCTCGACATGACGGCGCCAGTCTTCGTCGAGGCTTGCCAGAAAGGTGCTGGCATCGTGGTACGGGACAGGCATCAGGTGTTCACTCGGCAGGCTGATCAGAATGCCAGTGGCAGGGACACCTGCACCGCAGCTTTTTCCAGCCGCAACAGAAAAGCCTTGCGTGGCTGCCCGCCACCATAGCCGGTCAACGAGCCATCCGCACCGATCACCCGGTGGCAGGGGATGACGATGGCCAGGCGATTCTGGCCGTTGGCCAGTCCCACCGCACGGCTGGCACCAGGACTGCCGAGGGCAGTGGCGATGTTGCCGTAGCTACGGGTTTCGCCGTAGGGGATTTTTTCCAGTTCAGCCCAGACCCGCACGGCGAAGGCGCTGCCGGGCATGTGCAGCGGCACGCTGAACGAGGTGAGCTTCCCAGCGAAATAGTCGGCCAGTTCGGTTTCGATCTGTTGCAAGTGGGGATTGTGCCCCGGGGCGACGGTATAGCCGTAGCGTTGTTGCAACTCTTCGATTTCCCGGGTCAGGGCCGGGCGGTCGAGGAACTCCAGCAACACCAGGCCGCGCCGTTCGGCCATGGCCAGCATCGGCCCCAGTGGCGTTGTCAGGCGGGTGAACAGCAGGGGTTCGCTGTGGGCGGCGCGGCCCGGTGTGATGTGGAAAGACTTCACGAAGGCGTCACGAAATCCGCTCAGGGACTCGTAGCCTGAGTCAAAGGCCGCATTGTCGATGGAAATCCCTTCTTTGATGCCCCCCAGGGCGATGCCCAGCCGTCGGGTGCGCAGGTAGGCATGGAAAGTCATGCCGAAATGCTGCTTGAACCAGCGCCGCAGCTTCAGCGGTTCAATGCCTTGTTCCAGCAACAAGGCGTCGGTCCAGCGCAGGTCGGGTTCGGCGTCCACCGCCTTGAGAAGCGCCTGGATCCAGGCCGGCGCGATGGCGGCGGCATCTAGCGGCTTGCAACGCAGACAGGCCCGGTAGCCGGCCGACATGGCTTCGTCAGCGTGGGCGAAAAATTCGACGTTTTCCGGCTTCGGCTTGCGCGCCGTGCAGCTGGGGCGACAGAAGATGCCGGTGGTCTTGACCGCCGTGAAGAACACCCCCTCGTAGGCGGTGTCTCGTTCGAGCATGGCGCGGACCATCTCGGCATGGGGTGGGAGCAGCGAGTCGTGTAGGTTCATGGGAGGAGCATAGAGCCAGGCCCGGGATGGCTCCACCGGAAAATCGACAGTGAATTTTCATCCGCCTCAATACTTCCAGAACACCGGCGTGAACAACACCAGCACGGTCAGAATCTCCAGACGACCCAGCAGCATGCCAATGGTCAGCAGCCATTTGGCCGCATCCGGCAAGGTGGAGAAGTTGCCGGCCGGTCCGATGATCGAGCCCAGCCCTGGCCCGACGTTGCACACGGCCGTGGCGGCACCGGTGAGGGCCGTCGTCCAGTCCAGGCCGATCAGCGCAAGCCCAAGGGCGATAGCGCCGATGGTAATGGTGAAGAAAAAAGAAAACGTCAGCAGCGAACGGACGATCTCTTCGTCGATGGGGTGCTTGTTGTATTTTTTCTGAATCACCGCCCGCGGATGGATCAGTTGTTTCAAACTGCCCATCAGTAAGGCGCCGGCCACCTGAAAACGAAAAATCTTCAGCCCGCCGGAGGTGGATCCCGAACAACCGCCGACAAACGTCAGGTAAAAAAATAGCAGCAGGGCAAAGCTGCCCCATAGCGAGTAGTCACCCAGCGCCACACCGGTGGTGGTGACCACCGAAGTCACGTTGACGGCTACGATGCGCACCGCGTCCAGCCAGGCGTAGTCGCTGTTCAGGCTCAGCCAGGTGCCCACCACGAGCCAGGTAATGACCAGGAATCCGAGGAATCCACGGACCTGATGATCCCTGAGCAACGCTCGTTTGTTCCCGCGCAACGTGGCGACATACAAGGTGAAGGGCAGTGCGCCGGCGATCATGATAATCACCGAGATCCAGTGGATGGCCGGTTGAGACCAGTTGGCCAAGGACGAATCCGAAGTGGAGAACCCTCCGGTGGAAATCATGGTCATCGCATGGTTGATCGCTTCGAAAGGTGTCATGCCCGCCAGCCACAAGGCCAGGGCGGCCAGGGCACTCAAGCCTAAGTAGAGCCACAGGATGTAGGTCGCCGCCACATGGGAGCGCGGTGTGACTTTCTCCGACCAGTCCGATGATTCGGTCTGGAACAGTCGCATGCCGCCGACCCGCAACAGCGGCAGGATGGCCACCGCCATGCCGATGAAGCCGATCCCTCCGAGCCACTGCAACATCGAGCGCCAGATCAGCAGGCCCGGGGAGGCATTGTCCAAGCCGGTGAGGATGGTCGAGCCGGTGGTGGTGATGCCGGACATCGTCTCGAAGAATGCGTCGGTGTAGCTGATGTGCTGGATAAATACCATCGGCAAGGCGGCGAAGGTGCAGACAACCACCCAACTGGCAGTGGTCAGCAGGTACATGTCCCGCGGACGCAGTTGTATGTGCTCCGGTCGACCACGTGCTACCAGCAAGATGCCGCAGACAAAGGTGATCAGGCTCGACCACAAGAACGCCGAGAGGTCATCGTTTCGCTCGTACACCATCAGCGTGAGAAGCGGGATTGCCATGCTCGCGGCCAGGGTGATCAGGAAAATGCCGAGGATGAATCCGATAAACCGCACAGCCGCAAGGGACATAAAACACGCCTGAAAGAATGAGCCGCCCAGTATCGATTTCGTTGACCGGACGCTGCGTAAAGTTTGCGTAAAAAAAGCCCGAAACAGCACCTGTTCGCACGGCGCGCGCTGAATCGTCGTCATTGGGCAGTTTTGTTCAATACCGCCAGTGGCGTGCAATTTACCTTGAACGCCACCTCACGGACATGAAGAAGGTATGCAATGAGTCTGATTATTTCCATGGCGGCGTTTGCACTCGTCGCGTCCATCACCCCCGGCCCGGTCAATATAGTCGCCCTCAGTTCCGGGGCGCGATTCGGCTTTCGTGCCACCTTGCGTCACGTGGCCGGGGCCACCCTGGGGTTTGTCTTGCTGCTGGTGTTGATGGGGCTGGGGTTGCACGAAGTGCTGCAGCGCTGGCCCGGCCTCACGCGAGTGGTGCAACTGGGGGGCGTGGGTTTTCTGTTGTTCATGGCCTGGAAACTGGCGATGGACAACGGGCAGCTGGGCGCCGGAGACGAGGAGCGGGCGCCGTCGATGTTTTACGGCGCGTTGATGCAGTGGCTCAACCCCAAGGCGTGGCTGGCCTGTGTGGCCGGGATGGGAGCGTTCGTGGCCGATGGTGAGGCGCGGTTGGTGTGGCAGTTTGCAGCTATCTACCTGGTGATCTGTTATCTCTCGGTGGGCTGCTGGGCCTATGCCGGCAGTTTTCTGCGGGTCTGGCTGGGCAACCCGGCGACCATGCGCCTGTTCAATCGGACGATGGCGGCGTTGCTGGTGGTCAGTGCGGTGTATTTGTTGTTGCCTTGAGCCATCCCCGCAAAAGCAGGGTCGGGTATCAACCGCGATATTGGCCCGGGGTGGCGGCCAGGTGTTGTTTGAAGGCGCGCTGGAAATGCGCCTGGTCGGCAAACCCGCTGTCCAGTGCGACATCGGCAATCAGCTTGCCTTCGCGTAACTGCCGACGGGCGAACTGGATCCGACGATTGACCAGGAAAGCATGGGGCGTCATGCCGTAATGGCGCTTGAAGGCCCGGCTCAGGTACGACGGCGAAAGTTGTGCGGCGGCGCAGATGTCTTCGAGTTTCAAGGCCTCGCTGCAATGGTCATGGATAAACTGCGCCGCTCGCATCAACCCCGGGTGGCTGCCACGATCCGGGCGCCCGGCAGGGTTGAGCCGGAGTTGCAGGTCGATGAAAAACGCTTCGGCGGCGGCGTGTTTGCGGGCGATGTCGATCCGCTCATCCACCAGTTGTCCATACAAACCCTGTAAGGCGGCAAACAGCTCGATGTCGCGGCTGTGGGTGGTGGCGAAGCCCTGAAAACCCAGGGTCTCGTCAAAGCCGATTCGGCGCTGCAAGTCCGTCAGCCACTGGGTGTCGACGTACAGCATTACATACGACCATGGCTGATCATTGATCGGGTTGCACGCATGGACATCGCCGGGGTTCATCAATACGACCGTACCGCTCTCTACCTGGAAATTCGATTGCTCATGCAGGTAGGTGCTGCGCCCGGCCGTGATCGCCCCGATGGAAAAGTGGTCATGGGAATGACGCGAATAGCAGACCTTGCGTCCATCGGCGATGCCCCGGGCTTCGATGAAGGGCAGCGCTGCATCACGCCAGAAACGTGGGGCGGCATCATGGGGGGCGGGCTTCATCGGTCGGCGTCCTCGTCTTGAACCTGTGTCGCAGTGTATTCGGCCCCGTCGAGAAATGCCTGTCTGATTTGGCCGTTCGGTTTGAAGAGGAGAGGGCCTGGGCTAGACTTCAACAAGCCCTCTCTATGGAGTTTCCGATGCTTGCGCCTGGTAAACCGGATAACGAAGCCGTTCGCCTCAAGAATTTGCACTCGCTCAAATTGCTCGACACTGCGCCCGAGGAGCGCTTCGACCGCCTGACTCGCCTTGCCCGGAGTTTGTTCGATGTGCCCATTGCGCTGGTGTCGCTGGTGGATGCCAACCGTCAGTGGTTCAAGTCCAACGCGGGCCTGGACGCCAGTGAGTCCGGACGCGACGTTTCATTTTGTGCACACGCCATTTTGCAGGATCAGATTCTGGAGGTTTGCGACGCGGAGCAGGACGAGCGGTTTCGCGACAACCCGTTTGTCACCGATAAACCCGGCATTCGTTTCTACGCCGGGCAGCCGTTGGCACTGGATGACGGCAGCAAGCTTGGAACCCTGTGCTTGCTGGACACCAAGCCGCGCAAGCTCAATGACGAAGAGCGCGAACTGCTGCGCGACTTGGCCAGCATGGCCGAGCAGGAAATGATTGCTGTGCAGATGGCGAGCATGGACGAACTGACCTTGCTGTCCAATCGACGTGGTTTCAAGACGTTGGCCCAGCATGCGCTGAGCGTTTGCGAGCGCCTGTCGCGTCCGGCAACACTGCTGTTCTTCGACCTCAACGACTTCAAGCTCATCAACGACCGCTTCGGACACGCCGAGGGCGATACGGCACTAAAAACGTTTGCCGACGTGCTACGCATCGCCTTTCGCGAAAGTGATGTGATCGGTCGTTTGGGTGGCGATGAGTTCGTGGCGCTGCTCACCGGCTCTGCCCATGTCGAAACCTCGGCGATCATGGCGCGACTCAGGGAAATCCTTGATGAGCGCAATGCGATGTTGCAGCGTGGCTATGACATCCGTTTCAGCGTGGGCCAGATCGACTATGACCCGAAGCGTCATCAGTCCATCGACAGCCTTTTGGCGGATGCTGATGAGGCGATGTACATTCAAAAACAGGCTGGCTCGCGCTGACGGCGTCACATCAAGCCCTTATGTGTGCAGGTCCTTCGTCATCGCGAGCAGGCTCGCTCCCACAGGGGATTTGCGGTTTGCCCGAAGTCTATGAGCAACTCGGAAAATGTGGGAGCGAGCCTGCTCGCGATAGCGGTGGCCCATTCAACACGAATGCAAGCTGACCCGCCGCCATGACCAGAGCGGAATAAAAAACGCCGCTTGTCCCTTTTCAGGACAAGCGGCGTTTTTACGCAGCGGATGTGACGTGAAGATTACTCTTCGATGTTACCCATGGCGGTGGTGTTGAAGCCGCCGTCCACGTACATGATTTCACCGCTGATGCCCGAGGCCAGGTCCGAGCACAGGAAGGCGCCGGCGTTGCCGACTTCCTCGATGGTGACGTTGCGACGCAGCGGGGTCTGCGCTTCGTTGGCGGCCAGCATTTTGCGGAAGTTCTTGATGCCGGAAGCGGCGAGGGTACGGATTGGACCGGCCGATACGCAGTTGACGCGGGTGCCATCCGGGCCCAGGGAGCCGGCCAGGTAACGCACGCCTGCTTCCAGGGAAGCCTTGGCCATGCCCATCACGTTGTAGTTCGGCATGGTGCGCTCGGCGCCCAGGTACGACAGGGTCAGCAAGCTGCCGTTGCGGCCTTTCATCATTTCACGACCGGCTTTGGCCAGGGCCACAAAGCTGTAGGCGCTGATGTCGTGGGCAATGCGGAAGCCTTCGCGGGTGGTGGCTTCGGTGAAGTCGCCGTCCAGTTGATCGCCCGGGGCGAAGCCCACGGAGTGCACGATGCAGTCCAGGCCGTCCCACTTCTTGCTCAGTTCTTCGAAAACCTTGGCGATTTCTTCATCGCTGGCCACGTCGCACGGGAAGCACAGCTCAGGGCTCGAACCCCAGCCTTGTGCGAACTCTTCGACGCGACCCTTGAGTTTGTCGTTCTGATAAGTGAAGGCAAGCTCAGCGCCCTCGCGATGCATGGCGGCGGCGATGCCGGATGCGATGGACAGCTTGCTGGCGACACCGACGATCAGTACGCGCTTACCGGCGAGAAAACCCATGTGTTGCTCCTCTTTCAGGTTATTCGGCAGTTGTTGGGGCCAGGAAAGCGGCCTCCAGCAACTGCTGTGTATAGGGGTGTTGCGGCGCGGCGAATATGCTGCGGGCATCACCTTGTTCGACCACTTGGCCATGCTTGACCACCATCAACTGGTGGCTTAGCGCTTTGACGACAGCCAGGTCATGGCTGATAAACAGGTACGTCAGGTTGTACTTGGTTTGCAGCGACCGCAACAGCTCCACCACCTGGCGTTGCACGGTACGGTCCAGGGCCGACGTCGGTTCATCCAGCAGAATCAACGCCGGCTTGAGCACCAGGGCCCGGGCAATGGCGATACGCTGCCGCTGCCCTCCGGAAAATTCATGGGGGTAGCGGTTCCGAGTCTCCGGATCCAGGCCTACCTCCTTCAATGCCGCGATTATCGCTTGTTCCTGCTCGGCTGCGGTGCCGATCTTGTGGATCCGCAGGCCTTCGCCGACGATCTGGCTTACACACATCCGTGGGCTCAGGCTGCCGAACGGGTCCTGAAACACCACTTGCATCTCCCGGCGCAGTGGCCGGACCTGTTGCTGCGACAGGCAGTCCAGCTGCTTGCCTTCAAAGCGGATCCCCCCCTGGCTGCCGATCAACCGCAAGATCGCCAGCCCCAGGGTGGACTTGCCGGAGCCGCTTTCGCCAACGATACCCAGAGTCTGGCCCTGGGGCAGGCTGAAGCGGATACCGTCCACGGCCTTGATGTAGTCCACCGTGCGTTTGAACAGGCCTTTCTTGATCGGGAACCAGACTTTCAGGTCCTCGACCTGCAACAGCGGCGGGCCGACCACGTTGGTCGCCGGGTTGCCGCTGGGCTCGGCGGCCAGCAGTTCCCGAGTGTACGGATGCTGCGGCGCGCGGAACAGCTCTTCGCACGATGCCTGTTCGACGATGCAACCGCGCTGCATGACACATACGCGATGAGCAATTCTTCGCACCAGGTTCAAATCGTGGCTGATCAACAGCAGCGACATACCCAGCCGCGCCTGCAAATCCTTGAGCAATTCGAGGATTTTCAGCTGGACGGTGACGTCCAGTGCCGTGGTCGGTTCGTCGGCAATCAGCAGCTCCGGCTCGTTGGCCAGGGCCATGGCGATCATCACTCGCTGGCGCTGGCCACCGGACAGTTCGTGGGGCAGGGCCTTGAGGCGCTTGTGCGGCTCGGGGATGCCCACCAGTTCCAGCAACTCCAAGGTGCGACGGGTAGCGACCTTACCGGATAGCCCCTTGTGAATGCCCAGCACTTCATTGATCTGCTTCTCGATGCAATGCAGCGGATTGAGGGACGTCATCGGCTCCTGAAAGATCATCGCGATCCGGTTACCCCGGATGTGGCGGATAGTCTTTTCTTTCAACCCGAGCAAATCCTGGCCGGCGTACTGGATGGTCCCGCTTGGATGGTGGGCCAGCGGGTAGGGCAGCAACCGCAGGATCGAGTGGGCGGTCACCGACTTGCCTGAGCCGCTTTCGCCGACCAGGGCCATGGTTTCGCCACGCTTGATGTCGAAACTGACGCCTTCGACCACTCGTTGCCGACGTTCGCCGACGATGAACTCCACGGCCAAGTCGCGCACTTCGATCAGATTGTCCTGATTCATTTCATTTCCTCGGATCGAAGGCATCGCGAGCTGACTCGCCGATGAACACCAGCAGGCTCAGCATGATCGCCAGTACGGCGAACGCGCTGATGCCCAGCCACGGCGCCTGCAGGTTGGATTTGCCTTGGGCCACCAGTTCACCCAGGGACGGAGCGCCCGGAGGCAAGCCAAACCCGAGGAAATCCAGGGCCGTGAGGGTGCCGATGGCCCCGGTGAGGATGAACGGCATAAACGTCATGGTCGAGACCATGGCGTTGGGCAGGATGTGGCGGAACATGATCGCGCCGTTCTGCATGCCTAATGCCCGCGCGGCACGCACGTATTCCAGGTTGCGCCCGCGCAGGAACTCGGCGCGGACCACGTCCACCAGGCTCATCCAGGAGAACAGCAGCATGATGCCCAGCAACCACCAGAAGTTCGGCTGCACGAAGCTGGCCAGGATGATCAACAGGTAAAGCACCGGCAGCCCCGACCAGATCTCCAGGAAACGCTGGCCGGCCAGGTCGACCCATCCGCCGTAAAAGCCCTGCAAGGCGCCGGCGATCACGCCGATGATTGAGCTGAGGAGGGTCAGTGTCAGAGCGAACAGCACCGAAACACGGAAACCATAGATCACCCGGGCCAGCACATCGCGGCCCTGGTCGTCGGTGCCCAGCCAGTTGACCGAGGAGGGCGGTGCCGGGGCGGGGACCTTCAGGTCGTAATTGATGCTCTGGTAGCTGAACGGGATCGGTGCCCACAGCACCCACGCGTCCTTGGCGGCCAGCAGTTCGCGGATGTATGGGCTCTTGTAGTTGGCTTCCAGCGGAAATTCGCCGCCGAACGTGGTTTCCGGGTAGCGCTTGAGTGCCGGGAAGTACCAGCCGTCGTCGTAGTGCACCACCAGCGGCTTGTCATTGGCGATCAACTCGGCGCCCAGGCTGAGCCCGAACAGGATCAGGAACAGCCACAGCGACCACCAGCCACGCTTGTTGGCCTTGAACAGTTCGAAACGACGGCGATTGAGGGGGGACAGGTTCATCTCAATGCTCCCGGCTTTCGAAGTCGATGCGTGGATCGACAAAGGTGTAGGTCAGGTCACCGATCAGTTTCACCACCAGCCCCAGCAAGGTGAAGATGAACAGGGTGCCGAAGACCACCGGGTAGTCACGGTTGATTGCCGCCTCGAAACTCATCAAACCGAGGCCATCAAGGGAAAAAATAACCTCTACCAGCAACGAGCCGGTGAAGAAGATTCCGATGAACGCCGAAGGGAAGCCGGCAATCACCAGCAGCATGGCGTTGCGGAACACATGACCATAGAGCACCCGATTGCGGGTCAGGCCCTTGGCCTTGGCGGTGACCACGTACTGCTTGTTGATTTCATCGAGGAAGCTGTTCTTGGTCAGCAGGGTCATGGTGGCAAAGTTGCCGATCACCAGGGCCGTCACGGGCAAGGCCAGGTGCCAGAAATAGTCGAGGATCTTGCCGCCCATGCTCAGTTCATCGAAATCGTTGGACGTCAGCCCCCGTAGCGGGAACCAGTTGAAATAGCTGCCGCCGGCAAACACCACGATCAGCAGGATGGCGAACAGGAACGCCGGGATGGCATAGCCGACGATGATCGCCGAACTCGTCCAGACGTCGAAATGACTGCCATGCCGCGTCGCCTTGGCGATCCCCAGCGGGATCGACACCAGGTACATGATCAGCGTACTCCACAGCCCTAGCGAGATGGAGACCGGCATTTTTTCCTTGATCAGGTCGATGACCTTGGCGTCTCGGAAAAAACTGTCACCGAAATCCAGGCGAGCGTAATTCTTGATCATGATCCACAGGCGTTCCGGCGCCGACTTGTCGAAGCCGTACATGCGCTCGATTTCCTTGACCAGCGCCGGGTCCAGCCCCTGGGCGCCGCGATAGGCGGAGCCGGCCACCGACACTTCGGCACCGCCACCGGCAATGCGGCTGGTGGCGCCTTCGAAACCTTCGAGTTTGGCGATCATCTGCTCCACCGGCCCGCCGGGCGCGGCCTGGATGATCACGAAGTTGATCAGCAGGATGCCAAACAGGGTCGGGATGATGAGCAATAGACGCCGAAAGATATAAGCCAGCATCGGTTACTCCACACTCGCCGGGGCGACGATTGTTTGCTCGATGACCTGTTTTTCCACCTCGATGGAAGGCTTGACGTCTGGTTTGACCCACCATGTGGTGGTGCCGATGTCGTAGGTCGGGGTGATTTTTGGATGGCCGATGTGGTTCCAGTAGGCTACGCGCCAGGTCTTGATGTGCCAGTTGGGGATCACGTAGTAGCCCCATTGCAGCACCCGGTCCAGCGCCCGGGCGTGGGCCACCAGGCTCTTGCGTGAGTCGGCGTTGATCAGTTGCTCCACCAGTTGGTCGACGGCGGGGTCCTTCAGACCCATGGTGTTGCGGCTGCCGGGATTATCGGCGGCGGCCGACATCCAGAACTCGCGCTGTTCGTTACCCGGCGAGCTGGACTGCGGGAAGCTGCCCACGATCAGGTCGAAATCCCGCGAGCGCACGCGATTGATGTATTGGGACACGTCGACCCGGCGGATCACCAGTTCGATGCCCAGGTCACTGAGGTTACGCTTGAACGGCAGCAGCACCCGCTCGAATTCGGTCTGGGCCAGCAGGAACTCCAGCACCACGGGTTTGCCCTGGGCATCGACCATCTTGTCGTCGACGATGCGCCAGCCGGCCTCTTGCAGCAATTGATAGGCCTTGCGCTGCTGGTCACGAATCATGCCGCTGCCGTCGCATACCGAAGGCTGGAAGGCCTGGGTGAACACCTGCTCGGGGATCTTGCCACGCAACGGCTCGAGGATCTTCAGCTCGTCTTCGCCGGGCAGGCCGGTGGCGGCCATTTCCGAGTTTTCGAAATAACTGCGGGTGCGGGCGTAGGCACCGTGGAACAGTTGTTTGTTGGTCCATTCGAAGTCCAGCAGCAGGCTCAAGGCCTTGCGCACCCGCACGTCCTGGAAGACCGGGCGGCGCAAGTTGTAGACAAAGCCCTGCATGCCGGTGGGGTTGCCGTTGGGGATCTGTTCCTTGATCAGCCGGCCTTCGGTCACGGCCGGGATGTTGTAGGCGTTGGCCCAGTTCTTGGCAGCCATTTCCAGCCAGAAATCGAACTGCCCGGCCTTCAGTGCCTCGACCGCCACGGTGTTGTCGCGATAGTAGTCGGTGGTCAGCACGTCGAAGTTGTAGAAGCCGCGGTTGACCGGCAGGTCCTTGCCCCAATAGTCCTTCACGCGTTCATAGCGAATCGAACGGCCAGCCTTCACTTCGGCGACCTTATACGGACCGCTGCCGAGGGGGATCTCCAGGTTGCCCTTGTTGAATTCGCGCCCGGCCCACCAATGCTTGGGCAATACCGGCAGTTGGCCGAGGATCAGCGGCAATTCGCGGTTATTGGTGTGCTTGAACTTGAACAGCACCTTGAGCGGTTCTTCGGCGATGACTTCGGCCACGTCGTTGTAATAACCGCGGAACATCGGAGCGCCGTCCTTGGTCAAGGTCTGGAAGCTGAACACCACGTCCTCGGCGCGTACGGGATGGCCGTCGTTGAAGCGGGCTTCGGGCCGCAGGTAAAAGCGCACCCAGGCATTGTCCGGGGCCTTCTCGATTTTTTCGGCGATCAGGCCATATTCGGTGAAGGGTTCGTCCAGGCCTTGTTTGGCCAGGGTGTCGTAGATCAGGCCGATGTCATCGGCGGGGACGCCCTTGCTGATAAAAGGGTTGAGGCTGTCGAAGCCACCAAACCCGCCCTGACGAAAAATCCCGCCCTTGGGGGCGTCAGGGTTCACATAATCGAAATGCTTGAAGTCGGCCGGATATTTCGGCGGCTCGTTGTACAAGGTCAAGGCGTGCTGCGGTGCGGCACAGGCCAGTCCGGCGAACAACAGGCCGCTGGCCTGCAGGAGCAGGGCGCGTAAAGGCTTCATTGATCTTTCTCCGAAGATTTCAGCCACCATGCGCTCAAACCCAGGGTGTAGGGCGGCGTAGTGACAAAGGCAAACCGGTTACGGTAGGCCAGGCGATGATAATTGAGATACCAGTTAGGGATGCAGTAGTGCTGCCACAGCAGCACACGGTCCAGGGCTTTGCCGGCGGCGACCTGTTCGTCACGGGTGCGGGCAGACAGGAGCTTTTCCAGCAGGTGATCGACCACCGGGTTGTTGATGCCGGCGTAGTTCTTGCTGCCCTTGACCCCCGCCTGGCTGGAATGGAAGTACTGCCATTGCTCAAGACCCGGGCTGAGGGTTTGCCCCAGGGTTAGCAGGATCATGTCGAAGTCGAACTGGTCCAGACGCTGCTTGTATTGAGCGCGATCCACCGTACGCAGGCGGGCCTGGATGCCGATGCTGGCGAGGTTTTCCACGTAGGGCTGCAGGATGCGCTCCAGGTTCGGGTTCACCAGCAGGATCTCGAAGCGCAGGGGCTGGCTGTCGGCGTTGAGCAGGCGCTGGCCGTGGATGGTCCACCCGGCTTCCTTCAGCAATCCCAGGGCTTTGCGCAGGGTTTCCCGGGGGATGCCCCGCCCGTCGGTCTGGGGCAGGCTGAAGGGTTGGGTGAACAATGCGGGCGGTAGTTGTTCCCGATACGGCTTGAGCAGCAGCCATTCGTGGCCCACCGGAAGACCGCTGGCGGAGAATTCACTGTTGGGGTAGTAGCTGAGGGTGCGCTTGTAGGCACCGCTGAAGAGCGTGCGATTGGTCCACTCGAAGTCGAACATCAGCCCCAGGGCTTCACGAACCTTGACCTGGGCGAACGTGCTGCGCCGGGTATTCATGAACAGACCCTGGGTCTGGGTCGGGATCTGGTGAGCAATCTGCGCCTTGATCACCTCGCCGCGATTGACCGCCGGGAACCGGTAGCCGTTGGCCCAGTTTTTGGCCTGGTGTTCAATGTAGATGTCGAATTCCCCGGCCTTGAAGGCTTCGAAAGCCACTTCACTGTCGCGGTAGAACTCCACGTCCATCCGGTCATAGTTGTATTTGCCGCGATTGACCGGCAGGTCCTTGCCCCAGTAATTCTTGACCCGCTCAAACACCAACTGGCGACCAGGCTGCACTTTGGTAATCCGGTAAGGGCCGCTGCCCAAGGGCGGTTCGAAGGTGGTGGCCTTGAAGTCGCGGTCTTTCCAGTAATGCTGGGGCAGCACCGGTAACTCACCCAGGCGCAGGATCAGCAGCGGGTTGCCCGTACGCTTGAACACAAAGCGGATTTTCAGCGGGTTGAGGATGTCGACCCGTAGCACTTCCTGAAGGTTGGTGCGGTACTGCGGATGACCTTCCTTGAGCAGCGTTCTGTAGGAGAACGCCACGTCATAGGCGGTAATCGGCACGCCGTCGTGGAAACGGGCTTCGGGTCTGAGGTTGAACACCACCCAACTGCGGTCTTCGCTGTATTCCACTGACCGGGCGATCAGGCCATAGCTCGACGTCGGCTCGTCGCCGGAAGGCGCATACTGACCGGTGCCAACCATCAGCGGTTCGTTCAGCTCGTTGATGCCGTATTGCAAGAAGTTGGGCGTGGAAACTGGGCTGCTGCCCTTGAAAGTATAGGGATTGAGCGTATCGAAGGTGCCAAATGCCATGACCCGCAAGATACCGCCCTTGGGCGCTTGCGGGTTGACCCAGTCGAAGTGGGTGAATCTGGCCGGGTACTTGAGCGTGCCGAACTGCGCATAACCATGGCTTTCGCTAATGGTTGCGCCGGCGGGAGAGCTCAAGGCCAGGCTGATCAGGAGCAGGAGGAGGGGACGTATCAAGTCTGAGATCCGATCCAGGCGGCTTGGGCTTTATGGCCCGTACAGTAACAGCTTGTATCGGCAGGAAAAAGGCGGGAGCCGAAAGCTTCAGGGATTACCCGAAACCGTGGCGAGGGAGCTTGCTCCCGCTGGGCTGCGAAGCAGCCCTCTCTTCAGTCAGGCTTAGTGCGGAGAGTAAACCGTCAGCATCTGCCCAGGCTTCAGTGCCTTGCCTACCCGTGGATTCCAGCGCTTGAGGTGCTGCATTTCCACGTTGAAGCGTTTGGCGACCACGTACAGCGAGTCGCCTTGCTTGACCTTGTACTGGGTTTGTTTCTTTTTATTCTTGCTGCTGGCAGCGACTACCGTGTTGACGCGTTTGCGGGTGTCTTGCATGACCAGGGTCTGGCCGATCTTGAGTTTGTTGCCGCTCAATCTGTTCCAGCGTTGCAAGTCTTTGATCTGAACGTTGTTGGCCTTGGCGATCAGCCCCAGGTTATCGCCACGCTTGACGCGATAGGTGCGCTTGGCGCCCGCCACCGTGCTTTCTTCGGCTGAGTCAAAAACCGGTTGGAGCGATCGTTTGCTGATCAGTTCTTCCGGACGCATGGTGGACAGGCTGGCGGTCAACAACTGGGCCTTGGACGTGGGTACCAGCAGGTGCTGCGGGCCATCGATGGTGGTGCGCTGCTTGAAAGCCGGGTTGAGCTGGAACAGCTCGTCTTCGTCGATGTCAGCCACCGCCGCGACTTTGGACAGGTCCATGCGCTGGTTGATCTCGACGACCTGGAAGTACGGTTCGTTGGCGATCGGGTTGAGGTTGACGCCGTAGGCCTCGGGAGAAAGTACGACCTGGGACAATGCCAGCAACTTCGGCACATAGGCCTGGGTTTCGCTGGGCAGCGGCAGGTTCCAGTAATCGGTGGGCAGGCCAAGTTTTTCGTTGCGCTCGATGGCGCGGCTGACCGTTCCCTCGCCTGCGTTGTAGGCAGCCAGCGCCAACAGCCAGTCGCCGTTGAACATGTCGTGCAGGCGCGTCAGGTAATCCATCGCGGCCGTGGTAGAGGCCGTGATGTCGCGACGCCCATCATAGAAGCGGGTCTGGCGCAGGTTGAAGTAGCGCCCCGTGGACGGGATGAACTGCCACAGGCCCACCGCATGGGCCCGGGAATAAGCCATGGGGTTGTAGGCGCTTTCGATCACCGGCAGCAGCGCCAGCTCCAGGGGCATGTTGCGTTCTTCAAGGCGTTCGACGATGTAATGAATGTACAGGCTGCCGCGTTCGCCGGCGTTTTCCAGAAAGGATGGATTGCTGGCGAACCACAGGCGTTGCTGCTCGATACGCGGGTTGACGCCGGCGGTTTCCTGCAGCTGGAAGCCCTGGCGCATACGCTCCCAGACGTCCTGAGGCACTTGAGGGACGGGTTTTTCAGTGAGCCAGATGGGCTTCTGTTTGGCGCGAGCGGCGATGTTCGGCGTGTGCGCCACATCGCTCTGCGGCACCTGGCTCGTGCTCTGGCAGCCCGCCAGGGTGGCGGACACAGCCACTGCGACAGCTTGAGCCAAGCGGGTCAATGTGTCTGACTGGACGGACTTACGTATAGATGACGACATTGGCTGGAAGTAAGTTCCGGGCAAAAATGTCGGCCGATTCTAGGAAGCGCACCCCAACAGGTCAACCTTTCAGAATTTTTGTATCAAACGCCAGCGGCCTTAGAACTTATCTTTCCACGCCCTCAAGGCCGCAAAAACCTCACTCGGCGTCTGGTTACGCTGGCCGTTCCGTTCGTCTGCTTTTTGTTTAACGGATGTTTCAGCGGTACGCAGGAACGGATTGGTGAGCTTTTCAAGTGCCAGGGTCGAGGGCAGGGTCATGACGCCGGCGTTGCGTTGCTGGCTGACTTTTTCCAGGCGGGCGGCAATGTCCGGGTTGCCCGGCTCTACCGCAGCGGCGAATCTAAGATTGCTGAGGGTGTATTCATGGGTACAGTAGACCAGCGTATCCTCAGGCAGAGAGGCCAGGCGGCTGAGGGACTGATGCATTTGTGCAGGCGTGCCTTCGAAGAGTCGCCCACAACCGGCGGCAAACAGGGTGTCGCCACAGAACAGCAAGCCATGATGGTAATACGCGATATGCCCCAGGGTGTGGCCGGGTACGGCGTAGACATCGAAGTCCCAGTCGAGGACGCTGAGCCGGTCGTTGTCCTGCAGCGCCACGTCCCGCGCCGGGATGTTTTCACTGGCCGGGCCGTAGACGGTGGCGTGTGTCGCGTTTTTCAGTGCCTGGACGCCGCCGACATGGTCGTGATGATGGTGGGTGATCAGGATGTCGCTCAGGACCCAGCCAGGATGGGCGTCGAGCCAGGCCTGCACCGGCGTGGCGTCGCCGGGGTCGACGACGGCGCAGCGTTGAGTGGCGTGGTCCTGTAACAACCAGATGTAGTTATCGGTGAACGCGGGCAGGGCACTGATCTGTATCATCGCGGAATTCGCCAAGCAGAAAACAAAGGCGCATCTTAGAACTTCCTGACGCGTTGGAGAATGCAATGACCGATGAAGCGTTCGCTCAGGCTGATCCCGACTGGCTTGCGTTGATCAGCGCCGCTCGTGAGTGGCTGTCCGGCCCTGTCGGGCAATTTTTGCTGGAAGAGGAGCGGCGCATGCTCGAAGACGAGCTGGGCCGGTTCTTTGGTGGCTATCTGGTGCACTACGGGCCTTCGGCGCAGACCCCGCCGTCGGCGCCGCAGGTTCAGCGTAATGTACGCCTGGGGGCACCATTGCCTGGCGTGGAGATCGTTTGCGAAGAGCAGGCCTGGCCGTTGAGCGAGCATGCCGCCGATGTGGTGGTGATGCAGCACGGGCTGGATTTCTGTCTCTCCCCGCACGGGCTGCTGCGCGAAGCCGCCAGCAGCGTCCGTCCTGGCGGGCATCTGTTGATCATTGGCATCAATCCCTGGAGCAGTTGGGGGTTGCGTCACGTGTTCGCTCACGATGCTTTGCGTCAGGCTCGCTGCATCTCGGCGTCAAGGGTCGGTGACTGGCTCAACCTGCTGGGCTTCGCGCTGGAGAAACGTCGCTTCGGATGCTATCGTCCGCCGCTTGCGTCGCCCAAGTGGCAGGCCCGTCTGGCCGGCTGGGAGCGCAAGGCCGGTGAGTGGCAACTGTCCGGCGGCGGCTTCTATTTATTGGTGGCGCGCAAGATTGCGGTCGGGCTGCGCCCGGTTCGTCAGGCGCGACGCGAGCCGATGGGCAAGCTGATTCCCTTGCCGATGGCCAAGGTCAATCGTCGCCACATCGAGCCTTAACCCTTTTCTGATGGTCTGGCGGCATTTCGGTTGCGGGCATTGTCGTTCCCGTCCGGCAGGCCTTTGCATTTTTTTCTGGATGGATTGGCATGAGCGATAGCGTAGAACTCTTCACTGACGGCGCCTGCAAGGGCAATCCCGGCCCGGGTGGCTGGGGGGCGCTGCTGGTATGCAAGGGTGTCGAGAAGGAACTCTGGGGCGGTGAAACCAATACCACCAACAACCGTATGGAGCTGATGGGCGCTATTCGGGGGCTGGAAGAGCTTAAGCGGCCTTGCGACGTATTGCTGGTGACCGACTCGCAATATGTGATGAAAGGCATCAATGAGTGGATGGCCAACTGGAAGAAGCGTGGCTGGAAAACCGCTGCGAAAGAGCCGGTGAAGAACGCCGATCTGTGGAAACTGCTCGACGAGCAGGTCAACCGTCACAACGTTACCTGGAAATGGGTGCGCGGCCATATCGGCCATCACGGTAACGAACGGGCCGACCAGTTGGCCAACCGTGGGGTGGATGAGGTGCGGGGTTTCAAGCAGGCCTGATACGAGTGGTGTCGGGGCCTGAACAGGATGATCTGTGGCGAGTGGGCTTGTGTGGGAGCAAAGCTTGCTCGCGACACAGGCGCCCTGGTTTTCCTGAAAGACCGCATTATCTTCATCGCGAGCAAGCTTTGCTCCCACAGCTTCGCTCCCATAAGCCAGGTTTCAGGTAAGTCCCCTCGTTACCGGAGCGTGTTAACATCGCCGCTTTTGCAAGCATGCCCGTTGAGAGCTGAACACTGATGGCCAACAGATCTGTTGTACTGGATACCGAAACCACCGGCATGCCGGTGACCGATGGTCACCGGATTATCGAAATCGGCTGTGTCGAGCTGATCGGCCGACGCCTGACCGGTCGCCATTTCCATGTTTACCTGCAACCGGACCGCGAAAGTGATGAAGGCGCCATCGGCGTCCACGGCATCACCAACGAGTTCCTGGTGGGCAAGCCGCGCTTCGCTGAAGTGGCCGATGAGTTCTTCGAGTTCATCCAGGGTGCGCAGCTGATCATCCATAACGCGGCGTTCGACGTTGGCTTCATCAACAACGAATTTGCCCTGATGGGGCAGCACGACCGGGCCGATATCACCCGGCACTGCACCATCCTCGATACCCTGATGATGGCTCGGGAACGGCACCCGGGGCAGCGCAACAGCCTCGATGCCTTGTGCAAGCGCTACGGCGTCGACAACTCCGGTCGTGAACTGCACGGCGCCTTGCTCGACTCGGAGATTCTCGCCGACGTCTACCTGACCATGACGGGTGGCCAGACCAGCCTGTCCCTGGCCGGCAACGCCTCCGATGGCAATGGCACGGGTGAGGGTTCAGGTAACCAGGCAACGGAAATCCGTCGTTTGCCCGCTGACCGCACGCCAGGCCGGATCCTTCGCGCCAGCGAAAACGACCTGGCCGAACATGCCGCGCGTCTGGAAGCTATCGCCAAATCTGCCGGTGCTCCGGCACTGTGGACGCAACTGGTCGAATCCCAGGCCGCGGCGAACTGATCTTGCGCCACGGTCGTACCCTTTGTGGGAGCGAGCCTGCTCGCGATGCAGGCGGCTCGGTCTGTCTGTTGGACCATGGAGATCCCATCGCGAGCAGGCTCGCTCCCACAAGGGCAGTCTTCATTCATTTCTCGCCACAATCGCCAGTACCTTCTAACCTGAGGTAACGGGCAGGCTACGGATACCCGCTTGATGTATGAAGTTTCGAGAGGCAAGGGCAATGGATGGCAGAGCGCCGTTGGTTGTCTCAAGGAATGAGGACTTTTCCCAGTATGCAGCCGGTCATGAATCCCAAGCACCCCGGCCTGTCGGTGCGTGTCGTCGATGACGGCTTTGCCGCCTACATCTGGGGCAGCGACTTCAGTTTCGAGGTCAGCGCCTATGGGACGGCGCAGGTGGGTCGGCCGGTGAGCCAATGGCCAGTGACGCCCATTGCCCCTTATCGTAAATGCTATGGCATCGATCCTGAGGAATTCAGCAGTTTCCGGGACGCTCCGGACAGCGAGATCTTCATGGCTTACCTCGATGACCAACCGGTAGGGCACCTGGTGGTGAGTACCAACTGGAACGGTTTTGCCCACATCGATGAGCTTGCCGTGCATGCCCCGGCCCGTCGCCACGGTGTGGCCAGGGCATTGCTGGACGTCGCTCATTTCTGGAGCCGCAAGAAAAAACTGCCGGGCATCATGCTCGAAACCCAGAACAACAATCTGGGCGCGTGCCGGCTCTATGAGCGTTGCGGTTACGTGCTGGGCGGGATCGATCACCTGCGCTATCGCGGCATTGACCGTCATACCGCCGAGGTGGCGTTGTTCTGGTACCGGTTGTTCGACGATCCACTGGGCATGGCGATCAGTGGCCCAACAGCGCCTCGGCTTGTTCCGTAATCAGTTCCAGCAGCGACTGGAGGGTGGGAGAGGCCGCCGTGCCATTCAGACTCAGCGCATACAGGCAGATGGGAATGGCGGGCGATACCGGGCATACGTCCAGCCCGCCGTCCTTGGCACCTGAAGCGGTGAAGGGGTCGACGATGGCAAGCCCTTCACCAGCCTCGACCATGGCGCGCATCATCTGATGGGTCTGTACGCGGATCTGGATGACCGGCGCGGGGCGTAGCGCCGCCAGCTTATGGTCGAACGCAGGGCTCAGCGGGTCGTGGCCATCCAGGCCCACCAGCGACTGGCCGGCCAGATCCTGAACCGAAATGTATTTTTGCCGCGGTTGCAGCCAGCCGTGGGGCGCCAGCAATTGCAGTTTGCCCTGGGCGATCATCTGGCACTGGATGTCGGAGTGTTCGGGGTCGTGCAGACTAAGGCCCAAGTCACTGTCGCGCAGCAGAAGGCTCTGAACAATGTCTCGGGTCGGTTGGCTGAGCAGGGTGCAAGGGGCGTCCGGATGGCGTCGACGCAGGGCAGCGATACTCTGGGGCAGTAACTGCTGGGCCAGCGGTGGGGTGCAAATGATGCGCAGGGGCGGCGCCTGGTAGTGTTTCAGGCTGCTGGCCAGGCGTTGCACCGGTTCGAGGGTGTCATACACGCGGGTGATGCCGTCGCGCAACTCAAGGGCTTCGCGAGTCGCCTGCAATCGCCCGCGCACACTGGCAAACAGCATGAAACCCAGCTGCAGCTCGGCATCGCGCAGCGTCGCCTCCACCTCTGCCACCGGTAATTGCAGCCATTCAGCCGCCGTGCCGAGGTGGCCGGTCTGCAACAGCGCCTGGATCACTTCGATGTGGCGTAAACGCATGCAAGCAGTCCATGTTGGGCGGGAGAGCCATTGAGTGGCTGAATCCTAACCCAAGTCCGGGCATGACTTCTGCTCATAACAACAGGTTATGAGGCAATTAGCGTTTCAGCGGGCGTTTGAGCGGGCGGTAGCGTTTCCGGTTCGCGGGTTAATTCAATCTGGGACTGCACCAGCATGAATTTGCCGTCTTCGAGTTGGTTGACGCGATCTCCGATCGCCAGCTTGAAAGTGGTCACAGGCTCCTTGCCGTTACCGTCGGGCGACGGGGTCGATTCTTGGTATTCATGCACTGAATAGACGCGACCTTCGGCGTCCCGCGCATGAAATTGTCCGACAAGTACTGCTGCCATTGCTTAGAACCTCTGGAAATAAATCACTCGATTTGCGGTTCTGTAGACCTTGGTCAAGCGCGGTAAGTTTTCCTACATGAAAAAAATAGTCCAGTCGGAAGGTTTTCGGTTCTCCGCTGGTCCAATTGTTCGCCCGATCATCTATAAATGGGGCTCCCTTGAACCCATCGTCGAGAAGTGTCCAATGAGTAATGTCTACACCGTGGCCGTTTTAGTGGGGAGCCTGCGCAAGGCTTCGATCAATCGCAAGCTGGCTCTGGCCCTGGCGGATCTGGCGCCGAGCAACCTGAAGCTGGAAATCATCGAGATAGGCGACCTGCCGCTCTACAACGAAGATATTGACGTCACACCCCCACAAGCCTACAGCACTTTCCGTGAGCAGGTTGGCGCGGCCGACGCATTGCTGTTTGTCACGCCTGAATACAACCGCTCGGTTCCGGCCCCGATGAAAAATGCCATTGACGTCGGCTCGCGGCCTTACGGCAAGAGCTGCCTGAGCGGTAAACCGGGTGCGGTGATCAGTGCCTCGCCGGGAGCCATGGGTGGTTTCGGTGCCAATCATCATTTGCGCCAGTCCCTGGTTTTCCTCGATGTGCCTTGCATGCAACAGCCGGAGGCTTATCTGGCCGGTGCGGGGAGCGCGTTCGATGAGCAGGGCGAGCTGTCTGAGTCGGTGAGGCCGTTTCTGCAGAAATTCATTGATGCCTATGGCAAGTGGGTTGAACAGCACAAAAAGGCCTGATGCCCGGCATTTTCAGGCATGCATAGCGGGTGAGGGGGTTATCCCCTCGCCACAAGGCGACCCTTCTTTTCCCCTGCTAAATCCCTTCTTTCAAGGCTGTTGCGCATGCTCCTCGCGTCGTTGATTTTTCTGCTGACCATTACACTGGTGATCTGGCAACCCAAGGGCCTCGGTGTTGGCTGGAGTGCAACGCTCGGCGCGCTGCTGGCGTTGTTGAGCGGGGTGGTGCAGGTCGGTGACATTGCTCTGGTGTGGCAGATCATCTGGAACGCCACCGGTACGTTTATCGCGCTGATCATCATCAGCCTGTTGCTGGACGAGGCTGGGTTCTTCGCCTGGGCCGCCTTGCATGTGGCCCGCTGGGGCCGAGGCAGCGGGCGCAAGCTGTTTGCGTTCATGGTGCTGCTGGGCGCGCTGGTGTCGGCTTTGTTCGCCAATGACGGCGCGGCGTTGATCCTGACGCCCATCGTAATTTCGATGCTGCTGGCCTTGCGTTTTTCTCCGGCGGCAACCCTGGCATTCGTGATGGGCGCCGGCTTCATTGCCGATAGCGCGAGCCTGCCGCTGGTGGTGTCGAACCTGGTGAACATCGTCTCAGCCGACTTCTTCGGCATTGGCTTCAACCGTTACGCGGCGGTCATGGTGCCGGTGAACCTGGTCAGCGTCGCGGCCAGCCTGGCGATATTGCTGTGGTTCTTTCGCCGCGACATCCCGCGCGACTATGACCCGCATCAACTGGATGCCCCGGCGAGTGCCATCCACGACAGGGCCACCTTCTTCGCGGGCTGGGCGGTGTTGGCGATTCTGCTGCTTGGTTGCTTCGCCCTCGAGCCGTTGGGCATTCCCATCAGCGCGATTTCGGCGGTCTGCGCCGCGTTATTGCTGGCCGTCGCGGCCCGCGGTCACAAAATCTCCACTCGCAGGGTCATGAAGGAGGCGCCGTGGCAGATCGTGATCTTCTCCCTGGGCATGTATCTGGTGGTCTATGGCCTGCGCAATGCGGGGCTGACTGGCTACCTGGCGCAATGGCTCGACGGTTTCGCCGCCTATGGTGTGTGGGGGGCGGCGATGGGCACCGGGCTGTTGACGGCTTTGCTCTCGTCGATCATGAACAACCTGCCGACGGTGCTGATCGGTGCCTTGTCCATCGATGCCAGTCAGGCCACCGGGGTGGTGAAGGAGGCGATGATCTACGCCAACGTCATCGGCAGCGACCTGGGCCCGAAAATCACTCCGATCGGCAGCCTGGCGACTTTGCTTTGGCTGCACGTGCTGGCGCGCAAGGACATCCGGATTGGCTGGGGGTACTACTTCAAGGTCGGGATTGTGCTGACCGTGCCGGTGTTGTTGGTGACGTTGGCGGCGTTGGCGTTGCGGTTGTCCATTTAGACCGCGTTGGCTTTATCGCGAGCAGCTTCCACATCGATGCTTTGTTGCCATTGAGATTGCAAACGCCGCGGTCACTGTGGGAGCGAGCCTGCTCGCGATGAGGCCCGGACAGACGCCGCCCATCTCACCCATTCCCCGGCACATCCGGCCAACGATCCGCCACCAGGAACGCTCGCTCGGTTTCTTCCCACTCACCCTCGGCATTTTCACTCAGGCGCACCATCAATTGTGCGGGGGCCATGGGGTCGAGGGCCATTCGCCAGGCATCCAGTTGCCCGGCGCTCCAGGTCTGGTCCGCCGGATAATGGGCCGGGGCCAGCCAGCCAGCGCGGGGCAGGGGTTGCCAGCGCCCCGGCGGACGCTGGGCAACGAACGCCGGCCAGTCCCGCTGATGCAGCCACCTTCCGCGCAAATGCCTGGGATGGGCGCCGGTTGGGGGTTCGGCATGGCCGGGCCACGGGTAAAGCAGATAGCCGCCTAGCCAGAGTTCCGAGCGAAACAGCTCGATGCCCGAGGGTTCAATGCCCAGCGTTGCCAGGGCCTCTCGGCTTTCCGGGCGAGCGGAGATTGGTAGCTGGTGTTCGCGCAAATGCGCCAGTTTAAGGTCGAGCCGGTCATGGCAGCCCGGGCCGAGCCATTGTGCGGTGTCCTGCCCGTGGCCGTTTTGCGGCCCGAGGTACAACTTGATCGCCAGTTCCAGGTGGTGGATGCCGTCGCCATCGCGCAGCAGCAGGTCCAGTTCACCCAGGGTCTGGCCCTGGTGGCGGATCGGCAGGTTGGCGGCGATCAGCTCAATGCCCGGCGCGTGCTGCACCGCAAACTGCCACAACCGTTCGTAATACAGACCCAGGCGCCGGGTTCTGCCCTGGGACAGGCAATGCAGTAACGGATAGCTGTCGCGGTCCAGTTGTCGCAGCCAGTGTTCCAGTTGATGAGGCTGTTGCACCCAGTCGCTGCCGGTCAGGGGATGGCGTTGGGGCCAGGGCGTGTCGATCAGCATCGGCGGGGCAAGGATCGCCCACGCCAGGTCGCGCACTTCGGGATGGCGCAGGCGGCGGGGCAAGTCGAGCAGTTCGGGGAACAGGATCATTTTGCGAGCATAGCCTGCGTCGAAGGCTTAAAGAATTTTGTCTATGGGCGGCTTTCGCCCATAATCGTGTTTTTCGCCCGACGCAGACCCTCGCAGGAGCCCCATGGAGCAATTTCGCAATATCGGCATCATCGGTCGCCTGGGCAGTTCGCAGGTGCTGGACACTGTTCGCCGACTCAAACGTTTCCTCCTGGAGCGGCACCTGCATGTGATCCTCGAAGATACCATCGCCGAAGTCTTGCCTGGTCACGGCCTGCAGACTTCGTCGCGCAAGATGCTCGGCGAAGTCTGTGACATGGTGATCGTGGTCGGCGGCGATGGCAGTCTGCTGGGGGCCGCCCGAGCCCTGGCGCGGCACAACATTCCGGTACTGGGCATCAACCGGGGCAGCCTGGGGTTTCTGACCGATATCCGCCCCGACGAGCTGGAAACCAAAGTGGCCGAGGTATTGGACGGTCACTATCTGGTGGAGAATCGCTTCCTGCTGCAAGCCGAGGTGCGCCGTCACGCCGAAGCCATCGGCCAGGGCGATGCCCTCAACGATGTGGTGCTGCACCCCGGCAAATCCACGCGGATGATCGAATTCGAGCTGTATATCGACGGTCAGTTCGTCTGCAGCCAGAAGGCCGACGGCCTGATCGTCGCCACGCCCACCGGCTCCACGGCCTATGCGCTTTCCGCCGGTGGCCCGATCATGCATCCCAAGCTCGACGCTATTGTGATTGTGCCCATGTACCCCCATACCTTGTCTGGGCGACCCATTGTGGTCGATGGCAATAGTGAGCTGAAAATCGTCGTGTCCAAGGATATGCAGATCTACCCGCAAGTGTCCTGTGACGGCCAGAACCATTTCACCTGCGCGCCGGGTGACACCATCACCGTCAGCAAAAAAGCGCAGAAGCTGCGCCTGATCCACCCGCTGGATCACAATTACTACGAAGTCTGCCGGACCAAGCTCGGCTGGGGCAGTCGATTGGGGGGTGGAGGCGACTGATGCTCGATCCTGCGCGCAGTTACGACCTGATCGGCGACGTGCACGGATGCGCCCTGACCCTGGAACGCCTGCTGGACCGCCTCGGTTATCACAAGCAGGGCGGCGTCTGGCGGCACCCGTCGCGCATGGCCGTGTTCCTGGGGGACATCATCGACCGTGGTCCGCGGATCCGCGAAGCCCTGCACATCGTCCACGACATGGTGGTGGCCGGTCAGGCGCTGTGCATCATGGGCAACCACGAGTTCAACGCCCTGGGCTGGAGCACGCCGGCGTTGCCGGGCAGCGGCCAGCGCTACGTGCGCGAACACACCCCGCGCCATGCCCGTCTGCTCAACGAAACCCTGACCCAGTTCGAGCAGCATCCGGGCGACTGGCATGACTTTCTCAAGTGGTTTTACGAGTTGCCGCTGTTTGTCGATGCCCAGCGCTTTCGGGTGGTCCACGCCTGCTGGGACAACGGTCTGATCGAGCCGCTGCGAGGCTTGTTCCCGGACGGCTGTATCGACGAGCATTTCCTCCAGGCCTCGGCGGAGCCGGGCAGTTTCGCCTGCACGGTGTTTGATCGCCTGCTGCGCGGTACCGACATGCGCTTGCCCCATGGCCTGACCCTCACCGGCGGCGACGGCCTGACCCGTTCGTTCTTTCGCACCAAGTTCTGGGAAGACGATCCTCAGACCTATGGAGACATCGTGTTCCAACCCGACGCCTTGCCCGAACCGGTGGCTCGCACGCCGCTGTCACCCGACGAAAAGAATAATCTGCTGCGCTATGGCGTGCATGAACCCATGCTCTTCGTCGGTCATTACTGGCGCAGCGGCAAACCCGCGCCGATCCGCTCGAACCTGGCCTGCCTGGATTACAGCGCGGTGCTTTACGGAAAACTGGTGGCCTATCGTCTCGACGCAGAAACCCGACTGGACCCGCATAAATTTGTCTGGGTCGATGTCGAACGGCCGGAGGAACTGCGATGAGCGTCGTGGCGGTCTTGCGCTTGCCCTTGGCCGAGGATCTGAGCGGCTTCGTCAAATTGCTGCAACGCATGCAGGTGCCCCATCGGGTCAGCGAGGAGGCGGGCGAGCAGGTGCTCTGGGTGCCCGATGAAATCAGCGAAGACGTGCGCTCGTTGTATGCACGCTTCCCGAGCGGCGATCCCGAGCACCAGTTGGAGTTGCCGGGCACCGGCAGCACGTCGCGACGACCTGGTTTCGTCCAGCAACTGACCCGCAGCCCGGTTACAGCACTGGTGTTGCTGCTGAGCCTGATCGTCGGCGCCGTGACGTTGCTGGGGGAAAATCTCGAGACCTTGCGCTGGCTGACATTCCTGGAGTTTCGCGTCGTCGGCGACTATATCCATTTCACGCCCCTGGCCGACAGCCTGGCGGCAGGGCAGTGGTGGCGCCTGGTGACGCCGATGCTGATCCATTTCGGTTTCCTGCACATCGCCATGAATGGCATGTGGTACTGGGAACTGGGACGGCGGATCGAAGCGCGCCAGGGCGGCATCAACCTGCTGGGGCTGACACTGCTGTTCAGCCTCGTGTCCAACTTCGCTCAATATTTCTTCAGCGGCCCGACCTTGTTCGGCGGCTTGTCCGGCGTGCTCTATGGTCTGTTGGGGCACTGCTGGATCTTTCAACTGCTGGCGCCGAACCCGGCCTATCACTTGCCCCGTGGGGTGCTGGTGATGATGCTGGTGTGGCTGGTGCTGTGCCTGTCCGGGCTGATCTCGCTGATCGGTTTCGGCGAAATCGCCAACGCGGCCCACGTCGGCGGGCTGCTCATCGGTTGCTTCACGGGTTTGTTGGGCGGGCTGTTCGCTCGTCGTAAAATGGCCCTCTGACGGCGCCTGTAATATTTGAATATGCGCGATTGCGCGGAGAACCCATGTCCTCGTTCAACGAAATGATCAAAAACATCACCCCCGAGATCTATCAGAGCCTGAAGCTGGCGGTGGAAATCGGTAAATGGGCCGATGGCAACAAGCTCACCGCCGAACAGCGCGAATTGTCGCTGCAGGCGATGATCGCCTGGGAGATGCAGAATCTGCCCGAAGAGGAACGCACCGGCTACATGGGCCCGCAGGAGTGCCAGTCGAAGGCCACAGAAGTGCCGAACATCCTGTTCAAGTCGGATGCCATCCATTGATCGAGATTGGCCGCGGTGCAATCAGCAAGATGTCGGCACGCCTTGACGGGCCGACCGTTCAATACGCCTTTCGCCTGGGCGATACCGAGGTGCCAGTCAACCCGTTGATTGGCAGCACGGTGCGCCTGGAGTTTCTCGGTGCGATCCACTGCAGCCATTGCGGACGCAGGACCAAGACCAGCTTCAGCCAGGGTTATTGCTACCCCTGCATGACTAAACTGGCCCAGTGCGACCTGTGCATCATGAGCCCTGAGCGCTGCCACTTCGATGCGGGCACCTGCCGCGAGCCGGCCTGGGGCGAACAGTTCTGCATGACCGATCATGTGGTGTACCTGGCCAATTCCTCGGGCGTGAAAGTCGGCATCACCCGCGCCACGCAGCTGCCGACCCGCTGGCTGGACCAGGGCGCCAGCCAGGCGCTGCCGATCCTGCGGGTCGCCACTCGCCAGCAATCGGGCTTTGTCGAAGACCTGTTCCGCAGCCAGGTGGCGGACAAGACCAACTGGCGCGCATTGCTCAAGGGCGACGCCGTGGCGGTGGACCTGCCGCAGATCCGCGATTCGCTGTTCGAGAGCTGCGCCGAAGGACTGCAAGGCTTGCAGGAACGATTCGGCCTGCAAGCGATCCAGACCATAGCGGACGTCGAGCCGGTCGAGATCCGTTATCCGGTGGAGCAATACCCGGCCAAGATCGTCAGCTTCAACCTGGACAAGAACCCGATTGCCGAAGGCACGCTGCTGGGGATCAAGGGCCAATACCTGATTTTCGACACTGGCGTGATCAATATTCGTAAATACACGGCTTATCAGCTCGCCGTGCATCAGTAGAAGGATTTGCCCCATGCGCACCGAACAACCGAAGATGATTTACCTGAAGGACTATCAGGCGCCCGAGTACCTGATCGACGAGACGCACCTGACCTTCGAGTTGTTCGAGGACCACAGCCTGGTCCATGCGCAACTGGTGATGCGCCGTAACCCCGAGCGCGGTGCCGGCCTGCCGCCCCTGGTGCTCGATGGCCAGCAGCTGGAACTGCTCTCGATCAAGCTCGATGACACCGACCTCAATCCGCTGGACTATCAGCTGGACGCCAGCCACCTGACCCTGCAACCCAAGGCCCCGGCCTTCACGGTGGACACCACTGTCAGGATCCACCCGGAAACCAACACCGCCCTGGAAGGCTTGTACAAGTCCGGCAGCATGTTCTGCACCCAGTGCGAGGCCGAAGGTTTCCGCAAGATCACCTATTACCTCGACCGCCCGGATGTGATGAGTACGTTCACCACCACGGTGGTGGCCGAGCAGCACAGCTATCCGGTGTTGCTGTCCAACGGCAACCCGATCGCCAGCGGTCCCGGCGAAGATGGCCGGCACTGGGCGACCTGGGAAGACCCGTTCAAGAAACCCGCCTACCTGTTTGCCCTGGTGGCCGGCGACCTGTGGTGCGTCGAAGACACCTTCACCACCATGACCGAGCGCACCGTGGCGCTGCGCATCTATGTCGAGCCGGAAAACATCGACAAGTGCCAGCACGCCATGACCAGCCTCAAGAAGTCGATGCGCTGGGATGAAGAGGTCTATGGCCGTGAGTATGACCTGGACATCTTCATGATCGTCGCGGTCAACGACTTCAACATGGGCGCCATGGAAAACAAGGGCCTGAACATCTTCAACTCCAGCGCAGTGCTGGCCCGCGCCGAAACCGCCACCGATGCCGCGCACCAGCGGGTCGAAGCGATCGTTGCCCACGAGTATTTCCATAACTGGTCGGGCAACCGCGTGACGTGCCGTGACTGGTTCCAGTTGTCCCTCAAGGAAGGCTTCACTGTGTTCCGCGACGCCGGTTTTTCGGCCGACATGAACTCAGCCACGGTCAAGCGTATCCAGGACGTGGCGTACCTGCGCACTCACCAGTTTGCCGAAGACGCAGGTCCCATGGCCCACCCGGTGCGCCCGGACAGCTTCATCGAAATTTCCAACTTCTACACCCTGACCGTGTACGAAAAGGGGTCGGAAGTGGTCGGCATGATCCACACCCTGCTGGGGGCCGAGGGCTTTCGCAAGGGCAGCGACCTGTACTTCGAGCGCCACGACGGCCAGGCCGTGACCTGCGATGACTTCATCAAGGCCATGGAGGATGCCAACGGCGTCGACCTGAGTCAGTTCAAGCGCTGGTACAGCCAGGCGGGTACGCCACGGCTGGCGGTCAGCGAGTCCTACGACGCTGCTGCCCGAACCTACAGCCTGACCTTCAGCCAGAGCTGCCCACCGACCCCGGACAAAATGGAAAAACTGCCATTTGTGATTCCCGTGGAGCTGGGTTTGCTGGACAGCAAGGGCAATGAAATCCCTCTGCGCCTGGCCGGCGAAGCGGCGGCAACTGGCACGTCCCGGGTGATCTCGGTGACCGAAGCCGAGCAGACCTTCACCTTTGTCGACATCGCCGAAAAGCCGTTGCCTTCGTTGTTGCGCGGCTTCTCGGCCCCGGTGAAGCTTAGCTTCCCGTACGATCGGGACCACTTGATGTTCCTGATGCAGCACGACAGCGACGGCTTCAACCGCTGGGATGCCGGCCAGCAGTTGTCGGTGCAGGTGCTGCAGGAACTGATCGCCCAGCATCAGAAAGGCGAAAATCTGGTGCTGGACCCGCGTCTGGTCAGCGCGTTGCGTAGCGTGCTGTCGGACGAATCCCTGGATCAGGCCATGGTCGCGGAAATGCTCTCGCTGCCAAGCGAGGCTTATCTGACGGAAATCAGCGAAGTGGCCGACGTGGAGGCGATCCATGCCGCGCGGGAATTCGCCCGTCAGCAACTGGCGGACAATCTGTTCGAAGCCCTGTGGCTGCGCTATGAGGCCAACCGTGACCTGTCCAAGCGCACGCCGTACGTGGCCGAGGCCGAGCATTTCGCCCGCCGTGCCTTGCAGAACATCGCGCTGTCGTACCTGATGCTGACCGACAAGCCGGAAGTGCTCAGTGCCACCCTGGAGCAGTTCGACACCGCCGACAATATGACCGAGCGTCTCACGGCCCTGGCGGTGCTGGTCAATTCCCCGTTCGAAGCCGAGAAGGCCAAGGCCCTGGAAGTGTTCGCGGAGAACTTCAAAGGCAACCCGCTGGTCATGGACCAATGGTTCAGCGTCCAGGCCGGCAGCCCGTTGCCGGGCGGCCTGGCGCGGGTCAAGGCCTTGATGGAACATCCGGCGTTCAATATCAAGAACCCGAACAAGGTACGCGCTTTGGTGGGGGCGTTTGCCGGGCAGAACCTGATCAACTTCCACGCGGCTGACGGTTCAGGTTATCGCTTCCTGGCGGATCTGGTGATCCAGCTCAATGGCTTCAACCCGCAGATCGCCGCACGGCAACTGGCGCCACTGACCCGCTGGCGCAAATACGACAGTGCCCGCCAGGCGCTGATGAAAGCCGAGCTGGAGCGCATCCTGGCGTCCGGCGGGCTGTCGGCCGATGTGTTCGAAGTGGTGAGCAAGAGCCTGGCGTGACCTTGGCACCGCGGTCTGCCTGGCAGGCCGCGGTGTTCCCATCGCGAGCAGGCTCGCTCCCACAGGTGATCTTCAGTGAGCATATATCTTGTGTTCAACATTGATCCCTTGTGGGAGCGAGCCTGCTCGCGATGGCGTCAGACCTGTCTACACAACAACCGCCTCGATAGCCTGCCATAACCTCCCCGAATACCCCTTCATTCACCCCCGACCGCACTGCGCCACGGTTAACAAAAGATAACGCGGCGTCGATTGTCAGACCTTTCCAAAGCCCGATAGGATAGGTCAGCTTCCGAAGTGGCTCTAGATTGCAGGTTTCAGGACTATGCTCCAGAACAGTCAATCACGATGAGCCCGCTTACGGCGCCCTGAAGGGTTGAATGACCTAACAATAATAATGGGGGAAAGGTCTATGAATGAGCCTGTCATGGCTGTGGGCCGCTGCCGGCCGCCGGTACTGCGCAGAGTCGCGTTGCTGGTCTCGGCGCTCTCGCTGCTGGGCTCTGCCGTGTTGTCTGCACCGGTGATGGCCGTAGCGGCTTCGACATCCGATGTCATCTATTCCGTCGAGTCGGCCAAGGCCAGCAAAACCCTGATGCTCGATGTGGTCCATGCCGGCAAACGCCTGGTGGCGGTCGGTGATCGCGGGCACATTGTCTATTCGGACGATCAGGGCGGTTCCTGGACTCAGGCCAAGGTGCCGACCCGCCAGTTGCTCACCGCAGTATTTTTCGTCGATGACAAACACGGCTGGGCCGTGGGGCACGACGCGCAGATACTGGCCAGCGAAGACGGTGGCAGCACCTGGACCAAGCAATTCGAAGACCTGACCCGTGAATCGCCGCTGCTGGACGTCTGGTTCAAGGACGCGAGCAACGGTTTTGCCGTGGGCGCCTACGGGGCGCTGTTCGAAACCACCGACGGCGGCAAGCACTGGGAAGAGGTCGGGGATCGTCTCGACAACGAAGACCAGTTCCACCTCAACGCGATAGCTGCGGTGAAAGACGCCGGGCTGTTCATCGTTGGTGAGGCCGGCAGCATGTTCCGCTCCAGCGATTGGGGCCAGACCTGGGAAAAGATCGAAGGCCCATACGAAGGTTCGCTGTTCGGCGTCATCGGCACCGCTCAGCCTTCAACGCTGTTGGCCTACGGCCTGCGCGGCAACCTCTATCGCTCCACCGATTTTGGTAGCACCTGGGAGCAGGTCGAACTCAAGGCCACCCGCGGTGCCCTGGAATTCGGCCTGTCCGGGGCCACGCTCTTGCCAGATGGCTCCATCGTAATTGTCGGCAACGGCGGCAGTGTGGTGCGCAGCAGCGATGACGGCGTGACCTTCAGCGTTTTCAACCGCCCGGATCGGATTTCCGTGGCGGCCGTCACGGCGGCGGGCAACGGCAATCTGATCCTGGCAGGACAGGGTGGCGTTCACGCCACCACCCCCACCGGCGCTGAATTGAGCAAATGAGCCGCAAACATCCGGCGGGCACAATAACAAGAAGGCGGACCCCATGAGCAGTCATCACCAAGACAAGGCGACGTTCCTCGAGCGCCTGATTTTCAACAACCGCCCGGCAGTGATCGTCATTTGCCTGTTGGTCAGTATTTTCCTGTTCTGGCAGGCCACGCTGATCCGGCCGTCCACCAGTTTCGAAAAAATGATCCCCCTCGAGCACCCCTTCATCGAGAAGATGCTCGAACACCGCAATGACTTGGCGAACCTGGGCAACACGGTGCGGATTTCCGTGGAGGCCACCAACGGTGACATTTTCTCCAAGGATTACATGGAGACCTTGCGCCAGATTCATGACGAGGTGTTCTACATTTCCGGCGTCGACCGCTCCGGCCTCAAGTCGTTGTGGAGCCCGAGCGTGCGCTGGACCGAAGTGACGGAGGAGGGCTTTGCCGGTGGCGAGGTGATTCCCCAGAGCTATGACGGCTCGGCAGACAGTCTCGACCTGTTACGCAACAACGTGCTCAAGTCCGGCCAGGTCGGACGCCTGGTAGCCAACGATTTCAAATCGAGCATCATCGATATCCCGCTGTTGGAGTCCTATCCGGACCCGCAGGACCAGGGCAAGCTGCTGGCCCTGGATTATCAGAAGTTCTCCCACGAACTCGAAGACAAGATCCGCAACAAGTTTGAAGCCCAGAACCCCAACGTAAAGATCCATATCGTGGGCTTCGCCAAGAAGGTCGGTGACTTGATCGACGGCCTGACCATGGTGGTGATGTTCTTCGGCGTGGCCTTCATCATTACCCTGGTGCTGCTGTACTGGTTCACGAACTGCATGCGCAGCACCATTGCAGTGCTGAGCACGACTCTGGTGGCCGTGGTCTGGCAGTTGGGGCTGATGCACGCCGTCGGTTTCGGGCTCGATCCTTATTCGATGCTGGTGCCGTTTCTGATCTTCGCCATTGGTATCTCCCACGGCGTGCAGAAAATCAACGGCATCGCTTTGCAATCCAGTGAAGCGGACAACGCCCTGACGGCGGCGCGGCGCACATTCCGCCAGTTGTTCCTGCCGGGGATGATCGCAATCCTGGCGGATGCCGTCGGCTTCATCACCTTGCTGATCATCGACATCGGCGTGATCCGGGAACTGGCCTTCGGTGCGTCCATCGGCGTGGCGGTGATTGTGTTCACCAACCTGATCCTGTTGCCGGTGGCGATTTCCTATGTCGGCATCAGCAAGCGTGCCATCGAGCGCAGCAAAAAGGATGCGACGCGTGAGCACCCGTTCTGGCGCCTGCTGTCGAAGTTTGCCAGCGCCAAAGTCGCGCCAGTGTCGATCGTCCTGGCCTTGATCGCCTTTGGTGGCGGCCTCTGGTACAGCCAGAACCTGAAGATCGGTGACCTGGACCAGGGCGCGCCGGAGTTGCGTCCGGACTCGCGCTACAACCAGGACAACAACTTCATCATCAGCAACTATTCCACCAGCTCCGATGTCCTGGTGGTGATGGTCAAGACCAAGGCTGAAGGCTGCTCACGCTATGAAGCCATGGCTCCCATCGACGAACTGATGTGGAAAATGCAGAACACCGAGGGGGTGCAGTCGGCGATCTCCCTGGTCACCGTGTCCAAGCAAATGATCAAGGGCATGAACGAGGGCAACCTGAAGTGGGAAACCCTGTCGCGCAACCCTGACGTGTTGAACAACTCCATTGCCCGGGCCGATGGCCTGTACAACAACAACTGTTCCGTGGCCCCGGTGTTGGTTTTCCTCAACGACCACAAGGCCGAGACCCTGGACCGCGCCGTGAAGGTGGTGCAGGAGTTTGCCAAGGAAAATAATCGCGACGGCCTGGAGTTCATCCTCGCCGCCGGTAACGCCGGCATTGAAGCTGCAACCAACGAAGTGATCAAGGAATCGGAACTGACCATTCTGGTCCTGGTGTACATCTGTGTGGCAACCATGTGCATGATCACTTTCCGTTCCTGGGCGGCGACGCTGTGCATCGTGCTGCCGCTGGTGCTGACCTCGGTGCTGGGGAACGCCCTGATGGCCTTCATGGGTATCGGTGTGAAGGTCGCGACGCTGCCAGTGGTGGCGCTTGGCGTGGGGATAGGCGTGGACTACGGCATCTATATCTACAGTCGCCTGGAAAGCTTCCTGCGGGCCGGCTTGCCGTTGCAAGAGGCGTACTACCAGACGCTGAAGTCCACCGGTAAGGCCGTGTTGTTCACAGGCCTGTGCCTGGCCATCGGTGTGTGCACCTGGATCTTCTCGGCCATCAAGTTCCAGGCCGACATGGGGCTGATGCTGACGTTCATGTTGTTGTGGAACATGTTCGGGGCACTGTGGCTGCTGCCGGCGCTGGCGCGGTTCCTGATCAAGCCTGAAAAAATGGCAGGGCAGAAGAGTAAGTCGTTGTTTGCCCATTAATACATGTGGCGAGGGAGCTTGCTCCCTCGCCACAATGAATTACGCCAGCCTTTGAACAGAGATCAAGGCGCCAACGGCAAGAACTTGCTCTGCGCCAACGGCCTGCCGATCTGCCCTCGATGCACATTCACCACCGCATAAGGGCTTTTCGCCTTGGCCAGCATCGAGTGATAGTGCTCCCGGCGTTGCTCCTTGGTTTTCAGATGCGCGACGCTGAAATCCGCTTTCGGCGTATCGGCCGCTTCGTAGTGAAAATGCGCATACCACAGCGGCCAACCGTCGCGGTCATTGATGGCGTATTCCTGAAGGAAATCCTTGCGCTCGCTTTTCAAGGCTTTGCGTTCGCCGAGCCGGGCAACCTGTATCAGATTCTTTTCGAACAGGTAGCGCAGGTTGCTGTCGGTGGGCGGCAATTTGAAACTCAGTTCGGTGCGCAGGGCGCTGCCCCGAGTGGCCAGGCGGGAAGCTGCGTTTGACAGTTCATCGATCAATGTTTGATCTGCTGGTGTGCGCGGTTTTGTCGAGGCGGTGAAGGCCCTTTCCAGTTCTTCGCAGCGTTTGCGGTAGCGACTCGCCTCATTGTTCATGATCTCCTCGATTTCCTGAGGAAAGCGGCACTGGGTTTTATATCGCTCTGCGCTCAGTAAACTGTTTTCCAATTGATCCAGCAGCTTGCGCGCTTCGCTCTTGATCGTTTTGATCGCTCTGGTGCGCGGTGGTGGCGGAACCGGTCGTTGTACTTCGACGATGTCCCAGACGTCATCGTGCTGTGAATACGTGGCGAGTAACTCGTCATCGACTTCGGAGCGTAACTCGACGACTTCAATCGGCAGGGAGGTGCCGGCGGGTTTCAGATCACCAATCAACACGCCCCCCTTACGGGTTTTGATCACCTTTTTTTGCGGGCGCCCGCTCGCCGTTTTGGTGCGTTTTTGCGGACGCTTGCGCGGTTGCGGCGCCGGTTTTAGCTCGGCGGACAATGTCTTGGAGGCGTCGTCATAGAGCTGTTCGATCAGCTTGAACAGCCTGTCGAAATAGGATGGGTCAATGTCGCTGGCATTGAGTGCCTTGATGCCCTGCATGGCATCAAGGGAAGCGCCATAGTTTTCGGTCAGACTTTCCAGCACTTCAAGCCGCTCCGAAGGGGGCAGGTCATATGTTCCCAGGTCGGAGTGGGAGCGCACCTGTTCCAGCAAGAACTTGATGAGGTTATGCAGACTGGCGGGAAGGTCGGAGTCGGGGTTTTTGACCAGCAGGGCCCCGAGTATGGGTAACTGCACGGCCTTGGTGGCCAGCGCCGTTCTTTCTTCCTCGGGACGGTCCTTGGTCAGCCGCTCGAATATCTGCGCGCCTTCGGCATCCAGGTTCAATAGCGCGTCCAGGTGTCGATCTTTGAGTTCCAGCCAATAGATGGAACGATCGTTGATGACGCTCATTGCGTCGAGGTACGCAAAGTAGCCTGCGGGGTTGTCGGCGACAGCCTCCTTCAACGCCGGTCCGTTTTTTATGAATTGGATATTGGCGGCATCCAGGGCCAATAAATCCAACTCGACGACAAGAAAGGCTTTACGGGCATTGTTGACCACGTTTTCCATCAGGGCGCGAAGCATTTCCGGGGGCAATGTCATGTCAAGGCCGGCATATTCGGTTGCTTTGTTCAGCAGCCGCAGATAATCGTCAGTCTGGTCCTGGAGCAATTCATAAAACTGCGTACGTTTTGCCGCACGTTGCTCCTCGGTAAAGGCGCCTTCCTGAGTTCTGCTCATGACTTCCTGGGCAACTTGCACGGCCTTTAGCTTATCGGCTTCCTGTGCATGATAATTCGCTAGCTCCCGGCTCAGTTCCATCCCCCGCTGGGCCCTGAGCTTGCGCAGTTCGGCCACCCGCTTTGGGGGCATGCCCCCGCGCAGACGCAGGCGTAGATCCATGGACCAGTTGCCTTGGGTATCCGATTTCAACACCGGACCATTTTTTGCCGAGTCTCGTGGAGCCTGCGGGTCGACGATCACCGTATTGCCGTCCGGCTCCGGACTGATCCGATACAGTTGGTCTTCCACCAGTGCGTGCCATTTGTTCTGGATGACGTACAAGCCTGTGTAGGGGCCATATTTGATCGGTTCAGGCATTGAAGTGGGACGTGGCACCTGTAGCCGCTGCAGCCGGTTACGTTGTTCCGCTGTCAGGCGCTGGCGGGCACTGGCGAAACTGAGGTCCAGGTGCCTGCTGGCGCCCTGCAAGTGTTCGCCGGGCAAGCCCACCGGCCCTTCGAGAATGCGAGGCGACGCAGGCGCAGGCCATTGCTCAGGGATGACGCGCGGTGCTGGGGGACGCATCGCCTGTTCCTTCAGCGCATCGGGCAACGGTGCATGGGACAAGGCGCTGATGGCGGGAAACTGGTGCACCAGCATGCCGAGGTTGAGCAGCAGATCGACAGCGGCGAGCTCCCGGGTCACCGGGTCTTCGCTGCTCAGTGCCGGGATATCCTGGCTGGCGCTAGCCATCAGGCTCCACAGCCAGAAGGTGGCCATGACCGGGCCACGCAGCAAGGGCATCAGCAACGTATTGAACAGCAGGCTGCCGCCCTTGAGGAGCATGGCCCAGCGGCTCTCGCTGTTGGAGACTGAATCACGGTCGGCCTGGGAGATCAGGGCGCGGGCATTGCTGCCGTAAAGATACAGCATCAGCTCGCCGTTGCGCAGGAACTGCCGCAGTTCATCGTTTGCACCGTCGATGGCCAGCGTCGCAGGGGCGGGCTTGGCGGGGAGGTTGAATTCATCGCCCTGGAAAAACCGCACGATGTGCGGCTCCTGGAAGCCGCCATTGGCATAGATCGGCCGTGCGGCATCAGTCATCCAGGTCAGGATGCTTTTTTGCAGGTCCCCTGGGGTGACGACGGCCTTCAGCAGTGCCTCGCGCGTCGGGAACTCTTGCAACGAGGGCGCGTAAAGCGGGCGATACAGCAGGTGTGGTCCGGTTTGGACATCCTCCGGCTCGATAATGAACATATTGTTCACGATGTCGGGGTGGGCCTCGGGTTTGCGCAGGAAGGCCAGGTGGCGGATGACTACCGGTCGACCGCCTACCTGTTGGCTATCGGCCCCAGGATTGAGCAAGGCTTCAACCAGGCCCAGTCCTTGGCGGGTCACACCGTTTTCGTGGTTGAGCATTTGCTGGAAGGCTTCAAGCGGCAACTGTGCCGCGATCTGTTCGGCAAATATTCGCTGGCGTTCCTGGGCTTGAGGTACATCGTCCAACAGCCGTTGTTGCAGGTAGCGGGGATAGGCCGAACCAATGTCGACCTGTTCGATCAGCCCGTTCTTGCGGGTAATGAAGTCCGGCGTCAACCACCGGGGCAGCGTCAGGCCCAAGCGATGGCTGAGGATCAGGTTTGCACTCGGTCGGGCGATGAGGTTGTTGATGGCCAGTTCGGTCAGGCTCATCGTCCGTTTTTCGATGATCCCTGTGGTCCCGGGATAACCAGCCGCCACGCTGAAGGTCAGCTCCACATCGTTGGGGTGGTAGCGGCTGGATAGAACCTTGTCCGGGCTGCTGTTGTTGGTTGACTGCATCTGCTTGAGCAAGGCGTCGGCGGCAAAGGCCCTGATGTCTTCAATGTCGCTGAGAAAGGTGCGGCCCTGGTGGCGTTTTTTCGCGCTGGCCAATGTCAGGCTGTAGTGCTGGAATTTCGTTTGATCGACGATGGAAGCTTTTTTCAACCAGTCGGGCAACAGCGGCTCGATCCGTGCCGACGTTTCCGGCGTCAGACGCGGCGCGTCAAGCAGATAACGGGCAGGGTCGCTCAGCTCCTGGTAGAGCGTCGACAGGTCTTGCAGGCCAATCCGCGAAGGCAACTGCACTGCGTTCAGGTCGGCCAGTTGCTGCTCCAGCACCATAGCCGCCTGGGTGTCGAAGACATTGCCACTGATCTCGTTGCGTTGACAGGTGAGCGTGTCGACCACGTACCGGCTGGCGATCAGTGCGCCCCAATGGTGATTGAAGGCTTCCAGGGATGCAAACGACTGCACGGCGCCGCCAGGGCTGCATAGCAGGAGGAGGGCTACGCCCTTTTTGGAGTGGCTCAGGAGAATTTCGCTGCCGGTCACTACGCTGCTGGAGCTGTCTCGGATGAGCTTGGTTTCCAGGCTGTAGGCGTAGACGGGGGACGGGTTGTTGCGGCGAAAGCGCTGCTCGCGCTCCGGCCAGCGGACGATCTGGTCCAGGGCTTCGCGCGCCTGGTCAGTGAGGCCGGGTTGTCGCAGCCTGCGGATAGACAGCGTGTTCTTCAGTGCATCGCTGAGCCAGCGCCAGCGGCTGAGGTTATTGCTTGTGTCGATTCCGGCGTTCCAATAGCGGGTCAGCGCATCCTCCAGCCCGATCGGTACGCTCCAGGGCAGTTCAAGCAGCAGTTTTTCGATGACCCTGATGTCCAGCTTCCCGTCGTCTGGTGAGAGCTCGCGGGGCGGGGTGTCGGTAAGAAAACATCGACGCCCACCGCGCTCCGTGAAATCCACGGGCGTGCCGAGGGCCAGGTATTCGAGGACGCGGGGCATGAACGGTTGGAGCGTAAAGCCGCGAGAGGCTGGGTCCGGTGTGGCCAATCGGGTCTTGGACAGGTCGAAGGTCAGCGAGGGGTATTTTTCCTTGATGGCTTGCTCGAGCATGCGTTGCGCGATTTCTTCGAAGGTCGGGCGGCTGGCAAATAGCAGGCTGACCCTTTGCGCCAACGCGGGGAGCGTATTGGCCGGAGCGGGTGCGGTCATATGAAATCCTTTTCATAAATTCATGGCCGCCGGGAGTGACGACGAGGGAAGTATCGACATCCCGCTCCTGCGAGGGCGGTAAATAAATACCACCCTGGCGAATGCGGGTTATGCCTGGCCTCGTCGGGAGGGAAGATCAGGAAGGGTCGGCGCCCAGCACCACATTCAGTGCGCTGCGGGCATCGTCAAGCTGCACCAGCGTGGCATGGCGGGCGCCGAGAGCGTCGCGGTTCTCGATGGCGGTAAGGATCGCCTTGTGGCGCGGCATCGCCAGTTCATGCAGGTTGGGCCGCTGGTTGGAGTGCTTGAGCGCTTCGGCGATGGCCACCGACAACATGTTGCACAGGTTGGCGAGCAGATCGTTGTGGGTGGCGTCGGCGATGCGGCTGTGGAAGTCCAGATCCGGTTGCAGCACTGCCTCGGGAGTCGGTGCCGCCTCCATGCGCTGGTAGGCCTCGCGGATGGCGGCGATGTCGGCATCGTTGGCGAACTGTGCGGCGAGGGCCGCGGCGGCCGGCTCGATGATGCTGCGCACGCTGGTCAGCAGATTGAAGAACTCATTCTGCGGGCTGCTTTGCATCAACCAGTGCAGCACATCGGGGTCGAGCATGTGCCATTCCCGGCGCGCCTTGACCACCGTGCCAACCCGTGGCCGCGAATACACCAGACCCTTGGCTACCAGCACGCGCGTGGCCTCGCGCAACACCGGACGGCTGACGGCATACTCCTCGCACAACAAAGCTTCGGCGGGCAGTTTATCGTCGGGTTTGAACCGTCCGGAAACGATCTGCATGCCCAGTTCCTGGACGATGCGCGCGTGCATGCTTTTGCGGTCGGAGGGTTTACGGTAGTCCATGGGGGGGGGCGCGATCCTGTGCGAAGGGGATGCAGCGCATGATAGCAGGCGCGGCGAGGGCGGGTCGCTAGTGCGATTTTGATGTAGACCCGAGCCCATTGTGGGAGCGAGCCTTTGTGGGAGCTGAGCTTGCTCGCGATGAGGCCCTGCCAGTCAATATCTCTGTTGTCTGTTACACCGCTATCGCGAGCAAGCTCAGCTCCCACAAAAAGCTTGCTCGCGCAAGGGGATGAGTGGGGTCAGTGGGAGTGACGCGGCACCTCGGCGCCGCGGCAACCGACCAGGAAGTCGAAGTCACAACCCTGGTCCGCTTGCAGCACATGGTCGATGTACAGCTGACGGTAGCCACCCACCAACAGGTTCTGCGCTGGCGGCAGGTCGGCCAGGCGGGCGGCCAGTTCGGCGTCGCAAATGTCCAGGTGCAGACGCCCGCTGGCGCAGTCCAGTTCGATCCAGTCACCTTCCTTCACGGCCGCCAGTGGTCCGCCGGCTGCGGCTTCCGGGGCCACATGCAGCACCACGGTGCCGTAGGCGGTGCCGCTCATGCGCGCATCGGAGATACGCACCATGTCGGTCACGCCCTGGGCCAGCAACTTGGCCGGCAAGCCCATGTTGCCCACTTCGGCCATGCCTGGATAACCCTTGGGCCCGCAGTTCTTCATCACCAGAATCGAGCTGGCATCGACATCCAGCTCCGGATCATTGATCCGCGCCTTGTACTCGTCGAAGTTCTCGAACACCACCGCGCGACCACGATGCTGCATCAGCTCGGGCGTGGCGGCGGAGGGTTTGAGTACCGCGCCCAGGGGCGCCAGGTTACCGCGCAGCACGCAGATACCGCCGTCGGCCCGGATTGGGTTGTCCAGGGTGCGAATGACTTCGTCCTGGCCATAGATCGGTGCGTCCTTGGTGTTCTCGCCAAGGCTCTTGCCGTTGACGGTCAGCGCGTCGGGGTTAGGGATCAGGTTGGCTTCGCCGAGACGGCGCAGCACGGCGGGCAAACCACCGGCGTAATAGAACTCCTCCATCAGGAAGCGCCCGGACGGCTGCAGGTCGACGATGGTCGGCATGCCTCGACCGATGCGGGTCCAGTCGTCCAGGTCCAGTTGCACGCCGATGCGTCCGGCAATGGCCTTGAGGTGGATCACCGCGTTGGTCGAGCCGCCGATGGCTGCGTTGACGCGGATGGCATTTTCGAAAGCCTCCTTGGTCAGGATCTTCGACAGTTTCAAGTCTTCACGGACCATTTCCACCGCACGCATGCCGGACATGTGGGCCAGCACATAACGGCGCGCGTCCACCGCCGGAATCGCGGCGTTGTGCGGCAGCGACGTGCCGAGGGCTTCGGCCATGCAGGCCATGGTCGAGGCAGTGCCCATGGTGTTGCAGGTACCGGCCGAGCGGGACATGCCGCCCTCGGCCGCAAGAAAATCATCGATCGTGATGGTGCCGGCCTTGACCTGTTCACTCAACTGCCAGACCACCGTGCCCGACCCGATGTCCTGGCCCTTGTGCTTGCCGTTGAGCATCGGCCCGCCGGTGACGACGATAGCCGGGACGTCGCAACTGGCGGCGCCCATCAGCAAGGCTGGGGTGGTCTTGTCGCAACCGGTGAGCAGCACCACGCCGTCAATCGGGTTGCCGCGAATCGCCTCTTCCACGTCCATGCTCGCCAGGTTGCGCGTCAGCATGGCGGTGGGGCGCAGGTTCGATTCGCCGTTGGAGAACACCGGAAACTCCACCGGGAAGCCCCCGGCCTCGATCACGCCGCGCTTGACGTGTTCGGCGATCTGCCGGAAGTGCGCGTTGCATGGCGTCAGCTCCGACCAGGTGTTGCAGATGCCGATGATTGGCTTGCCATGAAACTGATGGTCGGCGATGCCCTGATTTTTCATCCAACTGCGGTACATGAAGCCGTTTTTGTCGGCGGTGCCAAACCATTGGGCCGAGCGCAGGGAGGGTTTCTTATCAGACATGATCGATTCTCTTATTGTATGACTATATGGTTTTAGCTTGCGCCTAACATAAGCGTAATTTGCTCTGTTTGGAAGTGTTGTTGGGTAAATAGTATTACTATATAGTCCGATTCAACGAAGGGATTGTCCTGGCGCTCATTGGTCAGAGAAATCCCCCAAGGTTCTATAACAACAACAATCGGAGACCGGTCCCATGAGCCAGGAATTGCGGCTTATTCGCCGCATCACGCTGAAACTGATTCCTTTCCTGATCCTGCTATACCTGATCGCCTACGTGGATCGCTCCGCCGTGGGTTTCGCCAAGCTGCACATGGGCGCCGACATCGGCATCGGCGACGCCGCCTACGGCCTGGGCGCCGGGTTGTTTTTCATTGGCTACTTCCTGCTGGAGATCCCCAGCAACCTGATGCTGGAACGCTTCGGTGCCCGGCGCTGGTTCGCGCGGATCATGATCACCTGGGGCGCCATCACCATCGGCATGGCGTTTGTGCAAGGGCCTTACAGCTTCTATGTGATGCGCTTTCTGCTCGGCGCGGCGGAAGCCGGATTCTTCCCCGGCGTGCTGTACTACATCACCCAATGGTTCCCGGTCCGCCATCGCGGCAAGATCCTGGGCTTGTTCATTCTGTCTCAGCCCATCGCCATGATGATCACCGGCCCCGTCTCCGGCGGCTTGCTGGGCATGGACGGCATCCTGGGCCTGCACGGCTGGCAGTGGTTGTTCATCGTCATCGGCCTGCCGGCGGTCTTGCTGACCTGGCCGGTGCTGCGTTATCTGCCAGATGGGCCGCAACAGGTGAAGTGGATGGACCAGACCGAAAAGGACTGGCTGACCGCTGAACTGAAAAAAGACCTTGAGGAATACGGCCAGACCCGGCACGGCAATCCGCTGCACGCCTTGAAGGACAAGCGTGTCCTGCTGCTGGCGCTGTTCTATCTGCCGGTGACCCTGAGCATCTACGGGCTGGGTCTGTGGCTGCCCACGTTGATCAAGCAATTTGGCGGCACTGACCTGGTGACCGGTTTCGTGTCCTCGGTGCCCTACATCTTCGGCATCATCGGTTTGCTGATCATTCCTCGCAGTTCCGACCGCTTGAACGATCGCTACGGCCATCTGGCCGTGCTCTATGTGCTGGGCGCCATCGGTCTGTTCCTCAGTGCCTGGCTGACGGTGCCGGTGTTGCAACTGGCGGCGCTGTGCCTGGTGGCGTTCGCGCTGTTTTCCTGCACCGCGGTGTTCTGGACCTTGCCGGGGCGTTTCTTTGCCGGCGCCAGTGCGGCGGCGGGTATCGCGCTGATCAACTCGGTGGGCAACCTGGGTGGCTACATCGGGCCATTCGTGATCGGTGCGCTGAAGGAATACACCGGCAACCTGGCGTCGGGGCTGTACTTCCTGTCCTGCGTGATGGTGTTCGGCCTGGTGTTGACCGGCGTGGTGTATCGCCTGCTGGAGCGCAAGCATGTGCTGCCGGCGGAGCAGTTCGCGGCCAGTGCGCGGGGGGCGACGCGGACCTGAGGTGATTGAAATCCCCTGTGGGAGCGAGCCTGCTCGCGATTGCGATCTGTCAGTCGCATCAATGTTGCTGACCCAACGCTATCGCGAGCAGGCTCGCTCCCACAGGGGTCAGCGTGTTATTCAAGCTTTGTTTGCAGGGAGAAAAATATGCGTTTAGTTCAGTTCGAATTGAATAACGGCGAACGCCGCGTCGGTGTGGTCGAGGGTGAGCAAGTGCGCGAAGTGCAGGGCGCCCGGACCGTGCGCGACCTGGCTCTGGCGGCCATTGAGGCGGGTGTGAAGCTTGAGCAGCACGTCAACAGCCTGGGCCTGGGAACCGCCCATGATTACCCGCAGTTACTCAGTGAACTGCGCATTCTGCCTCCGCTGGACCACCCGGACCCGGCGCACCTGCTGGTCAGCGGCACCGGCCTGACCCACCTGGGCAGTGCCTCGGCCCGGGACAAGATGCATCAGCAGGCCGGCGACGAAACCGCCATGACCGACACCATGCGCATCTTCAAGTGGGGCGTGGAGGGCGGTAAGCCTGAGAGCGGACAGGCCGGTGTGCAACCGGAGTGGTTCTACAAGGGCGACGGCAGCATCGTGGTCCGTCCGGGCCATCCGTTCCCGCTGCCGCCGTTTGCCGAAGATGCCGGCGAAGAGCCGGAAATCAGCGGGCTGTATGTCATCGGCCACGACGCTAAGCCATACAGACTGGGCTTTGCGGTGGGTAACGAGTTTTCCGATCATGTGATGGAACGCAAGAATTACCTGTACCTGGCCCATTCGAAACTGCGCAGTTGCAGCTTTGGCCCGGAACTTCGCCTGGGTGAACTGCCTCAACATCTTTCCGGGACCAGTCGTATCCTGCGCAACGGCCAAGTGCTGTGGCAGAACGAATTTCTCAGTGGCGAGGCAAACATGTGCCACAGCCTCGAAAACCTTGAGTTCCACCATTTCAAGTACAGTCAGTTCCTGCGTCCGGGTGACGTGCACGTGCATTTTTTCGGCACCGCGACCCTGTCGTTCGCCGACGGCATCCGCACGCAACCGGGGGATGTGTTCGAAATCAGCCAGACCGAATTCGGCGCACCGCTGGTCAACGGCATTGCCCCGGTGGACGCGGTGTTCAACCCGGGCACTATCGGCACACTTTAAAGGAGACTTTCGATGAACCAGATCCTTGGCCACAACTACATTGGTGGCGCGCGCAGCGCGGCCGGCCAGACACGCTTGCAGAGCCTTGACGCCAGCAGCGGCGAAGCCTTGCCCCATGAGTTCGTCCAGGCGACGGCCGAAGAAGTTGACGCTGCCGCCAAGGCTGCGGCTGCCGCTTATCCGGCCTACCGCAGCTTGAGCGCAGTGCGCCGGGCCGAGTTCCTCGAAGCCATTGCCGATGAGCTGGATGGCTTGGGCGATGAGTTCGTGGCCGTGGTCTGCCGGGAAACCGCCTTGCCGGCGGCGCGGATCCAGGGTGAGCGCGGTCGCACCAGCGGCCAGATGCGCCTGTTCGCCAAGGTCTTGCGTCGCGGCGATTTCTACGGCGCGCGCATCGACCGGGCCCTGCCGGAACGCACACCGTTGCCGCGTCCGGACTTGCGTCAGTACCGCATCGGCCTGGGGCCGGTTGCGGTGTTTGGCGCCAGTAACTTTCCTCTGGCATTTTCTACAGCAGGTGGCGACACCGCGTCGGCCCTGGCCGCGGGTTGCCCGGTGGTGTTCAAGGCCCACAGCGGCCACATGGCAACGGCCGAGTGGGTGGCTGATGCGATTATTCGCGCGGCTGAGAAAACCTCGATGCCGGCCGGCGTGTTCAACATGATCTACGGCGGTGGTGTTGGCGAATGGCTGGTCAAGCATCCGGCGATCCAGGCGGTAGGCTTCACCGGTTCCCTCAAGGGCGGCCGGGCCCTGTGCGACATGGCCGCCGCGCGGCCCCAGCCGATCCCGGTATTCGCCGAGATGTCGAGCATCAACCCGGTGATCGTGTTGCCGCAAGCGTTGGAAAAGCGTGCCGACAGCGTCGCCCGCGATTTGACAGCCTCGGTGGTACAGGGCTGTGGTCAGTTCTGCACCAATCCCGGCCTGGTGATCGGCATCCGTTCGCCGCAATTCAGCGCCTTCACCCAACAAGTGGCCGCGCTGATCGGCGATCAGGCGCCGCAAACCATGCTCAATGCCGGCACGCTGCAAAGCTACGGCAAGGGCCTGCAGAAGTTGCTGGCTCACCCGGGCATCGAACATCTGGCCGGACGTGCGCAACAGGGCAACCAGGCCCAACCGCAGTTGTTCAAGGCTGACGCCAGCTTGTTGATCAACGGTGACGAGGCGCTGCAAGAAGAAGTGTTCGGCCCGACCACGGTGTTTGTCGAAGTGGCGGACCCAGCCGAGCTCACTGCCGCGCTGCACGGCCTGCACGGTCAGTTGACTGCAACCATGATCGGGGAGCCAGCGGATTTCGAGCAGTTCAGCGAATTGACTCCGTTGCTGGAGCAAAAAGTCGGTCGCATCCTGCTCAACGGTTATCCAACCGGCGTCGAGGTCTGCGACTCGATGGTCCATGGCGGGCCTTACCCGGCGACGTCCGATGCCCGTGGGACTTCGGTGGGTACGCTGGCGATCGATCGTTTCCTGCGCCCGGTGTGCTTCCAGAACTACCCCGACAGCCTGCTGCCCGAGCCTTTGAAAAACGCCAATCCGTTGGGCATCCAGCGATTGGTCGATGGGGTGCCGGGGCGCGAGGCGCTCTGATCGCAGTCAGGCAGTTGCATTGAGGTTCAATGGGCTGCCGCTATCGCGAGCAGGCTCGCTCCCACAGTGGATGGGTGGTGAATACAAGATGTGTGTTCGCTGCAAATCCAATTGTGGGAGCGAGCCTGCTCGCGATGCGAGCTGGCAGTTGACCGTGCTTTCGAACCTTTTGGCCCAAGGCCCACTCCCACATTGGGTTATCATGAGCACTTTCCCAACGACCGACTGATTGCCATGACTGCCTCGACCGACACCCTGCTGCACGCCCTCGAAACCTGCGACATGCTGATCATCGACGGGCTGCACGCATTCGATTTTTCCCTCGACGAACAAGACCAGTTGCACGTCGAGTGCATGAACGGTCGCACCCTCGAGCATTGGCGCTTCACGCCTGCGCAGATGGAGGCCGCGACGTTCGACGTGGTCAAGAAACACTGGATCATCACCAGCGATTCGGGCGACCACCACTTGGAGTGCGTGGAAGCGACCAGCGGCCACGACGATGAGGAAGACACACATGAGGATGCGTAGTTTCTGGCCCTTGTTGATGGCCGGTAGCGTGGGTGCCATGGGCGTCCAGGCAGAGACCGATGAGCGCCATCAACTGTTGGTGGGTTCCTATACCGCCGGCCAGAGCCAGGGCATCTACCGCCTGCAATTCGACAGCCGCAACGGCCAGCTCGATGCCCAGCCGTTGCAAGTGATCAAGACCGACAACCCATCGTGGCTGACCCTTTCCAAGGACATGAGCCGGCTGTTCGTGGTGAATGAAAACGGACCGGGGCAAAAAGACCCGGTGGGCAAGGTCAGCAGCTACGCCATTGACCCGAAGACCCATGAGCTGAGCCTGATCAGTCAGGTGCAGTCATTGGGCAACGAACCGACTCATTCGAGCCTCAGTGGCGATGGTCGACATTTGCTGGTCAGCAACTATTCGGTGGTGGAAGACCCGGGAGGCACCCTGGCGGTGTTGCCGGTGGGAACCGACGGTAAGCTGTCGCCGGTGGTGCAACTGAGCAGCCATCAGCCGAGTCGGATCAATCCCGAGCGGCAGATGTCCGCCCATGTGCACTCGGCCGTGTCTTCGCCCGATGGCAAGTACGTGTTCGCCAGCGACCTGGGGGCGGACAAGGTGTTCATCTACCGCTACGACCCCAAGGCCAACCCCGAACTGCCACTGACCGCCGCCGATCCGGCCTTCGTGCAGTTGCCGCCCGGCAGCGGCCCGCGTCATCTGCTGTTCAGCGCCGACGGCAAGCATGCGTGGCTGACCATGGAAATGAGCGCCCAAGTGGCGGTGTTCGATTATCAGGACGGGCGTTTGACCCAGCGGCAACTGGTCGACCTGGCAGCGGGTAAACCACAGCCCGGCAGGGCGGCGGCAGCGCTGCATGCCTCCAAGGATGGCAGGTTCCTGTACGTCAGCAATCGTGGCACCACCAACGAAGTGCTGGTGTTCGCCATCGACCCGGCTGCCGGCACGCTGAAAGAGCTTCAGCGCCGCTCCGTGGAGGGCGATCATCCGCGGGAATTCAGCCTCGATCCGAGCGGGAAATTCCTGCTGATCGCCAATCAGAAGAGCAACCAGATCGTGGTTCTCGAGCGTGACCCCAAGACCGGCCTGCTGGGTAAAACCGTGCAAAAGCTGGCGATGGATGCGCCGAGCGACTTGAAGTTCATGCTCCCTCAGTAAAGCGCAGGCCCCGATTTTCGGGGCCTGCGTCGCTGTATCAACAAGACTGATATTCGCTAGTGTTGCAAAGCATTTCAAAGCGAGACGCCTCGGCGCGTAAGTTTGCTTCACGGCCCAACCGGGCAGGCAAGCCAACTCATCCGAGGACTACCGACATGAATCTGAATCTCTTCTCCGTGATCGCTGCTTCCGCTATCTCCGCCACCGTAGCGCTGCCAGCCAGTGCCAACATTGAAATCAGCGACAAGAAAAATCGCACCCAGAGCTATACCGAAAAATACCTGCAACAGAGCGCCAACTTCTACGCCGCCCTGGACCACAAGACCCAACACTGAACCGCGCTGAAGACTGAAGCCTGCGATCTTTTCATCTTTGAAAAAGAGAAAGAATCGCAGGCTTTGCCTGCTCCTACGAAAAACCCGCTGTAATATCACATGGCCATGTGTTTAAATTTGACGCTAGTAAATTGACTCCTTCTCCAACAAGAGATCGACACTATGGCGATGCGTCTGGCAATGATGCTGCTGTTCCTCTATTCCACCCCCATTGTTTCGGCTGCCCAGCCAACCCCCGGCGAGCCGGACGCTGCTCGTGAGCGATTATTGAGCCTGCTTAGGGACTGATCTGTTTGGATTAGTAATCAATAAAACTGATAGACACTATGCGTATTGGTCGCTATTAAAATCGGTTTAGTTGATTGATTCTGTGGGCACTGAAACATGCCCACGGAGAACCCCATGGCCAGCGCAATCCTATCTTCTGCCAGACACGGCGCGTACATCGCCATCGGCCTGTACGTGGCGATGGTGTTGGTGGTTAGCCTCGGTGCCCAATACCAAGGCTCTGCCGAGACCTCTCTCCAGGCCGCCCGGCCTTCTGTTCATTATGGTCCCCCGGTTGCCCGCGCGGCGCTCGAGCATGGCGCCGCAAAAGAGGCGGTCGGCGCATGAACAGAAGCAAGTTTTGGGTGATTGCATTCCTGGCGTTCATCACCAATGGTTTTTCATTGCTGGGTCTGGGGCAAGCCTCGGCGGGATCTCTGGCGCGGACCATCGAGTGCAACCACAACATCGCGCACAACATCCTGACCGCCAAGGCTTTGGGGGCGTTGGTGGGGAATCCGCCGGTCAAGCCCAGGGTTGCCGTCTTCGGGCCTTTTCAGATCGATTGTGCAGTGCTGCGCATGTGCAGCGTGGCTGCCTGAAGCCAGTCACAAAAGCTGTTCACCGGGTGGGGTGATTACTTGGCCATGATCGCCACGAACAACTCGGAATCCAGCAAGCCTTGCAACCAACGCTGTAGGCGAGGGTAGGGCGCTGCGGCAAACCATTCCCGGTCGACATGAGCAAACTGCCGTACGAACGGCATCACCGCCACGTCGGCCAGGCTCTGGTAATCCGCCGCCAGAAATGCTCGGGTTTCAAGCAACGCTTCCAGCCTTTGCAAGAAGACCTCGCCCTCGGTCCGATAATGTTCCAATGGATACTCGGGATGGCGCTCGGGGTATTTGTAGCGGTTCAGATGAAGCTTGAAGACCTGGTCGTTTTCCTCGATCAACGCGGCCGTCAACGCATGGCCTTCGAGGTCGCCAAGCAATCTCCAATTATCCGGATCGTGCTGCGCCAGGGCCCAGTGCATGATCTCCAGGCTTTCATCAATCACCTTGCCATCGACCTGCAGCACCGGCACCGTACCCTTGCTGGAAAGCGCCAGCATTTCGGGCGGCTTGGCCTTGAGGCTGACTTCGACAATGTTCAAATCGACCGCGCTGTAGCGCAACGCCATGCGCGCTCGCATCGCGTAGGGACAACGCCGGAACGAGTAGAGCGTGGCGCGGCTCATTTCACCTCCACGGTACTCAAGCCATTCCCTTGACGACGAACCTGGATCTGCACCGGGATCCGCTCATGCATTTCCTGCACGTGGGAAATCACCGCAACCTTGCGTCCCTGGGCTTGCAAACCGTCGAGAGCATCCATGGCCAGTTGCAGCGATTCGGGGTCCAGGCTGCCAAAGCCTTCGTCAATGAACAGCGATTCGATTTTCAGCGTGCTGGAAGCCATCGAGGCCAGGCCCAGCGCCAAGGCCAGGGAAACCAGGAAGGTTTCACCGCCGGACAACGAATGCACCGAGCGCAGCTCATCGCCCATCTCTGTGTCCATCACCAGAAGCCCCAACATGCTGCCACCGCGTTTGAGCCGGTAGCGGCGCACCAGTTGTCGTAGCTGCACGTTGGCGTGATGCACCAGCAAATCGAGGTTGTACGCCTGCGCCAGCTTGCGGAAGCGGTCGCCGGTGGCCGAACCGATCAGCGCATCGAGCCGTGCCCAGCGCTGGTACTCGGTATAAGCCTGTTCGATCTGCTGGGCCAGGGCCTGGTTGGCGTTCTGCCTGCGCTGGTCCTCGGCCTGTTCGGCGCGTAGTTCGGCGCAGCGCTGCTCGCTGGCGGTAAATTGGCTTTGAAGTTCGGTGAGGGCCTGGGCCAGTTGTTCAGATTCCAGGTTGCCGTTGTGCTGGGCCTGATGCTGTTGCAGGCGCTGCTCGCGCTCAGTGAGCAACACGCGGGCTTGCTCAATGGCTTTTTCGCTGTTGAGCAGTTGCTGACGCAGTTGGCCGACACTTTGCTCGTCCAGGTCAAGCAAGGCGGTCAGAGAGGCATCATCCAGTTCCGGGTGGCTGGCGCGCCATTGTGCGATGCCGGCGGCCAGGGCTGTGTGTTCAGTGTCCAGCGCGTGAGCTTGTTCCTGGCGGGCCTTGAGTTCGGCGGCCAGTTCCACCCGGTTGTGGCGTAGCGCTTGCAGTTGTTGATTGGCCGCTGTTTCGGCGCTGTGTGCCTGTTCCAGGGCCTGGTCGAGTTGCTGCTGCCACTGTTCGGCGCTGGTGTGTTCGCCCAGCAATTGCTTGAGCCGCTGCTGGCAGGCCTGCTGTTGTTCCGTCAGGGCGCTCAGTTGCCGTTGCGCGAACTCCAACTGCTGGAGGCGGGTTTGCTGGCGATCCTGCTCTTTCTCCAGGGCCTGCTGACGCTGAAGCTGCTCGCTGAGTTCGTCGCGTTGCTGTTCCAGGTGCGCCAGGCGTTGAGCGATCTGCTGGTCAAGCTGCATGAAGGTCGCGGCCGGCTCGGTGCGCAGGGCCTGTAGTGTGTCTGCCGGCAACAACGTACTGAAGTGGCTCAGTTCCTCGTCCAGGCGCTGGCGATCCCGGGCTAGCTCCTGCTGTTGGTTGTTCAGGTGCAGTGATGCCTGCTGATGCGCAGTTTCAGCCTCGCGCAAGTGCTGCGCCAGGCGCGCGGCGTCCTGTTGCAGCGTCAGCAGGGCGGCCTGGCGTTGTTCGTCCTGACTGATACGCAGGTTGAGCTGACTGCTTTGCTGGTCCAGCCAGGCGTCGCGTTTGGCCGCATCCTGGGCCAGCAGTTGCACCGAGAGCGGATGGCTTTCAAGGGCGGGCGCCAGACTTTGATGCTGGCTGGCGAGCTGTTCCTGTTGCTGCTTGAGTTCTTTGAGCTGGGCGATGACGCCGCTGTATTGCGCGCGCAGGTCGATGACTTTTTCATGGAGCGACTCGACGGCTTTGCGTGCATTGGCCTCTTCGGTTTCATCAAAACGCCCCAGGCTTTGCAGCAAGGCTTCGGGCTGATGGTAAGGATGCTCGACGCTGCCACACACCGGGCATGGCTGGTCATCCTTGAGCTGTTCACGCAATTGTTCGACGCTTTCGCTGCGGGCCAGGCGCTGACGCTCCAGCAGTTGGCGGGTGACGCTCAGGGTCTGTTCGGCAATCGCCAGTTCGGCCTTGGCTTCGCTGCCTTCGCGTACCAATCGGTCGCGTTCCTGCAACGCCTGTTGCTGGCGCTGTTCAAGCTCGGCACCTCGCTTGTCCAGCTCCTGCTGGCTGGCCCAGAGCCGCGTCAGATCCTCGAATGCACGCAGTTGCTTGCGATTGTCTTGGAGCAGATTAGCGAGCAACTGGATCTGCTCGGCCACCGCTTGCGGTTCGGCGTCGGCTTCCTTGTAGAGCACTTCGAGGTTTTGCCGGTGGGTTGCCAGGTGCTCGGCGGCGTGGGCGGCATTTTGCTCCAGGGTGGCGAGTTCAACCTGACCCTGGTTCAGGCGATTGCCAATCAGCATCAGCTGTTGGAGGCGATCACGATAGGCCTGCCAGGCGTCGCTCAACGGCGCCAGGTGAGTGCTTTGTTCAAGCTCCCCGGCGATTCGCTGCAAGCGCTCGGCCACCTGTTTTTGCTGCTCAAGCAGCGTGTCGATGGTGCGCTGGCCTTCGCTACAGGCGTGTTGTGCCTGCTCCTGGCGTTCGGCGCTTTGGCGAGCCTCCTTGTCGAGGCGGGCGAGGGTGCCTTGTTCTTCAAAGGCCTGGCGCAGCAAGGGGGCGCTGTCGGTGCTTTGTTGTCGGGCTGCGGTCAGCGCCAGTTGCGCAACGCCCAGGCCTTTCTCCAGCTCGGCCTGGCGTTCATGCAGATCGATCTGCTGCTGGGTGAGCTGCTGAACCTGTACGGCCAGGGGTTCGAGCTGCCGGGTCAGTTCCGTCTGGCGGATGAACTGATGCCGTTGCGGCGCGAGTTGTTCCAGGCGGGTCAGCTTCAGGCGTTCGTCGGCCAGGGCGTCCCAGTCAGTTTGGGCCTGTTGCAGTTGCTCGGCGGCGCTGGCCCGTTGCTCTTGCAACTGGCGCAGTTCCTTAAGCCAGGTGTGTTGCTGCTCCAGTTGCTTGAGTTGCGCCTGTTGGGTCTTGAGCTGTTGCTGGGCTTCGTTGAAGCGCTGGTCCAGTTCGGCGCGGGCCTCTGGGGCCAGTGGTGTGACGCCGGTGGCCTGGTCCTGCAATTGCTTGTGGGACTCTTTGGCTTGCTTGGCCTTGTCGAAGGCGCGCCGGCCCAATCGGGTATACAGGGCCGTATCAGTGAGCTTTTCCAGCAGCTCGCTGCGGTCGTTGTCGTCGGCCTTGAGGAATGCACTGAACTCGCTCTGGGCCAGCAACACGGCACGGGTGAACTGTTCAAAGTTCAAGCCCAGGGCGGCTTCGAGCTGGGCCTTGTATTCGCCTTTCTGACTCGCCAGCAACTGATCGTTGTCCAGATCCCGCAGGCTCTGGCGGCTGGCTTGCAGCTTGCCACCGGCCTTTTCCCGGGCGCGATTGGCTTCCCAGCGCGCACGGTAGCGACGGCCGTCGATGCCGCGAAAATCCACTTCGGCGTAACCATCGCCAGTACCACGGCGCAACAGCGTACGCGGATCGCCCGTAGCGATTTCGCCGTCGGCGTCCGGCACCTTGGCGTCGCGCCCGGTGTTGTTGAGGCGCGGCACGGCGCCGAACAGCGCCAGGCACAACGCGTCGAGCAGGGTGCTTTTACCGGCGCCCGTGGGGCCGGTGATGGCGAACAGGCCTGCACTGGCAAGCGGTTCGGCGGTGAAGTCTATTTCGAAGGGCCCGGCCAGGGACGCGAGGTTCTTGAGACGGATCGCGAGAATTTTCATGGCTGCTCGCCCTCCATCTGCACGTCTTGCAACAGCACGGCAAAATCCTTGAGGGTCTGTTCGTCCACTTCGTTGCCGTAGGTGTCTTGCCAGGCGCGGCTGAACAATTCCTGCGGGCTCAACTGATCCAGTTCCACCAACGCGGCGCCGTCATCGACGTTTGTGCTGCCGCCGTTGCCGGCGTATTCGGCGGCGATCCGCACCAGGCGCACGGCTTTGCCTTGCAGGGCGGTTTCCACTTGATGGCGCAGGTCAGGCTGCGGCTCATCGAGGCGCACCCGCACCTCCAGCCAGGGCTGGCGCTGGACATCGGCCAACAGGTCGATGTCCAGCAGGTCCTTGAGTTGCACCAGAATATCGGCCAGGGGTGCCGGGCCCAGGCGCTGCAGATTGACGGCCCGGGGAATCAGCCGTGGCTCGACTTTGACCAGGGTTTCGCCTTCCAGGGTGATATCGAGAATCTGATGCTGATAACCGATTTCCGAAAATGACAATGGAATCGGCGAGCCGCTGTAGCGGATGCGCTCTTCGCCGTTGACCTTTTGTGGTTTGTGCAAATGGCCGAGGGCGACGTAGCTGATGCTCGGGCCGAACAGGCTGGCGGGCAGGGCCTCGGCGTTGCCAATGATCAGGCTGCGCTCGGAATCCTCGGACACCGAGCCGCCGGCCATGTGGGCGTGGCTGATGGCGATCAGTGCCTGGCCCTTCTTGCGTTTGTCGTTGGCGGCGGCGATCAGCCATTCATGGACCTGACCGATGCCCCGCAGGTAATCGTCACCCAGTTGTGCGCCGGTCACCTCGGCAGGCCGCAGGAATGGCAGGGCCAGGCACCAGGCCTTGACCTTGCCCTTGGCGTCGGGCAGCGGCAGCAGCAAGCGCTCGACGTCCAGTTGCCCGTCGTCCAGCCACAACACCCGGCCCAGGGCATGGGTGCGCAACCGACGCATCAGCGGCGCCGGCAGTTCGATGCGCGAACCGGAGTCGTGGTTGCCGGCGATCATCACAATGGTCAGATTGGCGTTTTGTTCATGGGCACTGACGATGAAATCGTACAGCCGCTCCTGGGCTTTGACCGGCGGGTTCACCGTGTCGAAGATATCCCCGGCAATCAGCAGCACGTCGGGCTTTTCACTGGTCAACTGACGCAGCAGCCAGTCAAGGAAACAGGCGTGTTCGAAGTCGCGTTCCTGACCGTGCAGGTTTTGCCCAAGGTGCCAGTCGGAGGTGTGGAACAGACGCAAGATGAACTCCAGAAAACAGATGATGGCCGCGGGAAGAGAGGCGGCTAAAAGATGGAGAGTTTACTGGGAAACAGAGGAGAGAAACCGGGCAACTTCTCCAAATGAGTTGGCACCACTCCTGTGGCGAGCCACAGAAGCGCTATGTCCCGCAAAGGGATCACTTGGGGTAGAGCGGTGGCAAGCCACTGTCGCCGGCCGGGTCCTGGAAGCCTTCCGCAGCGGGAATGGTACGAATGGCTCGCCACAGATCTTCGCCCTGCCAATATTGACCCGTTTCGCTGTAGAGCGCGCCGTTGAGGCCGTCCAGGGCGTCGGACAGTGGCACGAAGCGTGCGGCCATGTCGGCCAGGGTTTCCGGTTGCTGGCGAGCCCAGGCGTCCAGCGCCTGGCGTGTAGCGTGGGAGTCGTTGGCCAGGCAGGCACGCTTGAGGTCGTCCAGCAAGGTCCGCGGGCTCGGCCCGGCCTGGGTCGCGCGCAGGATGGCCGGCTGCGAACGGGCGCGCCACCACAGGCCCAAGCCCAGCAGCGTGGTGCAGGCCAGGATGAAAGTGCTCAATTGCCAATACCGCAAGGTGTCGCTGTCGACGATCGTCACAATCTGAGGTGTGCTTGTTGGCGTGTCCACCATCAGGCTCGGGTTGTTCGCCACTTGCAGGGTCCGCGCTGGAAGGCTGGTGCGGTCCAGGTGGTCTTCCCGGGTGTTCCACCAAACCACTTCCACCGGCGGCAGTTCAATGGTGCCGCTGCGGTTGGGCACCAGGGCCTCGCGGTCTTCACGGCTGCCCACCAAACCGCGCTCGCTGCTGCGACTGCTGAGTACCGGTTGGTCGGGGTAGCGCCGCAGGCCGCTGATTTCAGTGGCTGGCAGGGGCGGTAGCTGGGCGCTGGCCAGGCCCTCGGCTTCCAGGGTCAGGCTGCGGGTCAGGGAGTCACCCACCTGGCTGTGGGTTGGTTCCGGGCTCCAGCTCTCGCTCAAGGAAAGGCTGCGCGCCGGCAGCCAGGGCACATCTGCCGGGTAGCTGGCGGGCTTGGGGTTGACGGTCAGGCGCAGTTGCTCGGAACTGACCCGCATCAACTGGCCGGGCTTGGGCCCCGACGGCGCGGTTCCCTGGGCCACCGGCTCGACCAGGGTGGCGCTGAAGGTCTGGGCCGGGATCATCAGTTCGCCGCTGCGTTGGGGGTAGATGCCGTAGCGCAGTTCGATCACGCCGTGGCGTACGTTGTTGATGACCTTTTCGTAGGTGCGTGATTCGCCCAGTTGCTCGGTACGGGCATCGGGAATGTGCAGCGGTGTCAGGCTGCTGTCGTCGTACAGCGACACCGAATGGTAGATGCGCAAGGTCAGGATCGCCTGTGCCTGCACATAGACGTCGGTCTGGTCGAGGCTGGCCTCGATGAACACCGGGGCCAGTTTGCCCGGCTCATTGCGCGTTTCGCTTTCGATCACTTGCAGGGTGATCGGTTGGCTGGTCACTTCGCCCAATTGCAGGGGCGGAATGACCACGGTGCCACTTTGGCGTGGCAGCAGGGTGACGATCCAGCGGGTGGTGGCGCGATTCTCGCCGTCAAGAGTCGTCAGTTGGTTGACCTGGCGGGTGCCGCGCACTTCGAACAGCGCCTGGAGCGGGCTCAGGTCGGGTTTGCCGAACAGTGTGGCGTCATTGGACTCCAGGGTCAGTTCCACGGTCTCCCCGGAATTCAGGCGCCCGCGATCCACACTGGCAGTCAACTGTACGGCCTGGGTTCCAGATGCCCAGAGCAGCAACACGAGGAGGTAGGCGGTGAAGCGGGTCATGGGGTTTTTCCCTGGGCCTGATGGCTTTGCTGTTCATACCAGAATTTACGTCTGAGCAGTTCGCCCGGATTATCCGGGATCTGGCGCAGCCATTGTTCCAGTGCCTGGCGTTGTTCTTCGTCGTTGCGCTGGCCGGCCGCGGGGCGCAGCGGTGGGGTCGTGGTCCGCTCATCAGGCAACTCGCTGCCCGGCACATCCTGGGCAACAGGCGGTTGCGCTGCCTGGGGGCCCTGGGATTGTTCCGGTGTCGCGGTCGCTTCGGAGGAGGGCTGTCCCGGCGCAGAAGTTTGTGCCTGGGCACTGGCGTTCGGTGCTTGCTCGGCGGGCCCTGGCTGCTCACTTTCACTGGGTTCAGGTTCGGCAGGTTTTGTCGTCTGCTCTTTGAGCAGGCTCTGCACCAGCGCTTTGTTGGTTTGGGCCGGACGCAGGTCCGGTTGCAACTCCAGCGCTTGCTCGTACGCATCCAGCGCGGCGTCCAGTTCGCCGCTTTTGGCCAGGGCGTTGCCGCGGTTGTAGTGGGCGCGGGCGTCGTTGCCCTCGGCAAAGCGGCGAGCGGCTTCGCTGTAGGCACCGGCTTCATACAGGGCCACACCTTGCCATTGGTGGTCCTCGAAGTGGGCGGCGGCCTCGGCCGGACGCTTCTGCTTGAGCAGGTGCTGGCCCTGTTGATCGGGGCGCAGCCACAGGTCCTGGAGTTCGAAGGCATGACCGGTTTGCGGCACCATGAACATCCACGGCAGGCAGAACAGCCAGCCGCGCCGTCCGGCGCAGGCGGCCAGCAACAACAGCGGCAGGAGCAGCCAGTAGCCATGGTCCGCCCAGGTATCCAGGCGCAACGTCTGACCGTCGCTGCGCAAATGGCGAGGGCCGTCCAGCAGCCCCAGGCCACGCAGGTCGCTATCGTCCAGGCGCGCCGGGCGATAGCGGCCGTCCAGCTCATTGAGGAAGGACTTGAGGCTCGGGCTGTCCAGGCGTGGTACCAGAATCGCGCCCTGGGCATCCTTGAGGTAACTGCCATCTTCCTGGGTTACCGGGGCGCCTTCGCGTGTTCCGATGCCCAGCATCAGCAATTGCGTGGCAGATCCATCGAGGATCTGGCGGATATGCTCGCGTTCCTGTTCGTTCAACGATGAACCTATCAGCAGGATCCGACCGTGACCAAGTCCGCTCTGATCCAGCAGGGCCATGGCCTTGTTGACCGCCAGGTCGGCGCGATGGCCGTTCTGGGGCATGATCGAGGGGGTGAGTGCTTCCAGGAGGTTGGCGCTGGTGGACAGGTCGTCGGACAGCGGCACCAGCGTATGGGCACTGCCGGAATAGACGATGATTGCGGTCTGGGCGTCGCTGCGGCTATGCAGCAAGTCCAGCACCTTGCGCCGGGCTTGCTCCAGACGCGTGGGCGGGACGTCGGCGGCGAGCATTTGCGGCGTCAGTTCCAGCACCACCACCAGCGGATCGGCGGGTTTTTGGCTGGTCTGTTCGACCCGTGCCCAACTGGGGCCCAGCAGCGCAAGCACCACCAACAGCCAGCCCAAGCCAAGGGCAACCCACGGGAGTTTGCTTTCGCGGCCGTTGCCGCCACTGAGCAGCACGGCATGAAACGCCGGCGGCAGAATCATTTGCCAGCGGCCCACGCGTTTCTGCCGGTGCCACAGGTGCCACAGCAGCCACCCCAACAAAGGCAGCAGCAATAGGAACCAGGGACGCAACCAGTGTGGCCAGAGAGCGATCATCGGCGTTTCCCCAGGCGCATGCGCTTGAGTCGCCGGCGCCACTCGGAATGTTCTGCCGGTTGGAACAATGGCTGGGTGAACAGACGCTGCAGAGGGTTGTCCGGCCAGCGTTCCCGGGCTACCAGCAAGACGCTCAGCAGCAGCGCAACGGCCAGGGGCCATTGGTAAAGTGCCTGGGCGGGGCGCGCCTGGGTCGGCTGTTGGGTCACCGGCTCTAGCTGGTCGAGGGTGGTCTTGATCGCCAGCAACTGTTGGCCATCCTGGGCGCGGAAATACTGGCCGCCCGTGGTTTGGGCAATTTCCCTGAGTGTCGCTTCGTCGAGGTCCAGGCTCGGGTTGACCCCGACAAACCCTGCTGTGCCACTTTCTTCCGGATCGGCGCCAATGCCGATCGGGTAGATCTTCACGCCTTCTTCGGCGGCCAGCCGGGCGGCGGTCAGCGGGTCGATTTCCCCGCCATTGTTGGCGCCATCGGTCACCAGGATCAGCACGCGGCTGTTTGCCGGACGTTGACGCAGGCGCTTGAGCGCCAGGCCGATGGCGTCGCCGATAGCGGTGTTCTTGCCGGCGATGCCGATGCGCGCTTCATCCAGCCACAGCCGCACGGTGCGACGATCGAAGGTCAGCGGTGCCTGGAGGTAGGCCTGGCTGCCGAACAGGATCAGGCCGACCCGATCACCTTCGCGGCTTTCGAGAAAGTCTCCCAGCAGGTGCTGGACCAGCGCGAGGCGACTGATTTCCTCGTCTTGCCAGTGCATATCGGGAAAGTCCATGGACCCCGAGACATCCACCGCCACCAACAGGTCACGACCGCTGGCAGCGATCGGCAACGGCTCACCCAACCATTGCGGGCGGGCAGCGGCAATCAGCAACAGCAGCCAGAGCAGGATGAAGGGTGCCTGCTGACGCCAGGTCGGCAGATTGCTTCGGGCCCGGCGCCCCACGAGACCTTCGAGATCGCCCAGGAAACTGACCCTGAGGGCCGGCTCGCCACTGTCGGCCGCCGGCAGCACCAGGCGCATCAGCCAGGGCAGCGGCAACAGCGCGAAAATCCACGGCCAGGCGAACTCAAACATGTTTGCGAATCCAGATTTCGACGGCTTGGGTCAGGCCGGCAATGGCTTTGTCATCGAGCTTGCATTCGGGCTTGTAGGCGCCTTCCACCAGCACCATCCAGCGGGTCAGGCCTGCCGCCGGGCAGCGGTTATCCAGGAAAGCCAGCCATTTACGTCCGTTGAGGGTGTGACTCTGGCTGTACGGGTAGTGGTTGCGACACAGGCGCTTGAGCAGCCCGTTGAGCTGTTGCAGCCAGGCGCCGGCAGGGGCGCCATCGTAGGGTTTGGGCAGTTGGGCGAGTTCCGCCAGCGCGGCCAGGCGCGCCGGGTCCAGGGGTTGCTCGGCGCGCACGGTGGAGCGCTTGGCGGGAAGGAACCGGCGCAATTGCCACAGTCCAAGCCCCAGCAACGGCAATACCACCAGCAGCAGCCACCAGCCCGGCGCGGGAGGCCAGAAGCCGATGGGTGGCGGCGTGATCAGTGGCTGCAGGTGATCGAGACTGCTCATCGGCTTTTCCCCGACCGCTTGGGGTTCAGGTATTCGCGTAGCTGTTCGACCATGTCGCCCTGGGTGCTCAGGGGCATGAGCAGAATCCGCAGCTTCTGGGCCAGCAATTCCCAGCGCTCCTGGCGTGCCTCGGCCTGGGCGCGATAGGTCTGGCGCAGTTCGAAATTCAGGGTGTCGAGTTCCAACTGCGCGCCGCGCTGGGCGAAACGCAGCAATCCGGCGGCGGGCAGGGCGTGATCAAGTGGATCCGAAAGCGGCAACAGCAACAGGTCGCAATGGCGTGACAGCAGACTCAACTGTTGTTCGGCGCTGTCGGACAGCGCGCGCTCATCGCAAATCACGATCACCAGGCTGCCAGGGCGCAATACTTCCCGGGCGCGGCGCAAGGCGTTGCCGAACGAATCGCGGTCCGCTTCGCCCTCGGTATGCAGCGATTGATTGACCCGCACCAGGCGGTTCAGCAGTTGCAGAAGGCTCTGTTTGCTCCGCCGGGGCTTAACCTCGTAATGGGTGTTATCTCCGAACACCAGCCCGCCGACCCGGTCGTTGTGCCCCAGCGCGGCCCAGCCGATCAGGCTGGCGGCCTGGGCCGCGAGCACCGACTTGAACATCAGCCCCGAGCCGAAGAACAGCCGATGGCTTTGCTCGATCATGATGAAGATCGGCCGCTCCCGCTCCTCATGAAACAGCTTGGTGTGAGGCTCCTGAGTACGAGCGGTCACGCGCCAGTCAATGGTGCGTACGTCGTCGCCGGCCTGATAGACCCGCACCTGATCGAAATCCACGCCGCGCCCGCGCAGTTTGGAGTGGTGCAGGCCGATCAGTGGGCTACGCTGGCCTGGCGTCGAGAACAACTGCACTTCACGCACGCGATGGCGCATCTCGATCAGCTCCGAAAGGCTGACGCGGATGCCCGGTACGGGCGCCAGTGGGTTGTTCATGGCTGGCTACTCAAGCGACGGCGACGACGTCGAGAATCCGCTGCACGACGCGGTCCTGGTCAATACCGGCAGCTTCGGCTTCGAACGACAGGATGATGCGATGGCGCAGCACGTCGAACAGCACGGCCTGGATGTCTTCGGGGCTGACGAAGTCGCGGCCGGCGAGCCAGGCGTGGGCACGGGCGCACCGGTCCAGGGCAATGGAGCCTCGCGGGCTGGCGCCGTAGGCGATCCATTCGGCCATTTCCGGGTCGAACTTGGCCGGCGTACGGGTGGCCATGACCAGTTGCACCAGGTATTCCTCCACGGCGTCGGCCATGTACAACCCGAGGATCTCCTTGCGAGCGGAGAAAATAGCCTGCTGGCTCACGCGGCGCTCGGGCTTGGTTTCGCCGTGCAGCGCTTCACCTCGGGCCTGCTGCAGAATACGACGCTCCACCGCGGCATCCGGGAAGCCGATCTTGACGTGCATCAGGAAGCGGTCGAGCTGGGCCTCGGGCAGCGGGTAGGTGCCTTCCTGCTCGATCGGGTTTTGCGTGGCCATCACCAAAAACAGGGGCGACAGCTCGTACGTGCTGCGCCCGACGCTGACCTGGCGCTCGGCCATTGCTTCGAGCAAGGCCGACTGGACCTTGGCCGGGGCACGGTTGATTTCGTCCGCCAGCACCAGGTTGTGGAAGATCGGCCCCTGCTGGAACACGAAACTGCCGGTTTCCGGGCGGTAGATTTCCGTGCCGGTAATGTCGGCGGGCAGCAGATCGGGGGTGAACTGAATACGATGGAACTGCGCTTCAATGCCCTCGGCCAGCTCTTTGATGGCCTTGGTCTTGGCCAGCCCCGGCGCGCCTTCCACCAGCATGTGGCCGTCAGCGAGCAGGGCGATGAGCAGACGCTCGATGAGTTTTTCCTGGCCGAGGATCTGCGTTGAAAGAAAGGTTCGCAGCGCCAGCAGCGCTTCACGATGTTCCATCGGTGACTGTTCCTGGAAAGGGTGGCCCAGGCGTTCGGATAACGTCGGGGCTGGGGGCGTTACTTTAATGCATGGCGGGGGGTGGCGACTAACGGGATTTTGTTTGGTGTGCGGATTTGTGATCGGTTTTGAGTCTGTGTGGGAACTGAGCTTGTTCGCGATGACAGCGGTACATTCAACTTTCAATGCGGCTGATCCACCGCCATCGCGAGCAAGCTTGCTCCCACAGGGAATTGGCGGTGGACGCAGGAACAAGGAACACCACGGATCCATTGTGGGAGCGAGCCTGCTCGCGAAGAGACCGGCACATCCAGCATTTTCGTTTCAGACATGCCGCCATCGCGAGCAGGCTCGCTCCCACAGGGGGGCGGTCGCCTTTGGAATCAGAGCTGGCTTATATAGGTGCCCGTTCCCTTGAGGATGTTCTGCAACGTCAATTCCACCTCCGCCAAATCCGCCGCATCGGTGTTGTGGGTGATCTCCAGCACATCATCCCCGTTCAGCACATCGGCGTCCGACGCGGCAATTTCGATTTTCAGCAGGGTCGGGCTGAGGGTCACCTTGACGCCTTCCAGTGTCGAAGGCTCACCCTCCAGGGCGATTTCCAGTTCGTCTTCGTCGGGGTAACGGGTCATCAGGAACATTTCGCCCTGGGTGCTGTGGCAGCACAGCATGGCCATGTTGTCTTCTTCCTCGTCGCACGGGTTGGCGATCAGAAGGGCGGTGGTCATTTGCATGGTGATGGCTCCTGGCTCGATGAGCCTTGCTGGGCGCAAATAGAGTGGATTTTGCCAGCCCGAACAACTTTCTGCTGGATTACTGCAGTCACACGCAGAATATGCGCGCAATTTCCCACCGCAAGGTGCCGTTTTGCTCGCCGGGCTGCTACGGTTGTTCGACGCAAACCGGCTGTTTAGCTTGCCGTTGACCGAATATGTCGCAGCGCTGCAAGCAGGCACATTGTCGCACTCGTTAAGCTGCACGGCGGATGTACACCTGCAAAGGGCACCACGAGGGCTTTTTGCAGGTGTCCATTACATGGAAATTACATGGAAAAGGATGTGACCTGCCGGTCTTGTCCAGCTTCACCCACCTGTCGTCCTGTTTCCTCTGCCCGAGAATCAGGAGCAGGATGGCCGACAGCCCTGAAAGGGGCTGCACGCGACGCTTCCATCAATAACAAGCCCAAGCGGAGTACCACAGATGGCGTTCTTCACCGCAGCCAGCAAAGCCGACTTCCAGCACCAACTGCAAGCGGCACTGGCGCAGCACATCAGTGAACAGGCACTGCCACAAGTGGCGCTGTTCGCTGAACAATTCTTCGGCATCATTTCCCTCGATGAACTTACCCAGCGCCGGTTGTCCGACCTCGCCGGCTGCACCCTGTCTGCCTGGCGCCTGCTTGAGCGCTTCGATCATGCGCAGCCACAGGTCCGCGTCTACAACCCGGATTACGAACGCCACGGTTGGCAGTCGACCCATACGGCAGTGGAAGTGTTGCACCACGACCTGCCATTTCTGGTGGATTCGGTCCGCACCGAACTGAACCGTCGCGGTTACAGCATCCATACCCTGCAAACCACCGTGTTGAGCGTGCGTCGCGGCAACAAGGGCGAGTTGCTGGAGATCCTGCCCAAAGGCACCCAGGGCGATGGCATTCTCCAAGAATCCCTGATGTATCTTGAAATCGACCGCTGCGCCAACGCCGCCGAACTCAACGTCCTGAGCAAGGAACTTGAGCAGGTGCTGGGCGAAGTGCGCGTGGCGGTGGCTGATTTCGAGCCGATGAAAGCCAAGGTCCAGGATATTCTGTCCAGCCTGGACAACAGCGCCTATGCCATCGATGCCGACGAAAAAGGTGAAATCAAGAGTTTCCTGGAATGGCTGGTGGGTAACCACTTCACCTTCCTTGGCTATGAAGAGTTCGTGGTTCGTGATGACCCTGATGGCGGCCATATCGAATACGACGCCGATTCGTTCCTCGGCCTGACCAAACTGTTGCGTGCCGGCCTCACGGTCGATGACCTGCGCATTGAAGACTACGCCGTCAATTACCTGCGTGAACCGACCCCGCTGTCGTTCGCCAAGGCCGCACACCCGAGCCGTGTACACCGTCCGGCTTACCCGGACTACGTATCGATCCGTGAGATCGACGCCGATGGCAAGGTCATCAAGGAATGCCGCTTCATGGGCCTGTACACCTCGTCGGTGTATGGCGAAAGCGTGCGCGTCATCCCGTATATCCGTCGCAAGGTCGAGGAAATCGAACGTCGCTCGGGCTTCCAGGCCAAGGCGCACCTGGGCAAGGAACTGGCTCAGGTGGTCGAAGTGCTGCCCCGCGACGATCTGTTCCAGACCCCGGTGGACGAGCTGTTCAGCACCGTGATGTCCATCGTGCAGATCCAGGAACGCAACAAGATCCGCGTATTCCTGCGCAAAGACCCGTATGGCCGTTTCTGCTACTGCCTGGCCTACGTGCCGCGCGACATCTATTCCACCGAAGTGCGCCAGAAGATCCAGCAAGTGCTGATGGAGCGTCTGAAAGCCTCGGACTGCGAGTTCTGGACCTTCTTCTCCGAATCCGTGCTGGCCCGTGTACAGCTGATCTTGCGGGTAGACCCGAAGAACCGTCTCGACATCGACCCGGTCTTGCTGGAAAAAGAAGTGGTGCAGGCCTGCCGCAGCTGGAAGGACGACTACGCCAGTCTGGTGATCGAAAGCTTCGGCGAAGCCCATGGCACCAACGTGCTGTCCGATTTCCCGAAAGGCTTCCCGGCCGGCTACCGCGAGCGTTTTGCCGCGCACTCGGCCGTGGTCGACATGCAGCACCTGCTGAGCCTGAACGAAAAAAATCCGCTGGTCATGAGCTTCTACCAGCCGCTGGGCCAGGTGTCCGGCCAGCGCGAGCTGCACTGCAAGCTGTATCACGCCGACACGCCGCTGGCGCTGTCCGACGTCCTGCCGATCCTGGAAAACCTCGGCCTGCGCGTGCTGGGCGAGTTCCCGTACCGCCTGCGCCACACCAATGGCCGCGAGTTCTGGATTCATGATTTCGCGTTCACCGCCGCCGAAGGCCTGGACCTGGACATCCAACAGCTCAACGACACCTTGCAGGACGCCTTCGTCCACATCGTGCGTGGCGATGCCGAGAACGATGCATTCAACCGCCTGGTGCTGACCGCCGGCCTGCCATGGCGCGACGTGGCGCTGCTGCGTGCCTACGCCCGTTACCTGAAGCAGATCCGCCTGGGCTTCGACCTGGGTTACATCGCCAGTACCCTGAACAACCACACCGACATCGCTCGTGAACTGACCCGGTTGTTCAAGACCCGCTTCTACCTGGCGCGCAAACTCAGCGGCGACGACCTGGAAGACAAGCAGTTGCGTCTTGAACAGGCGATCCTCACGGCACTGGACGACGTTCAGGTGCTCAACGAAGACCGCATCCTGCGTCGCTACCTGGACCTGATCAAGGCCACCCTGCGGACCAACTTCTACCAGACCGACGCCAACGGCCAGAACAAGTCCTACTTCAGCTTCAAGTTCAACCCGCACCTGATCCCGGAACTGCCGAAACCGGTGCCCAAGTTCGAGATCTTCGTGTATTCGCCTCGGGTCGAAGGCGTGCACCTGCGCTTCGGTAACGTTGCTCGCGGTGGCCTGCGCTGGTCCGACCGTGAAGAAGACTACCGCACCGAAGTGCTGGGTCTGGTCAAGGCCCAGCAAGTGAAGAACTCGGTGATCGTGCCAGTCGGCGCCAAAGGTGGTTTCCTGCCGCGACGTCTGCCGCTGGGCGGTGGCCGGGATGAGATCGCCGCCGAAGGCGTAGCGTGCTACCGCATCTTCATCTCCGGTCTGTTGGACATCACCGACAACCTCAAGGAAGGCGCACTGGTTCCGCCGACCAATGTCGTGCGTCATGACGACGATGACCCGTACCTGGTAGTGGCTGCGGACAAGGGCACTGCAACCTTCTCCGACATCGCCAACGGCATCGCCATCGACTACGGCTTCTGGCTCGGCGATGCGTTCGCTTCCGGCGGTTCTGCCGGCTACGACCACAAGAAAATGGGCATCACCGCCAAAGGCGCGTGGGTCGGCGTACAGCGTCACTTCCGTGAACGCGGTATCAATGTCCAGGAAGACAGCATCACCGTGGTGGGCGTCGGCGACATGGCCGGCGACGTGTTCGGTAACGGCCTGTTGATGTCTGACAAGTTGCAACTGGTGGCAGCCTTCAACCACCTGCACATCTTCATCGACCCGAACCCGGAGCCTGCCAGCAGCTTCGCCGAGCGCCAGCGTCTGTTCGACCTGCCGCGTTCGGCCTGGACCGACTACGACACCAGCATCATGTCCGAAGGCGGCGGTATCTTCTCGCGTAGCGCCAAGAGCATCGCCATCTCGCCACAGATGAAAGAACGCTTCGACATCAAGGCCGACAAACTGACCCCGACCGAGCTGCTCAACGCCTTGCTCAAGGCGCCGGTGGATCTGTTGTGGAACGGCGGTATCGGTACTTATGTCAAGGCCAGCAGCGAAAGCCACGCCGATGTGGGCGACAAGGCCAACGATGCGCTGCGCGTGAACGGCAACGAACTGCGCTGCAAAGTGGTGGGCGAGGGTGGCAACCTGGGCATGACTCAACTGGGTCGTGTCGAGTTCGGCCTGCATGGCGGCGCCACCAACACCGACTTCATCGACAACGCCGGTGGTGTGGACTGCTCCGACCACGAAGTGAACATCAAGATCCTGCTCAACGAAGTGGTGCAGGCCGGCGACATGACCGAGAAGCAACGTAACCAGTTGCTTGGCAGCATGACCGACGAAGTCGGTGGCCTGGTGTTGGGCAACAACTACAAGCAGACCCAGGCCCTGTCCCTGGCGGCACGCCGCGCATTCGTGCGCATTGCCGAATACAAGCGCCTGATGAACGATCTGGAGGCACGAGGCAAGCTGGATCGCGCCATCGAGTTCCTGCCGGCCGAAGAGCAACTGGCGGAACGCGTCGCGGCGGGCCAAGGTCTGACCCGTGCCGAACTGTCGGTGCTGATCTCCTACAGCAAGATCGACCTCAAGGAAGCGCTGCTCAACTCCCAGGTGCCGGATGACGACTACCTGACCCGTGACATGGAGACCGCGTTCCCGCCGACTCTGGTGAGCAAGTTCTCCGAAGCCATGCGTCGCCATCGCCTCAAGCGCGAGATCGTCAGCACCCAGATCGCCAACGACCTGGTCAACCACATGGGCATCACCTTCGTTCAACGGCTCAAAGAGTCCACCGGCATGAGCCCGGCGAACGTGGCTGGCGCTTACGTGATCGTGCGGGACATCTTCCATCTCCCGCACTGGTTCCGTCAGATTGAAGCCCTGGATCACCAGGTGTCGGCTGACGTGCAACTGGAGCTGATGGACGAGCTGATGCGCCTGGGTCGTCGTGCGACGCGCTGGTTCCTGCGCAGCCGCCGCAACGAGCAGAACGCTGCCCGTGATGTTGCTCACTTCGGTCCGCACCTGGCGGCGCTGGGCCTCAAGCTCGACGAACTGCTGGAAGGCCCGACCCGCGAAGGCTGGCAGACCCGCTACCAGGCCTACGTAGCAGCCGGCGTGCCGGAACTGCTGGCGCGCATGGTTGCAGGCACTACGCACCTGTACACCTTGCTGCCGATCATCGAAGCGTCCGATGTCACTGGCCAGAACGCCGCCGATGTGGCCAAGGCCTACTTCGCCGTGGGCAGTGCCCTGGACATCACCTGGTACTTGCAACAGATCAGCGCGCTGCCGGTGGAAAACAACTGGCAGGCCCTGGCCCGTGAAGCGTTCCGCGATGACGTCGACTGGCAGCAACGGGCGATCACCATTTCGGTCCTGCAGCAGGGCGACGGCACCCAGGAGGTGGAAACACGCCTGGCGCTGTGGCTGGAGCAGCATCACGACATGGTCGAGCGCTGGCGCGCCATGCTGGTGGACATCCGTGCCGCCAGTGGCACGGACTACGCCATGTACGCGGTCGCCAACCGCGAACTGCTGGACCTGGCGTTGAGTGGTCAACCGGTCCTGCCGGCCAACTGATCCGGCGTTGAATGAAAAAGCCCCGCATTGAGAGATGCGGGGCTTTTTTGCGTTTGTAATACGCGATTGGTTGGAGCGCAGAGCCCCTGTGGGAGCGAGCCTGCTCGCGATGGCGTTTGACCCGCGACATTGATGTTGACTGACACCCAGCTATCGCGAGCAGGCTCGCTCCCACAGGGGGCTCAAAGGTGTTAGTTCTTCAGCGGAATCAACACCGCCTCATCCTTGCCCATCACCATGAACACCAACAGTTTCGCCGGCTCGGTCGAGCTGGCGTTTTTCGAAACCAGATGCTCGGAACCCGCGGCTTCGTACCAGAACTCCCCGGCCTTGTAGGTGGTCGCCGGCTCGCCTTTGACCTGGGAGGTGATGGCGCCTTCCAGCACATAGGCCATGGCCGTTCCTTCATGTTTGTGGGCGACGGACGACTGGCCGGGGGCGTAGTCGACGGTCAACATCATGGCTTTTTTACCAGGCAGGTTCTTCAGCATCTTCTCCTGCAGCACGTTGACCTTTTCCGAGGGTGCGGTTTCGTGGGCATAGACCGGGGCCAGAGGCAGCAGGCTGAGGGTGGCGATCAGGCAGAGGGTTTTCATGGCAATGACCTTCGTGGGTTTGAGTGAGTTCGCGCTGTGGCAGCGATGGATTCACCCTAAGCCCCACGGAGGGGCAAACAAACGTCCAATCTTTCGGAAGGCGGGTAGACCAATGCCGCGATCCACCCCAAGACAAAGGTCAGCGGTTGAAGTCCACGCTTCGAGCCAGACGGTTGTCGATCAGGCCGATGAACCCTTGCACTTCAGGGCAGTTGAAATGGGCTTGCATCGCCGCTTCCGATTGCCAGCGGGCGCTGACGGTCCAGCGGTCACCGTCGTCCGGGCAACGGTCGACCATGTAGGCATCGCACCCCGGTTGTGCACGCAGGGTTTCGACGATTTGCTGCAACTGGCGGCCCAGTTCTTCCGAGCGCCCGGCGGCGGCTTGGACCTGTACGGTATTGATCACCTGGCGAGTCATGGTTCTGGCTCCTGAATCAAGTCGGACGGGATTGGCTCGACAATCAACGAGACCCCTGCAGGATAGGCCTGTATTTACGAGGCTAAAACAGCCAATGGGCGGATAAATGTCCAGTCCAATGGCTCAGGCGACCTGCTGCAAAATGTCTCGCAAACGGTCCAGCGCGGTGTCGATGTCGAGGATTTCGATGGCGCCAAAACCGAAGAACAGACCCGGCCGCACCGGGGCGTCGTTGAAAAAGCCATCGAGGCGGTACAGCCCGACTTCGGCTTTTTTCGCCAGTTCGATCACCAGCGCCAGGTCGATGGGCACCTTGCACAGCACGGCCAGGTGGAAGCCTGCGGTGGTGGGAACCGCCTCGAACCAGGGCGACAGGTCCCCGGCCATGCGCGCCAGGATTCGCTCGCGGCGGCCGGCATACAGCGTGTGGCAGCGGCGGATGTGCTTGAGCAGGCAGCCCTCGGCGATGAACTTGGCCAGTGCCCACTGGGGCAGGGTGGAGGTGTGTTGATCGGTGAGGCGCTTGGCCAGGATCACCGCTTCGAGGATCGCCGGTGGCAGGATCGCGTAACCGAGGCGCAGCTCCGGCAACAGCGTTTTCGAGAAGGTGCCGACGTAGGCCACGATCCCGCGGTCGTCCATGCTTTGCAGTGAGTCGGCAGGCCGGCCTTCGTAACGAAATTCGCTGTCGTAATCATCCTCGATGATGATTGCCCCCAACTCGTAGGCCCGCGCCAGCAAGGCCTCGCGGCGGGCCTGGCTCATGGGCATGCCCAAGGGAAACTGGTGGGACGGCGTCACATAAATCAGGCTTGTGCCGTCGGGAATGAGGTCTACCCGCATGCCCTGGTCATCCACCGGTATCCCGGCCACCGTGGCGCCGTGGGAGCCAAACAGCAGGCGTGCCGGCGGATAGCCCGGGTCCTCCATGGCCACCAGGCTGCCCGACCGGGTCAAGACCCGCGAGATCAGATCCAGGGCCTGTTGTGCGCCGTTGCACACCACCACGTCATCGTCCTGACAATTGACCCCGCGGGAAAACGCAATATGCCGGGCAATGGCATTGCGCAGCGCCGGCAAACCCTCGGGCTGGCTGTAGAAGCCCTTGGCGCTGGCGATCTGGCGTAAGGCGTGGGCGGTACAACGTCGCCAGTCGTCCAGGGGAAACTGGCCTTTGCCGGTGGCGCCGCCGATGAAGTCATAACGCAGCGCACCTTCAAGGGTGGGATGGCGCATCAGGTCCGGCTGTTGCGCCAGGTCTCGACGACATCGGCGCCGGCCAGCTCGCGGTGGCTTTGTTTGCGCACGATTGGGGCCGGGCGCGCATTGACATAGGTGCCCTTGCCAATGATGCCGGTGAGAAAGTTTTCGTAGGTCAGTTGGGCGTAGGTGTCGGACACGGTCTTGCGCGAGACGCCCAGTTGTTCAGCGAGCAAGCGGCTGGGCGGCAGTTGCGTGCCGGCGGCCAGGCGACCACTTTCGATGGCACTGCGCAGTTGTTGATACAACTGGCCCGCCAGGTCTTTGCGGCCGTTGATGACAACATGAAGTTCCATACCCGCGCGCTCCTGGGCGATTGTGTGGCGCTAGCCCGCAAAGGCGCAAGATTAACCGCATTGTGCGTATGCATAGAAGTTGCGTGGAGAAAATCGCGCTGATTGGCCTGCTATGAACTGGTCCGGTTTTTTTCGACACATTGGATCTGTCGCGCAGCGTGCTCACGGCCTACCGTGGAGATACCGATCAGCACGGAATTGCGCCATGAGCCAGCGTCTGGATTACTACAGTGCGTCCCCAGGGGCGATGAAAGCCATGATTGGCCTTGAGGCGCTAAGCAGTCGCCTGAGTATAGAACCGGGATTGCTGCATCTGATCAAGATCCGTGCCTCGCAGCTTAACGGCTGTGCGTTTTGCACCGACATGCATTCGGTGGATGCGCGTCGCCTGGGTGAGAGCGAGCGGCGCCTGTTCGCCGTGGCGGTGTGGCGCGACAGTGGCTTTTTCACCCCCCGCGAACGCGCCGCCCTGGCCTGGACCGAGGCGGTAACGCTGTTGGCCGAAAGCCAGGTGCCGGATGAGGTCTTTGCCCAGGCCCGCGCCGTGTTCAGCGAGGAGGAACTGGTCGACCTCACGCTGGCGATCAGCACCATCAACAGCTGGAACCGGCTGGCGGTGAGTTTCCGCCAGAGTCCCGGTTCCTGATGGTTGATCGATCTGCCTGCTCCCGTCAGGCCGTGAAGTCGCTGGCATGCAGCTCCTTGACCCCCACCAGTTCGAATTCGAACTCGGCGCTGGCGTCGGCATTTACACTGCCGTAGAGGATGCCATCGGCAAAGCGCAGTTGACCGGTGGCATCGGCGCTAAAGGCATTGCTGCCAATGAATGTGAAGGTGTCGATCTCGGCGGTCAGCGGATTGGCGTCCAACCCGGTGAAGTCCAGTTGGTCGAACTCGGTGCTCTTGAAGCCGCTGATGACATCGCGTAACGCCCCGACGCCCATGTCCGACAGTGCTTCGAATGCGTATGTGTCTGCACCCGTACCGCCGCTCAGGCTGTCAGTGCCTGCGCCGCCGATCAACCGGTCATCGCCCGAGCCACCCACCAGCGTATCGTTGCCCGCCCCACCGTTGAGCACGTTGGCGCCGCTGTTACCCGTCAGGTTGTCGGCGTAGGCACTGCCGGTCAGGTTCTCGACATACTTGAAGGTGTCAAGGCCCGAACCCACGGTGTTCTGTTGCGCGGAGGTGGACAGGGTGGCCGTGACACCGGCCATGGCCCGTTCGAACGAGACCGTGTCATTTCCATCACGGCCGTCCAGCACGTTGTTGCCGGCCCCGGCAAACAGTATGTTGTCCAACGCATTACCGGTGCCATTGGCGGCGTCGGGGGTATCGATGTACAGGTTTTCGACGTTGTTGTTGAGGGTATAGGCCGTCAAGCTGCTGTGCACGCTGTCGATCCCGCCAGACACCGGGTTGCTGTTGGTCTCGATCACGGTATCGCCGGTGTTGTCGACATAGTAAGTGTCGTTGCCATCGCCCCCGCTCATGCTGTCGGCCCCGGCGGCGCCATCAAGCACGTTGTTGGCGGCGTTACCGGTGATGAAATTGCGCCGCTCATTGCCGGTGCCGTTGATGTCCGATACGCCGGTGAGCACCAGATTCTCCAGGTTATCGCCCAACGTCCAACTGACCGAGGCCTGCACCGTGTCGATCTGTGCGGTCGAGGTGTTGCTTTCCACCACGCTGTCGAACGCGTTGTCGACCACATAGATGTCGTTACCGTCGCCGCCGGTCAAGCTGTCGGCGCCCAGGTCTCCGTCCAGAGTGTCGTTGCCCGAGCTGCCCACCAGCGTATCTGCCTGGTCGGTACCGGAAATCATCCCGCCTTCGTTCTGGGCATCGTCGAATATGTCCTGCACGCTGTTGTTGTCATCAGGATTGCCCTGGAAACCCAGGTCATCGGCGATGTAATCGGCCAGGCGCTGGCCGACGATTTCCGCCGATTCCTCGTGCAAGTGCCAGACGTCGTCGGGATACACCAGTGGGTCGACTTCGTAGCGCAAGGGCAGATCGGTGTAGTCCACGGCCAGTTTCACGTCCGCGCGCTCGGCGGCGATGGCCTCCTGGGTGGCGCGGACATAACCGACACCTTCGACAATGTCGGCGATCTTTTCTTCCGAATAGCCACGGGCACGCGCCGCGTCCTGTTGGTAGTGCCCGGTCTCCATCAGGTACACGTTGAAACTGCCGAACTGGGCGTGCAGGTAATCAAACACGGCCAGCGTTGCGGTCTTGTAGGCCGCCGCCGCAGCTTCCTTGTCGGAGGCGCGGGCGATTTCCTGGGCCGCTTCCTCGCCTTGGCCCCAAACGATGCCCATGGTGACGTTGTCGATGGCCCTGAGCTCGGCAAGCTGATCCTGCAACAACGCCACGGCGCGCAACAGCGCAGGCCCCGGTTGGTTGGTGTCGGTCAGCCACCAGCACAACTTGAGCTCCTCGGCGCCCAGGGTCGACAGGCCATTGACCGTACTGCCACCCACCGCGATGTCGATGCCATTGCCGTCGGCATCCTCGAACTGACTGCGTACGTCATAAGGGGTGTACTTGCTCAGGTCATTGACCAGCATCGACGTACCGGACTGATCGTCGTCCTCGGTCATGCGCAGCAGGCGCGCATTGGACTGGCCGAGGGTCGGCAGGTAGAGGATGTCCTGCTGGGCGCGCTCGCCGAACACGAAGTCATCGGCGGTCAGGGTGTTGAGGTAGTTACCGCTGAGGGCGATTTCGAAGCGATTGCCGTCGGCGTCCGCTTCGCTGGATTTGATGTAGGTCTTGTCGCCGGCCGAGTTGAGGGTCATGTACAGCGTGCCGTTGCTGCCATTGCCGAGGCCGAGATAGCCCAGGCCGGAGACATCGATCTTGTCGACACCCACGGTGAAGTCATAGATCGTGTCCGTGGCCGTGACCCCGCCGGTGTCGTAGTCGCGGTAGCTGTCGAGCACGTTGGTGTAGCGGAAGGTGTCGGCACCGTCGCCACCGTACAACGCGTCGCGACCGGCGCCACCATCGACAATGTCCGCGCCAGTGCCGGCCCTGATCGTGTCGTTGCCGCCCAGGCCGAGGATCAAGTCCGCGCCCGCGGTGCCAGTGAGGGATTCGGCGTTGTTGGTTCCGGTGATGGTATTGGCCGGCGCATCGGCCACTGCCAGGGCGAAGCTGTCGCTCACCGAGGCACCTGACGGATCGGTGGCCTTGACCAGTACGTTGTAGTTGCCTGCCGCCGTGCTGGTGGGTGTGCCAGCGAAAGTCAGATTGCTGGCATTGAAGCTCAGCCAGGCGGGCAGGGCGCTGCCATCGGCCAAGGTGGCGGTGTAGGTCAGCACATCCTGATTGGCGTCGCTGAAGCTGTCGGAGGTCACGGTGTAGGTGAACGGCGTACTTTCGGTAGCGTTCTGGTCGAGCAGGGGGATAACCACCACGGGCGCCACATTGCTGGGGGTGTTCTCGTCGGCGAAGACGAAATGACTGGCGGTCAGGCTGCTGACCAGGTTACCCGCCAGCGACACTTCGAAACGGTTGCCGTTGGCATCGACCGTGAGGTCTTTGAGGTAGGTGCGGTTGGTCGAGCTGCTATAGGTCACCAGCAGCGTGCCGCCCTGGCCATTGCCCAGACCGGTATAGCCGAGGGCCGATACATCGATCTTGTCGGCGGCCACGTCGAAATCGAGGATCTGGTCACTGGCGCTGGTGGAACTGGTGCGGTAGCTGTCGAGTTTGGAGGTATAGCGAAACACGTCGGCACCCGCGCCGCCGGTGAGTTTGTCCACGCCAGTGCCGCCCACCAGAATGTCGTTGCCAGCCCCGCCATTGAGGGTGTCGTTACCGGCGCCGCCATACAGTTGTTCGTTGGCCGCGGTACCGGTCAACGTGTCGTTGTTCGGCGTGCCATTGATTACGATGGGCGCGGCGGGCACGTCCTGCACCGCCAGGGTGAAGCTGTCGCTGACGGTGGCGTTGCTGCCGTCGGTCGCCGTGACCTGTATGGAATACGTGCCTGATGCTGTATCACTTGGCGTGCCGCTGAATGTGCGGCTGGCGGCATCGAACACCAACCAGCCGGGCAGGGCGCTGCCGTTGGCGAGGGTGGCGGTATAGCTGAGGCTGTCGTTGTCCGGGTCGGTAAAACTGGTGGCCGGCACCACGTAGCTGAACGGAGTGTTTTCGGTCGCATTCTGATCCAGCAACGGCGTGGCCAACACCGGTGCCTGATTGGTGGGCGAGGCGGTGGCGAAGACAAAATTGGCGCTGGTCAATGTGTCGAGGTAGTTGCCCTCCAGCGCCACTTCGAAGCGGTTGCCATTGGCGTCGGCGGTCAGGGATTTGATGTAGGTCTTGGTCCCGGCGCTGTTGAGTACCACGTACACGGTGTCGTTCTTGCCGTCACCAAGGCCGGTGAAGCCCATGGCCGACAGATCGATCTTGTCGGCGCTGACATCGAAATCGGTGATCACATCGCCCAGGTTGACGCCGCCGGTGTTGTAGTTGCGGTAGCTGTCCAGACGGTTGGAAAACACAAAGGTATCGGCCCCGGTGCCACCGGTGAGGGTGTCCATGCCGGCCCCGCCGTCGAGCTTGTCGTCGCCCGCGCCACCACTGAGGCTGTCGTTGCCCGCCAGACCCAGCAGGGTGTCGGCCGAGTCACTGCCGATCAGCGAGTCACTGCCACTGGTGCCGGTGACCACCCGATTGAATATGAAGTTGCTGGCGGTCAGGGTACTGGTCAGGTTGCCCGACAGAATCAGCTCGAAGCGATTGCCGCTGGCGTCGGCATCGTAATCCTTGATGTAGGTGCGGTCGCTGCTGGCGCTGTAGCTGATCTGCAATGTGCCGCCACGGCCATTGCCCAGGCCGGTGAAGCCCAGGCCCGCGAGGTCGATCTTGTCCTGGGTAACGTCGAAATCAGTGATGGTGTCGTCGAAGCTGGTGGTGGCGTTGCGGTAACTGTCGGACTGGCTGGCGAAGCGAAACGTATCGGCGCCGGTGCCGCCAGTCAGTCTGTCGATGCCCGCGCCACCCACCAGGATGTCGTCTCCCGCGCCGCCATTGATGGTGTCATTGCCGGCACCGCCGTAGAAAATCTCGTTGGCGGCGCTGCCCAGCAAGGTGTCGTTGCCGGCGGTACCTTGCACGGTGGTCACCGGTACCGTGGCGCTGACATAGCTGCCGTCGCCATAGACCAGCGTCGCGCCCTTGCTGGTGTGACTGATGGTGTTGGCGATGATCGCATTACGGTCGGTGCCGTCTTCGTTGCGTTCGGCAACGCCGTAGGTCGACAGGTCGCTGCCACTGATGATGTTGCCCTGGATCAGGTTGTCGCTGCCGTTGAAGTAGCGGCCGGACACGCCCAGGGTGTCGTCGTAGGACTGGATGATGATTTCCGGTACCGGATTGCCCAGGGAGTTGTTGTTGAGGGTGTTGTCGATGACTTCAACGTGGTTGCTGCCATAGATGCGGATCCCGGCGCTGGCGTTGTCGTGGATGTCGACGCCGCTGACGGTGACGTCGCTGGACAGCTTGATCAGCACGCCTTCGCCGCCGTTGCCATACACCTCGCCGCCGGTGATGGTGATGTTGCTGGGGGAGGGGATGTTCTCGCTGCCGCGCTGCACCACGATGCCGTTGCCGCCGTTGTTGTAGGCAACGTTATTGGTGAGGGTGAAGTCGTGGGTGCTAGTGACGACGTTGAAACCGTGGCGGTCATTGTCGTAGGCGACGTTGTTTTCAAAGGTGCTGTCGCTGAGGAAGTCAGCAACAAAACCGTCCAGGCCGTTGCCGTGGGACACGCTGTTCTTGATGACCATGTTGACGGTCTGCTCGTGGGGGTCGAAGCCGTACCCGGAGCAATCCTTGATCTCGACGCTGTCGAGGGTGACGTTGGAGTCGTAGCCTTCTTCGCCGGGAATGTAGCCGTTGAACCAGCCGTCGATCTTGCCTGTGGTGTTGTCGCGGTTGCCGTCGATGGTGAGATGGCTGACGCCGAAATCGTGGGTTTCTTCACCGTAGGCCGAGCGGATGATGCCGGTGATCTTGGTGTCGGAGCCGTCGGCCACCTTGACGGTGGTTTCGCCCATGCCGTCGCCGTACAAATAGACGTTGCTCTTGAGCATCAGGCAACCGTCGGAGGGTTCCTCGCCGGCCGAAACGATGTAAGTCCCGGTCGGCATGTACACCTGCCCGCCGCCTGCGGCAGCCGCCGCATCAATGGCACTTTGTATTGCCGCCGTGTCGTCGGTGATGCCATCTCCTTTGGCGCCAAAATTTTGTACGTTGAAAATCATGAGCTTATCTCCGTATCGGGCTGGAACCACGGTAGAAGCCAATATTCCATCGGCGGCCACCGTGTTATGACCCGCAGGAGCGCAAAAGTTGTGACCGCATATCGGCAAAGCGTCAAAAAAACGAACGGGCTGATCAACGGTCGGAACGATTTCAGCAACAGATAACGTTCTGTTGACGCTTTTGGGGTTGCACAACCCTTGTGGGAGCGAGCCTGCTCGCGATAGCGGTGTGTCAGTCGATGGGATGCAAGCCGAACCGACGCTATCGCGAGCAGGCTCGCTCCCACAGGTGCGGTATCGGATTTCCTTGATTGGCATCAACCCCCAATCCGAAGCCGCGGGATAACCTCGACTAAACCATCGCCCGATGATTCAGGGGCGACCGAGGAGCTCATGAGCTATCCGCTGTTTCTGACATTGCACCTGTTTGCTGCGCTGGTTTTCATTGGCACGGTGTTCTTCGAGGTACTGTTCCTGGAGAGCATCCGCAAACAGCTGCCCGCCAAAGTCATGGTGCTGCTGGAACAGGGCATCAGCCGGCGTGCCCGGCAGTTGATGCCCTGGGTGTTGCTGACGCTGTTCGGTGCCGGCGCTGCCATGGTCTGGCTGCGGTACTGGCCGACGCTTTCCGCGCCATGGGAGTCTTCTTTCGGGTTGCTGCTGGGCCTGAAAATAGCCTTGGCGGGCAGCGTACTCGGGCATTTCCTCTGGGCCATGTGGCTGTTCAGAAGCGCCCGCATGAACGCCCGTTACGTGCAGATCATCCATACCAGCGTGTTCATTCATCTGCTGGCAATCGTGCTGTTGGCCAAGGGGATGTTCTACCTGACCTGGTGAGCGGTTGTGGGGCGTATGCAGGGCGCTTGATACAGGTCAAGGCGACCCATCGGGACAAGTCCGACACTGTGCCTGCGCAGCCATTCGGAGATTGTCATGTTCGACCTGTTCCACACCCCCGGCGATCGAGCCCCGCGCCGTACCCCGGCGGTGGCTGATGTCGATTGCCCGGTCGGTACGCGCAAATTCCATACGGGGGTTGGCTCGCTCGATCTGCTTCGGGAGTTGCGCGACAGCCGCCATAAACGACGGCCGCTGTCCCTGGCGGTGCATCTGCCTTCGCGCTTGCGTTTGTCATCGTGTTCGCCCCTGGCGAGCGTGTGCCGATGTGGCGAGATCGAGGGCTATCTGCAACACCTGAGCTATGAAATCGGATTGGTCGGTTGTCACTTGGGCGCAGGGCGTCGGGTCGAGGCGTTCTGCCTGACTGGCGGTACGCCGGTGATCGCCCATTTGCAGCGGCTGATGGATGACCTGCGCAAACGTTTCGAGTTCTGTGAATACGACAGCGCCGAACACAGCATCGAGGTCGACCTGCATCACACCGACTGGTCCACCATGGGGCTGATTCGCGACCAAGGGTTCACCCACGTCAGCATCGGTGTGCCAGACATTGGCCTGGACAGCGATTTGTCCGTGGATTGCTATCAGAACCCGGCACCGATTCATTCGCTGATCGATGCCGCGCGAACCTTCGGTTTCCGTTCCATCAACATCGATCTCGGTTATGGCCATGCCTGGCAAACGCCCCAAAGCTTCGCGCGCAAACTGGCCACGCTGATCGAACTGGAGCCCGACCGGCTGCATGTGTTCGACTACGCCCATGCGCCGTATCGCTATCGTTCGAAAAAACACCAAGCGGCGGTTGCCTTCAGCAGCCAGGCCGATACCGACACCATGCGCCAAATCTGTTGCGAGCAACTGACCGGGGCGGGGTATCACTACATCGGGCTGGGGCAGTTCGTCAGGGCAGACGATGATCTGGCCGTCGCCCAAGAGCACGGGCGCCTGCATCGCAATTGCCAGGGTTTCACCCGACGCGGTTGCTGTGACCACCTGGGTTTCGGCCTGTCGGCCATCACCCAGATCGAACACTTGTACGTGCAGAACACCGATGACCTGCTGGAGTACTGCCAGCAGCTGGACGCCGGGCAGTTGCCTGTGTGTCGCGGTTGGCGCTGTGAAGCGCAGGACCTGCTCAGGGCCGCGGTGACCGAGCAACTTGCCTGCGACCTGGAGCTGGATATCCCGGCCATGGAAGCGCGTTTCGGCGTGGTGTTGCGCGATTATTTCGCGTCCATCTGGCCGCAGCTGGAGGTATTGCGCAGCCAGGGTTTGATCGAATTGACCAGCCGTTTTATCGGCATCTTGCCCGCCGGGCGCCTGAGTGTGGATGCGATCTGCAATCTGTTCGATCCAGTTCCCGACGACGCAGGCACTTTGACCGGCCCCTTTGACAGGTTGACCCCATCATGAATGCTGTATCCGCTTTCAATCGCGCCCTGGTCGAGAAGTACGACCGTCCGGGGCCGCGCTACACCTCCTATCCGACGGCCCCGCAGTTCCATCAGGCCTTTGCCATGGATGAGTACCGCCAGGCCGCCGAGCTGAGCAACCAGGCCCCGGTGCCCAAGCCCTTGTCGGTCTACATCCATATTCCGTTCTGCCAGAGCCTTTGCTACTACTGCGCGTGCAACAAAATCATTACTCGCAAGACTCATCGCGCCGCTGAATACCTGACTTACCTCAAGCGTGAGATCGGCCTGCAGGCGGCGTTGTTCGACCGCTCGCGCAAACTGACGCAACTGCATCTGGGCGGTGGCACGCCGACCTATCTGACCCATGAGCAACTGGCCGATCTGATGGAGTGCCTGCACCAGGCGTTCGACATGGATGACAGTGACGCCCATGAGTTTTCCATCGAGGTTGATCCTCGGACCATCGATGCGCAACAGATCCAGGGGTTGCGCCAGCTGGGGTTCAATCGCCTGAGCTTCGGCGTCCAGGATTTCGATGCCCAGGTGCAGGCCGCGGTCAATCGGGTGCAGAGCGAGGCCCAGGTCGTCGAGTTGGTGGAGGCGGCCCGGCTGGCGCGTTTCAAGTCCGTCAGTGTCGATCTGATCTACGGCTTGCCGCTGCAAACCATCGCCAGTTTCGATGTGACCCTGAGCAAGATCATCGCCCTGCGTCCCGACCGGATCGCCGCCTACAGCTATGCGCATCTGCCGCAACGGGTGCGGGCGCAACGGATGATCCGACCCGAAGACATGCCGCCGCCGGAGCGCAAGCTGGAGTTGCTGGAACTGACCATCAATCGTCTGACCGAAGCCGGTTATGTCTACATCGGCATGGACCATTTCGCCTTGCCGGACGACGAGTTGGTGCGCGCTCGGGTCCAGGGCACGCTGCAACGCAACTTCCAGGGGTATTCCACCCATGCCGATTGCGATTTGATCGGCCTGGGTGTGTCTTCGATCGGTAAGGTCGGTGACAGCTATGGTCAGAACGTCAAGGAGCTTTCCCAGTACTACGCTCGCCTGGATCAAGGCCTGCTGCCGGTGCAGCGCGGCTATCGCCTGAGCGACGATGACCGGTTGCGCCGCGAGGTCATCAGCGAGTTGATGTGCCATGGACGGATCGATTTCACCCGGGTCCAGATCAGTCACGGTGTGGGTTTCAACGAGTACTTTGCCGATGCCCTGGTCCGGCTTCAGGAACTGGTGCGCGACGGACTGCTGGAGATCCACCCCGACTCGCTGGTGCTGCTGCCCCAGGGCCAATTGATGATGCGCAACGTGGCGATGGCTTTCGATGCGTACTTGGGCGTCGACCAGTCGGTCCAGTATTCGCGTACGGTTTGACGAGCGCTCCCGCTGGCTGCGCAGCCAGCGGGGATAACCCCCTCGCCGCAGGGCGTGCGCCAGGCAGGTTGCCCTTCAACCTCCAGGTTGCAGCACCCTGCCCAGAAAGGCCGCCGTTCGACTTTCCTGACATTCGGCGACCTTCGTCGGAGTCCCGCATGCCACGACTTTCCCGCCCTGGTTCCCAGCGCCCGGGCCGATGTCGATGACCCAATCACTCTGCGCCACCACGCGCATGTCATGCTCCACCACAACCACGCTGTGGCCTTCATCCACCAGGCGATTCAACTGCACCAGCAAGCGATCCACGTCCTGGGGATGCAAGCCGTTGGTTGGCTCATCCAGCACGTACAAAGTGGTGCCCCGGGCTTTGCGCTGCAGCTCGGTGGCCAGTTTGATGCGCTGGGCCTCGCCGCCGGACAGTTCCGTGGCCGGTTGGCCCAGGCGCAGATAACCCAACCCGATATCCTGCAGCACTTGCAGTGAGCGCTTCGCCGACGCCTGCTCGGCAAATACCTCAAGCGCCTGGTTCACGGTCAGTTGCAACACCTGAGCGATATTCAGCCCCTGCCAATTCACTTCAAGGGTCTGGGGGTTGTAGCGATCCCCGTGGCACGTGGGGCAGGGTGCATACACGCTGGGCATGAACAACAGCTCGACGCTGACGAAGCCCTCGCCCTCGCAGGTTTCGCAACGGCCTTTGGCGACATTGAAGGAGAACTGTCCCGCATCGAAACCCAGTTCCTGCGCCTGAGGCGTGGCGGCGAACAATTTACGTACGTGATCGAACAGCCCGGTGTAGGTGGCGAGGTTGGAGCGCGGGGTGCGGCCGATGGGTTTCTGGTCCACCTGGACCAGCCGCTTGACCGACTCGAGTCCGGCGGTGACGTGGCCACCGCTGGTTTGCAGCGGTTCATCTTCCAGGCTTTGTTCGTCGGCTTCGGCGTTGTGGCTGGCCTGGCCCAGATGGCCACCCACCAGGTCCAGCAGGGCCTGGCTGACGAGGCTGGATTTACCCGAGCCGGAAATGCCGGTCACGGCGCTGAAGCAACCCAAGGGAAAGGCGGCGCTGAGGTTGTCGAGATTGTTGCGGGTGATGCCTTCCAGGCGTAGCCAATCCTTGGGTGTTCGAGGCGTACGCCCCGCAGCGCTGTCCTGGGCAAACAGGTAGGCGCGGGTGCGTGACTCCGGCACCTGCCGCAGGCCCGCGGGTGGACCGCTGTAGAGGATTTTTCCGCCTTGTTCCCCCGCGTCGGGGCCGACGTCGATGAGCCAGTCGGCGCGGCGCATGGTGTCCAGGTCGTGTTCGACCACAAACACCGAATTACCCGAGGCCTTGAGGCGTTGCAGGGCCTGGAACAGCGCTTCGCTGTCGGCCGGGTGCAGGCCGGCGGAGGGTTCGTCCAGCACATAGATCACGCCGAACAACTGAGAGTTGAGCTGGGTTGCCAGGCGCAGGCGTTGCAGCTCGCCGGAGGACAGCGTCGGCGTGCTGCGTTCCAGGGCCAGGTAGCCGAGGCCCAGGTCGATCAGGGTGACGATGCGTTCCAGCAATTCAGTGGCGATGCGTTGGGCGGCCAGGCGTTTTTCCAGGGACAGATTGTGGGTATGGCGTGCATCAGGCCCACCGGCATGGGGATTCTCACCCCGGGCGGCGCGTTGCTCGCGGGCCTCGCGGGTTTGCTGGTGGGTGAGGGTTGTTCCCGGTTCCTCGGCTTGTGCCAGATAATCGGGGGCGGCAACGCCCTTGAGCACCTCGGCCAGTTCCAGCAACGGCAGGTGGGACAGTTCGGCGATGTCCAGGCCGGCAAAGGTCACCGTCAGTGCCTGGCGCTTGAGGCGTTTACCTTCGCACACCGGGCAAGGGCTGGCGCGCATGTATTGCGCCACGCGTTTGCGCATCTGGGCGCTTTGGGAGTGCATGAACGTGTGCAGCAGGTAGCGTCGGGCGCCGCTGAACGTGCCTTGATAGCTGGGCTCGAGTTTGCGCTTGAGGGCTGCGCGGGTCTGGGCCGGGGTGAGCCCGGCGTACACCGGGACAGTGGGGGTTTCTTCGGTGAAGAGAATCCAGTCACGCTGCTTTTTGGGCAGGTCGCGCCAAGGAACGTCGACGTCATAACCCAGGGTCACCAGGATGTCTCGCAGGTTCTGGCCCTGCCAGGCCATGGGCCAGGCCGCCACGGCGCGTTCGCGGATGGTCAACGAAGGGTCCGGCACCATGGACGCTTCGGTCACTTCATAGACCCGGCCCAGGCCGTGGCACTGCTGGCAGGCGCCCTGGGGCGTGTTGGGCGAGAAATCCTCGGCGTACAGCATCGGTTGGTCGGCCGGGTAGCTACCCGCTCGGGAGTAGAGCATGCGGATCAGGCTCGACAAGGTGGTGACGCTGCCCACCGAGGATCGCGCGCTGGGCGTGCCGCGCTGCTGTTGCAAGGCCACCGCTGGCGGCAGACCTTCGATACTGTCCACGTCCGGCACGCCCACCTGGTCGATCAGGCGCCGGGCATAAGGCGCGACTGACTCGAAATAACGGCGCTGGGCTTCGGCATACAGCGTGGAAAAGGCCAGCGACGACTTGCCCGACCCCGACACGCCAGTGAATACCACCAGGGCATCGCGAGGGATGTCGACGTCGACATTCTTGAGGTTGTGCTCGCGGGCGCCACGCACCCGGACGAAACCGGTGTCTTCAGGCAATGGCGAAGCGGAGGCGGGACCGGAGCGTGGGGGCATGGAGCGTTCCTTGTGTGCGTCTGTTCAACGCGTGGAGGCTTTCTGGCGAAACGGCGTCACTCGGAGAGTGGAACCTGAGTCACAGCACTGATATTTATGCGACCGGGTTCGTCGATTCTCGTGCAATAAAATTTTTCTCCGAAGCGAAGAGATGAGAAAAGCTTCGCAATTGTCATGGAAACGGACCCCGGATGCCTCGATCAAAGCTGTTCACTGCTCTGTTTGTTGCGCTGCTGTGGATGATAACCAGCGTGGCCCGCAATGATAACCAGCGGCGTGTTCGCCATTTTCGCGTTCAGGATGGCGCCCCAGGCGTACCGTGTTTCCAATCTGCCGCGCCGATCAATCTTCCCCGGCCGCACCCGGCATCCCACCAGATGACCCGCAGCAAAGGCGCTTGCTGCGCGATCAGGATCGCTTGTGTCGGGTCGCTTTCAACGAAGTGCGTGCACCCCAACTGTACGCATGCCCGGGCTTTGTAGAGGGCAACCTGTTCTGGGCTGTCGTTGCTCGAGCGGGTATCTCTCATGATCAGCGGTGTCCCGCCATGGCCGTGCTGGCTTAGCCAGGCTTGAGTACGAACGCGATCCATCTCCGGGCGCCCGGTGATAATCGCCTTCACCCGCCCCAGAGGTGGCAGTTGCTTGAAGGGCTCGAGGCGGTCGCGTTCGCCAAGCGCCGCACTCAAGTCCGCCGCATAACGTTGGAGCGGGATATCTGGAAGCAGTATTCCGTCGAGGTCGATGGCGTACACGTCGTAATCATGGTCATGGGCCATACTGCCGGTACGCCCGCCACCGGTGTCGATCCAGCGATCGCGATAGGCGCAGGTAAGGGCTTGGCGCTCCCAAGGGAACTGCAAGAAATACCCTCGCCCGTCCAGCCCGTAATCGGGGCGTATACCGCTTAGGTCGTCAAAGCCGACAGTGAAAACCCTCACGATCAATCCCCTGCGCTGCAAGAATGCCAGGCAGTCCTTCAGGGTGTGCCCGGTGCCAGCGATGTCTTCACAGAGCAACACCTTGCTGCCTGGAGGAGGAAGGGGGATCGACGAGTCCCAAATCACGCTCCGATCGACCCGGTAATAGCGCAAAAAGGCCGGTTCAACGCCCGTGGCATGCGAGACCATCAGCGCTAAGGGGCCTCCACCTCGCAATATACCGATGATACTACTGAACGCCTCTTCGAGAAGCGTAGGCTGTATCGACGCGACCAAGCGATCCATCTGCTCATACGAGATAGGCAGCACGGGTTTGAGCACGTGCGATTTCTGGACAGACACTGTTTTATCCGGTGATGAAAGCGAGTCGTTCGGTGGGTGCTTGATGGCCCTACGGAGCCGTGACAGGGCTATGGGGTTGGCACAGGGTTCGATGTCCAGTCGTTTGACTCACCACCGTCGGCGTCTATTAAGGAAAGTCTGAAGGACAGATCGCGATATTCGCCCTTTGCTTTCAACCAACGGCAGCAGAGAACGGACGGCATCGCTGCGCAGGTAAAGCGAAGCCCAGGCCGCAATGCCCAACATCCCACTGATGATCTGCGAGGCGGAGCCCAATTCACCCAGGCGCAAATGGGTGCAAATGGCACCACCCAGGAATCCTGTCACCAGTATTGCGCCCAACACGGCGGTTCTCCGGAATCATGTAGAGCACGGTGCAAACCAGGATGATGCTGCCAATGACAGAGGAGAGGTGATCGGGGAATCCGGTCAGCTCCATGTTTTTTGCGAGGACTTGGGGCGCGAAAATATTCACACCGGCGTCGACAAGTAATGCCAACACCACCAGAGCGCCCAGGACTCTGCCCGTCCAGTGCGCGACGCTGGTTTTTTTCTGCATATCTGAAATCATGATTATGACCGTGGTAAAACTCATTGGGTGGGTTGACGCACACGCGTTTAATTCAAGCAAGGCCCGGTTCTCCCGCAGGGTTCGGCGCAGCCCTCGGCGAGTGGCCGGCTCGAACACAGTCAGCGGCGCCTGCTGACGCTCAAAGCTCGTAAGTGGACCGTATAGCCTCCACGGCCCGCTCACCGATCACGACGCACGGAGCCATCGTGTTGCCGCTCGTGACATGCGGCATGATGGAGGCATCGGCAATGCGCAGGCCCTGGACTCCATAGACCCGCAGTTGACCATCGACCACGGACATCGCGTCCTGGCCCATTTTTGCCGTACCGCATTGGTGCCAGTAAGTAACGGCAGCGTTGCGAGCGTAATGTTCGAGCGATTGGGTGTTGAGTTTTCCAGGCAGGCTTTCACGTTTGACCAAGCCCTTGAAGGGCGCCTGCGCGCCCAGTTCCTGGACAAATCGGATGTTTTCCAGCGCGTTGCGCCGGTCGGTCGGATGCGACAGCGTGTTGGGTTCAATGATGGGGGCATCAGTCACATTCGGGCCGCTGAGCTTGACCCGGCCGCGACTTTCCGGATGGGCAAGGCCTGCGAACATTGTCCAACCATGTGCGGGAACGCCGAGTGAGGCGTTCTCTGCGCTGGGCACTGGAAATTCAACTTGGCAGTGGAACATATCGGGGAGATGCAAAGCGCTTTCGCTGCTCCAGTAGAGCGTCGCCTCCGAGCCGCCGTAACCCACCGGTTGTGGAGCCGCGTATTCGAAAATAACGGCAAAGGACACGTGGTCCTGATGATTGGCGCCAACGCCGGGGAGATGCTGGACGAGCGGAATACCATGGCGCTGTAGTTCCTCCTCCGGCCCCACGCCTGATTGCATCAGGACCTTGGGCGTGTTGACCGCCCCCAACGAAAGAATGACTTCGTGATCGGCGTAAAAGCACTCGATCTGCCCATCTTTTATGGTTTGTACGCCGATGGCGCGTTGGTCCCTGAAGAGCACGCGACTGACAAGCGTATCAGTCAGGACCGTGAGGTTGGGCTGACCACAGCGTGGAGCGACGTAGGCGCGGTAAATGGAATTACGCCGGCCGTCCTTGACGATGAGGTCGTTCAAGGCTGCACCTCCGCGGCCTTCCATCATGGCGCCGTTCGGGTTCTCGAAAGCCGGTATACCCATGCCGGCAGCCGCACTGATCATGGCGTTGGCAATCGGTTGGGCGTCTCGCACAGGCGCGACATGAACCGGTCCGCCCTTGCCGCGACGCACCGGATCGCAGGTGCCCTGATAGTCTTCCACGCGTTGATAAATTTTCAGGACCGACGCGTAGTTCCACGCCGGGTCGCCACTGAGTGCGGCGAAGTCTTCCCAGTCGTTTTTATGGCCGCGGGCCCACAGCATGACATTGACGCTGGACCCGCCCCCCAAGCCGCGGCCCATATTCAATGGGATTTTCCGGTCGTTGAGATGAGGGTTCGCGGCGCCCACGAAGTTCCAGTCGCGCTCGGTGCCCAGGTTAAGCGGCCAGTTCCCCGGTTCCAGCACGTGGGGGTGGTCATCGCTGCCTCCCGCCTCGATGAGCAACACGTCCACCTCGGGATTCTCGGCCAGTCGTCCGGCCACGACGGAGCCGGCGGTTCCCGCGCCACAGACGATGAAATCGAAATGGCGTTTATTCCGCGCGCAATTCATAGGCATGAGCGAGGTTCCTTGGTCGGGGTGGTATCGCTCGCCAGGTTCAAGCGTAGATCGAGGTGCAAAATCATTGCTGGGGAGAACATGCGGTAAATCTCGCTAGGGTATTGATAGGGGAAGCCGGGCACGATGACGGGTCCATCGACTGCCGTTTTGTTTGCTGGGCAATGAGTGACGGCAGGGGGGCAAAAGGTTCCAACGGATGTTTGCCGTCGGCTGGGTAGCAGGAGGCGAAGCTCAATCTCGCCAGATGTGACGACCGTTGCGAGGGAAGTGCGTTGCGTCCGAGCTTCCGCCAACTTGTCCTGAGACCGGTGGCAATCCATCCTGACGCAGCACTTCCCTCGATCCCGGCGCAGAAGAGGCCTGAAATTATTGGCTCTTCTGAACAGCCTGGATGATGACTTTTGCAACATCTGCCGGGCGTGACTGTTGCGGCACGTGGCTGGCGTCGATTTCGGTGACCTTGGCACCGATCTTCTTGGCGAAAGCTCGCTGCAGATCAGGCTGGATCATCCGGTCTTCCTTGGCCACGACGTACCAGGATGGCTTGCCTTTCCAGGCGGCGGCGCTGGTTTTGTCATCGAATGCCGAGGCGCGGATCGGCCCTTGCGTCGCGGCCATTACCGCGGTTTGCTCTGCGGAAAGATCCTGGGCAAAACCGGTGGCCATGCCCTCGGCGGTCATGTACAAGAAACCGTTTTTGTCGGCGGCGATGTCTTTCACGCCGGACGGGGCAGGGTAGTCCTTGCCCAGGTCTTTACTGGCTTGACCGGCATCCGGAGCGAACGCGGCGACGTACACCAGGCTGCGTACTTTCTTGTCGGTGCCAGCCTCGCTGATGACGGTACCGCCCCAGGAGTGGCCGACCAATACGACATCGTTCTCCTGGTTGTTCAGGACACGTTGCGTGGCGGCGACATCGTCAGCCAGCGAGGTCAGCGGGTTTTGTACCACGGTGACCTTGATGCCTTCCGCCTGCAGCAGCGGGACGACCTTGCCCCAATCTGATCCGTCGGCGAAAGCGCCATGGACGATGACGACAGAAGGTTGCTGCGCCGCGGCATGGACCGCGCCGCCGAACAATGAACAGGTCATGGCGAGTGTGAGGGCAAGGGCCTTGGGTTTGAACATGATGCGATCTCCTGTGTGGGGTGAGCGCAGTTTCAGCAATACTCGACGGCTGAGGTATCGGTCATTTATCCGAGGCCGTGAATAATGTTCAATCGAATGCCCGGAGGAAACGACATGTCGGCAGGTGGCGCGGCTGCGACCCTCAAAGCCCTGACGCTGGGGTGGATTGGAGGCTAAGTCGAATAAGTCTTTTGTTTCAATCGCTTGGCAGCATCGTTGGTTTCGGCAGGTTCACTTGCGCACGGGTGGAAAAAATCCTGGGTAGGCACCAAGTTATTTTTATTGCGTAGTTTCTAATTTATTTGCAATAAAATTCGTTTTTATGATTGAAAGCACAACATTATTTCGTGTTTTATTGAAAAGATGCAACACGATTTCTATTAAGCCTACCTAAGATTAAGCAGCGGACCTGTCGAACAAGCTTGAATAAAATAACCAGGAGCTGAGCATGATGGACCTGAACGGTTTTAGTTGCCTGTCAAGCAATGCCGAGAGCCACGTCATGGCGGCTCATCATGTCTGGCTCATTCCTGGAGCACTTCCAGACGACGGTTTTGAAAAGAACGCGGGGGTGCCTCATTGGACATCGCGCGCCTGTGGCCAGGCTGTTGGGTGCTCGTTGGCAGCTCAGGGGGCGGTGCAGTCTTATGAGCGGCTCGATGGCCGCGGCTACGTCCGCGGCTTCGAAGGTGATGCAGTGCAGGTCCGCTATCGGCTGCGGGTTGCAACACTGACCTTGCAAGCATTGCGCAGTCAGCCACCACGGCAACCCGGCTTGAGCGAGAAGGGCAGGCGCGCCATGGCCGTCTCCAGAGCAAGCAGCAGCCCACTCTCCGAACGTGAAACACAAATCTTGCGCTGCATCAGTGAGGGCGGCAGCAACAAGGAAGTGGCGCGTCAGCTTGGCATCAGCCCGAGTACGGTGCGCATTCACGTCGAAAGCATGTTCCGCAAACTGCAATGCACCACTCGCGCAGCGGCCACACTCAAGGCGCTGAGCCTGGGGTTGATCTGATTCAGAGCGCAATAGGCAGCGTCGACAGCAGCTAGCGCGGCCCCATGAATTGTCCAACCGCGCGACGATGCCCCTGATCAGCCCTGCCTGCCTGAGCCGTTCGACATGTCTCAGGCACGCCGGGGCGCTCAATTTCACTGTGCCGGTCAATGCAACGCTGGAGATGGATGCATCGCGCTGCAAGGGTTTGAGAATTGCGCGGTCAGTGCGATCAGGCTGCACGGGGCAGGGCACGGGAGGCATCAGGTTTTCGTTGTTTGTTTATTGTGTGAGTGATGGCTGTGGAGCAATAACAAAACGAAAATACTGGTTAGATCGAAATAATGTTTTTTAATCGGCGAGTAACTTGCAACACATATTTTAGATTTTTTTCTTACTATTTATTCATCGAAGTCACTGCGCGCGTTTGGATATCCAACTCGTAGCGAGTTCCCTGAGGGGGCAAAAGTGCTTTACGCACATTTGGGTGGAGCGCCTGCCCTCAATGCCTATAGTTTCATGTTCCGTAACGGTTGAGATGTATCGGCGCACGACAAATTGGGGAGCGAATCTGGCGACAGGTTCGCTCTCCAGGATCAGGTCGTGCAAATGGGTGCAGATTATCGGGGAGTGAGTGCAATGGATGCGATGTCGCAAGCAGCAGCCTGGATCAAGGAGCCTTCGGCGGATGTCGGGGTGGTTATTGTCATCAGCGCGTCGTTACCCAAATACATCATTGATCAGGTGCACGTCGCAATAGACGACTGGGACCAGGTTGCGTATCTGGCGGTCCAGCGTCCGGCAGAGTTGATGCTCGACTGGCTGCAGTCAGGGGCGAAGCCGATGCAGTCGGTAACAACTTCTCGCTGTCAGGCCAAGCAGCTACTCAGTCCAGTGTGTCCAAATTGCTTTTTGTTGGATGTCGAAGTCGAAGCAGTCCCAAGCCTCGCCTGGCTGGGGTCGGTCTGTGGTCACAAGCTGCGAGTCCTTGAGTTGAGCATCGACGGACCGTCCAGCACGGACATGGACCAACAGGTCGAGCGGATTCTGTCGGCAGCTCAAACCCTGGCCCGGTGCCTGCTGCAAGAGCGATGCGTGCTCTAGCCTAGGGCGTCATCGGTACGCCTTCGAAACACTCCCTGAACCACGCAGGAGTAGTTCATGAACTCGTTCGTCCTTAAAAACACCTTGCCAGCCCAGGCCGAGGCAGATGCACAGGAACTTGCCGAGTGGCACGATGCCTTGCTTTCGGTCATCGCCCACCGGGGAGAAGCCCACGCGGGGCGGGTGCTCGACCTGCTCGTCGCTGTCGCTGGTCGCGCTGATTTAGGCTGGCGGCCCCGCTTGGGTACACCCTACATCAACAGCATAAGCGTCGAGCAACAACCCGCGTTTCCAGGAGACCTGGCCACCGAAGAGCGCCTGGCGTCGATCATTCGCTGGAATGCTTTGGCAATGGTGGCTCGGGCCAATCAGGTGTATGGAGAACTGGGCGGACACATTGCCAGTTATGCCAGTGCAGCGGATCTATTCGAGGTCGGCTTCAATCATTTCTTCAAGGCGCGCAACGAAAACTCCGCTGGCGATCTGGTGTTCTATCAGGCGCACTCGGCGCCCGGTGTGTATGCCCGGGCCTACCTTGAGGGGCGCCTTGATGAAACAGACTTGCAGCATTATCGGCAGGAGATCGGTGCTCGCGCAAAAGGCGCCAGGGGCTTGTCCAGCTATCCGCATCCCTGGCTGATGCCGGACTTCTGGCAGTTCCCGACCGGTTCCATGGGGATCGGCCCGATCAGTTCGATCTACCAGGCTCGCTTCATGCGCTATCTGGACCATCGCGGCCTGAAGAACACCCGCGGCCGGACGGTCTGGGGCGTATTCGGCGACGGTGAAATGGATGAGCCAGAAAGCATGTCGGCGCTCACACTCGCCGCGCGTGAAAGGCTCGACAACCTGGTCTGGGTGGTCAATTGCAATCTGCAGCGCCTCGATGGTCCGGTGCGAGGCAACGGCCGAATCATCGACGAGCTGGAGGCGTTATTTGCAGGCGCCGGCTGGAACGTCATTAAGTTGGTCTGGGGCTCGGATTGGGATTCGCTATTTGCGCGCGACCACGACGGCGCCCTGGTTGAGGCATTGTCGAATACTGTCGATGGTCAGTTTCAAACGTTTGCCGCCAAGGACGGGCGTTTTAATCGCGAGCATTTCTTCGGACAGAGCGAAGCGCTGGCGCAATTGGCTCGAGGCCTGACCGACGAGGATATTGATCGCCTCAAGCGCGGCGGTCACGACATGGTGAAAATTTTTGCCGCTTATCACCGGGCCGCGCTCGAAGACACAAAGCCGACGGTGATTCTCGCGCAGACCAAAAAGGGTTTTGGCATGGGGGAGGCCGGGCAGGGCAAGATGACCGGGCACCAGCAGAAGAAGCTCGACAGTGAAGCGCTCCTCGCTTTCCGCAATCGCTTCAATCTGCCACTGACCGACGACCAGGCGACCTCCCTGGCGTTCTTCAAGCCCGACGCCGACAGCGCGGAGATGCGCTACCTCCATGAGCGCCGTCGGGCGCTGGATGGCTACCTGCCGACACGGCACTCGTCGTGTGACGACGATAAGGTTGCCGTGCCCGAGATCGATCGTTACGCCAGTTTCGCCATCAATGCCGGAAATAAGGAGATGTCCACGACCATGGCCTTCGTGCGCATGCTCAACGGGCTGCTGCGAGACACCACGCTGGGTCCACGCATTGTGCCGATCGTGGCGGATGAGGCGCGCACGTTCGGCATGGCCAGCCTGTTCAAGCAGATCGGTATCTACTCCAGCGTAGGACAACGCTACGAGCCAGAAGACATCGGGTCTATCCTCAGCTATCGCGAAGCGCAGAATGGCCAGATTCTCGAAGAAGGCATCAGCGAGGCCGGGGCAATCAGCTCCTGGGTGGCCGCCGCCACGAGCTATTCGGTGCATGGGTTGCCGATGTTGCCGTTTTATATCTATTACTCGATGTTCGGCTTCCAGCGCATTGGCGATCTGATTTGGGCGGCGGCCGATCAACGTGCTCGCGGCTTTCTTCTCGGCGCAACTGCCGGACGCACGACGCTGGGCGGCGAAGGCCTGCAGCATCAGGACGGCAGCAGCCATTTGATGGCCGCGACTGTACCCAACTGCCGCGCCTATGATCCGGCGTTCGCCGGTGAGTTTGCGGTGATCCTGGATCACGGCATGCGCCAGATGCTGGAGCGCCAGGTCGACGAGTTCTACTACGTCACCCTGATGAATGAAAACTACCCGCAGCCCGACCTTCCAGGTGGTGTTGAGCAAGACATTCTCAAAGGCATGTATCTGTTTGCCCGGAACGAATTGCAAGACCCTCGTGGCAGCGTCCAATTGCTCGGATCTGGCACTATCCTGCGCGAAGTGATCGCGGCCGCCGAACTGCTCGCCAACGACTGGAACGTTGACAGTCAGGTCTGGAGCGTCACCAGTTTCACCGAACTGGCACGGGACGCGCGCGAGGTCGAGCGCCACAATCGACTGCATCCTCAACAGCCCGGGCGCAGGAGCCATCTACAGGCGTCGCTCAATAATGCGACGCCCGTCGTCGCCTGTAGCGATTACGTCCGGGCCGTGCCAGCGCTGATAGCCAGCTACATTGAGCCTCGCTACACGGTGCTCGGCACCGATGGTTTCGGCCGAAGCGATACCCGCGCTCAACTGCGTCGATTCTTCGAAGTGGATCGTCATCAGATCGTTCTGAGCGCCCTGACCGCGTTGGTTCAAGCACAGACACTGGCGCCGCAGGTGTGCGTCGAAGCGATTGCCCGGTACGCCATCGATGTGGATTGCCTGGCGCCGTGGGAGGCGTGAACAGGGTGCGTCGATAACACTTCAACCTGCAGCACTGATGATATGTCTGCAGGCTGGAGTGTTCAGCTATCCGGATGCTATCGAGCCGCTCACTTCTGCGGCACAGCCTCAGGTGGTTCCGCCACGTCATCAGCGTTGTTCCCCACGCGAGCGGTAACCTGCTTGATTGCAAGCTCGGTGAGTTCGGTCGGCGCCTGGGATGCTATTTGCAACCCTCCTCGGATACGGTGAAAGGTGTTTTCCGCGGTTCTGCCCCAGGTTCCCGGCATGGAACCGTGCGGTAGATCGGCCCGATCGGGCGACCGGATGTTCTGCATTGCCGTTTGTGTGCGTGGGAAGTTGGACGTGGGTACTTGAGCGGGGGCGCCCGGTCCGGGAAGCTCTTGCGTTTTTCGCTCCTTTTCAAGCGCCGCAAGACGAGCCTCGGTTTCAGCGCCCGCCTGAAAGCTCGCATAGGCCGGAATAAGGAGAGCAGGCGAGCCCAATGCGGCCAAAAGCACCTGGCCAAACTGCTGCGCCGGCGTGTCTGAGCCAACGGCCCGTGCCGCTAAGCTGACGCCCATGGCGCTGCCCAACCCGGCAAGTGAGCCGTAGGTTTTACTGAACAGGCTTTGACGAATTTCAGGATTGCTCGGGTCGCTGGCCAACACCGCGTCCGAAGCCGCTTTTGCCAGGCGATTGGCCAAAGGTACATTAGTCGAATCGATGAGTGGCTCCACCGCTACGAAGAGTTCCCTGCGTTGTGTGAACGCAAGCGCTTTCTCGGCAGTGCCCGCTAAAAATAAAGCAGTGCGCGGGGACCGGTGGCTCACTTGGACCAGCCGCCTGATTGCGTCGAGCCCGGCACTCGGAGGAGTTCATTTCCTCAACTTGATTTCAATCAAGGGCCGCGCAGGGGAGTGGGTCCTACCATGATCGCCAAGATCCTGTCCTTAAGCCCTGGCGTCCATGACCCCTCCCTTTGTGATGCTGCACCCATCCCGCTTCTGGCTCCATGGGCTGTTCGTTCTCCTGCTGTTGATCGCAAGCCTCGCCCAGGCCAAGGACTACGGTGATATCCAGCAACAGCGCATCCACCAGGTCCTGAGCCCGGTCGATTCGATCTCCGAGCCCGACGGCCCCTTCAAGGTTCGCAAACTGTCCGCTGCCGGCAAGGTCGTCGGCTATGTGTTCCAGAGCTTGGATGTGGTGGACATTCCCGCTTATTCAGGCAAGCCCATCAACGTCCAGGTGATCCTCGATCCGGCCGGTGTGATCCTCGATGCTTTTGTGCTTGAGCACCACGAACCGATCCTGCTGATCGGCATTGCCGAAGAAAAACTCCACGCGTTCAGTGCCCGCTACAGCGGCATCAAGGTCAATCAACGGGTGGTGGTGGGGCATTCCAGCGACCCGAACGCGGTGACGGTGGATGCAATTGCCGGCGCCACCGTGACGGCGATGGTGGTCAATGAAGTCATCATGCGCGCCGCTCACGATGTCGCGGTTTCCCTGGAGCTGGTCAAGGGGGACGCGGGGTTGGCGGTGGCGCCGGCACGCGTGCGCGATGACCTCTACGAACCCGCCGACTGGAAAACCTTGACCGGCAACGGCGCGGTGCGTCGCCTGCACCTGACGCGCGGCCAGGCCGATGCTTCCTTCAAGGGGACCGAGGCCGAGGGTGTTGAAGCCGCCAGCGCCGAGCAAGCAGACGACACCTTCATCGACCTGTATGTCACCCACCTGAACCCGCCCACCATCGGTCGCAACCTGCTGGGCGAGGCGCAATACCGCACGTTGATGGCCGAACTCAAACCCGGCGAGCAGGCCATCGCCGTGATGGGCAGCGGTCGCTATTCCTTCAAGGGCTCGGGGTATGTGCGCGGCGGCATTTTCGATCGGGTACAGGTGCGTCAGTTCGGCGACGCCATCAGCTTTCGCGACCTGGACTTCCAGCGTCTGGACGACGTGGCGCCGACGGACATGCCGGAGTTCGACGAAATGGCGATTTTCATCGTCCGCGCCTCCCACCGTTTCGACCCGGGTTCGCCCTGGAGCCTGGAGCTGCTGGTGCGTCGTCAGACCGGACCTGTCAGTGGCATCTTCAGCAGCTTTGAACTGGCTTATCAATTGCCCGAGCCCTATCTGGAAAGGCCATTGCCAACGGCTGAGCAACTGGCAGCGGCCGAAGAAGCCAGCCGACCGATGTGGTTGACCCTCTGGTACCAGAAAAGCCTCGAGATCAGCGTACTGGGCGTGGCCCTGGTGGTGCTCACGGCGATCCTGTTCCTGCAGGATGCGCTGGCCCGGCGCCCGAAGCTGTTGCACTGGCTGCGTCGCGGCTACCTGATGTTCACCGTGGTGTTTCTCGGTGGTTATGCATTGGCCCAGCTGTCGGTGGTCAATGTGCTGACCTTCGTTCATGCCCTGTTCGAAGGCTTTCGCTGGGAACTGTTCCTCACCGATCCGCTGATTTTCATCCTTTGGGTGTTCACCGCCGCCAGCATTCTGTTGTGGGGGCGCGGGGTGTTCTGCGGATGGCTGTGTCCGTTCGGTGCGTTGCAAGAGTTGCTCAACGAGCTGGCGCGCAAGTTGAAAGTGCCGCAGTACGAGCTGCCGTTCGCCGTCCACGAGCGACTCTGGGCAATCAAATACATCATTTTGCTGGTGCTGTTCGGCGTCTCGCTGGAGTCGATGTCCAGCGCCGAACGGTTGGCCGAAGTGGAGCCCTTCAAGACCGCCATCACTCTCAGGTTCGACCGTCAGTGGTGGTTCGTGGCGTATGCGCTGGGTCTGCTGGTGGTCAACCTGTTCACCCGCAAAGTCTATTGCCGCTACATCTGCCCGTTGGGGGCCGCCCTGGCGATGCCGACCCGGCTGCGATTGTTCGACTGGCTCAAGCGCCGCAAGGAATGTGGCAACCCCTGCCAGCTGTGCGCCAAGGAATGCGAGATCCAGGCGATTCACCCCGATGGCCGGATCAATGCCAACGAATGTCACTACTGCCTCGATTGCCAGATGACCTGGCACAACGAAAACAAATGCCCGCCGCTGATCAACAAGCGCAAGAAGCGCAGCAAGGCGAGCGCGACCGAGACGCAACTGATTCCCGTGGTGCAGGTGAACCCGGCGCCTTGAAACCCCCGAATGTCCTGTCCCTTGACCCTTTCATTCTTCATGGAGCACACAGCATGATCGATAAAAAAACCGAAACCAGCGGCGCGATCGAAGAACCCAGGGGCGTCAGCCGTCGAGGATTTTTAGGGACCAGTGCGGTGACCGGCGCCGTACTGGCCGGCGCCACGGCGCTGGGCGGCGCGGTATTCACCCGTGAGTCCTGGGCTGCGGCGGCCAAGGAAGCCAAGTCCAAAGTCCACGTCGGCCCCGGCGAGCTGGACGACTATTACGGTTTCTGGAGCGGTGGCCATCAGGGCGAGGTGAGGGTGTTGGGCGTACCGTCCATGCGCGAGCTGATGCGTATTCCGGTGTTCAACGTCGACTCGGCCACCGGTTGGGGGCTGACCAACGAAAGCAAGCGCATCCTGGGTGACAGCGCCAAGTACCAGAACGGCGACTGCCATCACCCACACATCTCCATGACCGATGGCAAATACGACGGCAAATACCTGTTCATCAACGATAAGGCCAATTCCCGGGTCGCGCGCATTCGCCTGGATATCATGAAGTGCGACAAGATTCTCACCGTGCCCAACGTACAGGCGATCCATGGCCTGCGCCTGCAAAAGGTGCCGTACACCAAGTACGTGTTCGCCAACGCCGAATTCGTCATCCCGCACCCCAATGACGGTCGCACATTCGACCTGCAAGACAAGAACAGCTACACAATGTTCAACGCCATCGACGCCGAAAAAATGGAAATGGCCTTCCAGGTGATCGTCGACGGCAACCTGGACAACTCCGACGCCGACTACACCGGCAAGTACGCCGCCAGCACCTGCTACAACTCCGAGAAGGCCTACGACCTGGGCGGCATGATGCGCAACGAGCGCGACTGGGTGGTGGTGTTCAACATCCCGCGCATCGAAGCGGCGATCAAGGCCGGCAAGTTCATCACTCTGGACGGCTCCAAGGTGCCGGTGGTCGATGGTCGTAAAACCGATGGCAAGGACAGCGCGTTCACCCGCTACATCCCGGTGCCGAAGAATCCCCACGGGCTCAATACCTCGTCCGACGGCAAATACTTCATCGCCAACGGCAAACTGTCGCCCACCGTCTCGATGATCGCCATCGACCGGCTGGATGATCTATTCGACGACCGCTACAAAGACCCCCGCGAGGTGATCGTCGCTGAGCCGGAACTGGGCCTGGGGCCGTTGCATACCACCTTCGACGGGCGCGGCAATGCCTACACCACCTTGTTCATCGACAGTCAGGTGGTGAAGTGGAACATGGACGAGGCCATCCGTGCCTACAAGGGCGAGAAGGTCAACTACATCAAGCAAAAGCTCGATGTGCAGTACCAACCCGGCCACAACCACGCGTCTCTGACCGAAACCAGCGAGGCGGACGGAAAATGGCTGGTGGTCTTGTGCAAGTTCTCCAAGGATCGCTTCCTGCCCACCGGTCCGCTGCACCCGGAAAACGACCAGTTGATCGACATTTCCGGCGAAGAGATGAAGCTGGTACACGATGGCCCGGCCTTTGCCGAACCCCATGACTGCATCCTTGCCCGGCGTGACCAGATCAAGACCCAGAAGATCTGGAGCCGCACCGATCCGTTCTTCGCTGAAACCGTGGCCTTGGCCAAGAAGGATGGCATCAACCTGGAGACCGACAACAAGGTCATCCGCGACGGTAACAAGGTGCGGGTCTACATGACTTCGATGGCGCCGGCCTATGGCCTGACGGAGTTCACCGTCAAGCAAGGCAACGAGGTGACGGTGACGATCACCAACATCGACCAGATCGAAGACGTCTCCCACGGCTTTGTCATGACCAACCACGGCGTGAGCATGGAGATCAGCCCGCAACAGACCTCGTCCATCACCTTCATCGCCGACAAGGCCGGTTTGCATTGGTACTACTGCAGCTGGTTCTGCCACGCCCTGCACATGGAAATGGTCGGGCGCATGCTGGTTGAAAAGGCCTGAGCAGGTTCAACGAGGAGACGGGTTCAATGACCGGTAACCAGCAACAGCCTGCGGGCTACGCTCGCGCACCGGTCATTGCCCTGGTGCTCCTGCTACTGTCGGGCGGCGCGCTTGCCGCGCCGCAGCCGATCACCGACTTGCCATTGCAGGCCGACGGAGAACGGCAATGGCGCCTGCCTGCGGGGCAATACCGCGGCTCGTTCAGCATCGACCAACCCATGACCCTCACGTGCGCGCCGGATGCGGTATTCCAGGGGCAGGGTGAGGGCAATGGGTTGATCATTCGCGCCCCGAACGTCCAGGTCCAGGGCTGTACCTTCCTGGACTGGGGCCACGACCTCACGGCCATGAACGCGGCCGTCTTCATCCAACCGGTCGCCCAAGGGGCGGTGGTTCGTGGGAACCGCATGCAGGGCCAGGGTTTCGGTATCTGGGTCGATGGCGCGCGGGATGTCAGCCTGATCGACAACCGCATTCAGGGCGATCCCGGGCTGCGCTCCCAGGACCGGGGGAACGGCATTCACTTGTACGCGGTACACGGTGCCCGGGTGATCGGCAACCACGTACGCGAAACTCGCGACGGCATCTATATCGACACCTCCAACGGCAACCTGCTCGAGGGCAACATCCTCGAGGACCTGCGCTACGGCGTGCATTACATGTTCGCCAACGATAACCGTCTGTTGGGCAACGTCACCCGGCGCACCCGCACCGGTTATGCCTTGATGCAAAGCCGTCAACTGACGGTCATCGGCAACCGCTCCGAACAGGACCAGAACTACGGGATCCTGATGAACTACATCACCTATTCCACCCTGCGCGACAACGTGGTCACCGATGTTCGCGACGGGTCCACCGGCGACACCATGATCACCGGTGCCGAGGGCAAGGCCCTGTTCATTTACAACTCATTGTTCAACCGCATCGAAGGCAATCATTTCGAGCGCAGCGCGGTGGGCATCCACCTGACCGCCGGTTCGGAGGACAACCGCATCGCCGGCAACGTGTTCGCCGGCAACCAGCGCCAGGTCAAATACGTGGCCACGCGGTTGCAGGAGTGGTCGGTGGACGGGCGCGGCAATTACTGGAGTGATTACCTGGGTTGGGATCGCAACGGCGACGGACTGGGGGACGTGGCCTATGAACCCAACGACAACGTCGATCGCCTGCTGTGGCTGTACCCCCAGGTACGGCTGTTGATGAACAGTCCGGGTATCGAGCTGCTGCGCTGGGTGCAGCGGGCGTTCCCGGTCATGAAATCCCCCGGGGTGATGGACAGCCATCCGTTGATGCACGCGCCGCTCCAGCCCCCGCCACGCAACAGTGCTCAGGAGGACGCGTCTTGAACGTCGTCGAGATCGAAGGCGTCAGTCAGCGCTACGGCAATGCTGCTGTGCTGCGCGGGCTGAACCTGAACCTGGCCCAGGGCGAAGTGCTCGGGCTGTTCGGGCACAACGGTGCGGGCAAGACCACGACCATGAAGCTGATACTCGGTCTGCTGCGCGCCAGTGAGGGTCAGGTGCGGGTATTTGGCCGCGAGCCGAGTGATCCGGGCGTGCGCAGAATGCTCGGTTACCTGCCGGAGAACGTGATGTTCTATCCGCAGTTGAGCGGGCTGGAAACCTTGCGCCATTTCGCCCGGCTCAAGGGCGCGGCGCCAGACCAGGTCGAGCGCTTGCTGGAGGAGGTCGGGTTGGCGCAAGCGGCCCGGCGGCGTGTGCGCACGTACTCCAAGGGCATGCGCCAACGCCTCGGGCTGGCCCAGGCCTTGCTCGGCCAGCCGCGACTGCTGTTGCTGGACGAACCCACCGTCGGCCTGGACCCCATCGCCACCCAGGACCTCTATCAACTGCTCGATCGGCTGCGCTGGCAGGGCACCAGCATCATTCTTTGTTCGCACGTCTTGCCTGGCGTGGAAGCTCACATCAACCGCGCCGCGATTCTCACCCAAGGTCGCCTGTTGGCCCTGGGCAGCCTGGACCGGTTGCGCGAAGACGCGGGGCTGCCGACGCTGATCCGCGCCTCGGGCCTGTCGCGGGCCGACTGGCTTCGCCAGCATTGGCGCAGCGAAGGGCACCTCACCCAAGGGTGGGGCGCGCAAGGGCTGCAGGTGTCCGCGCCGGATGGCAGCAAACTCAAGTTGCTGCGCCAGTTACTGGCCCAGGATGACCCGACGGATGTCGAGATCAAACCGCCGTCCCTGGAAGATTTGTACCGTCATTACATGGTTCGCGCGGCGACCGAGGAGGCCGGCTCATGAACCCGATCTGGAACATGGCCCGCAAGGAATTCAGTGACGGCTTGCGCAACCGCTGGTTGTTGGCGATCAGTCTGTTGTTCGCCGTGCTGGCCATCGGCATCGCCTGGCTTGGCGCGGCGGCGTCCGGCCAGTTGGGGTTTACCTCGGTGCCGGCAACGGTGGCGAGCCTGGCCAGCCTGGCAACGTTCCTGATGCCGTTGATCGCCTTGTTGCTGGCCTATGACGCGATCGTCGGCGAGGACGAGAGCGGCACCTTGCTGCTGATGCTGACGTATCCGTTGGGGCGCGGGCAGTTGCTGCTGGGCAAGTTTGTCGGTCACAGCCTGATCCTGGCGCTGGCGACCCTGATCGGCTTTGGTTGCGCGATGTTCGCCATAGCCCTGCTGGTGGACGATATCGAGCTGAGCCTGCTGCTCTGGGCCTTTGGCCGCTTCATCGTCTCCAGCACGCTGTTGGGTTGGGTTTTTTTGGGGCTGGCCTATGTGCTGAGCAGCCTGTCGGCGGAGAAATCCACCGCCGCCGGGCTGGCGCTGGGGGTGTGGTTTTTCTTCGTGCTGGTGTTTGACCTGGCGTTGCTGGCACTGCTGGTGCTGAGCGAGGGCCGGTTCAGTCCGGACCTGCTGCCGTGGCTGTTGCTGTTCAACCCCACCGATGTGTATCGGCTGATCAACCTGTCGGGGTTCGACGCCGGTTCCAGCGGCGCGGCAGTGCTGACCTTGGGCAGCGACCTGCCGGTGCCCGGGCCTTGGCTCTGGCTGTGCCTGTGGTTGTGGATGGCTGTGCCGTTGTGGCTGGCCTATCGATTGTTCAACCGCCGGTGTCCGTGATTTCTGATCTTGATAGAGGGAGCATGTAACGATGAACAGGGTGTATTCGAGAACGGGCCGAGTCCTGGCCGGAGTGTTGGTGTGCCTGGTGCTGGTGGCATGCGGCAAGCCTGAGTCGACACCGGCCTCAAAGGCGGCGCTGGCGTTCCATCCCAGTGACGAGTGCCATGTCTGCGGCATGGTCATCACGGATTTTCCCGGACCCAAGGGCGCCGCAGCGACCGCCAGCGGCGTGAAAAAATTCTGCTCGCCGGCCGAGATGCTCAGCTGGTGGCTGCAGCCGGAGAACCATCGGGCCGACGTCCAGTTGTACGTCCACGACATGGGGCGCAGCCACTGGAACACCCCGGATGATGAGCACCTGATCGATGCCCGGACCGCCTATTTCGTCGTCGGCTCCAGGCTCAAGGGCGCCATGGGCGTCGTCCTGGCCACGTTCGCCGACGCCCAGGCGGCGGAAAAACTCGCCCGCGAGACCGGCGGCCGGGTGCTGCGTCTGCAAGACATCGATCAGAAGCTGCTGGGACAGGCCACCGCTATGTCGCCGATGAATCATTGAACGAGCAACCTGCTCCCGCTGAGGTGAGCAGGTTTGCCCTGATCGCCCGTTCAGTGAGACGTACCTTCGGCAAATTCGATCTTGTTGCCCACGTTGTATTTGCCTGAAGGTTTGTTCATGGGCAGGCGCTTGATTTCCTTGAGGGTGTGGCTGTCGTAGACGATCAGCGCGCCGTCGGTGTCCCAGATGCTCAACAGCAGGTAGCGGCCGTCGTGGGTAAATTCGACGTGGGCGGCGGTTTTGCCGGGCATGGGGCGCAAGGTGTGGGCGATTTCCAGGGTTTGTTTGTCGATCAGGTGGATGGCATCGTTGCCGGTGGCGAAGAACACGTCGGTCCAGGCATAGCGGGAGTTGGCATGGCTGCGCAGGAAGAAACCCGGCCCGAGGGTAGGGATCTGCCTGATGACTTTCCAGGTGTTGATGTCGATCACCGACACCAGTCCTTTGCTGATGTTGGGGGTCGCGAACACCCAGCGGCCATCGCGCTTCCAATAGGTGCCCGAGCCCAGGTGCGGCATGCCCGGCAGGCTGATGTCGCTGACCACCTGGCCACTGTCGAGGTCGATCACCTGTCCACCCTGGGCCTTGCGCGAGGTGGCGAGCAACTGGCGATAGTCGGGTGAGAAGGAAAAGTCATCCAGATGATCCTGGACCTCGATGCGCCTGGGCACGAAGTCCGGGTTCGGACCGGTGGGCAGTTCCCAAACCTCGTTCACATCCTTCAATGCGACGATGAAGCTGTTGCGCGGCGCAGCGGTGTAGACCGCGCTGACCCGCGAAGCCTGGCCATCCCTGCCCAGCGTCGTGATCGTCTTGACCAGGGACAAGTCCCGGGCATCCAGCACCGCCAGGTTGCCGGGCAGCGAGTTGCCCACCAGCACCCAGCGACCGTCCTTGCTCACCGCCAGGTTACGAGTATTGAGCCCGGCCCGAACTTCGGCGATCAGCTTGAGGTTGTGCAGGTCATACAGACTGATCCAGCCATCGCGCGACGCCAGGTAGACAAAACGCCCGTCCGGGGAAAACTTCGGTCCGCCATGCACTGCAAAGTGCGAGGCAAAGCGCGCGAGCACCTCGAACCGATCCCCGTCGACCACCGCGACGTGATGATTGCCGGCTTCCACCACTACGAACAGGTTCAGCGGGTCGGCCCGGTGTTGCGGCTGGTCGGGCAATGTGGCGACGTCCACCAACACCCGATGACTTTGGCGAATATCCTCTTCATTCCAGTTGGGCGCGACGCTGGGCGGGCGCTGGAGATAAAGCGCCAGGGCGTCGATTTGTGCAGGCTCCAGCAGCGTACCGAAGGCCGCCATCTGACTGGCGGGGCGGCCATTTTCGATCACCTGGCGAATTTCGCCGGGCTTGATCCGGCCCAGGCTCTGGGGCAGTAACGCCGGCCCGGCGCCGCCGATGCGGTTTACGCCGTGGCATTGTTGGCAGAGCTGCTGGTAATTGCGCTCGGCCTGTTCCAGGTCGGCGCCGGTGGTAACGGCGCCATGGCTCGTACCGATCCACAGCATCGCAAGCCCGATGCGCTTCATAGCGCCACCTTCAAAGCCTGGGGGATGGGATGAACGCGCGCCGGATGCTGCATCGGCTGCTGGGCAAACAAGCCGACCACCTTACCGATCACCGTCAATGTCGGCAGCCCTTCAACGCAATCTCGTGCCATGGCCGGCAGTTGTTGCAGGGTGCCACGTAGCACCTGCTGGTCGGGACGAGTGCCGTTGCTGATCAATGCCGCCGGAGTCTCGGCGGCCAGGCCTGCGGCCATCAACCGTGCGGCAATGCTGCCCAGGTTCGACAAGCCCATGTAGAACACCAGGGTCTGGCTGTCATCCGCCAGGCTTTGCCACGGCAGGTTCAAATCGCCTTCGCGCTGTAAGTGGCCGGTGATGAAACGGCAGGAATTGACCAGGTCGCGATGGGTCAGCGGAATGCCGGCGTAGGCGCTGCAACCGGATGCGGCAGTGATACCGGGCACCACCTGACAATCGATACCACGGACCAGCAAGTATTCCAGCTCTTCGGCACCGCGACCGAAGATGAACGGGTCGCCGCCCTTGAGCCGGACCACCCGCTGGCCCTGATCTGCGAGGTCGGCCAGCAATTGGTTGATCTGGGCCTGGGGCAGACTGTGGCAGCCGGCGGCCTTGCCGACGTAATGCCGGGCGCACGTCAGCGGGATCAAACCCAGCAGTTGCGCACTGATCAGCCGGTCATAGACCACCGCGTCGGCCTGCATCAACAGGCTCCAGGCGCGTAACGTCAGCAAACCAGGGTCACCGGGACCGGCGCCGACCAGCGCGACTTCCCCCGGTCTGAAGGACGATTGCAGGGCAGCGGGCAGAACGATAGAGGCAGACATGGGACTTCCTTGGTTCATCATCAGGTTCGCCGTCGGGTTATCGGGCGCAGGGCAGTGCAACGCTGGGAATCAAAGTGCTGGGGAGCGCGTGCAAGCCGATTTCGTCATCGCTGAGGTGGCAGCCGGGGTCCTGGCCCCACAGGTCGCCGTCGGCCCAGGCGCGCGTGCGGGTGTTGCCGTTGCAGATAGCCAGCCAACGACACTGTCCGCAGCGGCCACCCACGGTGCGCGGATGCTCGCGCAGTTTTTGCAGCAGAGCGTCGGGACGTTCCAGCCAGAGTGTGCGAAAGGGCGTCCGGCGCACGTTACCCACCGAGTGCTGCCACCAGTAAGTGTCGGGGTGTACCTCACCGGTGTTGTCGATGTTGGCGATGCCGCTGCCCGAGGCGTTACCGCCCCAAGCCTTGAGCATGCGTTCCAGTTCGGCGTAGTGATGGGGCAGGCGCGAGGCTACCCATTGCAGCAACAGCACCGCATCGGCGTCGTTGTTGCCGCTGACGAAGTCCGTGTCGCGTCCGTGCAGGATGTCGCTCCAGGCCCGCTCGAAGATCAGGAGCATGGCCTCGCGGCTCATCTGTTGCCGGGCGTCGAGCTGACGACTGCGCTTGCCGCGACCGCTGTAGTTGAGGTGCGACAGGTAGAATTTCTGCACGTCGTATTCAGTCATCAGATCCAGCAGTCGCGGTAGCTGGGTGTGGTTCTGCTGGGTCAGGGTGGTGCGCAACCCGACCCGAATCCCGCGTTCGCGACACAACCTGATGGCCGCCATGGAACTGGCGAAACTGCCTTTGAGCTGGCGGAAGGTGTCGTGCGTCGCTTCCAGGCCATCGATGCTGATGCCCACATAATCGAAGTTCGCCGCCTCGATCTGCTCGATGTTGCTCGGGTCGATCAGCGTGCCGTTGGTAGACAGGGCCAGGAAGAATCCCTTGCGCCGGGCATAGGCACTGAGCTGGAACAGGTCCTCGCGCAGCAGTGGCTCGCCGCCGGACAGGATCAAGACTCGTACGCCCGCGTCATGCAAATCGTCGATGACCTTGAGCGCCGCGGCCGTGTCCAGCTCATCACGAAACACGCTGTCGGCCGAGGTGGCGTAGCAGTGTTTGCAAGTCAGGTTGCAGCGCCTGAGCAGATTCCAGATCACCACCGGCGCTCGTGTACTGCCCGGTGGTGCAACACGCGGCGCGGGACATTGACCGGCCAGGGCACGCAGGTAATGGCTGATCCTCAACATAAGTCACTCCTTCCTTGTGGGGGCTAGGTTTGCCCGCCCTGAAGCCGATGCGGTCCCTCAGAAACCGAGGCGGCTGTTTCGCGAGCAAGCTTTGCTCCCACCGGCGACAGGCGCAGGCCGGTTTTTTTCAGGATGCGGCTGCTCACCAGCATGTCGTCGGCGCTACAGGCCTCACCCAGCAGATAGCGCAGGTGCTCGCGGTAGCTGTCGATTTCCTCGCGGCTGCGGCCATGGACCATGGCAAACAGGTTGTAGCGCCAACCGGCCCGGCGCGGGCGGCGGTAGCAGTGGCTGACAAAAGGCTGCGCACCCAGCAGCGCGCCCAGGCGCGGCACATCGGCGTCGGCGACATCCCAGACAGTCATGCCGTTGTGGCGATAACCCAGGCGATAGTGATTGGGCACCGCGGCGATGCGGCGGATCGCGCCTTCGGCCTGCAAACGCTTGAGCAGGTCGAGGGTCGATTCCACGCTCAGCCCCAGTTGCTCGGCCAGCCAGGCCCAGGGATCTTCGAGCAAGGGCAGGCCGTCCTGGGTCAGTTCCACCAGCCGCAGGGCCAGTGGCGTTTCATCCAGGCGAGGCAGCGTCTGCGGCAACGGCTCAGACCGGGAAATACAGGCCGACATGGTAGGTCTCCTCCTTGGGCAGGTTCAGCGGCTCCAGGCCGGTCAGGCGTTCGATACGCAACAAGGTGTCGCTGATCGCCTGTTCACTGGGGCAGGCAAGCACGAACCACATGTTCCAGGCGTGCTCGCGACGGTAGTTGTGGGCCACTTCGGGCATGGCCGCGAGCAGCTCGGCGATGGTGTCGAAACGCGGTTCGGGCACCGCCAGCGCCGCCAGGGTGAACGCGCCGCCCAGGCGGTCGATGTCGAACATCGGGCCGAAGCGGGTAAGCACGCCGTCGTTGAGCAACTCGTGCAGCCGGTCGAGCAGTTCGGTACTGCTGCTGTCCAGTTCATCGGCCAAGGCTTGCCAGGGCTGGCGTACCAGCGGCAAACCCAGTTGCAGACGATTGATCAGGCGTCGGTCCAGGTCATCCATCGATCGCCACTCCGGCCGGTATTGCGTAGCGTCCGCCACACTGCTTGAACAGGTGGGTGCTGAACAGCAACTGGTGCGGCAGATCACTCAACCAGTGCTCCTCCAACAGTGCCTGGACCTGGGCCTCGACACGGTCGCGCTGGCGACCGTGGATCATGCAGAACAGGTTGTATTGCCACTGGGGCAAGCGTCGTGGTCGTTGATAGCAAAGGCTGATGCCCGGCGTCTGGCCAAGGCGGCGACCTACTTCATCGACCAATGCATCCGGCACGTCCAGCACCAGCATGGCGTTGGCGGCAAAGCCCAATGCGCGGTGATTGACTACCAGGCCGACGCGGCGGAACAGGCCCTGTTCCTGCCAGTGCCGCACCTGGTCGAGAACCTGTTGTTCACTGGCGTCGACCTGCTCGGCCAGGGCCTGGAAGGGCCGAGATGTCAGGGGCAGACCGGTCTCCAGCAGACGGCGCAGTTGCAGTGACTGGTGGTCACTCAGGGTCGTGTTCATGGGGTAACCTCCAGGGCAAAGCCCAGGTCGATGCGGTAAGCGGTCAGCATGGGTAGGTCCAGCGGCGTGAGGCCGGTGTCGTTTTCCAGTTCCTGGAGAATGTTGTCCAGGTGGGCACGATCAGGCCCGGTCAGCACGAACCAGAGGTTGTAGCGATGCTCCCGTGCGTAGTTGTGATTGACTTCCGGGTACTGACTGACGCGCGCTGCGACCTGGTGCAATCGGTCCACGGGCACCGCCAGGGCGGCGAGGGTGCTGGCCCCGGCTCGGCTGTGTTCGAACACCGGGCCGACCCGTGACAGGGTGCCCGCCAGTTGCAGGTGCTGCAGACAATCGAGCACCTGGGCTTCGCTGCAACCCAGGGCATCGGCCATTGCCCGATAGGGTTCGGCGCACAACGGCAGGCCATGCTGGAACTGATCGATCAGGCGGCGGGCGAGTGGGCTTGGTGTCATGGTCAGTACCCCGGTTTGTGCGCACGGCTGCTGAAGAAGATGCCGCTGGGGCTCAGGGCAGGCAGGCTGCTCAGGCGTTCGAGCCGATACGGATCCCAGACCTGCACCTCACCGCCATCGCGAGCGGACAGCCACAGCTGGTCGCCCCGAGCGGTGAATTCCATGTGCAGCACCCCAGGCCCTGGTCGCAGGTCGGCAATGATGGCGTGAGTCTGGGTGTCGATGACCTGCACCCGGTCATTGTCCGGGTAGGCGAAGTTGACCCACAGCTGTCGGCCATCGGGACGGGCGGTGACAAACACCGGTTGGCCGGCCACGGCGACGGCGTCGACCGGTTGCCAGGTGCGGGCGTCCAGCACCAGCACCTGATGATGGCCAACGGCGGGCACAAAGGCTTGTTGATCGGCCAGGGCCCAGCCTTCCAGGTGGGGCATCTTGTATACCGGGAGCCGCGCCTCGCCGCGCCCGTACTGGTCCAGCACCCGTTTCACGCCGCGCTCCGGGTGCCAGAGGTCAAGTTGTGCCATGCCGTCCTCACCAAACAGTCCGGCCATGTAATAACGCCCGTCCGGCGTAATCAGTGCGTCATAGGGTTGCCGACCGATGGCGGTGAAGCGTTCGATACGTGGTGTCTGGCCCTGGCTGAAGTCGGCGGTCCAGATTTCGCCGGTGTCGAACAGGCTGAATACGAAGCGCTGCCCCGGCGCGTCCACCAGGCCGACCACCCGCGAACGTTTTTGGCCGTCGGGCAATGGTGTGGCTGGAATGTCCGCGACCGGTTCCAGTGTCTGCGCGTCGAATACCTTGACGCCGCCGGGCTCGTAGTTGGAGACGGCGATCAGCTTGCCGTCCTGGCTGATCGCGCCGCCGATGCTGTTGCCGCCCTGAATGATGCGACGGTCGATGCGTGCGCTCAGCAAGTCGACCTTGCTTAAGCCGCCATCGCGGCCAAATACATAGGCATAACGCTGGTCGCGGGAAAACACCACCGAGGCGTGCGACAGATCCCCCAGCCCTTCGACGCGGGCGAGGGCGGTGCGGGTGGCGCTTTCGATGATTTGCAGGCTGCCGGTGGCGCGCTCCACCACCACGCCCAAGTCGCCGGTGCCGCGCAGCGGTGGCTGGGCACAAGCCGAGAGCAACAGCACGCAGGCGGTGAGAGACAGCAGAGATCGGATCATGGGGCGGGAGTTCCTTGAAGGAGCCGGTCCACCAACCAGCGAATATCGTCGGGACCGAGCAATGGCTCCCAACCGGGCATGGCGCTGCCGGGCCGTCCCTGGGTGACGGTGGCGATGAGGCTGTCGCGGGTTTTTCCGGCCAGGGCATCACGGGTCAGGGGTGGGCCAAGGCCACCGGTCAGGTGCAGGCCGTGGCAGGCGCCGCAGTCCTGGACCAGCAGGTGTTGCAGTTGGGCCTGGCGCTGGTGGTCGGGAGCGGCCAGCACCTGGGTACAGAAGACGAAGAGGAGGGTGGTCATCCGGGTTGCATAGCGGTGTCGGTCCATGACGTACTCCTGTTTGAGAAATAAAGCCGAGCGCGGCCCCTGTGGTGGGGGATTTATGGGGGAGCAAAGCTTGCTCGCGAAACAGCCGCCTTGATCTCGGAAAGACCGCACCGCCCCCATCGCGGGCAAACCTTGCTCCCCCATAAATCCCCTCGCCACAGGGAGATGCTCTTGATCAACGTTACTTAAGGGTCAAGACCCACGCCGCGAGGATCTTGGCTTCTTCATCGGTCACCGGATTGGCCGGCATCGGCATTGGTCCCCAGTTTCCTTGCGTGCCTTCCTTGATGTGCTTGGCCAACAGCTCTTGTGCTCCGGCGACGCCGGCATTCTTTGCCGCCACCTCCTTGAGCGCCGGCCCTACCAACTTGGTGTCAATGGAGTGGCAGGCGCCACAGGGTTTGCTCTTGAACAGTGTCGGGCCGTCCTGGGCCAGTGCCGGTTGCAGGCTGAATGCGGCACTCAAGGTCAGGGCAAGCAGAATAGGCTTCATGGTTTTTCCTCTTATTGATGGGGCTCAATAGATGTCGTGTTGGGTGTTGTAAACGTTGAATTTTCCGGTAGGGGTGATCAGGCGTTTGTCCTTGATCACGCTCTTGAGCTTGAGGGTCTTGTCATCGATCACCACTAGCGCCGACTCGTCTTCCTGACCGCTCCAGACCGAGAACCAGACTTCATCGCCGGCCTTGTTGTATTCCGGTTGCACCACGCGCATCGCACCTTTCTTGATACCGGCGTACTTGGCAATCGGCAGCACGGTGTAGCCGGCGTCGAGCTTGTCGATGTCGAACACCGCCACTGATTGGCTGAGCTTGGTGTCGGGGCTCAGGGTGGTGTCGACGTACAGGTGACGGGACTTGGGATGGGTCTTGATGAACAGCGAACCGCCACCCTGGCCCTGGAGCGAGCCCACCTGTTTCCAGGCATATTGCGGATGCTTGACCGGGTCGGTGCCGATCAGTGAGACGCCGGCATCACCCAGATGACTGGTAGCCCAGACCGGGCCGTAGAGCGGATGGTTGAAGTTGGCGCCGCGTCCCGGGTGCGGGGTTTTACCGACATCCACCAGGGCGGTGAGCTTGCGCTCCTTGGAGTCGATGACTGCCACCTGGTTGGAGTTGTTCGCCGCCGTCATGAAATAGCGATGGCTGCTGTCCCAGCCACCGTCATGCAGGAACGGTGCGGCGTCGATGCTGGTGATGGTGAGGTTCTTGATGTCCTGGTAGTTGACCAGCATCACCTTGCCGGTTTCCTTGACGTTGACGATGAACTCCGGCCACTCATGTGACGCGATGATCGCCGCCACCCGCGGCTCGGGGTGATATTGCTGGGTATCGACGGTCATGCCGCGTGTCGAGACGATCTGTCTGGGCTCCAGGGTCTCGCCGTCCATGATGGTGAACTGCGGCGGCCAATACGAGCCGGCAATGGTGTACTTGTCTTCGTAGCCCTTGAACTTGGAGGTTTCCACCGAGCGGGCTTCAATACCGACTTTGATCTCGGCCACCTTGGTCGGCTCTTGCGGCCACAGGTCGATCATGTCGATCTTGGCGTCCCGGCCGATCACCAGCAGGTAACGCCCGGACGCCGAGATACGCGAAATGTGCACCGCGTAACCGGTGTCGATCAGCTTGACGATCTTTTTGCTGTCGCCGTCGACCAGGGCAATCTTGCCGTCATCGCGCAGGGTGACTGAAAACAGGTTCTGCAGGTTGAGTGAGTTGAGTTGCCGGGTGGGCCGGTCTTCGGGTTTGACCAGCACCTTCCAGGTCTTGAGGGTTTCGGCCATGCCCCATTCCGGTGGAGTAGGCGGGGTGTGCTGGATGAACTTGGCCATCACCGTGATCTGGTCTTTGGTCAGGGCGTTGGAGGTGCCCCAGTTGGGCATGCCGGCGGCTGAACCGTAGGTAATCAGCGCCTCCAGGTAGGCCTGGCCGCGGCCCTGGGTGATGTCGGGTGTCAGCGGTTTACCGGTGGCGCCCTTGCGCAGCACACCATGGCAGCCGGCGCAGCGCTGGAAGTAGATTTGCTTGGCCGCGTCGAAGTCGGCCTGGCTCAGGTCCGGCGCGCCTTCGGTCTTGACCATGCGGGCGTCTTGCGGCGCAGCGGGTGGGTTGGCGAAGGCATTGAGTGCAGCCAGCGCCGTACACAGCGCCCCGACCCCCATGACCCACGATTTTTTGTGGCTGATCAGCATTCCATTTCTCCTCAGGCATGACCCGCGCGGCCCTGCAATTGACGTTCGGCGCGCAGATTCTTGGTGCGCTGCAAGGCTATGCCCAGGCCGGTGGTTACCCGCTTGACGGCGATCAAGTTTGCCGGCCACAGCCCTTGCCAGGTTGTCGCAGGGGCCCGTAGCGTGGCTGGCAATCGTGTTATCTGATCAGGTCATGCCATGAACGCTATCCACACCCTTGAACACCCGGCCGAACCTTTCTACCAACCCCAGGACAACGAGCTGGCGTTGTTCGAACAGGCCTGGCGGCACGGCATGCCGGTGCTGGTCAAAGGCCCCACCGGTTGCGGCAAGACCCGTTTTGTCCAGCACATGGCTCACCGTCTGAAATTGCCGCTGTACACCGTGGCCTGCCACGATGACCTGAGCGCAGCCGACTTGGTGGGTCGTCACCTGATCGGCGCCCAGGGCACCTGGTGGCAGGATGGGCCTCTGACCCGAGCGGTGCGCGAGGGGGGCATCTGTTATCTGGACGAGGTGGTGGAGGCACGCCAGGACACCGCAGTGGTGTTGCACCCCTTGGCCGATGATCGCCGACAGCTGTATCTGGAACGCACCGGCGAGGTTCTCCAGGCACCGCCGTCGTTCATGCTGGTGGTGTCGTACAACCCCGGTTACCAGAACTTGCTCAAGGGCATGAAACCCAGCACCCGCCAGCGTTTCGTGGCGATGCGCTTTGGCTATCCTACGGTTGCCGATGAAGAGCGCATCGTTGCCCGCGAGGCCGGGGTGGATATGGCTTTGGCGGCCCAGGTGGTGCGGTTGGGGCAGGCGCTGCGTCGGCTCGATCAGCATGATCTGGAGGAGGTGGCCTCCACGCGTCTGCTGATTTTCGCCGCGCGCATGATCGGAGCCGGCATGGACCCGCGCCAAGCCTGTCTGGCCTGTCTGGCCGAGCCGTTGAGCGACGATCCGCAAACCGTTGCCGCATTGATGGATGTGGTCGATGTCCACTTCGGCTGAAGCCGCTGCGCTGTCCACCCGGCGTTTGCCAGGGGATCTGGCAATGTGGTTTTTCATCCTCGCCGAACTGACGGTGTTTGCCTTGCTGATCCTGGCATTCGCCGTCGCCCAGGCATTGAACCCGCCGTTGTTCAGCGAAGGCCGGCAGTTGCTGGATCGCTCCACCGGCCTGGCGATGACCCTCAGCCTGCTGAGCGCCGGGTTGTTCGCAGCCTTGGCCCAGGAGCAAGTCCGACAGGACCGGCCACGCCAGGCGGCGCTGCTGTTTTGGCTGGCCTTGTTGGTTGCCGGCGGCTACGTGGCGCTCAAGCTCATCGAGTACGCCCACTTGTTGGCCAACGGTCTCGGCCTGGAGCACAACACCTTCTTCACCTTGTACTGGATCCTCACGGCGTTTCACTTTCTCCATGTGTTGCTGGGCATGGTGATCCTTGCCTGGCTGGCCGAGGGTTGCCGGCGGCGGCGTTACGGGGCGCAGCAGTGCAGCGGGCTGGAATCCGGCGTGCTGTATTGGCACATGGTGGACCTGGTCTGGGTGTTGCTGTTTCCGGTTGTCTACATTCTCGGTTGAGCGGAGGTGCTCATGTCGGTTTCACGTGTCTTGATCGTCTGCTGGATGACACTGGCCGTGCTGAGCATCGGCACCGTTGCCCTGGGCCAGGTCGCTGCCACCGGGCTGGTGTCCATCGCCATCCTCGCGGTGGCGGTGACCAAGGCCTGGTTGATCGCCGACGGCTTCATGGAGTTGCGCCATGCGCCGCGATTGTGGCGCTGGCTGGTGTTGAGCTGGGCGGCGCTGCTCGCGATTGTGATCTCGTTCGCGCTCTGAATCCCGACGTACTCCCTGTGGCGAGGGAGCTTGCTCCCGCTGGGCTGCGCAGCAGCCCCTACAGCAACAACTCAATCCATCTGACACTCCGCGTCAGCAGGTTTTAGGGTCGCTTCGCAACCCAGCGGGAGCAAGCTCCCTCGCCACAACAGCTCATCTGCCTTCCTGGCTGTGCTGGAACAACCCACTAAAACCATCGGAGATTCTTGATCGCCATCAAGCGGGTTCTGGACCCTCGCTTCCTAGAATGGACACGCCAAGCAATGAGGAAGTGACCATGTCAGATACCTTTACCAAAGGCATGGCCAGGAATATTTATTTCGGGGGAAGCGTGTTCTTTTTCCTGATATTCCTGGCCCTGACCTACCACTCGGAACAGACCTTTCCAGAGCGCAGCAACCAGGCGCAATTGAGCGAATCGGTGATACGCGGCAAGGGCGTCTGGGAGCGCAACAACTGTATCGGCTGCCATACGCTGCTGGGCGAGGGCGCGTATTTCGCGCCGGAGCTGGGCAATGTGGTCAACCGGCGCGGTGGCGAGGAAGCCTTCACGCCGTTCCTGCAGGCCTGGATGAAAATGCAGCCGCTGAACGTTCCCGGCCGTCGCGCCATGCCGCAGTTCAACCTCAGCGAACAGGAAGTCGACGACATCGCCGAGTTCCTCAAGTGGAGTTCGAAAATCAATACCAATGGCTGGCCGCCAAACAAGGAGGGCTGAGAGATGAGCATGGCTAATCCGCATCTGAAATTCGCCTCGCAGGCCGTCGCCAAACCTTACTTCGTGTTTGCCCTGATGTTGTTCCTGGGGCAGGTACTGTTCGGTTTGATCATGGGGCTGCAATACGTGGTCGGCGACTTCCTGTTTCCGCTGATTCCCTTCAACGTGGCCCGCATGGTCCACACCAACCTGCTGATCGTCTGGCTGCTGTTTGGCTTCATGGGTGCGGCGTACTACCTGATACCCGAGGAAGCCGATCGGGAGCTGCACAGTCCTAAGCTGGCGATCGTGCTGTTCTGGGTGTTCGCCGCCGCCGGGGTACTGACGATCCTGGGCTACCTCTCGGTGCCCTATGCCACGCTGGCGAAAGTTACCGGCAACGATTTGCTGCCGACCATGGGCCGTGAGTTCCTGGAGCAACCGACGATCACCAAGATGGGCATCGTGGTGGTCTGCCTGGGTTTCCTCTACAACATCGGCATGACCATGCTCAAGGGCCGCAAGACCACGGTCAGCATGGTGATGATGACCGGCCTGATCGGCCTGGCGGTGTTCTTCCTGTTCTCCTTCTACAACCCGGAAAACCTCGTCCGCGACAAGTATTACTGGTGGTGGGTGGTGCATCTTTGGGTTGAAGGCGTCTGGGAACTGATCATGGGTTCGATGCTCGCCTTTGTGCTGATCAAGGTCACTGGCGTGGACCGCGAAGTGGTCGAGAAGTGGCTCTACGTGATCATCGCCATGGCCCTGATTACCGGGATCATCGGCACCGGTCACCACTTCTTCTGGATCGGCGCACCCGAGGTCTGGTTGTGGGTCGGATCGATCTTCTCCGCGCTGGAACCGCTGCCGTTCCTGGCGATGGTGATCTTCGCCTTCAGCATGGTGAAGAACCGTCGCCGGCAACACCCCAACCGCGCCGCCACCTTGTGGGCCAAAGGCACCACGGTCACCGCGTTCTTCGGCGCCGGCGTCTGGGGGTTCCTGCACACCTTGGCACCGGTGAACTTCTACACCCACGGTTCGCAACTGACTGCGGCCCACGGTCACCTGGCTTTCTACGGTGCCTACGCGATGATCGTCATGACGCTGATCAGCTACGCCATGCCGCGTCTGCGCGGGTTGGGTGAAGCGGCGGATGAACGTTCGCAGCGCCTGGAGATCTGGGGCTTCTGGCTGATGACGCTGTCGATGGTGATGATCACCTTGTTCCTCACCGCCGCCGGTGTCGTCCAGGTGTGGCTGCAACGCTGGATGGCGGACGGCAGTGCCTTGCCGTTCATGGCGACGATGGACCATTTGAAGCCGCTGTTCTGGGCGCGTCTGGTCAGCGGGGTCGGGTTCCTGGCTGGTTTGCTCTGCTACCTGTTCAGCTTCCGCCAACGTGGCCGCGCCGCTTTGCGCGCACCGGCGGCGGTGGTGCCGTCTTGAAAGGCCACCACTGAGGCCGTGGCGAGGGAGCTTGCTCCCGCTGGGCTGCGCAGCAGACCCTTTTTGATGGGCGCTGCGCACCCAAGCGGGAGCAAGCTCCCTCGCCACAAAAGCGATGCGAGCCAGTCCCTCCACCGCAACGCGTCGATAGGAGAATAACCATGGCATTCACCCTTGAACTGGAAGAGTGGGTCGGCAGCGTCTGGCACCGTTTCATCACCCGACGAGCCAGTGTGGATTTTCCCGAAGCGCGGGTGGAGTTGATCCCCCGGCAACGGGCTTTGCATGTGTTGTTACGCGCCACCGGTGGTGCTTCTCACCTGGGTGTGGAGGCGGTCAGCGACCGCGACCTGCTGCTGCGCCGCAACCTGTTGCAGCAGATCGCCGGCACCTGCAAGCAAGTGCCATTGGCCTGGTGCGATGGCGACAACCTGCGTTTGCCAGCGAGCCTGGCGGCGTTTCCCGATGCCGGGTTGAACGAAGAACTGTACCGCTGGCTGGCGTTGCTGGCCGCGCAAGCGGGGCCGATGAAGCATTGGGGACGGGACAACCAACGCTGGACCCAAGCACTGCTGGGGCGTTACCCGGCGCTGCGTGGCCGATATCGGCGGCTGGTGGATGCGCATCTGTCGTTGCGTCCCGACCCACAATCATTACCCCCGGCCGAGGCGGCCCTGGAACGCGCGCTGTGTCAGGCCTTGCGCGAACCGGGCAGCGTCGAGCATTTTCCGCGCAGTGAGCGGGCCGCCTGGCCGCTGCCGCTGTGGCTGTATCCGCCCCAGCATCTGGGCAATCCCCAGGCGGCCAACTTCGAGGAGTCCGAGCAATACCTGGCGACGCCGCCGGGTGAGCAGCAGGGCGGTCGCAAGCGCGCCGAGCGCATCGACGACACCACCCGGGACGGTGGGTTGCTGATCGTGCGCCTGGAGAACCTGTTCAGTTGGACCGAGCACGTGGACCTGGATCGCTGGGCGGACGACAGCGAAGACCCGGACGCGGCGCGAGTCGCCGAGGACCTGGACCAATTGACCCTGTCGCGCACCCGCTTGCGCAAGGGCGGCGGTTTGAAGTTGCACCTGGACTTGCCGCCGGCCGATGTGGATGACATTCCCCTGGGCGCGGGCATCCTGTTGCCGGAATGGGACTACCGCAAGCAACGCCTCCAGGATGATTTCGTCAGTGTGCAGACTTTCACTCCCCGGGACTGCGAACCTCAGCCGCTGCCGAACCGCCTGCGCGCCTCGGCCCAGCGTTTGCGACGCCAGTTCGAGCACCTGCGCAACGATCGACAATGGCTGCGCCAGCAAACCCAGGGTTCGGAGCTGGACCTGCAAGCCTGGCTGGACTTCCACGTCGAGCGTCAGCACGGCCAATGCAGCGAACGCGGCTTGTTCATGGAACAACGCCAGACCCGCCGCGACCTGGCTTGCCTGCTGTTGGCCGATCTGTCGATGTCCACCGATGCCCACCTCAACGACGAACACCGGGTGATCGACGTGATCCGCGACAGCCTGCTGCTGTTCGGTGAAACCCTGTCGGTGCTGGGGGATGATTTTGCCTTGTACGGGTTCTCTTCACTGCGCCGACAACAGGTGCGGATGCACGAGATCAAGGCGTTCAACCAAGGCTATGACGACCATACCCGCGGTCGGATCCAGGGCCTGAGGCCCGGTTACTACACGCGCATGGGCGCCGCCATTCGCCAGGCCACCCAACGGCTGGAAGGGTGCAAGCGGCGACGCAAGTTGTTGTTGCTGGTGAGCGATGGCAAACCCAACGACCTGGATCTCTATGAAGGGCGCTATGGCGTGGAGGACACCCGCCAGGCGGTGCTGGAGGCTCGGCGTCAGGGGCTGACGCCGTTTTGCATCACCATCGATCGTGAAGCCGGGGATTACCTGCCGTACATGTTCGGCGCCAATGGCTACACCTTGATCCGTCAGCCGGAGCAACTGCCGCTGCGTTTGCCGCAGTTGTACCGGCAGTTGACTCAGGATTGAGGGTTCAGGCGATGTCGCGGGGTAACCAGAAAAACATGACGACGCAGAATATCGTCAGACCGATACAGAACCAGGTGAAGCGTCGCAGGCGACGCTCGCCAGCCAGCGCCGCCTCGGCCGGCAGCGGCATGCCGCACTGGCGACATTCGCTTTGATTGGCGGGGTTGGTGTGTTGGCAATACAGGCAGGTGGGTTGCGCGCTCATTCGAAATGTTCCAGGCGCAGGCGATCGAGAATGGCGATCTGGCGACCATCCTGGGTGATGATTTTTTCATCGATCAGCCGGCGGATGATCCGCGAGAAGGTTTCTGGCTGGATCGACAGGTGTCCGGCGATCAGTTGCTTGGCCATGGGCAGCTCGAACTGGCTGTCCACGGTTTGCAAGCGCACCAGTTGTGTCAGCAGGTAGCGCACTACGCGGTGGGTGGCGTTTTTCAGCGACAGGGTTTCAATCTCGTTGACCCGTTGGTGCAGGCGCACACAGAGCTTGCCGAGCAGGGCGAAGGTCAACCGGCTGTTACTTTGCAAAAGACGCATGTACGTGGCATTGGACAGGCGATACAGCTGGGTTGGCCCAACGGCCTCTGCGCAAGCGACGTAGTTCGGCGTGTCCATCAGCATCATGGCTTCAGCGAAGGTCTGGCGCTCGCCGATCACCTCGAAGACTTTTTCCTGGCCGTCCGGCGTCAACCGGTAGATTTTCACCGCGCCGGAGATCACGAAGTAAAACGCCTGCGCCGGTTCGCCTTGGCGGAACAGCGGTTCGCCCCTGTCGACATTCAGCAATTGGCTGGTACTCATCAGTTCGTCGAGCTGTTCTTCGTTCAACGGTTCGAACAGGTGATGACTGCGCAGAATCTGGTGATGAACACGGTGAAGCACCATGGCATGAGTCCTTGTATGGCAGGGAAATGAATCGGATTCAGACGAGGCTCAGGGACAGGCCGCTGGCCAGACCCACGACGCAAGAGAGCAGGACGAACCAGGCGAGCGGCAGCGCGACGTATTTCAAGGATAACCCCGGCAAAAAAAAGTCTGTGCCCTGCCAGAGCAAGAGACGGGCCATGCCCGCAACCGTTGATTTGCGGGGCCGTACGGTGAGATGGGTATAAATGACCCTGTACTGTTAGGGTGATAATCACCATGACAGGGTTATATTTACCCGGTTGATGGCCATTTGTGGGAGCGAGCCTGCTCACGATGGCGGCTTATCAGTCAGCGGAGATATCGAGCTGACCGGCCTCATCGCCAGCAGGCTCGCCCCTTCAGGGGATAAACAGACGGTTTATTGAGTGGGGCGGTGCACCCTCGAATAGTTTCGGCAAGCCCCTTGCAAGTACCTGGGTGAGGCAGGCTGGCTTGATCTGAGACAAGGCCCGCCGGTGCCGATAGCTGATCATTCGAACCCTGATTGTTGACCCCTCACCGCTGGCCCGTCCCGCGCTGAGGTAAAGGAGTGGTGTATGCAAGTGCTTGACCGTCGCAAGGCCATGGCCATCCTGCCGTTGTGGCGGCTGGCGTTTCGGCCGTTTTTCCTGGCCGGGTGTGTGCTTGCATTGTTGGCCATACCGTTGTGGCTGGCGGCGTTTACTGGAAGGCTGTCGGCCTGGCAACCGGCCGGCGGCTGGTTGGCCTGGCACCGTCATGAACTGCTGTTCGGCTTCGGCCTGGCAATCATCGCCGGGTTCTTGTTGACGGCCGTGCAGACCTGGACAGGTACTCCGGGGCTTAGTGGCAAACGTCTGGCGGCGCTGGCGCTGTTATGGCTGGGCGCGCGACTGGCCTGGCTGGCAGATGCGCCCTGGCCATTGCTGACGGTGCTGGAGCTGGGTTTCGCCCTGGCGGTTGCGGCGTTGATGGGCATTACGTTGTGGCGCGTACGGCAGAAGCGCAACTACCCGATTGTGCTGGTCTTGCTGCTGTTGGCCGCCGCTGATGGGTTATCCGTGTACGGTCTGGTGCAACATGACGAGGGCTTGCAGCGCCAAAGTGTGCTTACGGGCCTGTGGCTGGTGGCGGCGATGATGGGGCTGATCGGCGGGCGGGTGATTCCTTTCTTCACCCAGCGCGGTCTGGGCCGGGTAGAAGGCGTTGCCCCCTGGCCGTGGCTCGATCGTCTGTTACTGGCGGGGTCGGCACTGGTGGCGCTGCTGTATGCCTTCGGCCCGGCGCTGTCGACCAGCCTCTGGGTCGGCCTGTTGTTCGCCGCGCTGGCGGTGGGGCACGGGGTGCGGCTGGTGCGTTGGCATGATCGGGATTTGTGGCGGGTGCCGCTGCTGTGGTCGCTGCACCTGGCCTACGCCTGGCTGGCGCTGGCTTGCCTGGGCATGGCCCTGTGGCATTTCGGCGTCGCGCTGAACCCGAGCCTGGCGGTGCACAGCTTGTCCATCGGCGCCATGGCCGGGTTGATCCTGGCGATGATCGCCCGCGTCAGCCTGGGCCATACCGGGCGAGCCCTGGAACCGCCGGCCGGCATGACCCTGGCGTTCGTCCTGCTGAACCTGGCATGCCTGAGCCGAGTGCTGCTGGTGCTGCTGTTCCCGTTGGCCGCGCTGTGGCTGGCGGGGCTGTGCTGGACCCTGGCATTCGGACTCTACGCCTGGCGTTATGGGCCGATGCTGTTGCAGGCCCGCGTGGATGGGCATCCAGGATGAGCCGAGGGGATCGATGATGTATGGGGTTTTGCTGGTCACTCATCTATTGGCGGCTATCGCTTTTATCGGCACGTTGTTTTTCGAGGTTTTTATCTGGCATGCCGCCCGCCGGCCTTTGGCCCAAGGCGTCAGGGACGCCGCCGATCCTGCGATCGCCAAGCGTTCGCGGCAGGTGTTGCACGGGGTGGTGCTGGTGCTTTACAGCGCCGGCATCGCGCTGGCCTGGCAGCATCGCGGTGCATTGAGCCAACCGTTGAGCAACAGCTTCGGCCTGTTGCTGAGCCTGAAGATTCTGCTGGCCTTGAGCATCATCGGCCATTATTTGTGGCTGGCGTACTGGCTCAAGAGCGGGCGGCTGACCCCGGACCGCGCCTGCTGGCTGCGTCGCAGTATCCTGGGACACATGGTGCTGATTGTGGTGTTGGCCAAGGCGATGTTCTATTGGCAGTTTTGAGCAGGAATGAGAGCCACAAACGGCTGTGGGAGCAAAGCTTGCTCGTGATGGCGCAATGTCAGTCGGTATCAATGCTGACTGATCCAGCGCTATCGCGAGCAAGCTTTGCTCCCACAGGGGTAATGGCAATGTTTGAGAGTCAGCGAACGGGTTTCATCGCATTGACGAACAACACATTGTTTTCCAGATGGATGTGCTGCATCAGGTCATCACGAAACTCCACCAGCCCGCGATACAGGGCGCGCCAGGTGTTGCAGGCATCGGAGGGCGGGGTGATCTGGTCGGTCAGGGCAAGCATGGTTTCCAGCGCTTCACCGTGCTGGTCGTGTTCGTAGCGCAGTACCTGGATGGGGGCCGAGGCCCGATCACCCAGGCCCTGTTGCAGCATCGGAAACAGCACCTGCTCCTCCTTGAGCATGTGGCCTTCGAGTTCCTGATACATGTCCTGCAAGTGATCGGCCAGGCCGACGGGGCAACTGGCCCGGGCGCCATGGACCATCTCGACGCGGCGGGCCAGACGGATCAATTCCGGCAGCTGTTCGCGGTGACGGGCGTGGTAGCGTTCCAGGATGTGGGCGATCAACAGCGCCTGGGGTTCGTCGCGCCAGTCATGGCCCAGTTCCCCAGCGGCCTGCAGGGTGCGCAGGGCATCGGCGATCAGCAGTGGGTTCAGGCCCTTGCCCAGCGCTGCTTCGCGCAAGGATTTTTGCCCGCCACAACAGAAGTCGAGGTTGTAGTGATGAAAGGTACGGGTGGCACCGGGAATGTCGCAGGCCAATTGGCCGAGGCTTTGTTCCAGCAGATCGAGGCTCATCATGTTTCCTTGGGTTGAATCCCGGGAGGGACAGATGAGCGAACTTTGCAGCCGACGTGCCAGAATTAACTGTCTGAAAATTAACGGATAAATATTTACCAGGGTGATTCTCACCCTGGCTGCAAGGGGTCAAACGAACCCTGGAGGGTAATCACTACCATGCTGCGTGAAAGCCTGGCCGCCGACCTGATCGTCGAGTTGCCCAATGCCGTTCGATTGCAACGCCTGGTACAGACCCTGCGCGAATACTTCAACAGTGGCGCCGTAGGCTTGTTGCGGCTGGACGATGACAGCCTCAGGCCTGTCGCCACCGTAGGCCTGGTGCATGAGGCGCTCGGCCGTCGGTTCGTGATCGCCCAGCATCCGCGCCTGGCGGCGATCATGGCGTCGCGCGAACCTACCTGGTTCGAGCCCGACAGCCGCTTGCCCGACCCTTATGACGGCTTGCTCGATAACCACGTCGGCGAACCGCTGCCGGTGCACGACTGCATGGGCGTGAGCCTGTACGTGGAAGGGCGGCTCTGGGGCGCGATCACCCTGGATGCGCTGCATGCTGGCACCTTCGACAGCCGCGCAAGGGAAGAACTCAAACGGTGCACCTTGCAGATCGAAGCGGCGGTGCGGGTGACCCGGCTCGAGCAGGAAAACCGCAGCCTGCGCGCCTCGCGCAGTGATCTGCCGGATGTCCGTCGGCCGGCCGAGGAGGGCGAGATCCTTGGGCGCAGCGAGGTGCTGGATCAACTGCTCAACGAGCTGGACGTATTGGCCGACTCCGAACTGCCGGTGCTGTTGCTGGGAGAAACCGGTGTCGGCAAGGAGTTGTTTGCGCGTCGTTTGCATCGCTTGTCCCGGCGCAGTCACAAGCCGCTGGTGCAGGTCAATTGCGCAGCCTTGCCCGAGTCCCTGGCCGAAAGCGAACTGTTCGGCCACGTCAAAGGGGCATTCTCCGGCGCTACGACCGACCGCGCCGGGCGTTTCGACGCGGCCAATGGCGGCACGTTGTTTCTCGACGAGGTGGGTGAATTGCCGTTGAGTGTGCAGGCCAAGTTGCTGCGCACCCTGCAAAACGGCGAGATCCAGCGCCTGGGTGCTGACAAGCCGCTGCACGTCGATGTGCGGATCATCGCCGCCACCAACCGCCACCTGCCGGACAGCATTCGCGATGGGCTATTTCGCGCCGACCTGTATCACCGACTCTCGGTCTACCCGGTGCCGATCCCGCCGTTGCGCGAACGCGGTAGCGATGTGCTGATGCTCGCCGGGCATTTCCTCGAGTTGAACCGCACGCGCCTGGGCTTGCGCGGTTTGCGCCTGTCACCGGCCGCTGAACAGGCGCTGCTGGCGTACTCCTGGCCGGGCAATGTGCGGGAGCTGGAGCACGTGATCAGTCGCGCGGCGTTGAAGCAACTCAGCCGCGGGGCCAGTCGCAGCCTGATCATGACCCTGGAGCCGCAGGTGCTGGACCTGGACGTCAATGCCAGCGGATCCACGGCCCACACGACACTTGAACAGTCTCTAGAGGTCGCCGATGTACCATTCCAGCCGCTGAATGAAGCTGTCGACACTTGCCAGCGCCAGGCGATCCTCAAGGCCCTGGAGCATTGCGGGCAGAACTGGGCCGGTGCGGCGCGGCTGCTGGAGGTTGATCCGAGCAATCTGCATAAGCTGGCGCGGCGGTTGGGGCTCAAGTAGCCGGCGACCTATTAGACCGAGTCGTCTTCATCGCGAGCAGGCTCGCTCCCACATTCGTCCTGTGGCGTTCACAAAACCCTGTGGGAGCGAGCTTGCTCGCGATGGCGTCGGTAAATTCAACACAGGAATCAGCATTGACAACGATCAAGGTCGGCTCAGGCGGCCAGGCGCAGACTGGGCCAAACCTATCGGGAGATCACCGCCATGCCCCTTTCCCTGACCAAAATGCGCCGCCAGTACACCCTCGATGGCCTGGATGAAACCCATGTCCCGGACGATCCGATGGTTCTGTTCGGGTTATGGATGCAACAAGCCCGCGACACCGAAAGCCCGCCGGTGGAAGCCAACAGCATGACCCTGGCGACCGTGGACGAGCAGGGCCGGCCGCACTGTCGGGTGCTGCTGCTCAAGGGGTTCAGCGATGAAGGTTTCACATTTTTCGGCAACTACGACAGTGGCAAGGGGCGGGACCTGGCGATCAATCCGTGGGCGGCCATGACCTTTTTCTGGCCGGGACTGGAGCGGCAAGTGCGGGTTGAAGGGCAGGTTCACAAGCTCGATTCCGGGCTATCGGATGCCTATTTCATTTCCCGCCCCCTGGCCAGTCGTCTTGGTGCCTGGGCCTCGCCGCAAAGCCGTGAGCTGGAGGATCGGGCCGCCCTTGAGGCGTTGCTGACGCAGACCGAACGACGGTTTATCAATCAGCCAGTGCCGCGTCCCGAACACTGGGGCGGCTACTGCCTGAGGCCTGAACGGCTGGAGTTCTGGCAAGGCCGCGCCGACCGTCTGCACGATCGCCTCGACTACCGCCTGCAAGAAGGCGCCTGGCAGCGTAGCCGACTGGCACCGTAAACGCCGAGGGAGGTACCTCTATCGGGGAATAGGCCCGGCCCCGATTGCGGTTCAGGCTGGGCCATCTTTTTTTAAAGGACGGCTGACCATGGCCCATCTGACGCAACGCCACTTTCAACCGCTGAATATTGCGGTGCTGACCATCAGCGATACCCGTAGCTTCGAAACCGATACCTCCGGGCAAACCCTCGCCGATCTGCTGCAAACCGCCGGGCATGTGCTGATCGACCGTGGGCTGGTGAAGGACGATATCTACCAGATCCGCGCCCAGGTCTCGCAGTGGATCGCCGCCCCTGAAGTGCAAGTGGTGCTGATGACCGGCGGCACCGGTTTTACCCCCCGCGATAACACCCCCCAGGCGGTGCTGCCGCTGCTGGACAAGCAGGTGGACGGGTTCGGCGAACTGTTCCGGCAGGTGTCACTGGCAGAGATCGGCATGTCCAGCCTGCAATCACGGGCATTGGCGGGTATGAGCAACGGCGTATTGGTGTGCTGCCTGCCGGGTTCGCCGGGCGCGTGTCGCACCGGTTGGGAACAGATCCTGGTCGGTCAACTGGACAGCCGCACCGGCCCGTGCAACTTCACTCCCCACCTCAAACCGCAGCCCGGCGTTGTCGTTGAGCCTTGCGGGACGCGCTCATGAGCAGTGGCGCGTGTGGCAGCGTCTGTGAGAGCGGCGCGCTGATGCCGGTGGATGAAGCCATCCGCTACCTGCTGGATCAGGCACCGCTGCCGCCTCCGGTGCAACGGGTGGCGCTGGACCAGGCCCTGGGTCGGGTGCTGGCGACAGACATCCGCAGCCCCATGAACTTGCCTGCGTGGGACAACAGCGCCATGGACGGTTATGCCCTGCGGGCCGCTGACCTGCCAGCCGCCGGAGGTTATCTGACCCTGGCCGGGCGCATTGCCGCCGGACAGGCATCCAATAATCCGCTGCAGCCCGGGCAGGCGGTACGGATTTTCACGGGCGCGCCGCTGCCGCCGGGGGCAGACACCGTGGTGCCCCAGGAAAGCTGTCAGGTAGCAGGTGAGCGGGTCTGGTTGCCACCGGTCAATGACGGCGACCATGTGCGCAAGGAAGGCGAGGAAGTGCGCCGAGGAGACCTGTTGCTTCGTGCCGGCAAGCGCTTGCGGGCCCAGGAGCTGGGGTTGCTGGCCGGTGCCGGGATTGCGCGAATGGAGGTCTATCGGCCGTTGCAGGTCGGTCTGCTCAGCAGCGGCGATGAACTGCGCGAACCGGGCGAAGCGGTGGCGCCGGGGCAGATCTACAACAGCAATCGCCATAGCCTCGCGGCACTGCTGCGCGGCTGGGGCATGGAGGTGCATGACTACGGCGCCATGCCCGACAAGCTGCTCGCCAGTCGCCAGGCCTTGAGTCTGGCGGCGGCCGAGTGTGACGTGCTGCTGACCTCCGGCGGCGTTTCGGTGGGCGAGGAGGATCACCTCAAACAAGCCATCGAAGCGCTGGGCAGCGTCGACCTGTGGCGCCTGGCAATCCAGCCGGGCAAACCGCTGGCCTTTGGCGAAGTCGCCGGCAAACCCTGGATCGGTTTGCCAGGTAACCCATCGGCGGCGCTGATTACCGCGTTGATCGTCGTGCGCCCGTTCCTGTTCCGAGCCCAAGGCATGGACGAAGTATTGCCGGTCCCGTTGCAGTTGCCCGCCGGCTTTGACTGGCCCAAGCCCAACCGGCGGCGGCAGTACCTGCGGGCGAAACTGGTCCCCGGTGCCGATGGTTCGCTGTGTGTCGAGCTGCATCCCCAGCAAAGTTCGGCCATGTTGGCTGCCGCATGCTGGGCCGACGGTCTGGCCGTGGTCGAGTGCCAGGCGCGCGTGCGCATGCACGACAAGGTGATGTACTTGCCGTTCGCGAGCCTGATGCATTAACGGCAATTGATTGTCGTCAAGGTCGCCGCCGATGAGCTGACTAGACTGGCGGCGCTCCGAGTTTTCTCATGAGGATGCCCCATGCAACTGGTTTGCCCGGCAGGGAATCTGCCTGCCCTCAAAGCGGCGGTGCGCCAAGGCGCCGATGCCGTCTATGTCGGCTTTCGCGATGACACCAACGCCCGGCATTTCGCCGGGCTGAACATGGACGACAAACAGTTCGACGCGGCGGTCGCGCACATCCGCCAGCACCAACGCAAACTCTATGTGGCGGTCAACACCTACCCACAACCCAAGGGCTGGGAGCGTTGGCAGCGCGCGGTGGATCGCGCCGCCGATCTGGGCGTCGACGCCCTGATCGCCGCCGACCCCGGGGTGCTCGGCTACGCCAGCCAGCGCCACCCACAACTGGCCCTGCATCTTTCGGTACAAGGTTCGGCGACCCATGCCGCGGCGCTGGCTTTTTACGCCGAGCGCTACGGCATTCGGCGTGCGGTGCTGCCACGGGTGCTGTCCCTGGCCCAGGTGCGGCAGGTAGCAGCAGCGAGCCCAGTGCCGATCGAAGTCTTCGGTTTCGGCAGCCTGTGCATCATGGCCGAGGGCCGTTGTCACTTGTCCTCTTACATCACCGGTGAGTCGCCGAACCTGTGCGGCGTGTGCTCACCGGCCAAGGCAGTGCGCTGGAGCGAAGACGCCGACGGCCTGAGCGCACGCTTGAGCGAGGTGCTGATCGATCGCTACACCCCTGACGAGCCGGCCGGTTACCCGACCCTGTGCAAGGGCCGCTTCCTGGTCGGCGGCAAGCGCTTCCATGCCCTGGAAGAACCCACCAGCCTCGACACCCTGGACCTGCTGCCGGAGCTGGCGGCCATCGGCGTCGAGGCAGTGAAGATCGAGGGCCGCCAGCGCAGCCCGGCCTACGTTGAACAAGTGACCCGGGTCTGGCGCGCCGCACTGGATGCCCACCGGGCTGCGCCGCAACGATTCCGGGTGCGGGAAGAATGGCGCCAGGTGTTGGCCGGTTTGTCGGAAGGCAGCCAGACCACCCTGGGCGCTTACCATCGATCATGGCAATGAGGGAGGCCAGATGAAACTCAGCCTGGGACCGGTCTTGTTTTACTGGGACAAAGCGCAACTGGGGAATTTCTACGCCGAGATGTCGGCCTTGCCGCTGGATGTGATTTACCTGGGGGAAACCGTGTGCTCAAAGCGCCGGGCATTCTCCCTGGATCAATGGCTGGGCCTGGGGCGCGAACTGCAAGCCTGCAGCCAGGCACAGATTGTGTTGTCGAGCCTGACGCTGATCGAAGCGGCCTCGGAGCTGTCATCCTTGCGTCGGCTGTGTGACAACGGCCAATTGTTGGTGGAAGCCAATGACATGGGGGCGGTGCAGTTTCTCGCTGAACGCAAGTTGCCTTTCGTGGGCGGCCCGGCGTTGAACCTGTACAACGGCCATGCCCTGGGGCAATTGCTCGACAGCGGCATGATTCGCTGGGTGCCACCTGTGGAGTGCTCGGCGGCGCTGATCGGCGATGTACTGGAGCAGGTGCGGGAAATGGACCGCGAGGTCCCCGAGGTGGAGATTTTTGCCTACGGCCACTTGCCCCTGGCTTATTCGGCACGCTGCTTCACCGCCCGGGCCGAAAACCGGCCCAAGGACGACTGTCAGTTCTGTTGCATCAACTATCCCGACGGCCTGGCGCTGAGCAGTCAGGAGGGCCAGCAACTGTTCACCCTCAATGGCATTCAGACGATGTCCAGTGAGGTGACCAATCTGTTGGCCGATTACCCCGCGCTGATGGCCAGTGGCGCCGACGTGCTGCGCCTGAGCCCGCGCGCCCAGGGCATGGCCGAGGTGGTCAGGGCCTTCGATAACGTTCGCCAGGGCGAGGCACCACCGCTGTTTGTGGCCGGTTGCAACGGCTATTGGCACGGTCATGCCGGTATGTTGAAAGTTGAGGAGGCGGGCCTGTGCTGAGTCGAAAAAAATGGTTGCTCAAAGGCGCTGACCGGGTGCTGCCGCTGGTGGGCAAGGTGCCGTTTGTCGTACAGCGCCTGGCGTTGCAGCAAGCGCTCAACCGTTGCCTGGCCGAGCCGCTGCGCGATGGCGGGTTCGAGGTGTTGCGCGGGCGTTGGCTATGCCTGCGGGTGCCGGACCTGAAGTTGTGCTGGTACCTGACGCTGTCGCGGGATGGACTGCGTATTGCCGAACAAGCCGAAGCCCAGGTCAGCATCAGCGGCAACTGGCGTGAATTTCTCTTGCTCGCCAGCCGTCAGGAAGATCCAGACACGCTGTTCTTCCGGCGACGCCTGGTGATCGAGGGCGACACCGAACTGGGGCTGGCGCTGAAAAACCTGATCGACAGTCTCGACCCGGAGGTCTTGCCGCCCTGGTTATGGCGCAACCTGGAACGGGCGGGCAAGGGATTGGCGGCGGCCTGATGAAAGCTCCAGGCACACTGCCCCTGGTGTACTCCTGTTCCGGTTGTTCCAACGTGGCGCAACTGGCCAACACCGTCGCCCTGCGCCTGGACCGCGCCGGCCTGGCCGAGATGTCCTGCATCGTCGGGGTCGGCGGGCATGTGCCGGCACTGGTCAATAAAGCGCGCTCGGGGCGGCGGATCATCGCGCTGGACGGTTGTCCGTTGCAGTGCGTTCAGGCGTGTTTGCAGCAGCATGATCTGGAAGCGGATGTGCATGTGATTTTGAGCCAGTTGGGCTGGCGCAAGCGTTTCGGCGTCGATTGCACGCAAGAGGAGGGGGACGCGTTGTTTGAGCGGTTGATACCGATGATGGGTGTCGATTAAAGACTCTGGCGCAAACACCCACCCTGTGGCGAGGGAGCTTGCTCCCGCTGGGGGCGAAGCCCCCCAAGGATTGTCACTGCGGTGGGTCAGGTTGATTGCATTCGGTTTCTTTGGGGCTGCTGCGCAACCCAGCGGGAGCAAGCTCCCTCGCCACAGGGGCTTGTTAGCACTTCGCTGCATTATTGCTGATAAGCGTCCAGCTCATCTTCGGCCAGGATGCGAATGTTGCGCCGCTCCATGGCAATCAGGCCACCGTCTACCAGGCGATGGAGAATGCGTGAAAAAGTCTCTGGCTGGATTCCCAGCTTGGAGGCCACCAGGCGTTTGGACACCTGCAGCACTACCTGGCCGTCGCGCGGGTCGCGTTCCTGAAGCAGAAAGTTGATGACCCGCCGACTGGCGCTGGCCAGGGTCAGGTTGTCGATGTCCTTGAGGCGCTGGTGCAAATGGATACTCATGCTCGCCAGGATCGCCAGGCAGACCTTCGGCTGGTCTTCCAGGGCCTTGCGGTAATGAGTGCCTTCGATACTCACCAGTACGCTGTCCTTGAGCGCCGACGCACTGACCGGGTAGCACCGGGCCTGGCTGAACAGCAGAGCCTCGGCGAAGGTCTGCCCGGGCTGGATGATTTCCACCAGGTTTTCCTGGCCTTCGCCGGTGACCCGGAACAGCTTGATCTGACCGCTGACCAGCAGGAAAAACCGCTTGGCCGGGTCGCCCTGGTGCATGAGCGTGCTGTTGCACTCCAGGCGTTTGAGCACGGCCAGGTTGCACACGTCTTCGAAGACCCGCTCCGGTAACTGGCTGAACAGGTGATGACGACGCAACAGTAAAACGATGGAAGGATGAGTCAGCATGGCGTACCTCCGCGTGCCGTCATGGTAGAACCCCACGCGCCCCCGGCCTATGCCTCCGCAGGCCTACCTCGGAAGAGGGAGGTGCGTCCCCGCTCAAACACAAGCCCTGTGGGAGCGAGCCTGCTCGCGATAGCGGAGGGTCAGCTTGCAGGGATGTTGAATGTGCCGCCGTCATCGCGAGCAAGCTCGCTCCCACAGTTTTTCGGGCCGTGCGCAGACGCTGTATTCGCCTGAAACACCCTGTGGGAGGTGTGGTTTGCCGGGCTAGCCCACTCCGCGCAGATGCTCCATGGCCCACACGGCGGCTTCGACCCGTGAGCGCAACCCCAGTTTGTGCAGCAGGTTCTTCACATGGACCTTGACCGTGCCTTCGGTGATGCCCAGCTTGTGGCCGATGACTTTGTTGCTGCAGCCGCCGGCGATGGTCTTGAGTACCTGGCGCTCGCGTTCGGTCAGTTCCACGTCGGCCTGGCGGGGAGGGGAGCGCAAGGCCTGGGCCATGACGCGGGTCAGGCCGGGGCTGATCACCAGCGCGCCGTTGAGGGCATCGCGGATGTACTGCACCAGCAACTCCGGCTCCATGTCCTTGAGCAGGTAACCGTTGGCATCCAGGCGCAGGGCATCGCGAATGTCGTCCTCGGCGTCGGATACGGTGAACAGCAATACCTTGCCGGTGTAATGCATGGCCCGCAGCCGGCGCAGGGTTTCGATGCCGTTCATTTGCGGCATGTTGTTGTCCAGCAGGACCAGGTCAGGTTTGAGCGGTTCGATCAGTGTCAGGGCTTCTTCGCCGTGGCTGGCTTCGCCGACGATGTGCAAGTCGTCTTCGAGTTCGAGCATTTGGCGGATCCCTCGACGCATCATTGGATGGTCGTCGACCAGCAGGAGGGTGTGACGCAGGGGGGCGTTCATGTTGCGAGACCTTCGCTGTGTTGGCCCAGGAATTCCGGTTGGAAATGCACCTGGATACGGGTGCCCTGGGGCGTTCGGGAGATAATTTGCAGTTGGCCGCGCAAGCTGCGGGCCCGTTCGTTCATGATGTTCAGGCCGTGGTGTTCGCGCTGGTCCACTTCGCCACTGAAGCCCCGGCCATCGTCTTCGACCGACAGTCGCACGGTTTCGCCTTCCTGGCGCAGTTCGAGCCAGGCGTTCTCTGCGTGGGCGTGGCGCAGGCAGTTGGAGAGCGCCTCGCGGGTGATCTGCAGGATATGGATCTGCTCACTGGCCGACAGCTCGAAGGCCAGGGTGTCGACGAACAGATGCACCCGGAAATCGCCCCGGCGGGAGAATTCTTCAGCGGTGTCCTTGAGTTCCTGGACCAGCCCGTCGTCGTGGATCTGCAAGCGGAACGTGGTGAGCAGCTCGCGCAACTGCCGGTAGGCATTGTTCAGGCCTTCGCGCAGTTCGGCGGTGACGGTTTCCAGGGTTTGCACCGGTTCGCCGCGACGCATCAGGGTTTGCATGCGGCTGACTTGCAGCTTCATGTACGACAAGGCCTGGGCCAGGGAGTCATGCAGTTCGCGGGCGATGATCGTGCGCTCATCGAGCAACAGCAGGCGATGGTCCTGTTCGCGCTGGCGCTTGAGAGACAGCGAGGTGCCGATCAGGTTTGCCAGGGCCTGGATCAGTGCGGTTTCCCAGGGTTGCGCCGCGTGACCGTCGACAAAATGCGCCTTGAGTTCACCCAGTTCCGTGCCCTGGTTACTGATGCTGAACGTCTGCGGCCGGGCGCTGTGGTGTTTCTGGCAGGTGGCGCAATCGCTGCTGGCGCAGACCTCGCGGCTGTTGGCGCCATGCAGCGACAGCAGTTGCCGGGCGGGCGCCTGCAACTGGCCTTGCAGACACAGCGACAGGCGCAGGCCCGGCAGTCGCTGCTGGAACCGGCTGATCAGTTCATCCAGCCCTTCGGCATTGGCCTGCCGCGTGGCCAGGCTGCGGCTGCTCTGGTACAGCAGCTCCAGGGCGGCATTGGCCTGTTGCAGGTTCAGGGTCTTTTGCTGGACCTGATTCTCCAGGGTGCGATGGGATTGCTCGATGGTCTCGGCCATGGTGTTGAAGCTGGTCGCCAGTTGGCCCAGTTCATCCTCTGACTGATGGTTGACCCGCACCTGGAATTCGCCACGGCGAAAGCGCTGGGTGGCGTCCACCAGTTCCTGCAAGGGCGTGACCACGCCGTACTGCAATTCATACAGACCGATCAGCAGGATGATCATGGTGGTGAACAGCGCCATGCCCTGGATCGTCTGTTGCCAGGCTTGCTTGTGCTCGCTCTGGCGTTGCAACAGGGTGACGAACTGGTCCAGTTGCGCAACGAAGGAAGCGGCACTGGCCTGGAAGAACGCCGAATCGCCGCGTTCGATCGCCGGGCGCAAGGTCTGGTTCCAACGCTGCATGAGGCTCTGATAACTCTGATGCAGGGAGGTCGCCGGTCCGTCTTCCAGCACGGCGCGCAAGGACGGGCTTTCGAGACGTCGTTGCAGGCTGTCGATGATCGCCGGGACATCGTCGCTGGCCCCGGCTGCCAGTTTCCAGCTCAGGTGATAGGTCTCCATACGCACGGAACCGGCGGTGTTGATGGCGGCCGCGTCGCCCTGGCTGAACCAGGCAATCAGACCTGCGCTCAAGGAACTGGCCAGGGCGAGGATGGCGATCAGGATCACCGCCAGCCCGGCGCGAGCGGGCAGGGAACTGCGCAGCCACCGCATCATCGAGACTGGCCCTGGAGGAAATTCTGCAAACCGAACATGGGGACGCCCTGGCGTTGGGGGGGTATAGCAGCCGATCCCGGGCGCACTACCTCTAAAGAGTTGTCGGCCGCTACGTTTCGATAAAAGCCACGGCCGAAATGTTCAAAGCCTTGATAAATAAAGGTTCTTATCAACTTCAGGCTCTACCCCCTAAGAGGTAGACGGGCCCAGCATAGGCCAGTACCGCCGGGACGCACGTTGACCCAGGTCAAGTTTTTACGGGGTACGCATCACTAGGCTGCGCTCATCGAACTGACGGGGAGTGCATCGAGATGCGAGCGCAAGTGCAACAAGGGTTGGTACTGGGGATGAGTACCCTGGCCTTCACCGTGTGCTTCATGGTCTGGATGATGTTTGCCGTGCTCGGTGTTCCGATCAAGGAAATGCTGGCGCTCAACGAAACCCAATTCGGTCTGCTGGCCGCCACGCCGGTGCTGACCGGTTCCCTGGTGCGCTTGCCCCTGGGCCTGCTGACCGACCGCTTCGGCGGGCGCATCGTGTTCTTCCTGCTGATGCTCTCCTGTGTGCTGCCGTTGTACCTGATCACCCTGGCCACGGCTTTCTGGCAGTTCCTGGTGCTGGGCCTGTTTGTCGGGCTGGCCGGTGGATCGTTCTCGGTGGGCATCGCTTATGTGGCCAAGTGGTTCGACAAGCAGAATCAAGGCTTCGCCATGGGTGTGTTCGGCGCGGGCAACGCCGGCGCCGCGCTGACCAAATTCCTCGCTCCGGCCTTGATCGCCTTCGGTTCCTGGCACCTGGTGCCGAAGGTGTTCAGCGCCATTCTGTTCATCACCGCGCTGCTGTTCTGGTTTCTCACAACCGAGAAGAAGGAGCACAGCGGCACCGGCGGCGCCACGTTGCGCGAGCAACTGAAAACCCTGAAAGAACCAGCGGTGTGGCGCTACTGCCAGTACTACTCGATCGTGTTCGGCGGCTATGTAGCCCTGGCCCTGTGGATGACCAAGTACTACGTGCAGGAATACGGCTTCAGCCTGCAAAGCGCGGCGCTGCTGGCGGCCTGCTTCTCCTTGCCCGGTGGCGTATTGCGGGCCGTCGGTGGCTGGATGTCCGACCGCTGGGGCGCCCAGAGCGTGACCTGGTGGGTGTTGTGGGTCAGCTGGATCTGTCTGTTCCTGCTCTCGTACCCACAGACCCAACTGCAAGTGCAGACCGTCAACGGCACGGTGGGTTTTCACATCGGCCTCAACGCCACGCTGTTCACCGTGCTGCTGTTCGTGATGGGCATCGCCTTCGCGTTCGGCAAGGCCTCGGTCTTCAAGTACATCGCCAACGACTACCCGAAAAACATGGGCGCGGTGTCCGGCATCGTCGGCCTGGCCGGCGGCCTGGGCGGGTTCGTGTTGCCGATCATGTTCGGCGCCCTGGTGGACCTCACCGGCGTGCGCTCGTCCTGCTTCATGTTGATGTACGGCGTGGTCTGGGTCTCCCTGACCTGGATGTACTTCAGCGAAGTTCGCAAGCGCCCGCTGCTGGGTAAACAGCCGCCGGCCAGCCAATCCCCGTTTTCCAGCATTGCCCAAGGAGAAGAACATGTCCGTTCTGCAAACGCCTGAAAAGGGTCCGGTCATTCATGACTGGCGTCCGGAAGACCCCGCGTTCTGGGGCAAGAGTGGCAAACAGACTGCCCGGCGTAACCTGTGGATTTCCATCCCGGCGCTGCTGTTGGCCTTCGCGGTGTGGATGGTCTGGAGCACGGTGATCGTGCGCCTGAACGCCATCGGTTTCAGTTTCAGCACCGACCAGTTGTTCTGGCTCGCGGCGTTGCCGGGCCTGTCCGGCGCGACCTTGCGCATCTTCTATTCGTTCATGGTGCCGATCTTCGGCGGTCGTCGCTGGACGGCCCTGAGCACTGCGTCGCTGCTGTTGCCGGCGCTGTGGATGGGCTTTGCCGTGCAGGATCCGGCCACGCCTTACAGCGTGTTCGTGCTGATCGCGCTGCTCTGCGGCTTTGGCGGCGGTAATTTCGCCTCGAGCATGTCCAACATCAGCTTCTTTTACCCCAAGTCCCAGCAGGGCACGGCCCTGGGCCTGAACGCCGGGCTGGGCAACCTGGGCGTGTCGGTGATGCAGTTCAGCGTGCCGCTGGTGATTTCCTTCGGCGTGTTCGGCTTCATGGGCGGCCAGCCGCAGGTACTGGCTGACGGCAGCTCGCTGTGGCTGCAAAACGCCGGTTTTATCTGGGTGCCGTTCATCCTCGCCGTGACCGTGATTGCCTGGTTCGGCATGAACGACCTGTCCAGCGCCCGCGCTTCGTTCAGTGAGCAGGCAGTGATTTTCAAGCGCAAGCACAACTGGCTGATGTGCTGGTTGTACCTGGCGACCTTCGGCTCGTTCATCGGCTTCTCCGCCGCGTTTCCGCTGCTGATCAAAACCTCGTTCCCGGAAGTCATCGCCCTGAAGTTCGCCTTCCTCGGTCCGCTGGTCGGTGCTCTGGTGCGGCCACTGGGTGGCTGGCTGGCGGACAAGCTCGGCGGCGCGAAGGTTACGTTGTGGAACTTCGTGCTGATGATCGCGATGGTGTTCGGGGTCCTTCATTTCCTGCCCCAAGGCGGCCAGGGCGGCAGCTTCTACGGCTTCCTGGGGATGTTCATGTTGCTGTTCGTCACCACTGGCGTGGGCAACGGTTCGACCTTCCGCATGATCCCGGTGATCTTCCGCACCCTGCATGAAAAAGCCAGCCGCGGCCAAAAGCCCGAGCTACGCGAGCAAGCGCTCAAGAACGCCGGCAAGGAATCGGCCGCAGTGCTGGGTTTCAGCTCGGCCATGGGCGCCTTCGGCGCGTTCTTCATCCCCAAATCATTCGGCACTTCGATGGCCCTGACCGGCGGCCCGGAGATGGCCTTCTACATGTTCGTCGGCTTTTACCTGAGCTGCATCGTGGTGACCTGGTGGTGGTATGCCCGCAAGGGTGCCGCAACACCGTGCTAAGCCGAACCTAAACCTGCGTGGGCGGGGCGCAGACCCCGCGGAGCAAGCCTGAGAGGAACACACTGTGAGTCATTTACTGGATCAACTGCGGTTTTTCAACCGCAAGCAAGGCGAGTTTTCCGAGGGGCACGGCGAGACCCGCAAGGAGTCCCGCGACTGGGAGAACGTCTACCGCTCCCGCTGGCAGTACGACAAGATCGTGCGCTCCACCCATGGGGTGAACTGCACCGGCTCGTGCTCGTGGAAAATCTACGTCAAGAACGGCCTGATCACCTGGGAAACCCAGCAGACCGACTACCCGCGCACCCGTAACGACCTGCCCAACCACGAGCCGCGTGGCTGCCCTCGTGGCGCCAGCTATAGCTGGTACATCTACAGCGCCAACCGGCTCAAGTACCCGAAGATCCGCAAGCCATTGCTCAAGCTGTGGCGCGAAGCCCGGCAGACCCTGGCGCCCGTGGAAGCGTGGGCCAGCATCGTCGAAAACAAGGCCAAGGCCGACTCGTATAAAAGCAAGCGCGGCATGGGTGGTTTCATCCGTTCCAACTGGGAAGAAGTCAACGAGATCATCGCCGCCGCCAACGTCTACACCGTCAAGCAATACGGCCCGGATCGGGTGGTTGGCTTCTCGCCGATCCCGGCGATGTCGATGGTCAGCTACGCCGCGGGTTCGCGTTACCTGTCGCTGATCGGTGGCGTGTGCCTGAGCTTCTACGACTGGTACTGCGACCTGCCGCCAGCCTCGCCGATGGTCTGGGGCGAGCAGACCGACGTGCCGGAATCGGCCGACTGGTACAACTCCAATTACATCATTGCCTGGGGCTCCAACGTCCCGCAGACCCGTACCCCCGACGCGCACTTTTTCACCGAGGTGCGTTACAAGGGCACCAAGACCGTGGCGATCACCCCGGACTATTCGGAAGTCGCCAAGCTCACCGACCTGTGGCTCAACCCCAAGCAGGGCACCGACGCGGCACTGGCCCAGGCTTTCAACCATGTGATCTTCAAAGAGTTTCACCTGGACAAGCCCAGCGCCTACTTCACCGAGTACGCCAAGCGCTACACCGACCTGCCGGTGCTGGTGATGCTCAAGCCGATGCTCGGCGTGGCGCCGGGCTCCGGCTACCAGCCTGATCGCTTCCTGCGCGCCAGCGACCTGACCAACAACCTCGGCCAGGACAATAACCCGGAGTGGAAAACCATCGCCCTGGATGCCAGCGGTGAACTGGTTTCTCCCCAAGGCTCCATCGGCTATCGCTGGGGCGAAGAGGGCAAATGGAACATCCTGGCCCGTGAAGGCGGCGAGGGCCGTGAGATCGACCTCAAGCTCAGCCTGATTGGCGATGACGTGGCTGAAGTGGCCTTCCCGTATTTTGCCGGTGAAGCCCAGGAGTACTTCCAGCATGTGGCCGGTGACGCGGTGCAGTACCGCCGGGTGCCGGTGCACAACGTGGTGCTGGCCGACGGCAGCGTGGTGAAAGTCGCCACGGTGTTTGACCTGTCGGCGGCCAACCTGGCCATCGACCGTGGCCTGGGCGGCGCCAACGTCGCCAAGGACTACGACGACGCCTCGGTGCCCGGCACCCCGGCCTGGCAGGAGCAGATCACCGGTGTGAGCCGCGAGAAAGCGATTCAGATCGCCCGCGAATTCGCCGACAACGCCGACAAGACCCGTGGCCGTTCGATGATCATCGTCGGCGCGGCGATGAACCACTGGTACCACATGGACATGAACTACCGTGGGCTGATCAACATGCTCATGCTGTGTGGTTGTGTCGGCCAGACCGGCGGCGGCTGGGCCCACTATGTCGGCCAGGAAAAACTCCGTCCGCAATGTGGCTGGCTGCCCCTGGCCTTCGGCCTGGACTGGAACCGTCCGCCACGGCAGATGAACGGCACCAGCTTCTTCTACGGCCACAGCTCGCAATGGCGCCACGAGAAGATGAGCATGCACGACGTGCTGTCGCCTCTGGCGGACAAATCGCAGTTCCCTGAGCATGCCCTGGACTACAACATCCGCGCCGAACGCGCCGGCTGGTTGCCCAGCGCGCCACAATTGAACACCAACCCGCTGAACATTTGCCGCGATGCTGCTGCCGCCGGCATGGACCCGAAAGACTACGTGGTCAAGTCCTGGCAGGACGGCAGCCTGCGGTTTGCCTGCGAACAACCCGACAGCCCGGAAAACTTCCCGCGCAACATGTTCATCTGGCGCTCCAACCTGCTGGGGTCCTCGGGCAAAGGCCACGAGTACATGCTCAAGTACCTGCTGGGCACCAAGAACGGTGTGATGAACGAAGACATCGGCTTTGGTGGCGAATCCAAGCCGACCGAGGCTGAATGGGTCGACAACGGTGCCATCGGCAAACTGGACCTGGTGACCACCCTGGACTTCCGCATGTCCTCGACCTGCGTGTATTCCGACATCGTCTTGCCGACCGCGACCTGGTACGAAAAAGACGACATGAACACATCGGACATGCACCCGTTCATTCACCCGTTGTCGGCTGCCATCGACCCGGCCTGGGAATCGCGTTCGGACTGGGAAATCTACAAGGGCATCGCCAAGGCGTTCTCCGCCATGTCGGTCGGGCACCTGGGTGTCGAGAAAGACCTGGTTACCGTGCCGTTGATGCATGACAGCGTCGGTGAACTGGCCCAGCCGTTTGGCGGCACTGACTGGAAAAGCGCCGGCGTGGCGCCGCAACCGGGCAAGAACGCACCGAACCTGCAAGTGGTGGAGCGCGATTACCCCAACATCTACAAGCAGTTCACCTCCCTGGGCCCGATGCTGGAGAAACTCGGCAATGGCGGCAAGGGCATCAACTGGAACACCGACGATGAAGTGAAATTCCTCGGTGAGCTCAATCACCATGAGGTCGACGCCGGTATCAGCCAGGGTCGGCCGAAGATCGACAGCGCCATTGATGCGGCCGAAGTGATTCTGTCCCTGGCCCCGGAAACCAACGGCCAGGTGGCCGTCAAGGCCTGGGCGGCTCTGTCGAAATTCACCGGCATCGATCACAGCCACCTGGCGCTGTCCAAGGCCCACGAGGCGATTCGCTTCCGCGACATCCAGGCGCAGCCGCGCAAGATCATTTCCAGCCCGACCTGGTCCGGCCTGGAAGACGATCACGTCAGCTACAACGCCGGCTACACCAACGTTCACGAAGCGATTCCATGGCGCACCATCACCGGCCGCCAGCAGTTTTACCAGGATCACCCGTGGATGCAGGCGTTCGGCGAGCAACTGATGAGTTATCGGCCGCCGGTCAACACCCGCACCATCGAAGGCGTGAAGGGCAAGCGCAGCAATGGCGAGACCGAAATCGTCCTGAACTGGATCACCCCGCACCAGAAGTGGGGCATCCACAGCACCTACAGCGATAACTTGCTGATGCTCACCTTGAGCCGCGGCGGGCCGATCGTCTGGCTCTCGGAAATCGACGCCAAGCGCGCCGGTATCGAGGACAACGACTGGATTGAATGCTTCAACGTCAACGGTGCGCTGACCGCCCGTGCGGTGGTCAGCCAGCGGGTCAAGGAAGGCATGGTGATGATGTACCACGCCCAGGAACGGATCGTGAACGTGCCCGGCTCGGAAACCACCAAGACCCGTGGCGGCCACCACAACTCGGTGACCCGCGTGGTGCTCAAGCCCACTCACATGATCGGTGGCTACGCGCAACAGGCCTACGGTTTCAACTATTACGGCACGGTCGGTTGCAACCGCGACGAGTTCGTCGTGGTGCGCAAGATGTCCAAGGTCGATTGGCTCGACGGTTCCAGTGGCGATGATCTGCCGCGTCCACTGCCAACCGATATCGAGGAGAACTGAGATGAAAATTCGCTCACAAATCGGCATGGTCCTGAACCTGGACAAATGCATCGGCTGTCACACCTGCTCGATTACCTGCAAGAACGTCTGGACCAGCCGCGAAGGCATGGAATACGCCTGGTTCAACAACGTCGAATCCAAGCCTGGCATCGGTTACCCCAAAGAGTGGGAAAACCAGGACAAGTGGAAGGGCGGCTGGATCCGTAACGCCGACGGTTCGATCAACCCACGCATCGGCGGCAAGTTCCGCGTGCTGGCGAACATCTTCGCCAATCCGGACTTGCCGAGCCTGGACGATTACTACGAACCGTTCGACTTCGACTACCAGCACCTGCACACCGCGCCTTTGGGCGAGCATCAGCCCACCGCACGGCCGCGCTCGCTGGTGTCTGGCAAGCGCATGGAGAAAATCGAGTGGGGCCCGAACTGGGAGGAGATCCTGGGCACCGAGTTTGCCAAACGGCGCAAGGACAAGAACTTCGACCAGATCCAGGCGGACATTTACGGCGAGTACGAAAACACCTTCATGATGTACCTGCCGCGCCTGTGCGAGCACTGCCTGAACCCGGCGTGCGCGGCGTCCTGCCCGAGCGGGGCGATCTATAAGCGCGAGGAGGACGGCATCGTCCTGATCGACCAGGAGAAATGCCGCGGCTGGCGCATGTGCATCAGCGGCTGCCCGTACAAGAAAATCTATTTCAACTGGAAGAGCGGCAAATCGGAGAAATGCATTTTCTGCTACCCGCGCATCGAAGCCGGGATGCCGACGGTTTGCGCTGAAACCTGCGTCGGCCGCATCCGCTACCTCGGGGTGTTGTTGTATGACGCCGACCGCATCAGCGAAGTGGCGAGCACCGCTAACGAGCACGATCTGTATGAGAAGCAACTGGAGATCTTCCTCGACCCGAACGACCCGGCGGTGATTCGCCAGGCCCTGGCCGACGGCGTGCCGCAGTCGGTGATCGACTCGGCGCAACGCTCGCCGGTCTACAAAATGGCCGTGGACTGGAAACTCGCGCTGCCGTTGCACCCGGAATACCGCACCCTGCCAATGGTCTGGTACGTGCCGCCACTGTCGCCGATCCAGAACGCTGCGGCGGCCGGCACCGTGGGCATGAACGGGGTGATCCCGGACGTCGACAGCCTGCGCATTCCGCTGCGCTACCTGGCCAACATGCTCACCGCCGGCGATGAAAAACCGGTCAAGCGCGCCCTCAAGCGCCTGCTGGCGATGCGTGCCTACAAGCGTTCCGAACAGGTGGACGGCGTGCAGGACCTGCAAGTGCTGGCCGATGTCGGCCTGAGCGTGAACCAGGTGGAAGAGATGTACCGCTACCTGGCCATCGCCAACTACGAAGACCGTTTTGTCGTACCAAGCGCCCACCGCGAAGACGCCATGAGCGATGCGTTCGCCGAACGCTCCGGTTGTGGTTTCAGTTTCGGCAGCGGTTGCAGCGGCAGTTCCGACACCAACATGTTCGGCGCCAAGAAGGCCAACCGCCGCGACGTCATCAAAACCGTGCAGTTGTGGGAGGAATGAACATGCGCATTCTCAAGGTGATTTCGTTGCTGCTCGATTATCCGACCGAAACCCTGGTGGCCGGTCGCGACGAGCTGGAGCAGGCGATTGTGCAGGCACGGGAAATAAGCCCGAAGCAGCGCGCTGCGCTGTTCGAACTGCTGGAACTGATCTGTGGCCAGGACCTGATGGACGGCCAGGAGCACTACGGCGCGCTGTTCGGCCGTGGGCGCTCGCTGTCGCTGCTGCTGTTCGAACACGTCCATGGCGAGTCCCGCGACCGGGGCCAGGCCATGGTGGACATGATGGCTCAGTACGAAGAGGCCGGTTTTGCCATCGGCGTGAAGGAACTGCCCGATTACATCCCGCTGTACCTGGAGTTTCTCTCCACCCGCGAAGACATCGAGGCCCGCGAAGGACTGGCCGATGTGGCGCATCTGCTGGCCTTGCTGGCGGCGCGCCTGGAAGAGCGCGAGAGCGCCTACGCCAGTTGTTTCCGGGCCTTGCTGCAAATCGCCGGGGCCGAGCCCCAGGTGGCGGTGGCCGAGTTGCGTGAGCAGGTCAAGGCCGAGCCACGCGACGACTCCCTCGAAGCCCTGGACAGGATCTGGGAAGAGGAAGCGGTGGATTTCATGAAGGCCGAGCAGCAGGACCGTTGCAGTTCGCTGCCGAGTGCGCCGGGCAAGGCCCGGGACGAAAGCGCGGTGCCGTTGCATTGGGTGGATTTTCAGCATGAAGGACGGGCCGCTGCGCCCGCCGGGGAGGTGGGCAATGTCTAAATGGGATCTGTTGATGTTCGGGGTCTACCCCTATGTCGCCTTGGCGATTTGCCTGATCGGCAGTTGGGCGCGGTTTGACCTGTCCCAGTACACCTGGAAGGCCGGCTCCAGCCAGATGCTGAGCAACCGTGGCATGCGCGTGGCGAGCAACCTGTTCCATGTCGGTGTGTTGTTCGTCCTGGCCGGCCACTTTGTCGGCCTGCTGACGCCGGCGGCGATCTATCACCATGTGTTGAGCACTGAGAACAAACAGTTGCTGGCGATGGTGTCCGGCGGGTTCTTTGGGGTACTGGGTCTGATCGGCCTGGTGATGCTGCTCAACCGGCGGCTGAGCGACCCGCGAGTGCGCGCCACGTCCAGCACGTCGGACATCCTGGTGTTGGTGGTGCTGCTGGTGCAACTGGTGTTGGGGTTGATGACCATTGTGGCATCCACGGCCCATATGGACGGTTCGGTGATGGTGATGCTGGCCGACTGGGCACAGAACACCGTGCTGTTGCGTCCGGTGGAGGCGGCCGCGGCCATTGCGCCGGTGGGCTTGGTCTACAAGCTTCATGTGGTACTGGGCCTGACCCTGTTCGTGCTGTTCCCGTTCACCCGTCTCGTCCATATCGTCAGTGCGCCGGTCTGGTACCTGGGGCGTCGTTATCAAATCGTGCGGCAGAAGTTCTAAGGAGACGATCATGGCTAGTGGATGCGGATGTGGCGGCGGTAACGGGGGCAGCGGCGGCTGCGGTTCTTCAGCGAAAGCAGCGCCAGTGACCCCGCCGCTCAGCGATATCGAGCCGGCGGGCGCGGTGCAGTTCGAACCGGCCCAGGCCGGGCCGGTGGCCGGTGAGGAAGCCCCGGCACAATTGATTGCCAGCAGTGAGCAGGAGTGGCCGATCATCAGCGTCAACGGGGTGTCGATCACACCCCAGGCGATGGCCCAGGAGCTGCAGTATCACCCGGCTGAGAGCCGCGAGGATGCGGTCTACCAGGCGGCCCGGGCGTTGGTGATCCGGGAGTTGCTCCAGCAACGCATTGCCGAGCTGGGGCTGGCGTTGCAGGTGGGCGCCGGTGAAAACGAAGAGGAGGCGGCCACGCGGCTGTTGCTCGAGCGTGAGGTGCAGGTGCCGCAATGTGATGAGGCGACCTGTCTGCGCTACTACGAAAGCAATCGGGCGCGCTTTCACAGCGCCCCCTTGCTGGCGGTGCGGCACATTCTGCTCGAATGCGCACCGGACGACGTCGAAGCGCGTGACCAGGCTCACGGCCAGGCCGAAACCCTGCTGCAACGCCTGGACGAGTTCCCCGGCAGCTTTGCCGAACTGGCGTTGAATCACTCGGCCTGCCCGTCCAAGGCACAGGGCGGCTCGCTGGGGCAGATCAGCAAGGGCCAGACCGTGCCCGAACTGGAGCGCCAGTTGTTTGCCTTGCCGGCGGGCCTGGTGGGCAAACCGCTGGAAAGCCGCTACGGCTGGCATGTGATCAGCATCGATCAGCGTGTCGAAGGCCAACCGTTGCCTTATGAGGCGGTGGCGACGGCGATTCGTACCCAGCTGCAACAAGGCGTATGGCAGAAGGCGCTGGTGCAGTACCTGCAAACCCTGATCGGTGCGGCGGACATTCGCGGCATTCATCTTCAGGGCGCCGACTCGCCGCTGGTGCAGTGAGCACCGGCTCAATCAGGGGACAGACATGAACGCCGTGTTGCAGGACGGATTTGGGCGCCAGATCGACTATCTGCGGATGTCGGTGACCGATCGTTGTGATTTTCGCTGCGTGTATTGCATGGCGAAAAACATGACCTTCCTGCCGCGCCAGCAGGTGTTGACCCTGGAGGAACTGCACCGATTGGCGCGGTTGTTCGTGGGGCTGGGGGTCAAGAAAATCCGCCTGACCGGTGGCGAACCGCTGATCCGTCCGGGCATCGTCGGGTTGTGTCGCGACATCGCGGCATTGCCCGGCCTGCGGGAACTGGTGATGACCAGCAACGGTTCGCAGCTGGGGCGACTGGCCCGGCCGCTGGTCGATGCCGGGGTCAAGCGCATGAACATCAGCCTGGACAGCCTGGATGGCGAGCGCTTTCGGGCGATCACCCGCAACGGCGATCTGGATCAGGTGCTGGCGGGCATTGAAGCGGCGAAGGGCGCAGGGTTCGAGCGGATCAAGCTCAACTGCGTGGTGATGAAAGGGCGCAACTTCGATGAAGTCCCGGCGCTGGTGCAGTACGCCATCGAGCAACGCATCGACATCAGCTTCATCGAGGAAATGCCCTTGGGTGAGGTCGGGCGTGCCCGGGGCGAGTCGTTCTGTTCCAGCGATGAGGTCCGGGCGGTCATTGCCAATCATCACCGCTTGCTCGACAGCACCGAAAACAGCGGCGGCCCGGCGCGTTATGTGCGCCTGGAGCAGCACGCGCAGACCCGGATCGGTTTCATTTCCCCCAATACCCACAACTTTTGCGCCAGTTGCAACCGGGTGCGCATGACCGTTGAAGGGCGGTTGCTGCTGTGCCTGGGACAGGAAGATTCTCTGGACCTGCGCAGTTTGTTGCGGCGCTATCCGCTGGACGATCAACCGCTGATCCAGGCGGTACAACAGGCGCTGCGCGGCAAACCCCTGCGTCACGACTTCAACCCTGGCGGGGAAGTGCAGATTGTGCGGTTCATGAACATGAGTGGTGGGTGAGCCTCAGCGCAGATGTTGAATGGACCGCCGTTATCGCGAGCAGGCTCGCTCCCACAGGGATTTGTGGTGTACGCAGAAAGAGCAGACACCTGAAAACCCATGTGGGAGCGAGCCTGCTCGCGATGGGTTATACCGGTCGACATCTCAAGCGGCTGATCCACCCTCGATTCTTGATATCGATCAATTGCAACCCTCACTTTTGGCCGTACTCTCCACTGCATATTGTGTTTGAAGCTTGTTAATTATCTATATGTAGTGTCTGGAGCCAAAATGCAGAGCACGTTGATCTCAGTAGGCTGTAACCGCTTGCACAAGCGCGATGGCAGTGTGGTTGCCTTCGACGCGGACAAGATCCGCCAGGCGCTGATCGCCGCCGGCAAGGCCACCGGCGAATACGCTGAGGGGGAGGCTGAAGGGTTGCTGGAAGCGGTGCTGACGCGATTGGAAGGACAGACGCGCTTGAGCGTCGAGCAGATCCAGGACCGTGTCGAGCGAGTACTGATGGACGCCGGTTTCTTTCTGGCCATGCGTGCCTATATCGTCTACCGCGAGCAACATGGGCGCCTGCGCCGGGATCGTCGCACCTTGGTGGAAGTCGCCACCTCGATGAACGAATACCTGGACCGCGAAGACTGGCGCGTACAGGCCAATGCCAACCAGGGTTACTCCCTCGGTGGGCTGATCCTCAACGTATCGGGCAAGGTCACCGCCAACTATTGGCTCGACGAGGTCTACAGCCAGGCCATCGGCCAAGCGCACCGCGAGGCCGACCTGCATATCCACGACCTGGACATGCTCGCCGGTTACTGCGCCGGCTGGTCGCTGCGCACGCTGCTGCACGAAGGCCTCAATGGGGTGCCGGGACGGGTCGAAGCCGGGCCGCCCAAACATTTGAGCAGCGCCTTGGGGCAGATGGTGAATTTCCTCGGCACGCTGCAAAACGAATGGGCCGGTGCCCAGGCGTTCAGCTCGTTCGACACCTACCTGGCGCCGTATGTGCGCAAGGACAGACTCAGCTATGACGAGGTCCGCCAGTCGTTGCAGGAGTTCATCTACAACCTCAACGTCCCGTCACGCTGGGGCACGCAAACACCTTTTACCAACCTTACGTTCGACTGGGTCTGCCCGGAGGATCTGCGCGAACAGATTCCGGTGATCGGTGGCGAGGAGATGCCGTTCGCTTACGGTGATCTGCAAGTGGAAATGGAATTGATCAATCGCGCCTACATCGAGGTGATGCAGGCCGGTGATGCAAAGGGCCGGGTGTTCACTTTCCCGATCCCGACCTACAACATCACCCATGACTTCCCGTGGGACAGCGAGAACGCCGACCGCTTGTTCGAGATGACTGCCCGCTACGGTCTGCCGTATTTCCAGAACTTCCTCAACTCGGACATGCAACCCAACCAGGTGCGCTCGATGTGCTGCCGCCTGCAACTGGATGTGCGCGAGTTGCTCAAGCGCGGAGGAGGCCTGTTCGGCTCGGCGGAACAGACCGGCTCACTAGGTGTGGTGACGATCAACTGCGCACGCCTGGGCTACCTGTACAAAGGCGATACCAGCGCATTGCTGCAACGCATCGATACGCTGATGGAACTCGCGAAGGAGAGCCTGGAGGTCAAGCGCAAGGTCATCCAGCACCACATGGACGCCGGGCTGTACCCGTACACCAAGCGCTACCTGGGCACCCTGCGTAATCACTTCTCCACCATCGGCGTTAACGGCCTGCACGAAATGCTGCGCAATTTCACCGATGACCAGCAAGGCCTGCATACCGAGCAAGGCCGGGCATTCGCCCTGAAACTGCTGGATCACGTGCGCGCCACGCTGCTGCGGTTCCAGGAAGAAACCGGCCACCTCTACAACCTGGAAGCCACCCCTGCCGAGGGCACCACCTACCGTTTCGCCAAGGAAGACCTCAAGCGTTACCCCGATATCTTGCAGGCCGGCAGCCCGATCGCCCCGTATTACACCAACTCGTCGCAGTTGCCGGTGGGCTTCACCGACGATCCGTTCGAAGCCCTGGAGCTGCAAGACGAACTGCAATGCAAATACACCGGCGGCACCGTGCTGCACCTGTACATGGCCGAGCAGATTTCCTCCACACAGGCCTGCAAGCAGCTGGTGCGCAAGGCCCTGGGACGCTTTCGGCTGCCGTACCTGACCATCACGCCGACGTTTTCCATCTGCCCGGTCCACGGCTACCTGGCCGGGGAACATGAGTTTTGCCCCAAATGCGACGAGGCCTTGCTGTTGCAACAGCAGTTGGCAGGCAGCGTTCACTGATCCGATCCATCGACCGCAAGGAGCTTCATCCATGAACGCATCACAATCTCTTCCGCAGGCACAGCGTCAACGTTGCGAAGTCTGGACCCGCGTGATGGGTTATCACCGTCCGGTGGCGGCCTTCAACCCAGGCAAACAGTCCGAGCATCGCGAACGGGTTCACTTCACTGAAAGCGCGGCCGGGCGTCCATGAGTCGAGCGCTACGGGTTGGGGGCATGGTGCCCCTGACCACCCTCGATTATCCGGGCCAACTGGCTTGCGTACTGTTTTGCCAAGGCTGCGCCTGGCGTTGTCGTTATTGCCACAACCCGCAACTGATCCCGCCGCGCGGCAGCGAAGAGGTGGATTGGTGTCGGGTGTTGGCATTTTTGCAACGTCGCCAGGATCTGCTTGACGCCGTGGTGTTCAGCGGTGGTGAGCCGACCCTGCAGGACGGCCTGGCGCCCGCCATGGAACAAGTGCGGCAGATGGGTTTTCGCATCGGCCTGCACAGCGCCGGCATCAAACCGGCGGCCTTCGCCAAAGTGGTCGGGCAAGCCGACTGGGTTGGCTTCGACATCAAGGCCTTGCCCGAAGACGCCCTGGACGTGACTCGGGTTCATGGCAGCGGTGCCGCCAACTGGCGCAGCCTCGAATATCTGCTGGCCAGCGGCGTGGATTATGAATGCCGGACCACCGTGCATTGGCATTTGTTCGATCCCGAACGGTTGTTGACCCTGGCTCGCCGCCTGAGCGAGCAGGGCGTCACGCGTTTCGCTGTGCAACTGGTGCGCACGGCCCGGATGCTCGACCCTCATCTTTCCAGTGTTTCGGCACAGGCCTTGCAGCCGGAGTTGTGGGCCGCCATGCGCGAGTTGTTTCCCTCGTTCGTTTTACGCAGTTGACCGTCCCCGGGGATGAACGACCGACAGCGGTTCGGGATCGCCGGGCCCCTCTTTTTTATGGCTTTTTTTATGGTTTTCAAATGCGCTGCCAATCGGCAGGTAGTTGAACAGGGAGCATTTGATATGACCAGACTCACCACTGCCCACCGTATCGTGATCGGTTTTGCCATCGCGCCACTGGCGTTGATCGCCCTGGCGTTATACGCCTTGAACGACCTGGCCACGCTGCGCGACCAGGCGGTGCAAATCGTCAGACAGGATTGGCCGAAGATCGACCCGATCATGGTGATCGCCACGGGTGTGCGCGATAACGCCAGGAACACCCGGGACCTGTTGATCGACAAGAACAACGCGCAGGTCCAGCAATCGATCGACATGACCCGGCAACGTATTACCCAGGCCTTTACCACGCTGGAGCCGCTGTTCGACCAGCCGGAAGGCAAAGCGGCGTATGCGGCACTGAAGAAGCACCGTGAGGCGTATGTGGCCGCGTTCGTTCAGGTGCAGGCGTTGATTCGCCAGGGCGCGATGGACGACGCGATGACACAACTCAAGCAGGGCGTGATGCCGGCCGAGCTTGAGGTCTACAAAAGCCTGGAAGGGTTGATGGCGATGCAGGGCCGGTTGTTTGTCGAGCGTGAACGTCTGGCTCAGGCGCGCTACAGCGACGCGCGGCGCAACATGCTGACACTGGTGCTGGCCTGCCTGGCCCTGGTCAGTACCGTTGCGGTCCTGGTGACCCGCAGCGTGACCCGTCCGCTGGGTGGCGAGCCCGATGATGCGGCGCGGGTGCTGAGCCAGATTGCCCAAGGCGACTTGACGATCCGCGTGCCGCTGGACGCCGGGAGTGCAAACGACAGCGTAATGAGCAACATGCATGACATGCAGCAGAGCCTCAACAGCATGGTCCGGCACATTGCGGCTTCGGTGGATCGGGTGGCCAGTTCCTCCGAAGAGCTGAGTGCGGTGAGCAGTCAGACCAACAGCACCCTGGAACTGCAAGGCCAGGAAATCGAACAGGCCGCGGCGGCCGTGAACCAGATGACGGCGGCGGTGGACGAAGTGGCGCGCAATGCGGTGAGTACCAGCGAAGCCTCGCGGATATCCGAGCAAACCGCCCAGCGCGGTCGTGAGCAGGTTCAGGAGACCGTTGCTTCGATCAGCGCATTGGCGCTGGGGGTGACGGACTCCTCGGGACGCATCCAGCAGTTGGCAGGCAGGGTCGAGCACATCAGTTCGGTGTTGGACGTGATCCGCGGCATTGCCGATCAAACCAATCTGCTGGCCCTGAACGCCGCCATTGAAGCAGCCCGCGCCGGCGATGCCGGGCGTGGTTTTGCCGTGGTGGCCGACGAAGTCCGGGCACTGGCCCATCGCACCCAGGATTCGACTCGGGAAATCGAGGAGATGATCGGCAACATCCGCCAGGGCAGCGAGCACGCCGTGACCGCCATGCAAAGCAACAGCGAACTGGTGCAGACCACTTTGCAAGTGGCCCGCCGCTCCGGCGATGCCCTGGATGAAATCGCCCGTTCGATCTCGCAGATCAACGAGCGTAATCTGATGATCGCCAGCGCCACCGAAGAACAGGCGCTGGTAGCCCGGGAAGTGGACCGTAACCTGGTGGGCATTCGCAACCTGTCCGAACAGGTATTGCTCGGGGCCCGGCATACTGATACTGCCGGTCAGGACCTGGCGCAGATGGCCGGCTCACTGCATGAGACCGTGGCGCGGTTCAAGGTCTAGGCCAGCCCCGCGTCAGATGTTGTGAACCACACAAATCCACCGTGGGAGCAACGCTTGCACTGCGTGCTCACCATCCCCAGAACTGCAGCCACCAGCCATAACCCACCAGGCCATTGGCCAATACCAGGCAGGCCATTGCGAGGGGCCGGCGGGCTGCATGTTCCAGGCGCTTGTAGCCCAGCCACAGACTCCAGGCGATTGCCGCGACCAGCAGCGCGGCCCGAGCCGGTTGTACCCAGTCGAGCAACAACCCTTCATAGCGCAGCAGTTTGACGGTGGTGGCCGACAAGCCGAGGAACAACCCTGCACCGCCGAGGGGCGTCAGGGTGATGGCCAAGGGCCAATACTGTGCAGGATCGCCCGAGAGTCTTGCCGCCAGGCGCATCAACAGCAGCAGCGATGTGCCCAACAGCAAGGCACTCATGCCCAGATAAGCGACGATGCAAAAGCCATCGAGCCAACTGAAGCTGTCATTGAGCTGCGGATAGTGGGTCAGCAACCACCAAGGGGCGTTGTCTTGCAATGGCCAGAACAGCTCATGGGCGACCAGCCATTGGGCCAGGCTCTGCTTCATGGCAATGAACCAGGGGCTGACGGTCCACTGAAAAGCCCCCATGGCCAGGCCAATGACGCCGAACAACAACAAGCGCGCGTCCCAGGGCGAAAGGGTGGTTGCGCTCGAGTGAAGGATTTCCTCGTTACTGGAACGGGCTATCAGGTGTACCGCATCGCGCTGGCCGCTGCAGCGACCACAGGCGTGGCAATCGGCGGCACCGCGCATCCGGCGAATGTCCAGCAATGGCGCGCAGTTGGGAGGCGGTCGGCGCGGCGCGGGGTTTTCCAGCCAGCGTTGCTCGTCCACCTGGAAGTGCACCGGTGCCAGGCGAGCAAGCAGGGCGAAGACGCCACTGACTGGACACAGGTAGCGGCACCACACTCGCTTGCCTCGGGCGAACAGCAGGCCAACGATCACCGCTGCGACCGTCGAGCCCCCCAGGATCAACAGCGCCGCCTGGGCATAGTCATAGACGCTGATCAACTGCCCATAGATCGTGGTCAGGCAGAACGCCAGGGTCGGCCAGCCGGCCCAGCGCACCCCGCGTGGCACGCCCAGGCCTTTGCCATACTGGCTGGCCCATTCACTCAAGGCACCTTCAGGACACAGCACGCCACACCAGAGTCGACCGAACAGCACAATCGACAGCAACACGAAAGGCCACCAGATGCCCCAGAACATAAACTGCGCCAGCAGCGTGAGGTTGTCCAACAGCCGAGCCTGGCTGCTGGGCAATGGCAACAGCGCCGGCACCACCAGCAGCACCGCATAGAACAGCACCACCGCCCATTGCACGGCGCGAATGGTTGCGCCGTGGCGCCGCATGCCGTCGCCCAGACGTTTCAGCCAGAGGTTCAAGTCGGACATGGCAGCGTTTGCGCTTTGCGTGGCCGCAGCCAGCCGGCAACCCCCAGCCAGTAGCCGAGCCACACCAACAAGGTCATGGCACTGGGACTGGCTCGATAGCCGGTGAAATCCGCCAGGAAACCGCCCAGGCCATGGCCGCCATCCAATATCGCGCTGCTGTCCCAGAGCGCGTCGCCGATGCCTTGGTAGACCACTTCGGGCCAGTCCATCGCCAGCAACTGACCGCTGATCCGCTCAATGCCGCTGACCAGCAGCGCTGCCCCCAATAACAACAGAATGGTTTCGCTGATGGCAAAGAAACGCGGCCATGAGATGAACCGTCGACTGCCGTGCAGCAAGACGATGGTCAGCAGCGCCAGCAGCAGGCCGGCCACCGCGCCCACGGCGAACAAGCCCAGTGGCGCCCCTTGCAGACGCGCCCCGGCGCCATACAGGAAGACCACGGTTTCACTGCCTTCGCGGCTGACGGCCAGCAGCGCCAACACCATCAGCCCCCATCCACCTTGGCGGCTGAAACGATGGTCGGCGTGACGCGTCAGATTCTGTTTCAACGTCCCGGCGTTTCGGTGCATCCAACCGACCATTTGCACGATCAGCAGACTGGCGACCAGCGCCAACGCCGCCTGGAACCATTCATTGGCCGCGCCGCTCATGGCTTCGCCGACTAACAGAATCAGACCGGCCAAGATGCCCGACAACAGCAAACCCAGCGCCACGCCAGCCCACACGAACTGCAACAAGCGACCGGCCTGTTGCTGCCGGCTGACCCAGGCCTGGAGTATGCCGATTACCAACAGCGCCTCGACGCTTTCGCGCCAGACAATAAACATGGATTGAGTCATGCAAACACCTCCTGTTCGCCGACTACTGGGCGAGGATGCCGCCCTCGGGCAGTTGCGGGTTGAATTCATCGAAAAACGGATAGTGCCCGGGGCGCAGCGGGTGAATGACGACAAACGTGGTAACGCCGGGCGACAGGACCTTTTCCACCCGCAGGGGCGTGCTCTCGAATTCCGCCGGACCCTGGCCGACGTTTTTCAGCACGATCTTGAAGCGCTGCCCGGCCGGTACTTCCAGCAGCGGCGGGGTGAAATGGCCGTCGCGCATGCTCAACTCGTAAGTAAGCAGTTGGGCATGGGCGACTGAAGGCAACAGCAAGCCGGCCAGCACCCAGCCGGCCAGTTGTCGCGCTGTTCGGCTCGTTGAACGACGCATCTTCAATACCCGCCTTTTTTGCCAATCCCGGCGTAGACGAATTCGTAATGCAGTTCACAGCGCTCGAACCACGGTGCCACGCCGGTTTCCTTGTCGGTATGACGGCCGAGGGAGCCATGGCCGCCGGGCGGCAGGACAGTGAAGGTCAATTGGTATTTGCCGGGGCCCAGCAGCTTGACGTTGTCGCCATAGTGCGGCCCGTCATTGGCCACCATGGCGTGGAAGTCGCCCTTGAGCGGGGTGTCGTTGCCTTGTTTTTTCAGTTGGAACGACACGTTGAGGTAGGGCACGAAGCTGCCTTCCTGGAAACCTTGCTGGTTGTCGGCCGTGGCCCTGATATCGGCCTCCAGGTGAACGTCAGACTCGGCGGTTGGGCGCATCATGCCGGCCGGGGCCATTTCGATCGGTTGCAGGTACACCGCGCCGACCTCCAGGCCCGGGCACATTTGCGGTTCGCCAATGGGGTATTCCTTGGCCTGGGACAGAGGGGCGAGAAACAGCAGGGCGAGAGACAGCGGAGCGAGGGTACGCATGGGAAGACTTCCTGAGGACTAAGGGATGGCCGAGTCTAGGAAGCTTTGCTGCGAATAATAATGATTCTTGTCAATTTTCGAGGCATTTAACCCGCCAGGAACGCCGATACCGTCATGCCGGTGGTTCTTGATCGATATCAAGGGCACTTTGGCCCTGACACGCTAGGGTACAGGCACACCCATCGGCTATACGGGGGCGTCATGGCAAAGCCTTTTCCAATCAGTCCGAAACATCCCGAGCGCATTTGCTGGGGCTGCGACCGTTATTGCCCGGCCAGTGCCCTGGCGTGTGGCAACGGTGCGGATCGAACCATGCACCCGGCCGAAATGATCGGGGAGGATTGGTACCTGCATGGTGATTGGGGGGTGGAGTTGGTGGACATTAGCGCCAAGGTCATCGATCCAAGCACCACTCACCCGAAGGAATGAAGTGAACCTGTGGCGAGGGAGCTTGCTCCCGCTCGGTAGCGCAGCAACCTCAAAATCTTGGGGCCGCTGCGCAGCCCAGCGGGAGCAAGCTCCCTCGCCACAGTGAATAAAATACGCCTCACAGGTTTTACAACTTCGGCAACTGCCCGATCCGCCCCATCATCTCGGTCACGATCTGCAGGTCCAGAAGAAACTGCTCGACCGTCTTGAACTCGTTGTCGTTATGCCCGGTGTACTTGACGTCGGGCATGGCCAGGCCGAACTGCACGCCGTTGGGCAAGTCATGAACCGAGGTGGCGCCAGCGGAGGTGCCGTACTTGTGCTCCATGCCGAGGTTTTCGCTGGCCACGGCCAACAGTGCCTTGACCCATTCACCGTCCGGGTTGCGATACATCGGCTCATCGATTGAATAATCGAACGCCACGGCGACCTCCGTCTTCTTGCTCCAGGCGGCCAGTTTGTCGGTGATTTCAGCCTTGATCGCTTCCGTCGGCTTGCCCACCGGCACGCGCAGATTGACGGCCAGCTTGAAGGCTTTGTCATCCATGCCGACATACGTCAGGGAAGCGGTCAGCGGCCCCATGAAGGCGTCGGAAAAGCCAATCCCCAGTTTGCTTCCCAGGTAGTCCAGGCCCCAGTTGTCGGCGGCATAGCGGGCGGCATCGGTGATGTGGTTGTGCTTGAGCGCAACCTTGCCCTCGAGGCTGTTGATGAAGTCCAGCATCCTCGCCACCGGGTTGACCCCGGACTCTGGTTCTGAGGAATGGGCGGAGACGCCTGTGAAGGTCAGTTTGACGTCCTTACCGACGACCGCGGTGGTCACCTGGAAGTCGCCGCCATTGCCCTTGGCATACGCGGAAGCGGCTTTTTGCAGCGTCGCGGCCAGTTCAGCAGGCTGATCGCCCACGAAGGTAGCGACCGATGTGGACGGAATCTGATTGGTGGCCAGGCCACCGGTCATCGCCGTGATCTCAGCGCCTTTGCCCTGGGCCGCACGCCGGGCGAAGTTGGCCATGACGGTGCCATAGCCTTTTTCGGCAATCACCACCGGGTAGCCGCCATCCAGCGCCAGGTTGTAGTTGGGGGTTGGGTTGCGCTCGAAGTAATAGGGGATGGCGTCGCCGGTGGTTTCCTCGGTGGTGTCTACCAGCAGTTTGAAATTCCTCGCCAGCGGCAGGTTTTCTTCCTTGATGATCTTCATGGCGTACAGCGCCACGACAATGCCGTTCTTATCATCTTCGGTGCCCCGCCCGTACATGCGGTCGCCCACCAGGGTGACCTTGAACGGATCCAGACGAGTGCCGTCTTTCAATACCCAGTTTTCCGGGGTCACCGGCACGACGTCGGCATGGGCGTGAATGCCCACGACTTCGTCGCCACTGCCATGCAGTGAAATCTCGTAGACGCGGTTGTCGATGTTGCGAAAGTCCAGGTTGAAGGCTAGGGCAAGGCGCTTGATCTTGTCCGCGATCTTGAGGAACTCGGGGTTCTCGTGCTGGGCAACACCGTCCTTGCGAAAGGTCGGGATCGCCACCAGTTCGCGCAGGGTTTCGGTAGCGGCGTTGCCGTATTTCACCCGTGCATAGAGGCCGAGCAGACGATGAATTTCGTTCTGCTGCTCAGCCGTAAGGGGTTTGTTGTCGAGGAACGTGCTGATGGCCGGGCCGAGCTTGGCGGTTTCGGCCAACTCACTCCTGGCCACATTTCCCAGGAACTGCCTGAAGTCGGTGACGGAGGTGTCAGCGAGGGTTTTGACGAGGGACGAACTCTGTTGCGCAGTGATGTTGGCCAAGGCGGGTGGGGTGATCGACGCCAGGCTGGACAGCAGCAGGGTGCTCACGGCCAGGTGCTTGAGGGATAAGTTCATTGGTAGAGGCATTCCTTTGCAGACGGTGGGAAAGAAGTGACTGATTGATGGAACACTCACTTACAACCTAGCACCGAGAAGGACCTGCCGGGAGTTTTGTAATCAACATTAATGCATGCCGATCCATTGCTATCGCGAGCAGGCTCGCTCCCACAAGGGATTAGGGGTGGTCACACGATCTTGTGTCCACTTTGCAATCCCTGTGGGAGCGAGCCTGCTCGCGATAGCTTAATGCGGCGCGCGAGGGATCGTCTTGAGCAGGTCTTCCGGGCTGATGTGACCGACGATGGGCTCCGCGCTGCTGCCCGGCAGCGGCAGGTCGAGGATGTGCCCCTTGATCTTGCCGACCACATGCATCTCGCAGGGTTTGCAGTCGAACTTCAGCGTCAGCACCTCGTCACCATGGATCAACTGCATCGGCGCAACCTTGGTGCGCACGCCGGTGACGCCCTTGGCCTGCTTGGGACAGAGGTTGAACGAGAAACGCAGACAGTGCTTGGTGATCATCACCGGCACTTCACCGGTTTCTTCGTGGGCTTCGAACGCCGCATCGATCAGTTTCACACCGTGGCGATGATAAAAATCCCGGGCCTTCTGGTTGTAGACGTTGGCCAGGAACGACAGGTGCGACTCCGGGTACACCGGCGGAGGATTGGTCTCGGCCTTGCGCCCCCCTCGGGGATGGGCCTCGACACGGGCGGTGGTCAGGGCTTCGATGACTTCGCGGCGCACTGCCTTGAGCTGCGAGTTGGGAATGAAATACGCCTGGGGCGCATCCAGCTCGATGGCGGTGGCGTGGTACTCGGTGGTGCCCAGTTGGCCGAGCAGGTCGTGCAGTTGCTCCAGCGCCTGCTCCGGCTTGTTCGCCAGGCCGAATGGCCCGTCCAGGCTGACGCTGGCGCTGACGCCTTCCTCGCTGGTAGCAGTCAGCTCCAGGCGCTCTTCACGCAGGCGTGCGACCCAGGCAACGCCCACCCGGCGCTCGGCGGAGGTCTTGAGCAGCGCTTGCTGCCAGTTGTGGTCCAGGTTACGACTCAGCGGGTGGTTGGGGCGTAATGTGTGCAACCCTGCCGGCATTTCGTTGGGCTCGACGCGGTAGCGGTAACGCTTCTGGCCGTCTTCCTCGAATTCGCCCTTGGGCTCGGCGATGTTGGCGCGAAAACCCACCACTTCACGCTTGACCAGCACGTTGAGGCCATCGCCGTTGGACAGCGGATCAAAGGTCACGACTTGCAGGTCGCGCTTGCCGACTTTTTCCACCACGCCCACCGGCACGCCGGTAAAGGTCGGGGAATCGAAGGCGCCGATGTCGATCTTGCGCTCGCTGACGAAGTAGTCGGTGCTGCCGCGGTGGAACGTCTTCTCCGGGTCGGGCAGGAAGAAGTGCGCGGTGCGACCGCTGGAGGCGCGGGCCAGGTCCGAACGGTCTTCGAGGACATCGTCCAGGCGCTGGCGGTAGTAGGCGGTGATGTTCTTCACATAGCCCATGTCCTTGTAGCGTCCTTCGATCTTGAACGAACGCACACCGGCTTCGACCAGGGCGCGGATGTTGGCGCTCTGGTTGTTGTCCTTCATCGACAGCAGGTGCTTCTCATAGGCAACCACCCGGCCCTGATCATCCTTGAGGGTGTAGGGCAGGCGACAGGCCTGGGAGCAATCACCACGGTTGGCGCTGCGGCCGTTCTGGGCGTGGGAGATATTGCATTGGCCGGAAAACGCCACGCACAGCGCGCCGTGGATAAAGAACTCGATGGCCGCGTCGGTTTCGTCGGCGATGGCGCGGATTTCCTGCAGGTTCAACTCCCGCGCCAGTACCAGTTGGGAGAAACCGGCCTGATCAAGGAACTTTGCCCGTGCCAGGGTACGGATGTCGGTCTGGGTGCTGGCGTGCAGTTCGATCGGCGGGATGTCCAGTTCCATCACCCCTAGATCCTGGACGATCAAGGCATCGACACCCGCATCGTACAACTGGTGGATCAACTGGCGGGCCGGCTCCAGTTCGTTGTCATGCAGGATGGTGTTGATCGTGGTGAACACCCGGGCGTGGTAGCGATGGGCGAACTCCACCAACCGGGCGATATCACTCACCTCGTTACAGGCGTTGTGACGCGCGCCGAAACTCGGGCCACCGATGTACACGGCGTCAGCGCCATGCAGGATGGCCTCGCGGGCGATGGTCACGTCGCGGGCGGGGCTGAGCAATTCCAGATGATGTTTGGGCAAGGACATTTGTTTTTAGTCAGGCTGATCACGGTCGAAGCGCGCATTGTAGCCGCCAGGCGCCCGGCCGGCACCTGTGGACTTGGATTTGCGCGATATGACCGATATGCGGCTTCGCCCCGTGGGTCATCCCGGCGAAGCATCAGGGCTGCACCAGCGGTTTCTCCCGGTGTTTTTTGCCAGATACAAGAACGCATCAGCGGCCTTGATCAGCATGGCCGGGGTCACGTCCTCGGTGCTTGGCCGGCAGGTGGTGATGCCCGCGCTGGCGGTGACCAGGCCCAAGGGATGGTCGCCGTGTTCGATGTTCAGCGCCCTGATGGACTCCAGAATCTCTTGTGCGATCGTGGCGGCCCCCGCGCTGTGGGTGTCGGGCAGCAAAATGGTGAATTCTTCACCCCCGTAGCGCACCGCCAGGTCGCCGGGCCGTTTGATCGCTTGCTGGATCGCCCCCGCGATCGCGCGCAGACAGTCGTCCCCGGCAGCATGGCCGTATTTGTCGTTGTAGCGTTTGAAGTAATCGACATCAAGCATGATCAAGGCCAAGGAGGCGTGCTGACGCCTGGCCCGGCGAATCTCATCGGCCAATGCAATGTCCAGCCGTCTGCGGTTGCCCAAACCGGTCAGGCTGTCGGTCAGTGCCATGTCCCGCATGGTTTGGTGGGCGCTGCGAATCTGTTTCTCCATGGTCATTCTGTAGCGCAACTGGCTCAACACGATCAGCCCAAAGCCGACGAGTATCACGATCAGGAATATCAGTACGAAGCCGGTCTTGAGCAGATCGTGACGCCAGGGGGTGATGATCGATTCGCGAGACAATCCGGCCTCGACCACCAGCGGATAAGTGGTCAAGGCTCGGTAGCCATAAATGCGTTCAGTGCCGTCGACGACGGCCCTGGCCTCGGCGACGCCCTGATTGGAGTTGGGCAAGTGGTCACGGAAGATCACGCTATTGACCAGGCTCTTGCCGACCACCGAGGCGACGAAGGGCCGCCGGACCAGAATCGTGCCATCTCGCAGGGCCAGGACCAGGGCTCCCTTGTCGTCGATCTTGAAGTCGCCGTAGTAGTCCACGAAATAGCTGACCTTGACCGTTCCCAGCAACACACCGGCGAACGAGCCGTCAGGATTGTTCAAGCGGCGGGAGATGGGGATGATCAGGTCATTGGTGGATCGGCTCCTGATCACTTCGCCGATCCGCACGCTTCGGTCCTCGTGGGTGCGGTGATACTGGAAGTAGTCGCGGTCGGCATTGTTCGCCGAGTCTGGCGTTGTTTGCTTGTCTGTCACTATCCACTGCCCGTCGGGGCCGTAGATAAACAAACCGTGCAACTGCGGCATGATGGCCGACTGTTGCACCAGCAGTTTATGGATGCGCGGGATGTCGATGTTCTGCAGGCCATCGCCTTCCACTCGCTCGCTGAGTGCTGCGGTCACCACGTCCACTTGCCGGATGGTGTCTTCGGCGTGCTGGGCCGTCGCTCGCGCCAGGTTTGTCACCGAATCGCGGGCCGAGGCAAAGGCAGAGCGATAGTCACGCCATGTTCTCCAGCCTTCAACGGCCAGGAACACCATCACCACCACCAGCATGAAAGTGATGGTGAGCCGCAGGGCAGCTCCGGCCCGCGCTACCTGAGGGGGAAAGGATTCGTCAGCACTTTCTTTCTTTAGCTGCGGCCGTTCACGTCCGAGCATTAACATTTCCTTCTACAGCAGCGCGACTGCGCATTATTAGGGCGCAGGCTACCTTATCCGATAACAGGACGTTAGCTGAAGGATTCGAGGCAGGCACAGATCGCCAAAGCACGGGTGGATATAAAAGGCCATAACTCGCAAATCCACTCAAAAAGCTGTACAAACCATACTTCATGTACAACTATTGAGCGACCTTCGGCAATCCAGTGATGTTTTTTCAATGGCAAGGTCGTTTGCGTTCAAGAAAAGCCTGAGCCGGTTCATGGCCTGCGTTTTGGTGCTTTACGCCAGCCAAGCTCTGTGCGACTGGCGCACGGTACTGCCTGACGCCCGTCTGGTGGGGCAAGCCGATTATTCCTGGTACGGGTTCGATCTCTACCAGGCCAGGTTATGGAGTGCGACCTTGCAACCCAGCCTGGAAACGCCGCTGGCACTTGAGCTGAATTACCGCCGCACGATCAGCAAGCAAACCTTGGTGCAAGCGAGCATCGAGGAGATGCGCCGAATCGCGGGTAAATCCCTGGACCCAGTACAGCTCGACAGCTGGAGCGATGACATGCGGCGGTCCTTCGTCGACGTCAGGCCAGGCAGTCAAATCACCGGGCTTTACCTGCCCGGCAAGGGTTGCCGCTTTTATGTCGACGGGCGCTTGACCCATGAAGTCGCCGACTCATCGTTCGCTCGAAGTTTCTTCGCCATCTGGCTCGATCCCCGCACCCGGCATCCGGAGTTGCGGCAACAGCTGCTGGGGCTCAATAACGCGCGCGTAGGGGGGCAAACACCATGACTCGGTTAATGGTTGGACTGCTTTTAATGATGAGTTTGACCAGTTGCGGGAACGTGAATGTCGATCGTTATGCCGACCAGCAACCGCAGCTGGATCTGGTGCGCTTCTTCAGTCAGCCAATCAAGGCCTGGGGCATCTATCAAAAACGTTCCGGCGAGGTCATCAAGCGTTTCGAGGTTGAGATATTGAGTCACCGTGAAGGTGAACAGCTGATTCTCGATGAGCGCTTTCTCTACAGTGATGGCAGCCGACAACGGCGCGTATGGACGCTGACCCCCGATGGCCCGGGGCTCTGGCGCGGTCGCGCCGACGATGTGATCGGCGAGGCGCGGGGAGAGGTGGCCGGCAACGCGCTGCGCTGGCGCTATCGATTGAACCTGCCAGTAGACGGATCGACTTACGAAGTGACTTTTGACGACTGGATGTACTTGATGGACGAAGACACGATGATCAACCGCTCGAGCATGAGCAAGTTTGGCGTCGAGTTGGGCCAGGTCACGCTGTTTTTCCGTCGTCAGGGCGGGGGCGCGCCATGAACCTGCAAACCCTGATCGAGCTGGCCATCGAAGGCCGGGTACACGAGCTGGAGTTATGGTCGCTGGAGGGCGGTATCTACGTGTTGCGTGCGCGACTGGACCGCGGGTTTCGTACGTTGCTCGACGACTCCGGACGAACATTGCATTTGCGATCCACCACCCATTTGCGTGAGTTGCTGCGTGACGCGCCGCGGTTACCCTGCATGTTGGTACAGCATGTCGTTCACGACGAAATGTGTGGCCAGCGCGAGGGGCCGATAGAGCCTTTGCGTGTGCCACTTTTTCTGGATGAACCTTGGTAATAATGTTCGCCTGGCGCGGGTTCTGACCTCAGTGGGGATCAGCCAGGCGCAACGCCAACGGCAGCCAGAGTGCCCACAGGGGCGCCAACACCAGAGCGGTTCCCACGATGCCAAGCGGCAGCGCAACGCCGGCCAGTGGAGCGCCTGCGCAATAGGCCAGCGGACCGCCGACCATGCCCACCAACGCACCGCGCCAAACAGGCTGTACGGCCCAGGCCAGGCTGTGCCGCAAGCTTGTGGCAAACACCAGCCAGAGCAGCGCAAGCCAGAGGGGCAGGGCGGTCTGAGCGAATCCGAACAGACCCAGCACACCCAGGCTCCAGTCCAGCACCATGCCGCACAGCCCCACGCGCATCACTGCACGCAACTCGGCCCGGGGCTGTGGGCAGAAGCTCAGGTGAGCCAGCAATCCTGCCGCCACAGCCAGGAGCCACCAGGCATTCTGTGCGCCCAGTACACAACCCCACCAGCCCAACTGGACCCAGAGTGCGTTGACGATCAGGCCCGCGCGACTCATCAAGCCTCCCGCCGCTCCAGCAAAGAGAGCTGACGCGCCCCGGGAGCGGCAAAGAGCAGTTGCGCGACGCCGATGGCACGCTCCTGGAATCCGCCTTCGCAGTAACACAGGTAGAACTCCCACAGGCGTTGGAAGGTTTCGTCGTAACCCAGCTCCAGCAGCGCTTGGCGTGATTGCCGGAAGTTCTCGTGCCAGTGCTTCAGCGTGCGGGCGTAGTGCGCGCCGAAGTCTTCCAGGTGCAGCAGGTTGAGCGGTGTTTGACGGCTGGCGGTGTTTAGCAGAACGGACAACGATGGCAGCGCGCCGCCGGGAAAAATATGCCGCTGGATGAAGTCCACCGAGCGGCGTGCCTGCTCATAACGCTGGTCGCGAATGGTGATGGCTTGCAGCAACATCAGGCCGTCATCCTTGAGCAGAGCGCAGCAGCGCCGGAAGTATTCGGGTAAATAGCGATGACCGACAGCTTCGATCATTTCGATCGAGACCAGCTTGTCGTAGCGCCCCTCCAGATCGCGATAGTCCTTGCACAGCACCTCAATGCGCTGCTGCAGACCCAGTGCCTCGACGCGCCGGCAGGTATGGGCGTACTGCTCGTGCGACAACGTTGTGGTGGTCACCTTGCAGCCATATTGGCTGGCAGCATAAATCGCCAGGCTGCCCCAGCCGGTGCCGATTTCCAGTAGGTGGTCGCCGGGGCGCAGGTCGAGCTTGCGACAGATGCGTTCGAGCTTGTTGAGCTGGGCTTCTTCCAGGCTTTGTTCGGGGCTTTCGAACATGGCGGCCGAGTACATCATGGTGGGATCGAGCAAACGCTCGAACAAGTCATTGCCCAAGTCGTAATGGGCAATGATGTTGCGCCGAGAGCCGCGCCGGCTGTTACGGTTGAGCCAGTGCAGCCAACGCAGCACCGGGCGGCCGAGGCGAGCCAGACCACTGTCCATCGCATCGAGCACGTCCAGGTTGGCGACGAACACGCGGGTCACCGCCGTCAGGTCGTTGCTGCGCCAGTACCCCTGGATATAGGCCTCACCGGCGCCGATCGAACCGTTACTGGCGAGCATGCCCCAGACGGCGTCGTCAAGAATTTCGACTTCGGCCTGCAGAGCACTGGCCGGATCGCCGAAGTTTAGCGATTCCCCATCGAGCAGCAGGCGCAAGTGGCCTTGGCGCAGGTGTCGTAATTGGCCGAGAACGACTTGCTTGAAGACGCCGCCGTTGAACAGGCGAAAGCTGCCGGCCTTAGTAACGCTCAGGGTGGGTTCGGGCATGGTCGGGGTCCTTGTGGGCGGTTTCGCCGACGCTCAGGCCGTTTTGGCTGGCCTGATGGTCGTGCAGGGGCGTGCGTTTGAAGAGCAGGCGCAGGGCCTGCCAGTAAATGGCGCTCAAGGTGCGCAGGCTCATCCACGGGAAGGCCAGGAAGTGACGACGCACAGCCGCGGCATCGAGAGGTTGACGCTTGAGCGCAAGGTCGGCCTCGAACACCTTGCTGCCATCGCGCCAGTTCTCCATATGCACCCGGATATGTGAGTCCGCGATCAGAAAGCGCATGCGGTAGTCCATGTCCCGAGGCAGGAACGGTGATACATGGAACGCCTTGGCCACCCGGAACGCATGGGGTTCACCGGGGCTTACCGGCAACACATAGTGATAGCGCTCGCGCCATGGGGTGTTGCGGACCTCACAGAGAATGGCCGCCAGACGCCCATCGGTTTCGTGGCAGAAATAGAAACTCACCGGATTGAAAGACACCCCCCAACTGCGCGGTTGGGTCAGCAGCTGGATTGCGCCCTGGGGCGCGGTGCCCAGGGCCTGGGCAAGCAATTCGCGCACCGCGTCGAGCAAGGGGACGCCCAGACGTGTGCGAGCGGGCAGGTAATCGTGCTCGCGCCAGCACAGCGGTGCCAAGGGCCACCCCCGCAGCAGGCGGGACAGACCCAGCACCTGGCTTTGTTCGGCGAGGTCCAGATAAAGCATGCCGATGGGGTATCGGAATCCATGGGCGCGGGGTGAATAGCGGCGATGGTCGATCCAGCCGCGGCACAGGCTGCTATTCAAAGGTATTCTCCAAAATGCCCGGCCACATCCAGCCCACTGACCACACCGTCTTCGTGGAAACCATTGGCCCAATAGGCGCCGCAGAAATAACTGTGCTGACGCCCTTGCAGATCACCCTGGCGAGCCTGGGCGGCGACGCCGGCGAGGCTGTATTGCGGATGCGCATACTCGAAGCGAGCCAGGACCTTGGCCGGATCCACCACGTCACTCTGATTGAGGCTCACGCAGAAGGTCACCGGGGCGTCCAGACCCTGGAGGATGTTCATGTTGTAGGTCAGCGCAGCAGGCGCTCGCACCGAACCACCCAGTCGGTAATTCCAACTCGCCCAGGCCTGGCGGCGCTGCGGCAAGACACCGGTGTCGGTATGCAGCAGTACTTCGTTGCTGGCGTAGGCCAGGGCACCGAGCACCTCACGTTCCGCTTTGCTTGGCGTTTCAAGCAGCGCCAGGGCCTGGTCGCTGTGGCAGGCAAACACCACTTTGTCGAAACGCTCAAGTCCCGCCGCGCTGAGTATGTTCACGCCTGTCGCGTCGCGGCTCACGCGCTGCACCGGGCAGTTGAGCCGAATATGCTGGCGAAAGTGCGCGCATAACGGGTCGATATAACCCCGCGAGCCGCCCTCGATCACTCGCCATTGTGGGCGTCGGTTGACCGATAGCAGGCCGTGGTTATGGCAGAAGCGCACGAAGAACTGCAGCGGAAACTCCAGCATTCCGGCAGGCGACATCGACCAGATCGCCGAGCCCATGGGCACGATGTAGTGGTCGATGAACCGTTGTCCATAATTGTGGACATGCAGGTAATCGCCCAGCCGGGTGGTGCTGTCGATGCGCTGCGCCTTCAAGTCGGCCGTGGCCTGCCGGTTGAATCTGAGGATGTCCTGCAACATGCCCCAGAAGCTCGGCGACAGCAGGTTGCGTCGTCGGGCGAAAAGGCTGCGCAGGGTATGCCCCTTGTACTCCTGGCCGGTGGCCGGGTCATGCACCGAAAAGCTCATCTCAGTGGCACGGGAAGTCACGCCCAACTGGTCCAGCAAACGGATGAAGTTCGGATAGGTCCAGTCGTTGTAGACAATGAAACCGGTGTCCACCCCATAGCGCTGACCTTGCCAATCCACGTCCACAGTGTGGGTGTGGCCGCCGATCCGGTCGTCGGCTTCGAACAGGGTGATCTGGTGCTGGCGAGCCAACAGGTATGCGCATGTCAGCCCCGATATGCCGCTGCCGATGATTGCGATGCGCATGTTTCAAGACTCCTGGGAAGAGCGTGCCAGACGCCGGCCAAGGGCCAGGCGCCAACGGGCGGGCAAGCGTCCGAGCGAACGCAGGACGAAGGTGAAAAACCATGGAAAAGCGATGTCCAGCGGTCGCGCGGGCAGGCGCTGGGTGATATGCCGCGCTGCGCGCTGGGCCGACCAGCGCATGGGCATCGGAAAGTCATTGCGGCGGGTCAGCGGGGTGTCGACGAAACCGGGGCTTACCAAGGTGACATCGATACCCTCGGCGGCCAGATCGATGCGCAACGACTCAAACAAATAGCGCAGCGCCGCCTTGGACGCGCCATACGCGCCGGCACGCGGCAAAGCCAGCCAGGTCACTGCGCTGCACACCCCCACCAAATGCGGGCGTTGGCCTCTGCGCAGCAAGGGCAGGGCGGCTTCCAGGCAGTGGCTGGTGCCCAGCAGGTTGGTGGTCAATACCCGTTCGACCAGTCGCGTGTCGAAGTGCCCAGGCTCCAGGTATTCGCAGGTTCCGGCATTGAGAATCACCAGGTCCAGCGCCCCCCATCGAGCGTCGATGGTCCGGCAGATATCGGCCACTTGCGCTGGATCGGTCAGGTCTCCCGGCAGCACCAGGACCTGATCCTCATAGCGAGTCGCTAACGCTTGAAGGGGGGCGACCTGTCGCGCACTCAGCGCCAGACGGTGTCCTTGCTCAAGAAGCTGCGAGGCCAATGCTGCACCGATACCGCTACTGGCGCCGGTCAACCAGATGCGACTCATGCCAGCCTCCGCTTCAGCCAGCCGATCACCGAGCCAAACAGTGGAAGGTGCTCGTAGAGCAGGGCACCCGCGTCGAAGAAGTCCTGGTGCAGGTAGACCCGTTCGTTCCAGCGCAAATAACTGCAGCCTTGCAGGGAGATAAGTGCGCCGCCGGCCAGACGTGGGTGGCTGTAATGCAGCGTCCAGCGTAGATAGCCCTCGCCGGGGCCGACCTCATCAAAGCCATGAAAGTCGTAGCGCACCTGATCGACGTTGGCATACATCTGCGCGAAGTAGTTGCGCAGGGCAGGCAGGCCTTCGATCCGATGCAATGGGTCCTGGAACTTAATGTCAGCGCTGTAGAGGGTATCGAGCTCGGCCAGGTGACTGGCGTCCAGCTCGGCGAAGGCGCGGGCAAAACGCTGGAGGTAGGCAGACATGTCAGGCTCCGAATTATTGTACAGGTAGTTATTCCTGTACAAGTTTTCGAAGCCTACTGCACGACCTGTACGTTTTAAAGTGTTTTGTATAGGTATTTGTAAATTTGTATAACTTTGCTGCTGAACGAGCCCGGTCATGATCGGGCTAGGCTGGTTCAGTGCAACGGCTGAATGTCAGTCAAGTGCGTTGCAGAAACCACGAATCGCTTCGCAGGCCTGGCGCAAAGACGCATCGTCCAGGGCGTAGGCGATACAGCAGTTTTTTCCTTGCCTGCAACGATAAAAACCCTCGTTTCGCAAATTCCCGCCTGCCGACAGAATCGCTTCGACACCTCTTGTCGATCGTCGCAAACGCAGAACTACAAAAAATCCAAACCCGAGGCGGCGTCATGCCGGCCTGAACCATCCCACTGCCGGAAGTGCACAGACATGCCCGTTGAGACCCTACAGATAGATACGCTTGTTATAGGCGCCGGCCAGGCCGGCGTGGCCATGAGTGAACATTTGAGTCGCCAGGGAGTGCCTCATCTTGTGGTGGAGCGCAACCGCATTGCCGAGGCCTGGCGCACCGCGCGTTGGGATTCGCTGGTGGCTAACGGCCCGGCCTGGCATGACCGCTTTCCGGGGCTGCAATTCCAGGGGCTCGACCCTGATGCCTTCGCCACCAAGGATCAAGTGGCCGATTACTTCCAAACCTATGCCAATACAATCAACGCACCGATCCGCACCGGTGTGGAAGTCAGAGAGGTACAGCGTAATGTCGGCCGCCCAGGCTTCAGCATTGAAACCAGCGAGGGCCCGATCGAGGCCATCCACGTGGTGGTCGCCACCGGGCCCTTTCAACGGCCGGTGATTCCACCTATCGCCGCGGATATGGCGCAAGTCACCCAGATGCACTCCGCCCAATACCGCAATCCCCGGCAGCTGGCCGAGGGCGCTGTACTGGTGGTCGGGGCGGGCTCGTCGGGGGTACAGATCGCCGATGAGTTACAGCGCGCTGGCAAGCAGGTCTACCTCTCGGTGGGCGCCCATGATCGCCCGCCTCGGGCCTATCGCAACCGGGATTTCTGCTGGTGGCTGGGTGTGCTCGGCGAGTGGGATGCGGAGGCCGTCCAGCCGGGCAGGGAGCATGTGACCATCGCCGTGAGCGGTGCCCGCGGCGGCTATACAGTGGACTTTCGCAGGCTGGCCCATGAGGGCATCACCCTGGTGGGCCTGACGAAGTCGTTCAACGGTAGCGTCGTGACGTTTGAACCCAACCTTGCCGAAAACATTGCCCGTGGCGATGAAAACTACCTGGCGCTGCTGGATGCCGCCGATGCCTACATTGCCCGCAATGGCCTGGACCTGCCGCCGGAGCCAGAAGCCCGCCGGCTGTTGCCTGACCCGCACTGCCTGACCCATCCGATCCTGGAACTGGATCTGGTGAACGCTGGGGTGACCACCGTGATCTGGGCCACCGGCTACTCGGTGGATTACAGCTGGCTGAAGGTCGACGCGCTGGACGCCAACGGCAAGCCACGGCACCAGCGGGGTGTTTCCAGCGAACCGGGTGTGTATTTCGTGGGTCTGCCCTGGCTGTCACGGCGCGGGTCGGCGTTCATCTGGGGCGTGTGGCACGACGCCCGGCATATCGCTGACCACATCGTGAAACAGCATACCTATCTCAACTATCGAGACGCTTCGCAGCGCCAGAACGACGACGTTCAAGCCCCGGCGCTCGATAGCGATTCGAACAGTTCGAAAACCAGCCTCATGGGAGTCCGTTGATGCCTACCCACACTCGCATCCGCATGTTCAACACCAAAGACACCTATCCCAACCAGACGCTGGACAACGACTTGTGCCAGGCCGTGCGCGCCGGCAATACCGTCTACGTGCGCGGTCAGGTTGGCACTGATTTCAACGGCCAGTTGGTAGGTCTGGGCGATCCGCGTGCCCAGGCTGAACAGGCCATGCGCAACGTCAAGCAATTGCTGGAAGAGGCCGGCAGCGACCTGAGCCACATCGTCAAGACCACCACTTACCTGATCGACCCGCGCTATCGCGAGCCGGTGTACCAGGAGGTGGGCAAATGGCTCAAAGGGGTGTTCCCGATTTCCACCGGGCTGGTGGTCAGCGCCCTCGGCCAGCCGCAATGGCTGATGGAAATCGACGTGATCGCAGTGATCCCCGAATAAGGAGAGTGGAGCATGACTTTTTCCATTGTCGGGCGCTGCGCCGAGACGGGCCAGTTGGGCATCGCCATCAGTTCCTCGAGTATTGCCGTCGGCGCCCGTTGCCCCTGGTTGCGGGCCGGTGTCGGCGCGGTGTCGAGCCAGAACATCACGCTGCCGGCCCTGGGTCCGCAGATCCTCGACGAACTGGCCGGCGGCCTGGCCGCCCAAGAGGCTGTCGACCGCGCCCTGGCGCGCAATGGCTACAGCCAGTACCGCCAGGTGGCGGTGGTGGATGCCCACGGGCGCACGGCGATTTTCAGCGGCAGCCACGCCTTGGGCACCCATCGCGCGCTGGCCGGTGAGCAATGCGTGGCGGCCGGCAATCTGCTGGCCAGTGTGGACGTGATCGACGCCATGGTTGCCGCATTCGAACACAGCGAAGGTTGCCTTGCCGCGCGCCTGCTGAGTGCGTTGCAGGCCGGGCAGAGCGCAGGTGGTGAAGCCGGAGCGGTGCATTCTGCGGCGCTGTCGGTGGTGGATGAACTCACCTGGCCGATCGTCGATTTGCGTGTCGACTGGGCCGAGGAAAACCCCATTGCTGAGCTGGAAAAACTGTGGCTGGCCTATCAGCCGCAACTGCAGGACTACCTGACCCGCGCCCTCGATCCGACCCTGGCCCCCAGCTACGGAGTGCCGGGTGATGAGTGAGCTGCGCAGCCGCGCACTGCTCGCCAGCCTGGTGGGCTTTGCCACGGTCAGTCGCGAGTCGAACCTGGCGCTGATCGAGTTCGTGCGTGGCTACCTCCACGATCTGGGCGTGAGTTGCGAACTGATCTACAACCTCGAGCGGACCAAGGCCAACCTGCTGGCGAGCATCGGCCCAGCGGTGCCCGGTGGGGTCGTGCTGTCCGGTCATACCGATGTAGTGCCGGTGGACGGACAGCACTGGACGGTCGATCCGTTTTGCTTGAGCGAGGCCGGCGGCAAGCTGTACGGCCGGGGCACCGCCGACATGAAAGGCTATTTGGCTTCAGTGCTGGCGGCGGTGCCGATGTTCCTCGCCAGCCCGCTTCGCCGGCCCGTGCATCTGGCGTTCTCCTATGACGAAGAGGTCGGTTGCCTGGGCGTGCGCAGTCTGCTGCAAGTGCTGGCGCAACGCATTCCCCAGCCTGCGTTGTGCCTGATCGGCGAGCCCACCCAACTCCAACCGGTGTTGGGCCACAAGGGCAAGTTGGCGATGCGTTGCCATGTCAAAGGGGCGGCCTGTCATTCGGCTTATGCGCCCTACGGGGTGAACGCCATCGAGCAGGCAGCGCGCCTGATCGGTCGGTTGGGGGAGATCGGCGCGAATCTGGCCGAACCTTCACAGCACGATGCGCGCTTCGATCCGGCGTACTCCACGGTGCAGGTGGGCGTGATCCAGGGCGGTACCGCGTTGAACATCGTCCCGGCCGATTGCCGCTTCGATTTCGAAGTGCGCGCCTTGCCGGATTTCGCCCCACAGGTCGTCGTCGAGCAATTGCGCGAGTACGCCGAGCAGGCGCTGCTACCAGCGATGCGGGCCGTGCAAGGCGACACCGCGATCCGGTTTGAACCACTGTCTGCCTACCCGGGCCTGGCAACCCGACCTGACAGCGCCGCGGCGCGTCTGGTGGCCGAGCTGTGCGGCAGTGATGCCTTCAGCACCGTGGCATTCGGCACCGAAGGCGGCCTGTTTGATCAGGCCGGAATCCCGGCGGTGGTCTGCGGCCCCGGCAGCATGGATCAGGGGCACAAAGCCGATGAATACGTGAGCGTTGAACAGATGGCGGCCTGCGACCGATTGATGGATCGCCTGGCGAGCCATCTCAGCGAACCCAACGACTTCTGAGACAAGGAATTTGCGGTGAACGATTTCAATGTTTGGAAAACCCGGGCCGCGCAACTGCGCCTGAAGGATAACGCCCTGATTGACGGCCTGCCTCGTGAGGCCGGCACTCTGGGCCGGATGATCATGGCCCCGGCGCTGGTAGCCAGCCATGCCGACATCAACGAACTGGTCGACAAGACCCGTATTGCTGTAGATCGCACCGCCCGCGCTTACGGTCGCCTCTGAGTCCCGTCGCCGGCTCGTGCGGGCGAGCCGGCCTTTCGAGGAACCGCTTCATGTCCAGATCCTTGCGTTGCAATATCGCGTGTGCCCTGGTGCTGCTGAGTAGCAGCGTCCTGGCCGCGCCACAGAGCCTCACCGTGATCTCCTTTGGTGGCGCCACCAAGCAGGCCCAGGACAAGGCCTACTTCCAACCCTTCAACGCCAGCGGTGCAGGAAGCATTGTCGCCGGCGAATACAATGGCGAGTTATCGAAGATCAAGGCCATGGTCGCGGCCGGCCACACCAGTTGGGATGTGGTCGAAGTCGAAAGCCCCGAGCTGTTGCGCGGTTGTGAGGAGGGCCTGTTCGAAAGGCTCGATCTGAGCGCCTTGGGTGATCCGGCGAATTTTGTGCCGGGAACACTCACCGAATGTGGCGTGGCCACGTATGTCTGGTCGATGGTCCTGGCCTATGACCAGAGCAAGTTGGCCAAGGCCCCCAAGTCCTGGGCGGATTTCTGGAACGTCACCGAATACCCGGGCAAACGCGGGTTGCGCAAGGGAGCCAAGTACACCCTGGAAATTGCCTTGCTGGCCGACGGGGTCGAGGCGCAGGAGTTGTACAAGGTGCTCAACACCCCCGAAGGCGTGTCGCGGGCGTTCGCCAAGCTGGATCAGATCAAGCCGAACATCCAGTGGTGGGAGGCCGGTGCGCAACCGGCACAGTGGCTAGTGGCGGGGGACGTGGCGATGAGCGCTGCCTACAACGGTCGCATCGCTTCGGCGCAAAAGGAAGGCATGAAGCTGAGTATCGTCTGGCCGCAAAGCCTGTATGACCCGGAGTACTGGGCGGTGGTCAAGGGCACGCCGAACAAGGTCCTGGCCGAGCAATTCATTGCCTTTGCCAGCCAGCCGCAGGCGCAGAAGGTGTTCTCGGAAAACATCCCTTATGGGCCGGTGCATCGCAAGGCGCTGGCGTTGTTGCCTGGAGCGGTCCAAGAGCAGTTGCCTACCGCCGAGGCCAACCTGGCCGAAGCCCGGGCCGTGGATGCCGAGTTCTGGGTTGACCATGGTGAGGAACTGGAGCAGCGCTTCAACGCCTGGGCCGCTCGCTAGTCACAACGTTCCATATCAATGGCTGGCTCAGGCCAGCCATTGTTTGAACTGCTCTTTGCAGTAATCCACGAACAACTGCGCAGGTTTGGTCAGGTGCGCGCGCTTGAGCCATCCTGCCACCAGGGCCGAACCGGTGACGTCCTCGGCGATGTTGACGCACACCACTTGCTGCCCATCGTAGGTGCAGGTGGAATGTGGCCGGGTTACCAGCAGCGCAAAGCCGAACGATTGCCCGACCATGCCGCGCACCATTTCGATCGAGGGTGAGCTGAATACAATGTTCGGTGTCAGGCCCAACTCCTCGAATATGCTCACGAAATAGGTCCGGCTGGGTTGCACGTCCAACAGAATCATCGGCTCCAGCGCCAGATCGCGCAGGGACACCTGAGCCTGGCTGGCAAAGCGGTGCTCCGCCGGCAGCAGCGCGTATGGTTGTTGAGGCGCCATCAGCGCCTCGGTCTCGATGGTGCCGTCGAGGTCGTGCTCATAAAAAATCGCCAGATCAAAACGGCCCCCCGTCAAACCTTGCACCAGTTCCTGTTGCTCGCCGTCTTGTAGACGGATCTCCACGCCGGGGTAACGCTGGCGAAAACCGGCGATCAATCGTGGCAAGTACAGGGGCGCGACAGTCTCGAAACAGCCAATGTCGATCTGACCGCTGACCACGTCGTTGTCGGCCAGCGCGTTCTGCTCGAACTCTCGCGCCATGCGCAGCAGTTCCTGGGCTTTGCGATAGAAGCGAGCGCCGCTGGGGGTTAGCGATACACCCTGGGCGTGGTGACGGATGAGCAACTGCACGCCGAAACTGTCTTCCAGCCCTTTGACGGCGGTCGCAATCGAGGGCTGGGCGATGTACAGCTTGCGGGAGGCTTCGGCGACGCTGCCACATTCGACGGTGGTGACGAAGTACTTCAGCTGACGCAAGGAATAGGACGCCACGGCACACCTCGATCCGGATGATTTTTGCCTACCTTACCTTGTGCACAGAGGGCAGTGGGCGGGCATTGCGACGGATTTTACTGGGCAGTGACGATATTCAGGCTGGCTTGGGGACGAGCGCCTGAAAAAAACGCCTGCCCAAGCATCATCGGCAGGCGTCTGGGAAAGACCGGCGCAGAAAGGAGGGACTGGCCGGGGTCGGAAACGGACTCAGGCCACCGGGATCAACGGGTCGGCGGCGGCCAGGGCGGTCGCGCGATCAGCCGCGGGCGGATAGATCCACACGGTGTTGATCTGGGTCTTGAGCTCCTTGGCTTCCTGCCCGACCAACTTGAGCTGGCGATCCCAACCCTCGGTATACACCGCGCCCCAGGCACCCAGGTCCAGACAGGTCACGTACTTGGGTTGGCTGTAGGCCATCGGCGCGACGCCCAACAAGTCGGCCGCGACGTTGTTGCCGGCATAGCGGCCCAGGGCGATGGCGTGCTGGCAGGACATGGCCGCGTAGTTACCCAGGGTATCGGTGGCGGCATAGGCCACGTCGCCGGTGGCAAATATGTCGGTCTGGCCCAGGACTTTCAGGTTGGCATCGACGTGCAGGCGACCCTGGCGATCGCGAATGCCGGGTATCTGTTGGGTCAACGGATTGGCGCGGAACCCCACGGTCCAGATCACAGTATGGGACTCGATACGCTGGCCGCTCGACAGGGTGACGCCACCGGCATCCACCGATTCGACCGAGTCGTTGACGATCCACTCGATACCCAGATGCTCGGACGCTTGGACAATGGACGGACGAATGCCGTCGCCCAACGCTGCGCCGATCTGCGACCCGCGATCCACCACGATGACCCGGATGTTAGCGTCTTCACCCAGGACCGCGCGCAGGCGTGCCGGCATTTCGGTGGCGGTTTCGATCCCGGTAAAGCCTCCGCCGGCCACCACCACGGTGTTGCGGGCCGGGCTGTCCGGAAGATTTTTCAGGGACTTGATATGGGCTTCGAGGCGGGTTGCCTGTTCGATTTCATCAACGTCGAAGGCATGCTCGATCATGCCTTCAAGGTCTGGGCGGACCAGTTGGCTGCCCGCCGCGAGCACCAGGCGGTCGTAGCCCAGGCTGCCCTCGGTGCCGAACACATCCACGTAGCCAACCTGTTTGTTGTCGACATCGATACGGCTCGCCGAACCTTGTACGAATTTCACGCCCACCGCGTCGAACAGGCCACCCAGCGGGGCGGCCATGGTGTGGACGTCCGGCTCATAGAAACGAGGACGGATGCGCAGCTCAGCCTGGGGGGCCAGGACGCTGATCTGCACGTCATTACGATCGTGTTGGTCCAGCAGCCGGGCGGCGCTCAATGCACTCCAGACCCCGCCGAAACCTGCGCCAACAACCAGAATATGTTGTTTCATGATGAGCTCCCGAAGACAAAATCGATACGTTGAATTGTTTAACTGTTTCAGCGTGACCGTGTCGCGAACTACTCCAAAAGCGCCTGGCTGCAATGAGTTGCCATCGAGCACATTCAATTTCAGTTCGCTGTAGGGAAGCTTATTGGCAGGGCCTGTGTTTAACACTTCTACATAAGGTCATCCGGCCTATGCCTGGGTAGGGGGGATCTATACAAAGGTATGAGGTCGCGACGATGGCGCGGCATCAGGAAGGCCGGCCAACTACCGATTCGATGCAGGCGATCAATTGAGCGCAGTCGAAGGGCTTCGGGAAAAACGCCACCGGCTCGGGCGCCCCGGCGCTGACACGGGGTGGCACGCCAGGGTATCCGCTAATGAAAATGATCGGGATATGAATGCCCAGGGTCGACAGTCGATCGTACATCTGAATACCGGTCATGCCAGGCATTTGAATATCCGATATCAGGCACGCTGTGTTTTCAAGTTCACAAGAAGATAAAAAGTCCAAGGCGCCCGCGTATGTTGTAACCCGATATCCGTGGGAACGTAACAAGCCATCCAGTGCAATTCGAACTGACTCGTCATCATCAACAATTGAAATAGTTGCGGTATTGGACATGTCGATACCTGGGGTGATATCAGGTAGCCATAAAGGCGCCTGTATCACTGCAAGATACGCCGTCCAATAGTCCCGCCAAGTATACGTGTGTATGAACTTTCTACTGCTCGCCGCGCCATTCCAGCACCTGGGCCATGCGGACCAGATCGGCAAACGAGCCTGCGCACATTTTGCGCATGGCTTGGCCGCGGTGAATCTTGACCGTGATTTCGCTCAAGCCCAGTTCCCCGGCGATCTGCTTGTTCATCAGGCCTGACGCCGCCAGCGCCATGACCTGTTGCTCGCGCGGGGTCAATGTGGTGTAACGGTCAAGCACTTGCTGATGGCTGCGTTCGGCGTCGCGCCGCCGACAGTCCTGTTGATGGGCGGCGGTCACGGCGTCGATCAGGTCTTGTTCGCGAAACGGCTTGGCGAGGAAATCCACGGCACCGGCCTTCATCGCCCGCACGGTCATGGCGATGTCACCGTGGCCGGTCATGAACACGATGGGCAGATGGACGTTGGCCGCGACCAGCGCCCGTTGGCACTCCAGGCCGCTGGTGCCTTGCAGCCGTACATCCAGAACCAGGCAACTGGGCAGGTCGGGCCTGGAATGGTTCATGAACTGTGCGACCGAATCGAACAGATGCACCTGCAGGCCGATGGAACGCAGGAGGCTGCCGAGGGCTTGGCGCAGCGGTGCGTCGTCGTCAACGATATAAACGATGGGCTCGTTGCCGAGGACCGGTTTCGTGGGCTGCATGGCGTTCATTGCCCGCTCCCCGACACAGCGGTGCAAGTGAGCCGCGGCAGCGCGAACCTGAATGAGGTGCCTTGGCCGGCCTCGCTGGTCGCCCAGATCCTGCCGTCATGGAAGTCGATGATGGACCGGCAGATGGAAAGGCCCATGCCCAGACCGTTTTCCTTGGTGGTAAAAAACGCATTGAACAAGGACGGCAGGACCTCGGGGGCAATGCCGGTTCCGTGGTCAGTCACCTCCAGCAGCACTTCGTCATCCTCCATCCAGGTGCGTATGTGCAGGGTTCGTTCGTGTACCTTGACTGCGTCCATGGCGTGACAGGCATTGATGATCAGGTTGATGATCACTTGCTGCAGTTGCACCCGGTCTGCGCTGACCTGGCTGTCGGTCGCTGTCAGCTCCACCTTCGCCCGGACTTTATGATGAGCCAGTTGCTGCTGGACCAGGTTCAGGGTCTCGCGGACGATGTCGTCCAGCCGCTCGGGCTGGCGCACCGGGTCGCATTTGCGCGACAGCGCTCTGATACCGCTGATGACCTCGCTGGCGCGACAGCCGTTGGCGACGATTCGGTCGAGGCAATCCAGGGCTTCCCCGAGATCGGGCTCCGGACGTTTGAGCCAGCGGCGGCAGGCCTCGCCACTGCTGGTGATGGCCGTCAGTGGCTGATTGACCTCGTGGGCGATGGACGCGGCCATTTCCCCCAGGGAGGTCAAGCGCGTGACGTGGGCCAATTGGCTCTGGGCGCGGAACAATGCGTCTTCGGCCTGCTTGCTGGCGGTGACGTCCATGAGCGCGCCCAAGTACTGGAAACGGCCATGCTGGACGAGCAGGGGGCTGGCGATCATGTGGATGTGCTTGATGCGCCCATCAGGCATCAGCAGGCGCAGCTTGACCTCGATCTGCGGTTCACCAGCGGCGGCCTGTTGGAAAACCCCGCGTGCCAACTCCAGGTCTTCGGGGTGAGTGCGCGCCAGCATCATCGACACCGTCGGTGTCTTGTTGGGCGAGTACTCGAAAATCCGTGCCGACTCCTGCGACCAGGTCAACGCTTGGCGATCGCCGCGAAAGCCCACGCTGCCGGTCTGGCTCAGGCGCTGGGCGCCGATCAGGTAAGCCTCGTTGTGCCGCAGGCTGTCGGAAGCCTGCTTGCTGCGCAGCGCCAGGAACGCAATGGCGGACAATGCGGTCAGGCAGCGAAAGAAACCGGTGGTCGATTCCCAGCGGTGATAGCCGCCGTTGTACAAGAACATCGCGGTGAGCAAGCCCATGCACATCAGCGCGACGGTGATCACCAGATTGATGGAGAACAGGTTGGCCGCCATCAATAACAAGGTGATGTACAGCAGGGTCGGCGCCAGGTCGGAATGGGTCTCGGAGTTGATGATGACAATCCCGCAAGCCACCACCAGGCCTACCAGCCAGCCGAGGGCGTTGACCAGCGGATGGGTACTGATTCCCATCGACAGTCGCGGCCCCTTCTGGCATGGGGCGTATCGCAGGCTGTCATAGACGTTCTTGAGCATCGCGGAGGGTAGGGGCACGCTGGCAGACCTTTTGTTTTTACGTGGTCTCGCTCTGGGATGTCGGGGGACAGAGCATCGGTTCGTATCTTAGAAGCGCCGCTTGGGCTGAGGTAGGACATAAAACCCTGAAATTCCGCCAGGTCGTGCCAATACTTTATTTGTGGCGAGGGGATAAATCCCCTCGCCACAAAGGCAGTGTTCGCCACAGGGCTTGGTATATACCGAAGTATCGATGAAGCCGCCCAAAGGGTGGGTGGAGTGTCCCCACGTACAACAGACACTGGCTTGCCTCGGGGATTACGCTTTCAACACCTCGTCGCCGTAGGCCTTGATGGAGGGCGCAGGCGATGATCTTGTCCACTCCTGACTCAATGGCCTGGCGCCTGGGGCGACGACGATGATGAACAGAAATGACCTGCGTCGTGCTGACATCAATTTGCTGGTGGTCTTCGAAACCATGATGCACGAGCGAAACGTGACCCGCGTCAGCGAAAAGCTGTTCCTCGGCCAGCCAACGATCAGCAGTGCCCTGGCACGCCTGCGGTTGATGTTCGATGATCCCTTGTTCATCCGTTCGGGGCGGTTGATGGAACCGACCTCCCGGGCGCGGGAAATCTTCTCCAATCTGTCACCGGCGCTGGACGGCATCGCCGCAGCCTTGAGCCGCTGCCAGGCGTTCGAGCCAGCCACCAGCGAGGCGACCTTCCATATCGGCCTTTGCGATGACGTCGAGTACGCACTGCTGCCGGAGTTGTTGCGGCGCCTGCGGATCGAGGCACCGGGCACCACCTTGGTGGTGCGCCGGGCCGATCAATGGCAGGTGTCCCAGCTGTTGGCCAGCGGCGAGATATCCCTGGGCATCAGCCCGACCCTGGAGCTGCCGGCCAATGCCCGGCGCAAGACGCTGCGGCCGATTCGACCGATGCTGCTGCGCGCCGATTCGCAGCCCGGCGAACTGACCCTGGATGAATTCTGCCGTCGGCCCCATGCCATCGTGTCGTCCATGGGCAATGTCATCGATGATTCGGACCGGGCGTTATGCCTGATGGGCCGACAGCGCCGGGTGGTGTTGACCGTGCCGCAGTTCAGCGCCTTGCCCATGCTGTTGGCCGGGAGCGACATGATTGCTATCGTGCCGGATTACGTTGCCCTGGCGATGGCCGTGGTGGCTGGTATGCGGGCTCAAGCGGCCCCGATCTGTTTGCCCCAGCACGAGCTTTCCATGGTCTGGCGCGGTGCTTCGCACAATGATCCGGGGGAGCGTTGGCTGCGCTCCCGTTGCAGCGCACTCCTGGCTGAGCAGGGCGACTCGCAGGCGCGATCCTGGAAAGTGGCCTGACAGGCCAGTAGCGCAAGTTTCGCGCTTAACGGGAAAACCGGCTGCGATACTCGCGGGGGGAAATCGACAGGTGACGCTGAAATGTGTGACGCATTCGTTCCTCGTCACCGAAACCGCAGGCGCGGGCGATCTGGTCGATGTTGCGCTGAGAGTCTTCCAGCATTCGCCGCGCCGCCTCAAGGCGGAACATCTCGATGGCTTTGGCCGGGGTGCGGCCGGTCTGGCGTTTGTAGACCCGGGCAAAATTGCGCGGGCTCATCCTGGCCTCGCGGGCCAGTCGCTCGACGGTGAGGTTGTTGTCGTCCAGATGTGCGCAAATCCACACGTGCAGTTCATCGAAGCCGGCGCTCTCCTGCATCTGCAATTGCAACAGTTGGCTGAACTGCGCCTGACCGCCGGGGCGTTTGAGAAACACCACCAGCTCACGGGCCACCTGCAGGGCCACGTCGCGACCGCAATCGGCTTCGACCAATGCCAAGGCCATGTCGATGCCCGCGCTGACACCGGCCGAGGTCCAGACGTTGTCCTGCTGGATGAAGATCGCATCAAGATCCACCTCAACCGACGGGAAACCACTCTTGAGCATCTCGCACATGGCCCAATGGGTGGCGGCCCGGCGTCCGTCCAGCAAGCCGGCCTGGGCCATGAGGAAAGTGCCGCTGCACACCGATGCGGTGCGCCTGGCCTGGACCGCGGCAATGCGCAGCCATTGCACCAGGTCGACACAGTCGATCATCGCCTGCCGAATGTCCGGTGCGCCGGGGACAATCAGCGTATCGATGAGCGTCCCGTCGAGCTCACGCAGGGCACGGGTATCCACGACCAGGCCTTCGGCGCTTTGCATCAATCCGCCTGCCAGGCTGGCGGTGTGCATGGCGTAGCCGGGCAGGCCGCGTTCGGTCATGGCCTTGGTGGCGGCCCAGAACACTGTTTGGGCGCCGGTCAGGTCCAGCAAGCCCATTTGCGGATAGGCCAGGAATACCAGGGTGCGCGGTTGGGAAATGGACTCGGCGGCGAGGCCGACATCCAGGGTCATCTCGTTCATGATCGTTTCGCGCGGGGTGTTTGTCAGGGCCGGTGAAAGAGTCTATCCGTTTTCGGCACAATTGAACGAATGGCCTACCCAGCGGAATGGAACTTGCCTGAGCTTTGATCCATAAGCCCTGGAATCATCAAAGGTCGGGTCAATGAACAATGACAACATGGCGCAACCAGCGGTCTCGTCGGAGGGACTGCCGATGCTGCCGATCAATCGGTTCCGCACCACAGACATCGACGAGCACGCCCGGAACATGGGCGGTTGGCAGGTTTGCTACGACCAGTTGACCCCCGGGCGCTTCGACGGCGAGTTGATCGAGTTCCGCTCGGAGTGGATGCAACTGGTGCGCGACCGCTCTAATCAGGCTCTGACCAAGCAAGGCACGGCCTGGGAGGGCGCCATCACCTTCAGCGTGCCGCTGAGTGCGGACGGGCCGGTCTTTTGTTCCGGGCACCCGATTGTCGAGCCCAGCCTGTTGGTCGCCCGTGGGCATAACCTGCCCGAGCTGCGCACGCCCCAACATCTGGATCTGCTCGGTGTCGCCATCGACGAGCAGGCGTTGGAGCATGTGCTGGAACGTCAAGGCAGCCGCTTTCGAATTACCGATCTTCCCAAGTGTTACCGTCTCGGCAACTCGACGCTGCCCGCCGAGCTTGCGGCGTTATTCGATGAGCTTGAAGGGGGCGAGCAGGGGCGTGACTCGTTGCTGGGTTACGAGTCGATTCGTCGTGGCCTGCGTGACACGGTGATGCTGCACATACTGGAACTGGTGGCACCGGACGAGGCGCCGCCGCTCAGCCCCACGGCGCGCAAGCGCATGGTCGACCGCGCCCGGGAGTACGCCTTGGCCCATGTCGATGAGCCGCTGTCGATCCTCGACCTGTGCAACCACATCGGGGCCAGCCGACGCAAACTGCAGTATTGCTTCCAGGAAACCCTGGGTATCAATCCGGTGGCCTATTTACGAGCGTTGCGCCTCAATGCCGTGCGCCGTGAACTGCGCAACGGGGATCAGGCCCTGGGCGTCCAGGAGGTGGCGGCACGCTGGGGCTTCTGGCACTTGAGCCGCTTTTCCAGCGATTATCGGGTGCTGTTCGGCGAGACACCTTCCCAAACCCTGCGTCGCACGCATCTGTGCTGAAAACGGATAACGGCTGACCGGCCGGCTCCCTAGGATGACCCCAACACCACAGGGTTGGAGGGGCATTCGATGAATCAAAATAAAAAAGCAAACGCCTGGCGCTGTACTTGGTTGACCTTGGGGCTGATCGGTATGGGGGGCGCTGCCCATGGCACCGAAAACGGTGCGCCGACCACGGCGGTCGGGGTCTATGATTTCGGCGCGGGCATGATGCCGCCGGCCACGCCCTTTGGCACCGTCGGCCTGCGCACCGCGTTCTATTCGGCCAACGTGCAGAAGGACCGCCACGGCAAGTCCGTGGATAACGATTTCTCCCTGGATGTGCTGTCCATCGGCGTCGCCTATATGCGCATGACCGATTACACCGTGCTGGGCGCCCAGTATGGCTTCGGCACCGTGGTGCCGTTCTTCCAGATGGACGCTTCGGTACAGGTGCAGACGCCAATCGGTCCGCTGGACCTTGAGGCCGATCCGTTTCGCATGGCCGACATCCAGCTGTTGCCGCTGATCTTGCAGTGGACCCTCTCGCCCAACCTGTTCGTCAACACCCAGTTCCAGATCCAGGCACCGACTGGCGACTATGACAAGAACCGGCTGATTTCACCGGGGCTCAACCACTGGACCTTTTCGCCGATCCTCAACGCCACTTACATCTCCGACAGCGGCTTCGAAGTGTCTTCCAGTTTCGAAGTCGACATCAACACACGCAACCCGGCCACTGATTACAAGAGCGGCGTCGAGTACCGCCACGAATTCGCGGTGGGCCAACACGTCGGGCCCTGGACGGTGGGCGTGGGCGGGTATTACTACCGCCAGTTCAGCGATGACGATGCGCCAGGGCTGCAATCGGGCAATCGCGCCCGGGTGATGGCCGTCGGGCCGGCGGTGAGCTACTTCAAGCCCGGGATGCCGCCGGTATGGCTGCACGTCTACAAGGAGTTCGACGCGCGTAACCGTGCCGAGGGCTACACCACGGCACTGCGCATTTCTCACAGTTTCTAAAGGGGCTCCCATGAACCAATCAAGTTCCGTATCAACGGCCGCAGCCCCGTCACGCCAGGCCACGGGTCGGCGTGAAGGGCTGGTGCTGATGCTCGGCAGCAGCCTGACCATCATGGGCTCAGTGATGGTCGCACCCATCTTGCCCCGTTTGGGCGCCGAATTCGGTCCCATGGAGCCGCGAGCCGATCTGCTGGTGCCGCTGGCGATCACCGGGCCGGCCCTGACCATTGCCCTGTGCGCGCCGTTGGCCGGTTGGCTGGCGGACCGGGTCGGGCGCAAGGCGCTGCTGGTGATTGCCACGTTGCTCTACGCAGTGCTCGGCGCGCTGCCGGCGATGCTCGATAACCTGCCGGCGATTGTCGGCACCCGGCTGCTGTTCGGCTGCGCCGAGGCGGCGGTGATGACCTGTTGCGCGGCCCTCATTGCTGACTACTGGCACGGCGAAGAGCGCTTGCGCTACGTCAACCGGCAAGTGGTGACCATCGGCCTGGTGGGGGCGCTGTTTTTTGTGGTGGGTGGGGCGCTCGGGGAGCATTCGTGGCGCTCGCCGTTCCTTTTGTACCTGCTGCCATTGTTGCTGGTGCCCGCCATGATGAAGGTGCTGTGGGAGCCGTCGATGGCCAAGCGGCCAAGGGCCGAGCAGCAAGCGGACGAATCGGGTCCGGCCAAGGTCGCGGTACGGTCGCTGGTGATCGGTTACCTGATGATTCTGGGCGGCATGGTGCTGACCTTCATCGTGCCGATCCAGGCGCCGACGCTGTTGGTCAGCCTGGGCATCACCTCCAGCACGCTGATCGGCATGGCGGCAGGCTTGAGTCTGCTGGCGACCCTGGGCGGTTCGTTGATGTGGCCCTTGCTGCGCCGTCGCTTCGGCATTGCCGGTTGCAACGCGCTGTTGCTGAGTCTGATAGGGCTTGGGCTCTGGCTGCTGATGCGCGCCCAGAGCTACAACGCCGTGCTGGTGGCGGTCTTCATTCAGGGCCTGGGTTCCGGATTGCTGGTGCCCAACGTGATGGCTCCCGTGATGAATGCCTTGACTGCCAGCACCCGCGGCCGTGGCCTGGGTGGGTTCACCTCGTTTCTGTATATCGGCCAGTTCGTCAGTCCGCTGGTGGTGGCCTCTGTGGGCGCCTTCGCCAGCGATCTGCGCCAGTCGATCCAATGGCTGGCAGTCGCCAGTTTTGCCGCCGCGCTGCTGTGGATCGCTGTCGGTCTGCGTACTCGAGGCCATGGTCAGGCGACCACTCTCGGCTCCCGTCAATCGTCATGAAACAAGGAATCTGAAGCATGGGCATGCAAGACATCCACCACTTGATGGACAACGAAGACGCCAGCGCACTGGCCGAGTGGGTCAGGCGCGGCGAGATCCGCCCCGGCGAACTGCTGGAGGCGGCCATCGAACGTCTTGAACGGGTCGAACCGCAGCTCAACGCGGTGGCCGAGCGGTTATACGATTCGGCGCGGGAAGCGGCCGACACGCCTGAGGTCGGGCAAGGTCTGTTGGCGGGCGTGCCGACGTTGATCAAGGACCTGTTTTCGCCCGTTGCGGGGGCGGCAATGACCAACGGTTCACGCTCATTGGGCGATTTTCGCGCGGATTTCGAATCCGAAGTCGTCACCCGCTTGCGCCGTGCGGGGTGTCAGGTAATGGGCACCAGCACTTCACCGGAGTTTGGCACGTCGTACTCCACCGAATCTTCACGGTTTGGCGCCACCCGAAACCCTTGGAGCACCCGGCATAGCGCCGGTGGTTCCAGCGGTGGCGCGGCAGCGCTGGTGGCGGCCCGGGTCGTGCCGTTCGCCCACGGCAACGATGGCGGCGGGTCGTTGCGCGTGCCGGCCTCTTGCTGTGGCGTCTTCGGGTTCAAGCCAAGCCGCGGCCTGCTGCCGTCCGGGCCGATGATCGGCGAGGGTTGGGCGGGGATGGGCACGCCCCATGCGATCACCTTGTCGGTGCGCGACAGCGCCGCGCTGTTGGACGCCACCGCCGGAATGGACCTGGGAGCGCCCTATGCCGCGCCGGTCCAGACGTTGCCCTATGTGACGGCGTTGCAGCGCGATCCGCAACCGTTGCGCATTGCCCTGGTGGAGCAACTCGGTCCCTGGCCAACATCGCCACAGAGCCTGCAGGCCGTAGGCGAGGCGGCGCGGTTGTGTGAGTCCCTCGGCCACCGTGTCGAACCAGTAAACCTGCCGGTGGTATTACCGGAGTTTCTCGATCAGGTCTTCACCATCATCGGCGCAAGCACTCGCCATTACGTTGACCTGCTGGGCCAGATGCGCGGGTTCGCGGTACAGGCCGAGGAGCTGGAGGTGCGCACCCGGATCATCCTGCGGGACAAGGGCAACGTCAGCGGCGCCCAGTACGCGGCTGCAGTGGAGTGGATTCATACCCTGGGCCGGCAACTGGCGACGTTCATGCACGATTACGACCTGATCCTCACCCCGGTCCTGACCCGTGAACCGGTACCGATTGGCGAGCTGGACGTTGAGGACGTGTGCATGAGCCTCGATCAACTGCTGGAGCGTTACCACAGCTACTCGCCATTCACCGCGCTGTTCAATGCCAGCGGTCAGCCGGCGATGTCCGTGCCGTTGTCCTGGAGCAGCAACAGCCTGCCGATGGGCGCGCACTTCGCCGGTCGCTTTGGCGAAGAAAGCACCCTGCTGGCCCTGGCCGCGCAATTGGAACGCGCCCAGCCGTGGCGTGGCCGGGTGCCTGCGGTGAACGCCTGTCGTCGTTGAAGACGGCGATGTCTCAATAAAGTGAAGCGGGCCGGTTCCAAGCACGGCACATCCAGCGTCGATGGAATGCCGATCTCGATGCCTGATCAGGCCCGCTTCCCACCACTCAGCCGTGCCCCTCCCTAAAACGCTGATCAAAATCCTCCGCTAACTGCGCCAGAGTGATGCTGCCCAAACGCTTGAGCAGCAACGCCTGAGCCTCATCGAACGCATCCGTCAGCGCCGCATTCACCGCTTGTTCCACCAGGCACTGCGGGTGATCGGTGGACAGGCCGATGGCAAAAATCGACGTGCTACCCAAGGCCTGATGGATGTCGAGCAGGGTCATCTCTGCCAGGGATTTGCTCAACGTCCAGCCGCCGCGATGGCCTTTCTCTGACGTGACATAGCCCTGTTCCTTGAGCAGCGCCATGGTCCGGCGCACCACCACTGGGTTGGTGCCGAGCATCTGCGCGATGGTGTCGGAGGTGGCGGATTGCTGGTGACGGTCCATGTGGATGAGTACATGAAGCATGCGGGACAGGCGCGTGTCGTTTCTCATGGTAACGGCGTTGTTCTGTGGTTGAGACGGGGTGGAGTATCGCCTGTAATTGCAAAAGTTACGAGATCGTTGACAGGCGCTTTTCAAGGAACTTACGATGTGTCGAGACTTTGGCGATCCTTCGAAAACCACCCTTGGAGAGAGATCATGGGCTACGACGTCATCATTACAGGCGGCAGCTACGCGGGTATGTCGGCAGGACTTCAACTGGCACGGGCCCGGCGAAAGGTGCTGGTGATCGATGGGGGGCAACGCCGTAACCGGTTCGCCGCGACTTCCCACGGGTTTCTTGGCCAGGATGGCCGCGCACCCGCTGACATCGCCGAGGATGCCCGCGCCCAGCTCATGGCTTATCCGACGGTGGAGTGGGTGTCGGACACCGTGGTCCAGGCGCGCAAGGAGGAGGGCGGCTTCACCCTGGAAACCGCCCGTGGGCAACATTTCCAAGCCCAACGCCTGCTGCTGGCCACCGGAGTGGTCGATGATTTGCCGGCGGTGCAAGGCCTGGCTGAGCGCTGGGGCAAAAGCGTTTTCCACTGTCCTTACTGCCACGGCTATGAGTTGGACCAAGGGCCGATAGGCGTGCTGGCGACGTCGCCAATGTCGCTGCACCACGCCTTGATGCTTCCCGACTGGGGGCCGACGACGTTCTTCACCAATGGCGTATTCGAGCCCGACCCGGAGCAGCGGGCCAGCCTGGAACTACGTGGGGTGACGCTGGTAGCCGAACCGGTCGAACGCATTGACGGCGAACGGGCGAATGTGGTCCTGGAAGGGGGGCGTGTGGTTGCCATCGATGGTCTGTTCGTCTTGCCCCGTACCCGCGTGGGAGGTTCGTTGGCCGCCTCTCTGGGGTGTGAGTTCGAGGACGGCCCGCTCGGCGCCTTCATCCAGACTGACATGACCCGCGAAACCAGCGTGCCGGGAGTGTTTGCCTGTGGTGATGCGGCCATGCCGTTCGGCTCGGTGGCACTGTCGGTGGGCGATGGTGTGCGGGCGGGATCGGGCGTGCACCGATCGTTGATCTTCGGCACACACTGAAAACCCGCTTCCCGCGCTGCCCCCTAAACCTGTACCGCCCCGGTCGCCACGGCGAAGGCGAGCATCACCAGGCTGACGCCCCAGGCCCAGAAAAAGGTGTAGGCCATGTGTTTGCGCAACTCGACGCCGGACAACGCCAGGGCCAGGTACACGCTGGGCACCACCGGGCTGATGGAGAAACCGGTGTTTTCACCGATCAGCATGGCCCGGGCCACCGCTTCCAGGGGAACGCCCGCGGCGGCGGCCACATCCCTGATCACCGGCAACAGGGCAAAGTAGTAGGCGTCCGGCGAAAAGATCATCCCCAGGGGAACGCCAAAGAATCCGACGATCACATGCAGGTACTGAGCGGATCCGCCAGGCAGAAAGTCGATCAGCGCCAAGGCCATGCCGTCGGACATTTTTGCTCCGGACAGCACACCCAGCAACACGGCGGCGGCCATCATCACCAGCACCATTTGCAGGGCATCGGATGCGTGGGCCTTGAGACGTTCGGCCTGGGCATCCAGGGAAGGGAAGTTCAGCGGCAGGGCAATGCCCAATCCCACCATGAAACAGGCATAGAGCGGAAAGATACCGGTGAACAGGCAAGCCAGGATCGCGCCGGTCAGGGCCACGTTCAGCCAGTACCGCAGGTTGCGGGGCGAGAGGCCGAACTCGCGACCTTCGGTGGACAGACTGTCCAGATCGACGCTGGCGGCCGCTCCCAGTGACATTGGCCGGCGACGCTGGGCTCGCGAGCCCAGCACGGTGGCCACCAGCAACATGCAGACCAGCCCCACCAACTGCACCGGCAGCAAACCTAGCCAAAGCTCCGTGGCGTCCAGCCCGGAAACTGCGGCAGCCCGAGCGGTGGTGCCACCCCAAGGCACCATGTTGATGACCCCGGCGGTGGTGCCCACCAGGCACAACAGCATGGCCGGGCTCATGTTCAGACGCTTGTACAACGGCAACAGCGCCGGAATGGTCAGCAAAAATGTCGCGGCGCCCACCCCGTCCAGATGCACCACTGACGTCACCAGCACCGTGACCAGCGCCACAGCCAGCGGCTTGCCACCGGTACTGCGGATCAGCAGGTTGACCAGCGGGTCGAACAGCCCGCGATCACGCATGATCCCGAAGAACAGAATGGCAAACAGAAACAGCGCGGCGGTGGGCGCCACGGTGATCAGCCCGGCCTTGATGAACTCGCCGATCTGTCCGGGGTTGAAACCGGCCAGCAGGCAAGCGGCGACGGGGAGGGTGGTGAAGGCGACGACGGGGCTGATCCTGCGCAGCAATATCAGCCCGATGATGACCAGCATCATCAAAAAACCCAACGTTGTAATCATGGTGCAGCCTCTCTTTTTATTGTTGTCGACGGTACGGGCGCGTGAATCCTTCAGCCCTGTGGTTGGGGCAGGCGCAGGGACAGCAGCAGATAACTCAAACTCTTGCCGTGGCGATCAAGGCCGCAACTGAGGTTTACGCCGCCTTCCAGGGCGTCTTCGAGGACGAAATTCAGCGCATGCAGGTTCGGCAGTTCATAGCGATGCACCTTGGCAGGCCGGCGCGTGGCGAATTGTTCGGCGACTCGTTCGCAGGTCAGTTCGCGCAGCAACCATGGGTAGTGCGCCGGATCGAGGGGGAATACCGCAATGCTGAGGATATTGCCTTTGTCTCCGGCACGAGCGTGGGCGAAGTCGGCGAGGGTGACCAGGTTCATCAGTACCACTCCAGGGTCGTGTGGATTTCGCTGCGCGGCAGCAGGAAGCTGCGGGTGGTGACGGCTTCAGCGAGGTGCCGGCGCACGCCGCCACCGCCGGCCGGACCGTTGGTGTAAAGCGATTCCACCTCGGCCAACAGGGTCTGGACTGTTGCCTGGTCGGTATGGGTCAGGCCGACGCGCACACGCACATCATCGAGGGCCGGCGCCAGGGCCAGTCGTTGTTGCAGATAGCGGCCACCGTGGTCATTGAACAGACTGGCGACACCCGACAAATCGATCCAGGGCTGTACGCCTGGCGCCAATCGGTCAAAACGTTGCAGCAGAATTTCCCGGGCCAGGGCGGCACGGGCCACGGCACCGGGGCCGGCATAGGAAATTTCTGCTTCGCCGAACCAGAGCCCACGCACACCGGCCAGGCCCTTGAGCGTATCGGGGCGCGGATGGCCCAGCAGGCCGCTGATCTCAACGCGGTCTTCACCCAGGTCCCGGACGCGGGCCTGCCCCAGGTCCAGCACCACGTCCGGGGTCAGGTAGCGGCGCGGATCATGCACCTCGTAAAGCAATTGTTCCTTGACCGTTTGCTCGCTGACGCGGCCCCCGCAGCCCTGGGTTTTGCCGATGATCAAACGCCCATCCTCATGGACCTCGGCGATGGGACAACCGAGGTTCGCCGGGGCCGGGATCTCTTTGATCCCAGGGTGGGCAAAGTACCCGCCGGTGACCTGGGTGCAGCACTCCAGCAAATGCCCAGTCGCGGTGGCGATGGCCATTTTCTGCCAATCGTCGGCGGCCCAGCCCAGCCCATGGCGAATCGCGCCCACCGCCAGCGAAGGGTCGGCCACTCGCCCGCACAGCACGATACCGGCACCTTCTTGCAGCGCCGTATGAATGCCGTCGGCACCGGTGTAGACGTTGACCGAAACCACGTCTGCCGGGGCCACGGGCAGCCATTGCTTGAAGCGCGGTGTGGATTCTTCCAGCAGGTCATCGCCCAGTACGCAGGCAATTTTCAAACTCGGATAGCGTCCTGCCAGTGTTGCTCGCAGGCGCTGCGCGGCGGCTCTGGGATTGGCTGCCCCCCCATTGGTAATGATGGGGATGCCGGCGTCGATACACACATCCAGCATCGGCTCGAGGAAATCGAACAGGCGAGAGGCGTATCCGGCTTGAGGATCGAGGCCCCTGCGCAGTTGCGCTTCGGCCAGCGTCCGTTCGGCCAGCAACTCCAGCATGATGTAGCGCTGGCCGTTTCGTTGCGCCAGGTCCTGGGCCAGGCGCAAGGCGGCGTCCGGGCGATCATTGGCAAAACCGGCGCCGCATCCGACGAGAATTGTTTTTGTCATGTCCGTTTCCACTGATGGGATGGCCCATAGTGGCGGCCATGGATTGTTCTGTGAATTTTAAAGGTAGAATCAATTGATCCATTATCTTTATAAGTACGGCCATGAACGTTTCTTTCCGACAGCTTCGTGCCTTTATCCTGATCGCTGAAACCTCAAGCTTCACGCGCACCGCTGAACAGCTTCACCTGTCCCAGCCAGCGCTGAGCTACAGCATCCGCAAACTGGAGGAGACCATGGGTCTGCAGTTGCTGGCGCGTAACACCCGCAGTGTCGAGCTGACGCTGGCCGGCGAACACTTTCTGCCCCAGGCCAGGCGCATGCTCAGGGACATGGACGATGCCGTACGGGACGCCCGCGACACCCTCAGCCTGAGTCGTGGCTCCCTTCGCCTGGCGGCACTGCCCACGGCCGCCGCTTCGTTCCTGCCTGTGGTCATCGCGTCGTTCCAGCGCAAACACCCGGGTGTAAGGGTGAGCGTACTGGATGGTCGGGCCGGGGAGATCATGGGGTGGGTGCAGCGCGGTGAGGTGGACGCGGGTATTACCTCGTTACCCGACGACCTGTCCGGGCTGAGCTTCGTGCGCCTGTTGGATGACAATCTGGTGTTGCTGACCCACAAGGATCATCAGCGCGACAGTCTGGACGACTGGAAACGCAGGCCCTACATTGCCCTGACTCCCGACACGAGCATCCGGCCCTTGGCCGACGCAGCGTTGCGCTACCTGAATGTCGAGCCTGAGCCGGCCTGGGAGGTGGCGCACATGAGTACCGCCACTGCGCTTGTACGCGAAGGGTTGGGGTTTTCCCTGCTGCCGGCCAGTTGCACGGCGGTGTTCAACATTGGCGAGCAATGCGCGGTGATTGCCATCGACCAGCCCGGAAAGCGTTCGATCGGCCTGTTGCAACGCAAGCCAGTGGCCCAGTCGCCGTCGTTGAGCCAGTTCATGCAGCATTTGCGGCAGACGCTGCGTCAGCAATGACAGTTCCATGGTCATCGCGAGCAGGCTCGCTCCCACAGTGTGTAGAACCCTTGTGGGAGCGAGCCTGCTCGCGATGGCGGGATTGCCGTCAGTGCCAGGCGATCTGATCAAACGCTATTGGGTGCCAAACATCGCTGTCCAATAAATCCCTGCATCGCTCTTCGGGTCCACCGCATAGCCGGCGCCCAGTTCTTTGAACTGCGGGTTCATCAGATTGGCGCAATGACCGGGGCTTGCCAGCCAGCCGTCCACCACTTTGAGGGCCGTATCCTGTCCAGCGGCGATGTTCTCACCGATCAACTGGCCGAGGTAACCGGCCAACTCGGCGCGATCGCCCGGCATGCGGCCGTCGCGATCCTTGTGGTCAAAGAAGTTGTTGTTGGCCATGGCCCGGGAGTGAGTCACGGAGGCCAGGGCCAGCGTCTCGTTCCAGGCCAGCGGGGTTGTCGCTGCGTAGGCTTCGGTGCCGCAGCGGCGCGGTTGGGCACGGGCACTGTTGATCAGCTTCAGCAGTTTCTGACCTTCGGCTTGCCAGTCCCCCAGGCGCGCCGACAACAGCGGGCGCGCCAACACGATGCGCCATTCGCGATCCAGGCGACTGACACCGATGTCGACAAACTGCGGGTCCAGCACCACCTGGCAGAAGCTTTCCTGCACGGCCTTCATCGCGGCTTGCGCGTCCCGCGGCCCGGACAGGCTGATGGCCTGTACGTTGACCATCGGATAGGCCGTGCGGGCCAACGCCTGCTGCAGGTCACCAATGCCGTTGGCTGACAGGATCAGCCGCGAATCCATGGCCAGCGGCGGTAGCTCCAGAGAGGCCTGATCCGCACAACTCTGGGACTGACTGCGGTATAGGTTGATGGACTCGACCAGTTGCGTCTCTTCGGTGGCCAGGACACTGGTGGCGAAGGCCAGCCCCAGCGACAGCCCGATGAGACGCATGACGGATGAAATGGCACGCATGTAAATCTCCCTTGAGCGGACGGCGCCTATGATGCGCAATTTTTGCCCGGCTGGGGCAACGGTATTCACGCTCTCTTGAAATCCCTTGCAACGGCACCGTTGGGTACCGTTTGGGACAATCCTCAAGTAGTGGGATCAATTTTCAGGCAAATAAGTCCATCTCCGTCGATTCAAGGGCAAAACTTGCGAATTATCAGCTCATCCAGTTCCCGCCATCGACGTTATAAGTCTGTGCTACCACATATTCGCTCTCCGCAGAGGCCAGGAATATCGCCATCCCCACCAGGTCCTGCGCGGTGCCCATCCGGCCATAGGGCACTTGCGCACCGACCTGACGCTTTTTCTCTCCCAGGGGCAGGTTTTCATGATGGGCGAACAGCGCATCCACGCCATCCCAGTGCTCACCCTCCACCACACCAGGGGCAATGGCGTTGACGTTGATTCGATGCTTGATCAAATCAAGGCCGGCCGACTGGGTCAGGCTGATCACCGCAGCCTTGGTGGCGCAATACACCGCCACCAGGGCTTCTCCACGCCGGCCGGCCTGGCTGGCCATGTTGATGATTTTGCCGCCATGCCCCTGGCGGATCATCTGCCGGGCGGCGGCCTGCAGCGTGAAGAGTGTGCCGGCGACATTGATGCAAAACAGCCGTTCGTAGCTTTGGCGCGTAATCTCCACGATAGGCGCCAGGTCGAAAAGCGCTGCGCTATTGACGAGGATATCGAGCTTGCCCGTCCGGGCCACGACCGCCTCGATGGCCTGGTCAATCGAAGCTTGTTCAGTGACGTCCATTTTGACCGCGTAGGCGCTGTCGCCCAGTTCGGCGGCGGTGGCTTGGGCGCTTCCAAGATCGATATCGGCAATCGCCACAGTAGCCCCTTCGTTGATATAGGCCTGGGCGAACGTCCTGCCAATACCACGGGCAGCACCGGTGACCAGCGCGCTTTTTCCTTCCAGTCGTTTCATGGGTTGTCCTGTCTCGAATGACAAAATAAACAGCAGGGGAGCGCGTCTCACCATCAATGACGTGCCGATTACAGCAGCGCCATTGGCGCCGGACAAACGCGGGAGGGATCATCGGCTGGTACTTTTTTAACGCCGTGACGTGTCCCTTGGCCGGGTTAAAAAAGTATCGGTGGACGATCAGGTCAGGGCTGGTGAACCGGTGCGCGCCGGGCGTAAGGTGCTGCCTACAGCGATAGAGACGCGCGACATGCCTGATCACTCAACGCCCCTGTTCGAGCAGCCACCCGCCGAACTTGAAGTCATCCTGCCTGAGCCCGAGCACAGTTTTCGCTGGTATGAGCACGACTATCCGTATCCGCTGGCGCGCTGGAACCACCATCCCGAATTCGAGATCCATCTCATTCGTCGGGGCAGCGGTAAATTGCTGGCGGGCGATTATATTGGTCCATTCGGCCCCGGCCACGTGGCGATGATCGGCCCAGGCTTGCCCCACGACTGGATGGGCGACCTGGCCCCGGGCGAGTACTTGGCTGGAAGGGACGTGGTGCTGCAATTCGATGGCGCAACGCTGTTGAGCCTGCGCCGGACGCTACCTGAACTCGGGGATTTACAGCCGCTGTTCGAAAGGGCACGACGAGGTCTGGTCTTCCGCGGCGACACCGCGGTGAACGCCGCAAGGCTGTTGGAGAGCATCGGCCCGGCCCAGGGACTCGGGCGACTGGCATTGTTTCTCCAACTGCTCAACACACTCAATCTCGCCCCGCAGGAGCAGGCCCAGTGCCTGGCCAGCCCTTGTTATGCACCCAGTCTGGATGCCCGCAGTTCCGAACGCATCCACAAGGCCTTTGAGTACCTGCAGACTGAACTCACGGGTGACCTGCGCCTGTCGGTGATTGCTCGGCAACTGGGCATGAGCGAGCCCGGTTTTTCGCGTTTCTTCAAACGCATCACCGGACACGGTTTCATTGATCTGATGCGCAAGCTCCGAGTCCAGCGAGCCTGCCGGTTGCTGTTGCACAGTGAAATGCCGGTGACCGATATCTGTTTTGAGGTGGGTTACAACAACCTGTCCAACTTCAATCGGCACTTTCGCATCGAGATGCACCAGACGCCCAGCGAGTATCGATCAGCTAGACCCTGAACTGCTTCAGCAACCCGTTCAATTGCTCACTCAGCGACTTGAGACGGGTACTCGCCAGGCTCGATTGTTCAGCCGCCAGGGCGGTGCTGTGGGAGAGGCCGGCGGCCTGGGTCACGTTCTGGTTGATGTCTTCCACCACATGGGCCTGTTGCAGCGTGGCGCTGGCGATGGAGGCGTTCAGGCTGTTGAGATTGCGCAGGGCCTGGCCGATGGCGTTGAGGCTGGCGCCTGCCAGCCCGGCTTGTTCAATGGTCAATTGCGAAGCACGGCTGCTGTCGCTGATGACTTTCACCGCCGCTTCGGAGTGGTTCTGCAAGCGTTCGATCATCGCCTGGATCTCGGCGGTGGACTTCTGCGTGCGCTGGGCCAGCAACCGCACTTCGTCAGCCACCACGGCAAAGCCTCGACCTTGTTCACCGGCGCGGGCCGCTTCGATCGCGGCGTTGAGGGCCAGCAGGTTGGTCTGCTCGGCAATGGAGCGGATCACCTCCAGCACACTGCCGATCTGGGTGCTTTCGCTGGCCAGGGTGCGAATCACTTCGACCGCCTGATCAATGGTCTGGGACAGTCGGTCAATCTGCTGCAAGCTGCCATCGATATTCACCTGGCCCTGCTGGGCCTGGGATTCGGCGTCGCGCATTTCGCTGGCGGCGTGTTCGGCGTTCTTGGCGACGTCTTGCACGCCGTAGGTCACTTCGTTGATCGCGGTCGCCACCAGTTCCATCTGTTGCGATTGTTGCTGGCTGCGCTCCTGGGCTTGGGCGGCGTCGTTACCCAGGTCGTTGGACGATTGCCCCAGGGCCCTGGCCGAGTCCTGCAACTGGCTGACTACTTCGCGCAGTTTGGCGGTAAAGGCATTGAAATGCCGGGCCAGTTGCGTCACTTCATCCTGGCCGTGGGTGTCGAGGGTGCGGGTCAGGTCGCTTTCACCGCTGGCAATGTTGGCCATGGCATTGACCGTTTCCTGCAGCGGCCGAACGATGCTGCGCACGATCAGGGTCAGGAGCAGGCCCATGAGCAGGGTGATCGCCAGGCCGATCAGCGAAGCCTTGATCACTTGAGAGCGGAATTCGGCCTCCACGTCATCCACATACACGCCTGAACCGATGATCCAGCCCCACGGCTCGAACAGTTTGACGTAAGAGGTTTTCGCCACCGGCGCCTCGGCGCCCGGTTTCGGCCAGAGGTAATCCACCATCCCGGCGCCCTTGGCCTTGGCAATGGCGACCATCTCGTTGAACAGCGCAAAACCATTTGGGTCGCGAATCGCCGAGAGGTTCTGGCCTTCGAGTTTCGGGTTGGTCGGGTGCATGACCATCACAGGGGTCAGGTCATTGATCCAGAAGTAGTCACTCTGGTCGTAGCGCAAGCCGCGCACCGCGCTAAGGGCCTGCTTCTGCGCAACCTCGCGAGTCAGGGTGCCAGCCGTTTCCAGACCATGGTAGTAGCTCAGCACGCCGCTGGCAGTCTGGACCACATGCTGGGTTTTCTGCACCTTGGCCTGATACAGGTCGGTGTGGATCTGCTTAAGCATGAACGCGCCTAACGTGAACAACATCACGATGGACACGACCAAGATGAGCCACAAGCGTCGGCTGATCGACACACTGCGCAAGCTATTCATACGCTGTCACTCCGGTTTCTTATTCTTGTCATCTGCGACCGCCTGAGTCTGGCGTCGGGCGGGTATGCCTTTGTGTCCTGAGTCATAACGCGGCAGCGTTATCAGGGCTTGTCTGATAGGATTTCGGCCCCGCGGCGCAAAACCTGAGCCTGTTACGGTTTTTTCATTGGTTTTTTTGAGAAATCGCAGTCACCGTGCGCCTGCTGTTTACACCTGCATAACGCTTAAATTTTGATGAGACGTGCGCAAGCATAGTCTTTTGGGGGATGAATGGATTTGTGGACCGCCTTTCAGGCACTGATTCTTGGCGTGGTAGAAGGCTTGACGGAGTTCCTGCCGATCTCCAGTACGGGGCACCAGATCATTGTCGCGGACTTGCTCGAGTTCGGCGGCGAGCGCGCGATGGCGTTCAACATCATTATCCAGCTCGGGGCGATCCTGGCGGTGGTGTGGGAGTTTCGGCGCAAGATCTTCGACGTGGTACTGGGCTTGCGCACCCAGCCCAGCGCTCGCCGGTTTACGGCCAACCTGCTGATTGCCTTCATGCCCGCTGTGGTATTGGGCGTGTTATTTGCAGATCTGATCCATGAATACCTGTTCAACCCGATCACGGTGGCCATGGCGTTGGTGCTGGGCGGTTTCGTGATGCTCTGGGCCGAGAAGCGCCAGCACACAGTGCACGCCGAAACGGTAGACGACATCACCTGGAAGGATGCACTGAAAGTCGGCTTCGCCCAGTGCCTTGCGATGATTCCCGGCACCTCCCGCTCAGGCTCGACCATCATCGGTGGCTTGCTGTTCGGGCTGTCGCGCAAGACCGCGACCGAGTTTTCATTCTTCCTGGCGATGCCAACCATGGTCGGCGCGGCGGTCTACTCCGGCTATAAATATCGCGAGCTGTTTGTGCCGGCGGATTTTCCGGTGTTCGCCATCGGCTTCGTCACGGCGTTCATTTTCGCCATGATCGCGGTCAGGGGCTTGTTGCTATTCATCGCCAGCCACAGTTACGCCGTATTTGCCTGGTACCGGATCGCTTTCGGCCTGTTGATCCTGGCCACCTGGCAATTCGGTTGGGTGGACTGGACGGCGGCCCAGCCATGAGCCGTCCAGGCCGTGAGCCGGGCCCAGCCGTGCAGAGTTTGCGGCTCAAGCTCGTGGTATTTGCGCTGGTGTGCGCCTTGCCGCTGCTCGGGTCACTTTTGCTCGGGTTGCGCGCGGTGTCCTGGGTGCCGCTGACGGCCTACGGGCTCGTCAGCGTGGTGGCGTTTCTGTTGTACTGGAGCGACAAGCGCAAGGCCCGCGCTGACGCCTGGCGCACCCCGGAAAACGTATTGCACGCCGTGGAGCTGGCCGGGGGCTGGCCCGGGGCGTTGTTGGCCCAGCAAGTGTTTCGCCACAAGACTCGCAAGGTGTCGTTTCAGGTGGTGTTCTGGTTCATCGTGTTGCTGCACCAGGTGTTCTGGATCGACCAGTTATTCCTGGGCAGTCATCTGCTGATGCTTTTCTGAGCCTCACGACAGCAGCAAACCCACCTGGGTGCGCTTGGGCAGCTTGCTCACCACCAGTTGGTGGGAGCGCTGCAGCAGGCCACGCAGTTCATCGGCACCCAGCGGGTAGGGCGTCTGCATGATGACCCACTGAGCCCGCGCCAGATAGGGCGCCGGGTGGATCCCCGGGCGGTCGCAATGCCCCAGGAACAGATCCTTGTCCACCTTGAACGCCAGTGATTCGCCCCGCAGGTTCTGCAGGGCGAACATCTTGTTGCCGGCAATGGAAAATACCCGCACGCCGCCCCATTTGTAGTCCTCCCTGGCGCCCGGCAAACTCAGGCAGAACTGCGCGACATCCTCTTCGCTCAAGCTCATATTTTTCTATCTCCACAGCCATCGAATGCTTCTACCAAGTGGTCGATCCACGCGCGTACCGCCGGCAGCATGCCGCGTCGATGCGGGTAGACTGCCTGCAGCCAGCCGTCCGGCAGCGACCACTCGGGCAACAATTCCACCAGTGTGCCGTCCTGCAGTTCCTCCTCGCAATACATGCTCGGCAACAAGGTGAAACCCAGGCCGGCGAGGGCGCAGGCGCGGCGCACAATGAAGTCGTCGATGCCTAGCCGGGCTTCCAGGGCCAGTTCGACGGGCTCTGCGTTGGCCTTGAGCAGACGCAGGTGGACCAGGCGATCGGCATCCAGCGCCCCGAGTATCGGCAGTTTCTTGAGATCCTCCGGGGTATTGATCTGCCGTCCTGCGACGAACGCCGGGCTGGCGACCATGATGAGCCGCGCCTGACGCAGCCGTCGCGTCATCAGCAGCGGGTCTTCGTCCCCCAGATCGCGCACGCGCAATGCCACGTCGATGCCTTCGCTGACCAGGTCTACCCGCCGATTGACCAGCATCATTTCCAGCTGCACTTGAGGGAATTTTTCCAGGAAGCTGGCGATCACCCCGCCCAGCATCTGATGAGCCAAACCCACCGGACTGGAAACCCGCAGGCGCCCGCGCGGCTCAGTGGACATGCTCGCCACGGCTTCATCGGCCATCTCGGCTTCCAGCAGCATGGCTTGGCAATGGCGCAGATAACGCTCGCCAACGGCCGTGAGCTTCAACTGGCGGGTGGTACGTTGCAGCAGTCGGGCGCCAAGGCGCTCTTCCAGTTCAGCGATACGTCGTGACAGCCGCGACTTGGGAATACCCAACAGGCGTCCGGCCGCGGCGAAACCACCGGCTTCAACCACTTTGGCGAAGTAGTACAGATCATTGAGGTCTTGCATATCGAGTTCCATTGTCCTGTCAGTGGAACGAACTATCGCATTAATACTGACTTATCGGCTATTGGCTTCATCGATAGGATTGTTCTCAATTGATCGCTTGGTCGCGATCCTCACTTGGAGAGCACTCATATGAAACTGTTGCACATTGACTCGAGCATCCTGGGCGACAATTCCGCGTCCCGCCAACTGAGCCGTGACGTGGTTGAGGCCTGGAAAGCTGCCGAAGCGGACGTCGTCGTGACCTACCGCGACCTGGCGGCCGATGCCATCAGCCACTTTTCCGCCCAGACCCTGATCGCCGCCGGCACCAGCGCTGAACTGCGCGACGCTGCCCAGAAGCACGAGACTGATCTCAGTGCCTCGACCATGGCCGAATTCCTGGCGGCGGACGCGGTGGTCATCGCAGCGCCGATGTATAACTTCACCATTCCGACTCAACTCAAGGCCTGGATCGACCGTATCGCCGTGGCCGGCCAAACCTTCCGCTACACCGAAGCCGGCCCCGAAGGCCTGTGTGGTGGCAAGAAACTGGTGATCGTCTCCACCTCTGGCGGCCTGCATGCCGGCCAGCCAAGCGGCGTAGCGCATGAGGATTATCTGAAGGTCATGTTCGGTTTCCTCGGCATTACCGACATCGAGTTCGTCCGCGCCGAGGGCCTGGCTTACGGTGACGAAATGCGCAGCAAAGCCATGAACGAAGCCAAGCTGCAGATCAGCGAGCAATTCGCCGCAGCTTAAAGACCGCGCAAAAAAACACCAGGCCTGGGCGAACCGGCCTGGTGGGTTTGCACAAGGTCGATCAATAAGCGGCTGTTTCGGTACGGCGCCGCAGCAGTAAAGTCAGCCCCAGTCCGATGATCGACAGCAGTGCCGCACTGAAAAAGATCGAGGAATACCCCAGATTCAACGCCACCGCGCCCATCAAGGGCCCGGCAATCGCCAGCGCCAGGTCGAAGAACACCGCATAGGCGCTCAGTCCTGCGCCACGGCTGGTATTTGGTACTTGCTTGATGGCCTCCACACCCAACGCCGGATACACCAGCGACAGCCCGAAACCGGCCAGCCCCGCGCCAATCAGCGCGAACGCGGTAGAAGGCGCCAGCCATAGCAACACCAGCCCCAGGGTTTCTATACACATACAGGCAATGGCCGTCCTGAAGCCTCCGAAGCGGGCGATGCTGGAAATGAACAACAAGCGCGACAGGATGAAACAGACGCCAAACACCGTCAGGCACCAGGCTGCACCCGTCCAGCCGCGACTGACATAAAACAACGTGATGAAGGTGGTGAGCGTACCGTAGCCGATCGACGCCAGGCACAGGCTCGTCCCGTACGGTGCAATACGCCCGAACACCGCCCAAAAGGGCAAGCGCTCGCCTCGAATGACCGGCACCGACGGCTTGTTGCGTATCAACAGCAGCGCCGCGCCGGCCAGCAGCGACAAGGCGATCCCCAGGCTGACAAAGCCCAGCTCACTGACCATCACCACCCCCAGCGGCGCCCCGATGGCAATGGCCCCATAAGACGCGATGCCGTTCCATGAAATCGAGCGGGCCGTGTGTTCGACACCCACCTGGCCCATGCACCAACTGATGGTGCCCACGCCAATCAGGCCCTGAGCCACCCCGAGCAGCAAACGCCCGGCGATCAGGATCAACAGGCTCAGCAGTGGAAAGCTTTGCAGCAGCGTCGAAAGCAACGTCAGCAAACCACTGAGGACGATCCCGTACAGCCCATAAACGATCGCCCGCTTGGTGCCGATACTGTCCGACAGCCGCCCGGCCATGGGCCGACTGAGCAGCGTCGCCAGATATTGGGAGCCGATGGTCAGCCCGGCCACCACGGCACTGAAGCCCAACTGTTCGTGGACATAGCCCGGCAACACGGCAATCGGCAGGCCGATGCAGAGAAAGGCGATGAAGGTATAGAAGACGATGGAGATGATCTGCCAGGTGATCGACAGGGAACTGGGGGTGGATGGGTGTGTTGGCATGAGGCTCGTTCGCGGGCAGCGGTAAGAGGGGCTCATCATGGCGCGCGGCGGGAATAAAAGAAAGCAGGCTAACGGTTTGCCCGGGTGGTGATAGTGCCGACGCTATCGCGAGCAGGCTCGCTCCCACACTGGCTGCAGGGCTTGGAAGAACATCGGTTCCTTGTGGGAGCGAGCCTGCTCGCGATGACGGTAGGTCGGCCAATACCAAGTCGACTGAAACGGCCAAATCGCAAGCAAGCTGTGCTCCCACATGTTCTACCTTGAAAACAAAAAGCCCTGTCACAACGGACAGGGCTTTTCACTTGCAGCTTGAAGCTTACAACTCAGCGCTGCTCTTAAATCAGCACACCCTGGCTGCGCAGGTAATCGTCGTAGGTGCCGCTGAAGTCGATCACGCCATCGGCGCTCAACTCGATGATGCGGGTGGCCAGGGACGATACGAACTCACGGTCGTGGCTGACGAAGATCAGCGTCCCCGGGTAGTTTTCCAGCGCCAGGTTCAGCGCCTCGATGGATTCCATGTCCAAGTGGTTGGTCGGTTCGTCCATCACCAGCACGTTCGGCTTTTGCAGGATCAGCTTGCCGAACAGCATGCGACCCTGTTCACCACCGGAAATGACCTTGACCGACTTGAGGATCTCGTCGTTGGAAAACAGCATGCGGCCCAAGGTGCCGCGAACCAGTTGTTCGCCGCCCTGGGTCCACTGGCCCATCCAGTCGAACAGGTTGACGTCGTCTTCGAAGTCGTGGGCGTGGTCCTGGGCGTAGTAACCCAGTTCCGCGGCGTCGGTCCATTTCACAGTACCGGCGTCCGGCTCCAGTTCATTGACCAGGGTGCGCAGCAACGTGGTCTTGCCGATGCCGTTCGGGCCAATGATCGCCACGCGCTCGCCGGCTTCGACGGTGAAGCTGAAGTCCTTGAACAACGGCTTGCCGTCAAACCCTTTGGCCATGCCTTCGACAATGACCGCCTGACGGTGCAGCTTCTTGGTCTGTTCGAAGCGAATGAACGGGCTGACACGGCTCGATGGCTTGACCTCGGCCAATTGGATCTTGTCGATCTGCTTGGCACGGGAGGTGGCTTGCTTGGCCTTCGAGGCGTTGGCCGAGAAGCGGCTGACGAACGATTGCAGTTCGGAAATCTGCGCTTTCTTCTTGGCGTTGTCCGACAGCAGTTGCTCGCGGGACTGGGTCGCCACGGTCATGTACTCGTCGTAGTTGCCCGGGAACAGGCGCAGCTCGCCGTAGTCCAGGTCCGCCATGTGGGTGCAGACACTGTTCAGGAAGTGACGGTCGTGGGAGATGATGATCATCAGGCTCGAACGCTGGGTCAGCACGTTTTCCAGCCAGCGGATGGTGTTGATATCCAGGTGGTTGGTCGGCTCGTCCAGCAGCAGCACTTCCGGGTCGGAGAACAACGCCTGGGCCAGCAGTACCCGCAGTTTCCAGCCGGGCGACACTTCGCTCATCGGGCCGAAATGCTGCTCGATGCCAATTCCCAGGCCCAGCAGCAGTTCACCGGCACGGGACTCGGCGGTGTAGCCGTCCATCTCGGCGAATTCGGTTTCCAGCTCGGCCACGGCCATGCCGTCTTCTTCGGTCATTTCCGGCAGCGAATAGATGCGGTCGCGCTCGGCCTTGACCTTCCACAGCTCTTCGTGGCCCATGATCACGGTGTCGATCACGGTGAATTCTTCGTAGGCGAACTGGTCCTGGCGCAGTTTACCCAGGCGCACGTTCGGCTCAAGCATGACCTGGCCGCCGGACGGCTCGAGGTCGCCGCCGAGGATCTTCATGAAGGTCGACTTGCCGCAACCGTTGGCGCCAATCAGACCGTAGCGGTTACCCGCGCCGAACTTGACAGAGACGTTTTCGAACAGTGGCTTGGCGCCGAACTGCATCGTGATGTTAGCTGTAGAGATCAAAGGTTTATCCTGCGGAACATTCAGAGTAGCTAAGGGTGCGGCAGTACCTGTTCAGTACCTGTTTGCGCAGGTCCCGACCGCGCAAGAGCATCGCGGTCGCAAGCGCAAGGGTCCATCCGGCATAAGAGGACAGCAGCATACGGAGCGCCTGACCCAAATAGACGTACGCCGAAGCCGGAATCCGGTATCGGCCCAAAAGGGGGCGCGTAATGTTTGGCGGCAATTGTACTGATCTGGCCGCGTTAACGATAGGGTGTAACCCAGGCAAGACAATTTTTCACAACGCAGGGATAACCTTTGGTTACGAGTTGTGGCTAAATTGCCGTTTCACTTACGCCATTCCCCACACTGTTCGGCTGTGCGGGAAGTGGCAGCCTGTCCACTTTTGATGTGTGCGGATACTGTGAAACTCATCATTGCCGCGATCTATCTTCTCTCTATCGGTTATGTGCACCTGCGCGGGCGCGTTCGGCACAAGCTCGGACGCCAGTTGAGCGACCATTCGTCCTTCCTCGCGCCGATCAACTGCCTGCTTTACCTGTGCTCGAAACTGCCCAACAAGCCTTTCCTGAACCCGGCGCAGTTTCCCGACCTGAGCCCGTTGCAGGCCCATTGGCAGGAGATCCGCGCCGAAGGCCAGAATTTGCTGCGAGCGGGGGAGATCAAGCGCTCCAACCAGTACGACGATGTGGGCTTCAATTCGTTCTTCAAGACCGGCTGGAAGCGTTTCTACCTGAAGTGGTACGCCGACAGTCATCCCTCGGCCATGAAGCTGTGTCCGCGCACCACTGAACTGGTGCAGAGCATCGGTTCAATCAAGGCGGCGATGTTCGCCGAACTGCCACCGGGCTCCAAGCTGGTTCGTCATCGCGACCCGTATGCCGGGTCCTACCGGTATCACCTGGGTCTGGAAACGCCCAACGATGCCGGCTGCTACATCAATGTCGATGGTGAGCATTACCATTGGCGTGATGGCGAGGCGGTGATATTCGACGAGACATTCATCCATTACGCCCAGAACACCACGCCACACAATCGCATCATTCTGTTTTGCGACGTGGAACGCCCCATGAGATTTCGCTGGGCCAGTGCCTTCAACCGCTGGTTCAGCCGCACCGTGATGGCGGCCGCCGGAGCGCCCAATGACGCCGGAGACAAAACCGGCGCCCTGAACCGGGCGTTTTCCAGGCTTTACAGGATTCGCCTGCAAGGCAAGGCGCTGAAGAAGCGCAACCGCAAGCTGTATTACTTGCAGAAGTGGGCGTTCTTCGGCGGTCTGCTGGCGGTCTTCATCTGGATATGAGCGGGTGACTCTCCGTACCTGCGTCATTCCCCAGGTTTTTGCGCATCCAGCTGCTCCCACATCCTGGCCGTGATTCGCTGGCGATGGTTGTACCCCTCCCAAGGATCGGCGCCCAGGTTTCTGGCCCGTTCTAGGGCCGTATAGATGTCCCACTGCTGGGCGTTACGCAGACCGTCAAGCTCGGCCCGGGCAATCGGCACGGATACCGGCAGACCTGGCCGAGCGCGCACGGAATAGGCGCTGACGGTGCTGGCGCCCCGGGCGTTACGCAGGTAGTCGACAAATATCTTCCCGACACGGTTCTTCGGCCCCATGGTCGCGGTGATCCGCTGCGGCATCTGCCGGGTCATGAACAGGGAGATGGCCTTGGCGAAAGCCTTGGTAATGTCCCAGCCTTCACTGCGCGCCAGCGGCACGATGATATGCATGCCTTTGCCTCCGCTAGTTTTGAGGAAGGCCTGCAAACCCAGTTCGTCGAGCACCGAGAGGGTCAGGCGAGTCGCCTCGATCATCGCGCTCCAGGGCAGCGACGGGTCGGGGTCCAGATCAAGAACGAACAGGTCCGGCGTCTCGATCCGATCATGCGTGGCGGCCCATGTGTGCAGCTCCACCGTGCCCATTTGGGCCGCGCTGACCAGCGACTGCACACTGTCGATTTCCATCAGCGCGGCATGCCCGGGATCCAGTCGCGGATCCAGCTGTTTGATGTGGGGAATGTCCAGGCGATCGGCGTGTTTCTGAAAGAACTGCTCTTCACCGATTCCCTCTGGTGCCCTGAGCAGGGCAACCGGGCGCTGCTTCAGGTGCGGCAGAATCCAGGGAGCGATGTCCTCGTAGTACTGCGCCAGTTCGACTTTCTGCACGCCGCTGACACTGTCGATGACGCGCTCAGGGTGGGAAATCTCCAGCCCTGAGACCTGTGCGCTACGGGCTTTGCCGCGAGGCGTGGTTTTGGCGGGCAGGGGTTTTATCGGAACTGGCTGCTGACGCACAACCTTGCTTGCCGGTATGTCGTTCTGCAGATCCAGGAACACCGCCTGGCGCACCAGGCCGTCGCGGGTCCAATCAGCGAACTCGACTTCACAGACCTCGGTTGGCTCTACCCAATGCACGCTGCGGCTTTGCGCGCTGCTGACCGGTGCGGCCAGTGGCGAATCGTCCCGCTCCAGGCTACAGAGTTGCTCGTGCAGTTGTTTGAGCCGGGCTTGTGCGAACCCTGTGCCGACACGGCCGGCATACATCAATCCCTTGGGCCCGTTGACCGCCAGCAACAGTGCACCGAAACCATTGCGCCGACCTTTGGGGCGGGTGAAGCCGACGATCACGAACGGCTGGCGCAGACGGCACTTGAGTTTGATCCAGTCGGCGCTGCGGCGCGACACATAGGGGCTGCCCAGGCGTTTGCCGACCACGCCATCGAGTGCGAGGGCGTTGGCACTTTCAAAAATGTCGTGCTGGTTGGCGGAAAACGACTCGGAGAAGCGCAGGCGCTTGCTGGCATTGTTCTTCAGCGCCTTCTTGAGGGCTGCCCGGCGTTTTTCAACCGGCGCCTGGCGCAGGTCGACGCCATCTAGAAAAGGCGCATCAAACAGGACGTACACCAGGTCTACCGTGCGGCCAATCTCGAACGACTGTCGCAGGGCTGCAAAGTCAGAGTGGCCGTCGTCATCGAGCGAAACGAGGCCGCCGTCGAGCCAGCTGTCACCCAGATTCAGCTCAGACAACGCAGCGGCGTGCAATTGCAGTCGGTCGGTCCAGTCCTGTTGATTGCGGCTGAGCAATCGCACTTGACCCGCTTCAATGCGGGCCATCAGTCGATAGCCATCGAACTGGACTTCATAACGCCATTCACCGGCCGGGGGCTGCTCAACGGGGGTGGCGCGTTGCGGCAACAAGCGCTCGGGAAGGGCACTGCTACCGGTCTGGTTCTGCCGGGTGCGCTTGCGGCTGTGCTTCTGCTCCGGCTCGACACCGGACAAACGGGCGTATTCACTCTCGGCCTTGGCCATGACGTATTCCCTTGTATTGCTGGCGCCCGGGGATTAGCCCCGGGAGACCTTGGTGGCTTTTTTCGCGGGAGCGGATTTGCTGGTCTTTGCGGGCTTTGCAGCGGTTTTTCCGGCAGGCTTTTCTGGCGCCTTGCCCTTGCCGCCCAGGCTGCGCTTGAGCAGTTCGGTAAGGTCGATGACATCGGCGCTCTTGCGTTGCTCTTCACCCGGATCGGTTTCCACCGCCTCCAGGCGGCCTTCTTTGGCCTTTTTCTCCACCAGTTCCATGATCTTGTCTTCGAAGCTGTCCCGGTACTCTTGCGGTTCCCAATCGGCGCTCATGTCCTGCACCAGCCGCTTGGCCATTTCCAGCTCCCCCTTGGCCAGGGTTGGCTTGATGACTTCATCGCCCAGTTCCAGGATGTCGAGTTCGCGCACTTCGGCGGGCCAGCGCAGCATCACCAGCACCAGCGCAGACTCCAGCGGCATCAGCGCTGCCAGATGCTGGCGGGTATGCAGCACGACATGGGCCAGCGCCACCTTGTTGGTCTTGATCAGGGTTTCGCGCAGCAGGGCGTAGACCTTGCCGCCGCGTTTGTCTGGCGCCAGGAAGTAGGGCGTGTCGATGTTTTGCAGGGGAATTTTGTCGCTGTCGACGAAAGAAAAAATATCGATGGTCTGGGTGGACTTGGGGTGGGCGGAGCGAATCTCCTCTTCGCTCAGCAGGACGTATTGACCCTTCTGGTATTGCACACCCTTGACGATATTTTCCTTGGTCACTTCCTTGCCGGTGACCTTGTTCACTCGCTTATAGCCAACCGGGTCCATGCTGCGCTTGTCCAGCCAGTCAAAATCCACTCCCTGGGAGGACGTGGCCGACACCAGCGCCACAGGAATGTGGACCAGTCCGAAGCTGATTGCGCCTTTCCAGATTGCCCGTGCCATGGAGGGGTTTCCTTGCCGATGAATGAGTCATTCAGGTGACCTTGCGGCGTTCGCAAAAGTTTCCATGGAGCGCCGGTTGACCCGCCCCGCATTGCCTTCGAGACGCTTGGTTACATCTTCGGACGGACATTTCCCTTAACAACGGCGAACCGGCGGCGTAGCGTGCTTTCGATATGCCTGAATCCAAGAGGTGCTCCGATGAACAGGCTGCTACTCACTCTCATGACGCTGTTGCTGGCCACCGCCGCCCACTCGGCAACGCCCGACCGCGGGGCCATGGTCCTGGCCCAGAACCTGCCAGGTAACAACAATCCCTATAACAGCCCGATCCGCCGGGCCAATCCCAACAGCATGCAGGGCACCCGGCCCAACGTGCCGATGATCCATAACAACCCGACCGTTCCCGTTCCCCGGCCACCCACGCTGGAAAATGGCGGTATCGGCAACGGGTATCCCCGTTCCGGTCAGCCTGCCGGCTCGCCACGGCCTACCATCAAGCCCAATCCGCCGCCGAGGGACACCTCAAACGACATTCGCTGAGTACCGAGCCCTGGCAGTCTTTATTCACACCACAGAAGGAAGTGTGCATGTTGCGTAAAACACTCCTGGCCGCATTCTGCGCCAGCGCTGTACTGACTCTCGCCACGCCGGCGTCTGCCGCGCAAAGCCGGCAACTCAAGAGCGAGGAGGGCACGGTGGAGGTGACCACCGTGGTCAAGGGGCTCGAACACCCCTGGTCCGTGGCTTTCCTGCCTGACCAACAAGGCATGTTGGTGACAGAGCGAGCGGGCAACCTGCGTCGGGTCAGCCCGGATGGCCAGCTCTCGGCACCATTGAACGGCGTACCTGAGGTCTGGGCCAGAGGCCAGGGCGGTTTGCTGGACGTCGTGCTGTCGCCGGACTTCAAGCAGGACCGCACGGTCTACCTGTCTTACGCAGAGGCCGGCGATGACGGCAAGGCAGGCACCGCCGTGGGCCGTGGGCAATTGTCCGAAGACCTGCAGAGCCTGAAGAATTTCAATGTGATTTTCCGTCAGCAGCCCAAGCTTTCCACCGGGAACCACTTTGGGTCGCGCCTGGTGTTCGACCGGGACGGCTATCTGTTCATCACCCTGGGGGAAAACAACGAGCGTCCCACGGCCCAGGACCTGGATAAGCTCCAGGGCAAGATCGTGCGCATCTACCCCGACGGCAAGGTGCCGGACGATAACCCGTTTGTCGGTCAGGCAAACGTACGCCCCGAGATCTGGTCCTACGGCGTTCGCAACCCCCAAGGGGCGGCGCTCAATCCCTGGAACGGTACGTTGTGGGAGAACGAGCACGGCCCCAGGGGCGGCGATGAGCTGAATATCATCGAACGCAGCAAGAATTACGGCTGGCCGCTGGCGACTCACGGCATCAACTACTCTGGGGCGCCGATCCCGGAAGCCGGCGGCAAGACCGCCGAAGGCACGCTTGGCCCTTTTCATGTATGGGAAGTGTCACCCGGGCTGAGCGGCATGGCGTTCTATGACAGTGACCGCTTCAAGGCCTGGCAACACAGCGTGTTCATCGGTGCGCTGGTGTCCCGGAATCTGATCCGCCTGGAACTGGAGGGTGACAAGGTCGTGCACGAAGAACGCCTGCTGGGTGAGCTTGGCGAGCGCATCCGCGACGTGCGCCAGGGGCCGGATGGTTTCCTGTACGTGCTGACAGATGATGACGATGGGACGCTCTATAAAGTCGGGCTCAAGTGATTCGCAACAGTGCCCATTGACTTGCCAGTCAGCGGCAGGCTAATTTCCAGGCATGACCAGCACCGTATTGCGTAGCCAGCCAAGCATTATTACCGCCATTCCTTATTTGGCGGGCTAGCTGACGACTGCACCCAACCCGCCTCCGAGGCGGGTTTTTTCTTTCTGTCTCCGGAGTTTTGTCCAAACCAGGAGACCGCCATGCCTACCACCCGCCCCGAGCAAGCCCTGCTAGAACATTACGTCAAGAAGATCCTGGCCGCGCCGGTGTACGAACTGGCCGTGCGCACGCCGTTGCAAGCGGCCACCGGACTGTCCGAAGCCTTGGGCAACCGGATCCTGCTCAAGCGTGAAGACCTGCAGCCGACTTTTTCTTTCAAGATCCGTGGCGCCTACAACAAACTGGTGCAACTGACCGCCGAGCAACGGGCTCGCGGTGTCATCACCGCTTCAGCGGGCAATCATGCCCAGGGCGTGGCGCTGGCCGCGCGAGAGCTGGGCATATCGGCCAGCATCGTCATGCCACTCACCACACCGCAGCTCAAGGTGCTGGGCGTGCGCAACCGGGGCGCCGAAGCAGTGCTGCACGGGGAGAGCTTTCCCTTTGCCTTGGAATACGCACTGGAGCTGGCCCGACAGACCGGACGAGAGTTCGTTTCGCCCTTCGATGATCCGGACGTGATCGCCGGGCAGGGCACCGTCGCCATGGAAATCCTGCGTCAGCAGCCAGGCAGCCTGGACGCGATTTTTGTCCCGGTCGGTGGCGGGGGGCTGATTGCCGGGGTCGCGGCCTACGTCAAGTACCTGCGCCCGGAGGTTCGCATCGTCGGGGTGGAGTCACAACATTCCGCCTGTCTCCAGGCGGCGCTGACAGTCGGTGAACGGGTCAGTCTGGCAAGTGTGGGAACCTTCGCCGATGGCGTGGCTGTCGCACAAATAGGGGCCTACGGCTTCGACATCTGCCGTTTCTGCGTTGATGACGTGATCACCGTCACTGACGACCAATTGTGCGCAGCCATCCGAGACATCTATGACGATACCCGGTCGATAACCGAGCCCTCGGGCGCCTTGGCGGTCGCCGGCATCAAGCAGTACGTCGCCCAAACCGGCGCGCGAGGCCAAACACTGGTGGCAATCGATTCCGGCGCGAATATCAACTTCGATAGCCTGCGCCATGTGGCAGAGCGGGCTGGCGCCGAAGCCATTTGACGTTTTTTACGCGACGTCACACTTTTTTCGAAGCAGCCGACGGGTGCCCACTCACCCCTGCGCAATAGGGTCTAATCTAGCTTGCGACAGGATCACTGGCGATTGCAGTTTGCATGAGGAAAATCCCGCTTCCTTGCAATCTGCACGCACGCTCTCACAGGCCTGGACGCTAAGTAGTTGATTTGGATCAATCGGGATTTTCTTTAAAGCAGGCATATTTTTTGCGGGATGATTAGGGAGTCGCTGCACGGGCTCATTAATTAGAAAACGCCAAGAACGAACGAACGGCACGGCATTCGTAGTCCCAGTCCGCAGGGAAGAACGGACGAAAATACCGCCGTCGTGAACATAAATTGGCCGCCTCAACAGGAGAGAGTCGCCATGTTTTTATCTGCCCTCGAAATGCGAAATATCATTGAAAGCAGCTTGCTGCCCAAGCGCTCGCAATGCACCTTGTCACCTGATTTGTCGATGACAATCAAGATCTATGACGATCATGAAACCGATCGTGTGGCCTTGGTCAAAACTGATATCGATGCCAATAAACTCAATGGCTGCCGGGCAATCAACGACCTGATCGCCGAGTTGCGCTCCGAACTCGACCAAAATCACCACACCGGTAATCACTTCCATCAGCAACACCGCATGACCGGGCGCTGATCACGGCCTTGTCTTCCCAGGAATCACGTCCGGGTTCGGTCATTGTCCGAACCCGGTGCCGTGCTTTTTCCCAAACAGCTCAATCCAATTGTTGCCGGTAAGGCAGATCCGGTCCGGTCCGGCCGCACGTCAGCGCAGCAGCGCGCATGGCAAAAGCAAGCATCTCGCTCACCTGCTCCCGGGTCAGGGTATGCAGGCCTTCCACCGAATCCAGTTGGTGCTCGGTCAGCCAGGTAATCAACGCCGCCTGGAAGGTGTCCCCTGCGCCCACGGTATCGGCGATCTGCACCGAACATGCCGGCATTGACCAGGAACCGTGCTGGCGGCTGAATACCGTCGCGCCTTGACTGCCACGGGTAAGGAACACCAATTGGCAACGGTGCTCCATCCAACGCTCGATGATGGTCTGTGGCGGTTGGTCGGGATAAAGAAGACTCAGGTCTTCGTCGCTGACTTTGATCAAATCGGCATATTCGACCAGCGTTGCGATTCGCGAGCGCCACAGTTCGATGTCCGGTTGCGGGTTGAGTCGCACGTTCGGATCCAAGCTGACCAGGCGTTTACCGCTCTCGCGTCGCACCAAGGCCAGTAGGGTGTCGGCAATCGGCTGCACCACAAGAGAGAAAGAGCCGACATGCAGCCCCCGTACGTGCTCACCGAGCACCGGTAGGTGGTCCAGGCCTAGTTGCCGGTCCGCGCACCCTTCACCGCGAAAGCTATAGTGGGGCGAACCGTTGGCGCCGACCGCCACCATTGCCAGGGTCGTAGGCGCGTCGAAGTCCAGTGCGTATTCGGTGCTGACACCTTCGGCAGCCAGGACCTGATGCAAGCGTCGGCCCAGGTAGTCCGTGGACAGCCCGCCAAACAGTGCCGATTCCACGCCCAGGCGTCGCAACCCGACTGCCACGTTGAACGGCGAGCCGCCGGCGATGGCTTTGAAGTTGACCTGCGACGCCGGACCGCCCATCTCGTTTTCGCTGAAAAAATCAAACAGTGCTTCACCACATACCAAATACATAGGTCTTTTATCTCAAAGGGTTGCGATACATTCTTGATAGTGGACATAAGATTTTTGCGATGCTGCGACCTGCTCGGTAATGGGCCGGGTTTCACTGGCCGGGTCGAGCTTGACACAGCGCTCGCACAGATCGGCCAGGCTTTGCTGCGAGCCTGAATGGCACCACGCCGCCTGAATCGCCGCACCCAGGGCGGCCGCTTCACTCTGTTCAGTGCAAATGACCGTGGTATCCATGATGTCGGCGACGATCTGCCGCCAAACCGGGCTTTTCGAGCCCCCGCCGATCAAGCGGATGCTCTGGGCCTCGAGCCCGTTGGCGCGCAGCAGGTCCAGGCCATAGCGCAAACCGAAGGTGGTGCCTTCGACCACCGCCCGGCACAGATTGGCCCGGGTCAGGTTGGTGGTGGTCAGCCCGAAAAGGCTGCCGGTGGCATGGGGCAGGGCGGGAACTCGCTCGCCGTTGAGAAACGGCAGCATGCACACGCCTTCGGCGCCTATCGGGGCCCTTGCCACCAAGGCGTTGAAGGCGTCGATGTCCAGCTCCAGCAGCTCGCGCATGGCTCCGGTGGCGTTGGTCAGGTTCATGGTGCAGATCAGCGGCAGCCAGCCGCCGCTGGATGAGCAGAAGGTTGCCACCGACGGCTGCGGACTGACTGCAGGTTCTGCGGCATAGGCGTAGACCGTGCCGGAGGAGCCCAGGCTCATGGTGATCACACCGGGCTGGATGTTGCCGGTGCCGATAGCGCCCATCATGTTGTCGCCACCCCCGCTGGCCACCAGCGCATCAGGATTGATGCCCAGGTGCGCGGCAACGGCCGGCAGGATCCGCCCGACCGGCTGATGGGCCTCGATCAGCTCCGGCAAAGCCGATTGCAGCCGGCCGCTGGGATCGATGTGCTCCAGCAACCGCGCGTCCCATTGACGGGTGCGTACGTTGAAATAGCCGGTGCCCGAGGCGTCGCCGTATTCGCTGCAATGGCGGCCGGTGAGCCAGTGATTGAGAAAGTCGTGGGGCAGCAGGACGCTGGCGATGCGTTCGAAAACCTGGGGATGCTGCTCCCGCGTCCAGAGCAGTTTGGAAACCGTGTAGCCCGGCGCGATCACCACGCCGAGGCGTGCGAGGCTGCCGTCTTCACCCCCCAGGTAGGCCAAAAGCCGATCGTTCTCCGGCGTCGTCTCGGTGTCGCACCACAGCTTGGCCGGGCGCAAGACCTGGCCCTGGTCGTCAAGCAGCACCAAGCCGTGTTGCTGGCCGGACACGCCGATGCCGAGGATCGCCTGGCCATCGACCCCGGCGGCGGCCAGGGCTTGGTGAGTCGCCTGGGTGAATGCATCGAGCCATTGCTGGGTGTCTTGTTCACGGCGACCGTTGGCGCCGCTGATCATGCTGTGGGCAGCGGCACCCTGGCCGAGCACCTGGCCGCTGAGCGTATCCAGGATCAGTGCCTTGGTGCCCTGGGTGCCGCAGTCGATGCCCAGGAACAGTTGTTGGTTTGCCATAAAAATCCTTGGGTGAGTCAGATCGATATCTGCAAGAAGTCATCGGCCGGTAAACACAAACCCCGTGGCGAGGGAGCTTGCTCCCGCTGGGGCGCGAAGCGGCCCCATCAACCTGACAACTGGGTGTCTCAGGCCGATCCAAGGGGCTGCTGCGCAGCCCAGCGGGAGCAAGCTCCCTCGCCACAGAAGCGGATTGCGTGCGCAGTTTAGTCCGCGTCAGCCAACACTCGCTCAAGCGTCCGCGTGACCCCGTGTTCGCGCAAGCTGTTGCAGCACCACTCGAAGGCTGCCACGAACTCGGGCGAGTGGGGAATGGCCGTACCGAAAATCTCTTCGACCTCCAGCAGGCGCTGGGTCACCAACGCATCGTCGGCCACCAGCGCCTGGCAGAACGCCGCCCGCGGGTCCGGGATCGAATACGTCACGCCGTTCTCATCCACGCCCTTCAGGTACACGGCCCAGGCCGCCACCACCAGCGCCGCGCGACGGGTTTGGCCGCCGTCGGCAATCAAGCGGTTGATCGTCGGCACGGTGAATTTGGGAAACTTCGACGAGCCGTCCGAGCACACCCGCTCCAACTGGTCGGCAATTGCCTGGTTGGAAAAACGCTCCACCAGCGTGTTCTTGTAGTCGGTCAGGTCGATCCCTGGCACGGGTGCCAGTTGCGGGGTCACGTCCAGGTCCATGTAGGCACGCATGTAACGCACGAACAGCGGGTCGTTCATGGTTTCGTGGACGAAGCGATAACCCTTGAGAAAACCCAGGTAGGTCAGCGCCAGGTGACTGCCGTTGAGCAACTTGATTTTCATTTCTTCATAGGGCGAGACGTCATCGGTGAACTGCACGCCGACCTTTTCCCAGGCCGGGCGACCGTTGACGAATTTGTCTTCCAGGACCCACTGCACGAAAGGCTCGCAGACCACCGGCCAGGCATCGTCGACCCCATGCTCGTCATGCAGTTGCAGCCGGTGGGCGACGCTGGTCATGGGCGTGATGCGGTCAACCATGGCGTTGGGGAAGCTCACGTGGCGATCGATCCATTGGCCCAGCTCGGCGTCGCGCAACGCGGCGAATGCCAGCAGCGCCTTGCGGGTCACGGCACCGTTGTGCGGCAGGTTATCGCAGGACATCAGGGTGAACGCCGGGGTGCCGGCGGCCCGGCGCTTGGCCAAGGCTGCGCAAAGGAAACCGAAGACGGTTTTCGGCTCGTCAGGATGGGCCAGATCGTGCTGGATCTGCGGCAGGTGGGCCATGAACTCGCCGTTACTGTCGTCGATGCAATAGCCGCCCTCGGTGATGGTCAGCGAGACGATGCGGATTTGCGGGTCGGCCAGTTTGTCGATCAGGGCCTGGGCGCCGTCTTCGGCCAGCAGCATGTCATTGATGGCTCCGATCACCCGGATTTCGGTGTCGTCGGTGTCCCCCAGCTCGTACAGGGTAAACAGGTAGTCCTGGCTGGCCAGGTCATCCCGGGCGCGGCGATCTTCGGCCCGCAAGCCCACGCCGCAGATGGCCCAGTCCAGGTCGGTGCCGGTGTTCATCAGCGCATCGGTGTAGTAAGCCTGGTGCGCGCGGTGGAAGCCGCCGACGCCGATGTGGGCGATGCCCTGGCTGATCTCGCTCAAGGAATAAGCGGGCAGGGCGACCTCAGGGCTGAGGTTGTGCAGGTTCTGTCGATTGAGTTTCATCACAAATCTCGGTAATCAGGCGGCGATGCGCAGCGCACGGGTGACCGCCACGCCCTCGGCATCGAATAAGTGGCAGTGTTCAGCATCCAGGTGCAGGTTCAGTTGCTCACCGAAACGGCTCGCCAGGTCGCCGCGCACGCGCATGGTCAAGGCTTCACCCGAGGCGGTGACGACGTGACAGAAGGTGTCGCTGCCCAGACGTTCGCTGACATCGGCGGTGACTTGCAGCGTGCAATCGCCCGGTTGTGCCAGGTTCAAATGCTCCGGGCGAATCCCCAGGGTCACCGCGCCGCCGACGCTCAGGCTGGCCCCACTCAGGGGCAGGCTGATCCGGGTGCCGGCGTCCAGCAGGACCTCACAACCCTGGTTCTCCAGCCGTGTGACTTTGCCTTTGAGAAAGCCCATTTTTGGCGTACCGAGGAACCCGGCAACAAACAGGTTGGCCGGCTGGTGATACAGCTCCAGCGGCGAGCCGATCTGTTCGACGCGCCCGCTGTTGAGCACCACCACCTTGTCGGCCAGGGTCATGGCTTCGACCTGATCGTGGGTGACGTAGATCATCGTTGCCTGCAGCTCCTTGTGCAGGCGCGCCAGCTCCAGGCGCATCTGCACGCGCAGGGCGGCGTCGAGGTTGGACAGCGGCTCGTCGAACAGGAAAATCTTCGGGTTGCGCACGATGGCCCGGCCAATCGCCACACGCTGGCGCTGGCCGCCGGACAACTGCTTGGGCTTGCGTTCAAGCATCGGCCCCAATTCGAGGATGCGCGCCGCTTCGTTGACCTTTTTCTCGACCTCGGCCTTGGGCACGCCGGCCAGGTCCAGGGCGAAGGACATGTTCTTGCGCACACTCATGTGCGGGTAAAGCGCGTAGGTCTGGAACACCATCGCCAGGTCGCGCTTGGCCGGACTGACTTCGGTGATGTCCCGGCCGTCCAGTTCGATGGTGCCGTCGCTGACTTCTTCCAGGCCGGCGATCAACCGCAGCAGCGTGGACTTGCCACAACCCGACGGGCCGACAAAGACCACGAACTCACGGTCGTTCACTTCAAGGTCGATGCCCTTGATGATGGAGAAACCTTCGAAGCCTTTTTGCAGATTCTTGATTTTCAGGTTGGCCATGATGATGGGCCTCCACTTCTGATAATGGTGTAAGGCGCGTTATTTCACGGCGCCGAAGGACAAACCGCGTACCAGCTGTTTCTGGCTGATCCAGCCGAAAATCAGGATCGGTGCGCAGGCCAGGGTCGAGACGGCCGACAACTTGGCCCAGAACAAGCCTTCGGGGCTGGAGTAGGACGCGATCAGAGCCGTCAGCGGCGCGGCTTTGGACGAGGTGAGGTTCAGCGACCAGAACGCCTCGTTCCAGCACAGGATCAGCGACAGCAGTACGGTGGAGGCCAGGCCACCCTTGGCGATGGGCAACAGGACGCGAACCATTTCCTGCCACAGCGTGGCGCCATCCAGACGCGCGGCTTCAAGGATGTCGCGGGGAATGTCCTTGAAGTAGGTGTAAATCATCCAGACCACGATCGGCAGGTTGATCAGCGTGTAGATGATGATCAACGCAGTCCGCGTGTCCAGCAGGCCAAAGCTCTTGGCCAGCAGGTAGATCGGCATCAGCACGCCCACCGGTGGCAACATTTTGGTGGAGAGCATCCACAGCAACGTGCCCTTGGTGCGCTGGGTTTCATAGAACGCCATGGAGTAGGCCGCCGGCACCGCAATCAGCAGGCAAAGGGCGGTGGCGCTGAAGGAAATCACCACCGAGTTCCAGGCGAAGCTGAAGTAGTTGCTGCGCTCGTTGATGTGCAGGTAGTTCTCCAGCGTCGGCGTGAAGATGAACTGCGGCGGCGTGGCGAACGCGTCGATTTCGGTCTTGAAGCTGGTCAGCACCATCCAGAAGATCGGGAAGAAGATCAGGATCGCGATGGCCCAGGCCAGCGTACCCAGCAGCAGGCTTTGCAGGCGACGGGATTGTTGAAGTGTCATGGCTGCGGCCTCAGTTCTTGTCGGTGAGGTTTTTGCCGATCATCCGGACCAGGATGATGGCGGCGATATTGGCAATCACCACGGCAATCAAGCCGCCGGCCGAAGCCATGCCGACGTCGAACTGCACCAGCGCCTGGTTGTAGATCAGGTAGGCGAGGTTGGTCGAGGCATAGCCGGGGCCGCCGTTGGTGGTGGTGAAAATCTCGGCGAACACCGACAGCAGGAAAATGGTTTCAATCATCAGCACCACCGCAATCGGGCGCGCCAGATGGGGCAGAGTCAGATGCCAGAAAATCGCGATGGGCCCCGCGCCATCCAGGCGGGCGGCTTCTTTCTGTTCCTGATCGAGGGACTGCATGGCCGTCATCAGGATCAGGATCGCGAAGGGCAACCATTGCCAGGACACAATGATGATGATCGACAGCAGCGGGTAGTGGGCCAACCAGTCCACCGGCTGTGCGCCGAACAGTTTCCACACCGAGGCGAGAATTCCCGAGACCGGGTGGAAAATCAGGTTCTTCCAGATCAGCGCGCCCACCGTGGGCATGATGAAGAACGGTGAAATCAGCAATACCCGCACGATGCCCCGGCCGAAAAACTCGCTGGCCTCCAGCAGCGCACTGATCAACACCCCGAACACGATGCTGATCAGCAACACGCTGCCCACCAGCAGCAGAGTGTTGGTCGCCCCGGGGACGAAGCCCGAATCGGTCAGGAAGTAAGTGAAATTCTCCAGCCCGACAAATTCGTTCTCGCCGGGGTAAAGCAGGTTGTAGCGGATCAGCGAGAAGTAGACGGTCATGCCCAGTGGCACGATCATCCACAGCAGCAGCAACCCCACCGAGGGGCTGACCAGAAACCAGCCTGGATTGGCCAAGCGGTTTTTGCGAACCGGTGGGGCAATCTCGCTGTGTGCTTTGGCGGTTGTCGTTGAACTATTCATGGCATTGAACCGATTTGTGCGGGCCTACAAAAATCCATTGTGGGAGCGAGCCTGCTCGCGATAGCGCAGGGTCAGGCAACATAGATGTTGAATGTGCCGGCCTCATCGCGAGCAGGCTCGCTCCCACATTGACGTCGGGGTTACTTGGGATAACCTGCGCGTTTCATCTCGCGTTCCGTGGTGGACTGCGCTGCGGTCAACGCCTGGTCCACGGTCTGCTGGCCGGTCAACGCGCCCGAAAAGAACTTGCCGACCTGGGTGCCGATGGCCTGGAACTCAGGAATGGTCACCAACTGGATACCGATATAGGGCACAGGCTTGAGAGTGGGGGCTTTCGGGTCAGCGACTTTCAACGACTCCAGGGTCACCTTGGCAAACGGCGCGGCCTTCATGTAGTCGTCGCTATAGGTCGAGGTACGTGTGCCTGGCGGTACGTTGGCAACGCCATCGGTCTTGGCGACCAATTGGCTGTATTCCTTGGACGTCGCCCACATGGTAAAGACCTTGGCCGCTTCCTTGGCTTTGGAACTGGCGGGGATGGCCAGCGACCAGGAGTACATCCACGAGGTGCCTTTGTCAGTCGTTTCATGGGGGGCGAAGGTGAATCCGACGTGATCGGCCACTTTGCTTTGGGTCTTATCGGTGACGAACGAACCGGCGACGCTGGCATCGACCCAGATTGCACATTTGCCGCTGTTGAACAGCGCCAGGTTCTCGTTGAAACCGTTGCTGGAAGCGCCCGGCGGGCCGGATTTCTTCATGTTGTCGACGTAGAAGTTCAGGGCATTCTTCCACTCGGGGCCATTGAACTGCGGCTGCCACTTCTCATCGAACCAGCGCGCGCCAAAACCGTTGGCCAGGGTCGTGATCAGCGCCATGTTTTCGCCCCAACCAGCCTTGCCTCGCAGACACAGGCCATATTGCTCCTTGGTCTTGTCAGTGAGTTTTTCCGCGAACTCACCGATCTGGGTCCAGGTCGGGTGTTCGGGCATGGTCAGCCCGGCGTCCTTGAACAGGTCGGTGCGGTAGTAGGTGATCGAGCTTTCGGCATAGAACGGCAGGGCGTAGAGCGTGCCCTTGACCGACAGGCCTTCACGCACGGACGGAAAAATATCATCCAGGGCATAACTGGCCGGCAAATCCTTCATCGGCTCCAGCCAACCCTTGGCCCCCCAGAGTGCGGCTTCGTACATGCCGATGGTCAGCACGTCGAACTGCCCGCCCTGGGTGGCGATGTCGGTGGTCAAGCGCTGGCGCAGGACGTTTTCTTCGAGCACCACCCAATTGAGCTTGATGTCCGGGTGCTCAGCCTCGAAGGTCTTCGAGAGCTTTTGCATGCGGATCATGTCGCTGTTGTTGACGGTGGCAATGGTGAGGGTCTGTGCGCCGAAACTGACGCTGCTGAGGGTCATGCAGGTGGAGACAAGCAGAGCTTTTACCGAAGGTTTCATCGCGCACTCCTTTTCCGCGCCCAAGGGCTGCGGAAGGACAGTTATTGTTTTTGTGTCTTCCGGATGAAGGGAAGAATGTGCGCTGATTACAGCCCTCAATCGCCGGCGAGACAAATCATCCGTCGCACTTGCGCTGATACTTTTTTGCACTGGATGGGATTTGGTCTGAGAAGGGGTTAGCTGTGGCGAGGGGATTTATCCCCGCTGTGTGGGAGCAAGGCTTGCCCGCGATGAGGATGACGCGGTCTTCCGGAGAACCGAGGCGCCTGCATCGAGCAAGCTTTGCTCCCACATAAATTCCCGCCACAGGGATAACCTGGGATTGTCAGCCCTGGTTCTGTTCGGTCAACCGCTGCACCGCCAGCCGCCGGTAATGGGAAGGGGTCATGCCCTTGAGCTGCTGAAAGCGCCGGTTGAAGTTGGATATGTTGTTGAAGCCCGATTCAAAACACACGTCCGTCACCGGTTTGTCGCCGTCGGCCAACAACTCGCAGGACTTGCTGATACGCAGGCGATTGACGAACTCGATGAAACAGCGGCCGGTGGCTTGTTTGAAGACGCGGCTGAAGTACGTCGGTTTCATGCCCAGATGGTCGGCCACTTCTTCCAGGGACAGTTCCCGTGCGTAATGGGCAAAGATGTAATCCACCGCGCGGTTGGTACGGTCAACGCTGTGCTCGTCCGCCGGTTGCGCCGCAGTGGCCCCGGAAAGCAACTGATAGTCATCGGTTGCGGCCAGCAGCTCCATCAGGATGAAAAAATGCCCCAGGCGGCTCATGCCTTGGGAATCGGCGATGCGCTGCATCAGGATCATGGCCTGGCGGATAGTGCGCTTGCAGCGAAATTCGATGCCGTACTGGGCGCGCTCCAGCAATGGCGCGACGGTCTTGAGCTCGGCAAACACCTGATGGCCGCTCTCGAACAGCTCGTCGGTAAAATTCACCAGCATGTCACGCTTGGGCACCACTTCGTCCTCGGCGACCTGGCTGATCCAGTTGTGGGGCAGGTTGGGGCCGGTGAGAAACAGCGATTGCGGGTAAAAGTTGCCGATATAGTCACCGATGAATACCTTGCCGGAGCTGGCGACGATCAGGTGCAACTCGTATTCCTTATGGAAATGCCAGCGCACCAGCGGGCACGGGAAACCGTGCTGGCGATAGATGATGGACAGCCCGTTATGGTCGTCCATCAGCTCATAGGAAGGGTCGGTGACTCTTGCAGTTCGGGTCATGGCCTGGCGCTTTTATTGTTATTGCCGCTGGATAATGCCCCCTTCGCCGCACGGGTGCTACCCCGTAACGCTTCCGGCCTGACTGTTGCGGTTCTTCTCCTCAATCCACTGGGACATGTATTGAGTGCTCTTGTGCTGGTGATGACGCAACATGCTGCCGGTGAAGTTATCCCGGCGCCGTTGCTCAAGGTCGGCGCGACAGGCTTCGAGGCAATCGATCAGCGCCTGGGCGTGGACCTGTCGGCGGTAACGGTCCGCCAGCAGCGCCAGGCCGTTATCCCGGGCGCGGGTCCAAAGGCTCTGCTCGCGGTACAACTGCACAGCGGCGTGGGCGATATCTTCGGCGCTTTGGGCAATCGCTCCGGGCCAGGGCATTTCACCGTGCATGGCTTCTGCGCCGATGGGTGTGGTGACATTGGGTGTGCCGCACAGCATGGCATCGATCAGCTTGCCCTTGATGCCGGCACCGAAACGCAACGGCGCCAGACAGACACGTGCCGCCGACATGACCTGCAGCGCATCCTCGGCCCAATTCATGATGTGAAACCCTTGGGCCGCGTTGTGCAGCGCCGCAGCCTTAGGCGGGGTGTAGGCGCCATACAGGTGCAGTTGCGCATCAGGCAGCTGTTGGCGGATCAATGGCCAAATGGCGTTTTTCATCCAGAGCACGGCGTCCCAGTTCGGCGCGTGGCGGAAATTGCCGATGCTGAGGAAATGCGCCCGGTCTGCGAACGGCACGCGTGCTTCGCTCGGCAGGTCCAGCATCAGTGGGCACCAATGCAAGAGGTTGCGGGGCAGTTTGAAGTGCTCTACCAGCAACTCGATCTCGACTTCGGACACCATCAGGCTCAGGTCGCACCGGTACAGGGCGGCGATTTCCCGCTTGGCCAGGTCGGTGCCGGCCATCAACTCGAACGCTTGAGGCAGGTCCTGCGCAAACAGATCGCTGAAATCCTGGGAAACGTCATCCTTCTTCAACCGATCCTTGAGCCGCTGATGCCGGGCGTGGCGCAGGCTTTGCAAATCGGACGTCTCCAGCACCCGAAGGGCGCCGGGGCAGTGTTTCTCGACCCGCCAGCCGAACTGTTCTTCCATCATGAACTGGTCGAACAACACGATATCCGGGGCCAGTTCAGCGATGAATGTATCGAAACTGCTGCTGTTGAGCTCGATCGGCACTTCGCCGATCCCCAGCGCGATCAGGTCGGCACGGTTCTCGCCAGGGCCCGCGGGACTGCTGAAGGTGATGTCCCAGCCTTGCCCAAGGAAGGCTTCGAGGATCTGCATGACGTGCCCGCTGGCAGCCGATGAACGCGGCTCGGGCCAGACATAGCCGATAACCAGGACCTTGGTGGCGGTGGGTTGACGCATGAGCGGGTGCTTCCTTGGAACGAATCGACGTGGGCGCTATCAGCGCGGGGCGCCGATAGTGACCAACAATTGCGTCAGGCTCAAGAAAGAATGCCGTTGACCTTGTCGCGCAACTGATCGATGGAAAAAGGCTTGCCAATCACCGCCATGCCTTCCGGCACATCGATGCTTTCGGCGTAACCGCTGGCAAACAGAATGGGTAGCTGAGGCCGAGCCGATCGGGCCTGCTTGGCCAGCTCGCGACCGTCCATCACCGGCAGGCCGATATCGGTCATCATCAGGGCGATGGGCTGCGCATCGTTACGCAGATACGCCAAGGCCTGTTCGCAGCCGTCCGCTTCCAGTACCTGGTATTCCAGCTCTTCCAGCACGTCGACAATCAACATACGTACGATGTCGTCGTCTTCGACTACCAGAATGGTTGGCTGGGTATCAGGAGCGGGGTTGTGCATGGTAGACATTCTCAGGGGATTGGGTTGGGGAGGTGTGCCAAAAAACGGCCTTATGCATGAGTAAGTAGCGAGGGGGCACAAGTTCCCTGGGTTGTACAAGAAAGGATCTATAGTACAAGAGCTGACAAGGATCGTCGCTTCCTCAGGCTTTTCGTGGAGTTTGCGCCTTTGCCCCGTCAGAATGTGGATCCAACCGGTATTTTTCGGCAAACTCCACGGTTTTCAACTGTCCACCAAGGCTTATTCCATGACTCCTTCGTCTTCGGTTGACGAGCAAAGTTTTCGCAAGCTCCTGAGCCGCAATATCAGCCTGCCACTGGGCATGGGCGCCCTCAGCGCGGTGTTTTTCATTGTGCTGATCACCTATCTCCTGTCGGTGATCCAATGGGTCGGGCATACCGATCGGGTGATCAATAATGCCAATGAAGCGCTCAAGCTGAGCGTGGATCTGGAAACCGGCATGCGCGGCTACCTCCTGACGGGCGACGAGCATTTCCTCGACCCTTATGAAGTGGCCAAGCCGCGTATCGCCGTCGCCCTGGAGACATTGTTGGAATTGACAGCCGACAACCCGATCCAGACCGACCGCCTGCATAAAGTGCAAGCGCTCCAGGTGGAGTGGGCCAACTACGCGCAAAGCATGATCGACCTGCAACGCAGCAGTGGCGATTACCGGGGAGCGGTGAAGGCCGGGCGTGGCAAGCGCTTGACCGATGAAATACGCAAGACCTACGAGGATATCGTCGAATCCGAGCAGCAGCTGCGCGCAGAACGCAACGACCAGGTGCGCACCACCACCCTCTGGAGCATCGCTCTGTACCTGTTGTTCGTGGCCGCCGTCAGCGGCTTGCTGGCCTATGTCGGGCGCCGGGATCTGTTGGGGCTGTCCAACAATTACAGCGCCAGCCTGAAGGTCCAGCAGCAGAGTGCTTTGCATCTGGAAAAACAGGCCTGGCTGCGCAATGGCCAGACGCTACTGGCCGAGCAGGTTCTGGGGCAACTGACGTTGAACCTGCTGGGACGCAACATCCTGCAGTTCTGTGCCCAATACATGGGCGCTGTCGTGGCCGCACTGTATGCGCGGGAAGAAAGCGGCCTGCTCAGGCGTGTCGCCACCTACGGCATGTCCCGAGAGGACGAAGAGCAACAGCAACAGGTGATCGTTGTCGGCGAAGGCATCGCTGGCCAGGCGGTCCAACAGGCGCGACTCATCCGCCTGGATGACGTGCCCGACGACTACCTGAAAGTCAGTTCGGGGTTGGGCCAGGGGTTGCCCAACAGCGTACTGGTCATGCCCACCAGTGACGATGACCGGATCAACGGCGTTGTCGAACTGGGCTTCCTGCGACCTGTGACCGATCGCGATATCGAACTGCTGGAACTGGTGGCCGGCAATATTGGCACCTCCATCGAAGCGGCCCGTTACCGGCAGCGTTTGCAGGAAGTCCTCGCCGAAACCCAGCAGCTAAACGAAGAGCTGCAAGTTCAGCAGGAAGAACTCCGGACCGCCAACGAAGAGCTGGAAGAGCAGTCACGCATCCTCAAGGAGTCCCAGGCGCATCTGGAAGCCCAACAACAGGAACTGGAGCAGACCAACGAGCAACTGGCTGAACAACGCGATGCCATGGACCAGAAGAACAGCGAGCTGAACCTGGCGCAGATCCAGTTGCAGGAACGCGCCGAAGAGTTGCAGCGTTCGAGCAAATACAAGTCCGAGTTCCTGGCGAACATGTCCCATGAACTGCGTACACCGCTCAACAGCTCACTGATCCTGTCCAAGCTGCTGGCGGAGAATCCGCAGCAGAACCTCAACGAAGAACAGGTGAAATTTGCCGAGTCGATCTATTCCGCCGGTAACGATCTGCTGAACTTGATCAATGACATTCTCGACATTTCCAAGGTCGAGGCCGGGAAACTGGAAGTGCGTCCGGAGAACACCGGCGTGACGCGCCTGGTGGAAGGCTTGCGTGACATGTTCATGCCCCTGGCGACGGATAAAGGCCTGAGCTTCGAGGTGCAACTGCTGCCCGACGCCCCGGCCATGCTGTACACCGACCGTCAGCGCCTGGAACAGGTACTCAAGAACCTGCTGTCCAACGCCATCAAGTTCACCGAGAAAGGCACGGTATGCCTGACGGTGGCCGGCCAGGCCGGGGCGGGCATCGCGTTCATGGTGCGGGACTCAGGAATCGGCATCGCCGCCGATCAGCAACAAAGCATCTTTGAAGCCTTCCGCCAGGCCGATGGCACTACGAATCGCCGGTACGGTGGGACCGGTTTGGGCCTGTCGATTTCCCGTGACCTGGCCACCTTGCTCGGCGGCTCGATTTCTGTCTCCAGCGAACCGGGGCAGGGCAGTGTGTTTACGCTGGTATTGCCAGAACGCTATGTCGAGTCGGGTGAGCCGCTGGTAGAACCGGGGATATTCACTGCGACCACCACAATGGCGCCACCCGCGCCCCCTGAACCCGTCAGCGCTCCGCTGATCGCCCAGGTCGATGTGCCCGTCGCCCCCTTCGCCGATGACCGCGACAAGGCACCGTTCAACACCCGCTGCATTCTGGTGATCGAAGACGAGCCCAGCTTTGCCCGGATCCTGTTCGACCTGGCCCACGAACTCGGTTACCAATGCCTGGTGGCCCAAGGTGCCGATGAAGGCTTCGACCTGGCTTCGCAATTGAGCCCCGATGCAATCCTGCTGGACATGCGCCTGCCGGATCACTCCGGATTGACGGTGTTGCAGCGGCTCAAGGAGCAACCTGGAACCCGGCACATCCCGGTACACGTGATTTCCGTCGAGGATCGTGTAGAAGCCGCGATGCACATGGGCGCCGTCGGCTATGCGGTCAAGCCGACCTCTCGCGAAGAACTCAAGGAGGTATTCGCCCGCCTGGAAGCCAAGCTGACCCAGAAGGTCAAGCGGGTGCTGCTGGTGGAGGACGATGATTTGCAACGCGACAGCATCACCCGGCTGATCGGTGACGATGACATCGAGATCACCGCTGTCGGCCTGGCGCAGCAAGCCCTGGACCTGCTGCGAAGCAACGCCTACGACTGCATGATCATCGACCTGAAGCTGCCTGACATGCTGGGCAATGACCTGCTCAAGCGCATGTCCACCGAAGATATCTGCTCATTCCCGCCCGTGATCGTCTACACCGGACGCAACCTGACCCGCGATGAAGAAGCCGAACTGCGCAAGTATTCACGCTCGATCATCATCAAGGGCGCCCGTTCGCCGGAGCGGTTGCTGGACGAAGTGACACTTTTTCTGCACAAAGTCGAATCCCGGTTGTCCCATGAACGGCAGCGGATGCTCAGGACCGCCCGCAGCCGCGACAAGGTTTTCGAGGGCCGTAAAGTGCTGCTGGTGGACGATGATGTGCGCAACATTTTCGCCCTGACCAGTGCCCTGGAGGCCAAGGGGGCGATCGTCGTCATCGGCCGTAATGGCTATGAAGCGATCGAGCGTCTGAATGAAGTCGACGACATCGACCTGGTGCTGATGGATGTGATGATGCCGGAGATGGACGGTTTCGAGGCCACCGCGCTGATCCGCAAGGACCCGCGCTGGCGCAAGCTGCCCATCATTGCCGTGACGGCCAAGGCCATGAAGGATGATCAGGAGCGCTGCCTGGCGGCCGGTTCCAACGATTACCTGGCCAAGCCGATCGACCTGGATCGTCTGTTCTCGCTGATTCGCGTGTGGTTGCCGAATATGGAAAGAATTTAGTGGAACGTAACACTGACATTGAAATCCGTTTGTTGATCGACGCGATCTACCTCAAGTACAGCTACGATTTTCGGGACTATTCCGGCGCCTCCATCAAGCGTCGGGTCCAGCACGCGCTGAGCCAGTTCGAGTGCAAGACCATCTCGGCACTGCAGGAGCGCGTGTTGCACGACCCGGGCATGTTCATGCAACTGCTGCAACTGTTGACGATCCCTGTCAGTGAGATGTTTCGCGACCCGTCGCATTTCCTGGCGATCCGCGAAGAAGTGGTGCCGCTGCTCAAGACCTATCCTTCGATCAAGATCTGGATCGCCGGTTGCAGTACCGGGGAGGAGGTCTATTCCATGGCGATCCTGCTGCGCGAGGAAGGGCTGCTGGACCGTACGCTGATTTATGCCACCGACATCAATCCGCGCTCCCTGGAAAAAGCCAAGCAGGGCATTTTTTCGCTCGAGAACGTACGGGCCTACACCCAGAATTATCAGCGCGCGGGAGGGCGGCGATCATTTGCCGATTACTACACCGCCGCCTACGATTACGCGATGTTCGACAAAACCCTGCGCGAGAACGTGACCTTTGCCGATCACAGCTTGGCGACTGATAGCGTATTCTCAGAAACTCAGTTAATTTCATGTCGTAACGTCTTGATATACTTTAACAAAAAGCTGCAAGATCGCGCGTTCGGATTGTTCCATGAGTCCCTCTGTCACCGTGGTTTCCTGGTACTGGGCAGCAAAGAAACACTGGATTTTTCGTCTTTCGGCAAGCAATTCGAGCCGTTGGTCAAACAGGAACGGATCTATCGCAAGTTATGAACCAGACGATGCACAGATCCAGATCGCCCATTCAAGCCATTGTCGTCGGTGCATCCGCCGGCGGCGTCGAAGCGCTGCTCAAAGTCTTCGGGCAACTGCCAAAGGGCTTCGGCGTCCCCATTCTGGTCGTGTTGCATCTGCCCGATGAGCGTGACAGCCAGATGGCCCAGGTCTTCGGCCATCGTCTGGCGATACCGGTGCAGGAAGCTCAGGACAAGCAGAACATTCAACCGGGCACTTTGTATGTAGCCACACCCGGCTATCACCTGTCGGTCGAGGCCGACCGCAGTCTTTCGTTGAGCCTGGAGGAACCGGTGCACCATTCGCGGCCGTCGATAGATGTGCTGTTCGAATCCGCCGCCGACGCCTTCGGTCCGAACCTGCTGGCGGTAGTGCTGACCGGCGCCAACAACGACGGTGCCCAGGGCCTGGCCAAGGTCCGGGAGCTGGGTGGAATAACGGTGGTCCAGGACCCCGGCGAAGCCCAGGTTTCGACCATGCCCGAAGCAGCACTTGCCCTGCAAGAGCCCGACCATATCCTCACTTTGCAAGGCATCGGCCAATTGTTGGCCGCTCTGGAATGAACCACATGCCAAGAGATATTCAAGCCAAACTGCTGATCGTCGACGATCTGCCAGAAAATCTGTTGGCCCTGGAAGCGCTGATCAAACTCGACGGCCGCCAGGTTTTCAAAGCGCTGTCGGCCGATGAGGCGCTGTCCTTGCTGCTGCAACACGACTTTGCCCTGGCCATCATCGATGTACAGATGCCGGGAATGAACGGCTTTGAACTGGCCGAGCTGATGCGCGGCACGGAGAAGACCCGCAGCATTCCTATCATCTTTGTCAGCGCCGCCGGCCGTGAGCGCAACTATGCCTTCACCGGCTATGAAAGTGGCGCGGTGGACTTCCTGCACAAGCCGCTGGACAACCACGCCGTCAAAAGCAAGGTCAATGTGTTCGTCGAGCTGTATCGCCAGAGAAAGGCGATGAAGGAGCAGGTCATAGCATTGCAGGAGAGCCGCCGCGAGCAGGAGGCCTTGTTGCAGCAGTTGCAGGCTACTCGCAGCGAGCTGGAACAGGCGGTTCGCATGCGTGATGACTTCATGTCGATCGTTGCCCACGAGGTCCGTACGCCTCTCAACGGCCTGATTCTCGAGACGCAACTGCGCAAGATGCACCTGGCCCGGGACAACGCCGCCGCCTTCAGCTTGGATAAGGTGCAAGCGATGGTTGAACGCGACGAGCGCCAGATCAAGAGCCTGATCCGGCTGATCGAGGACATGCTCGACGTGTCGCGGATTCGTACTGGCAAATTGTCCATCCGGCCAAGCCGCTTCAACCTGACGACACTGGTTGAAAACCTGCTGCGCAACTTCCAGCCGCAGATCGCGGCGGCCGAATGCACATTGACGTGCTCGACCGAGCCGTCGGTGGAGGGACAATGGGATGAGTTTCGTATCGAACAAGTGGTGTCGAATCTGCTGACCAACGCCTTGCGCTACGGCGGGAAAAGCCCGATCGAGGTGCGCGTCTACAAAACGCCTGACCATGCTTGCGTCGAAGTCCAGGATCACGGTATCGGCATCAGCGAGGAAAACCAGCAGCGCATCTTTCAGCAGTTCGAGCGGGTGTCGTCCAAAGCCGTCGCATCCGGTCTGGGCCTGGGGCTATTCATCTCCGAGCAGATTGTGACCGCCCATGGCGGTACTATTACGGTCAATAGCCGCCTCAATGAAGGGGCGTTGTTTCGCGTCTGCCTGCCTTTGCAGAAAACGGTCCTGGCCAAAACCGTCGAACAGACGCAACCTCTGAGTGACCCTACGGTCGTATCAGCAGCTATTGATCGAACAAAGGCTTCTCATGAGTGAAGATGCGCAAGACGTTGTACTGATCGTCGAGGATGACCCGTCGATCCTGATGGTATTGTCGGCCTACCTGTCGGGCGAGGGGTATCGAGTGCTGCAGGCCGAAAACGGTGAGCAGGCGTTCGAGATCCTCGCCAGCAAGCCCCACCTGGATATGATGATCACCGACTTCCGCCTGCCCGGGGGTATCACCGGCGTGCAGATCGCTGAACCGGCGGTCCGGTTGCGACCCGACCTGAAAGTCATCTTTATCAGCGGTTATGCCCAGGAAGTGCGCGACACCGACAGCCCCATCACCCGCAAGGCGCCGATCCTGGGCAAACCGTTCGACCTGGATGTGCTGCAGGACATGATGCGGACGATGTTGTCCTAGGCCTGTAAAAGCAGGGTGCAGGGCGGGATTTTGTGGGAGCAGGCTTTGCTGCCACAAAATCCTTGATCACGGGCGCACGGTCGGCTGATATCCGGGCATTGCCTCAAACCTTGATCATCTCCCGCACCTTGGCCGTCAACAGGTCAAAAGTGAACGGTTTGGTGATCATCTGCATGCCCGGGTCCAGGAAGCCGCCGCGCACCGCTGCATGCTCAGCATAACCGGTGATGAACAGTACCCGCAGGTCCGGGCGGATCTGCCGGCCGATTTCCGCCAGTTGCCTGCCGTTCATCCCTGGCAGGCCCACGTCACTGATCAGCAGATCGATGCGCTGGCTTGACTGAAGGATCGGCACCGCGCCGTCAGCATCGGCTGCCTCGACGAAGGCATAACCCAGCTCGCTCAGTACGGCGCTGACCAGCAACCGCACCGCCGGGTCGTCCTCGACGATCAGCACGGTCTCACCGTCTTGTGCGTACGGGGCGTGTTGTGTATCGACCCGTGGTTCGTGAACCTCTTCACCGACGAAACGCGGCAGATAGAGGCTCACGGTTGTGCCTTTGCCGACTTCACTGTCAATCGTCACGTGACCACGCGACTGCTTGCTGAACCCATAGATCATCGACAAGCCCAGCCCGGTGCCCTGGCCGATCGGCTTGGTGGTGAAAAACGGGTCGAACGCACGATTGATGACCGCTTCGGGCATTCCGCAACCGGAATCCTGCACACTCAGCACGACGTAATCGCCCGGCTCCAGGTTGGTATAAGCCTGGGTGAAGTCGGCATCCAGGTGTTGATTGAGCGTCTTGACCACCAGTTGCCCACCGTCGGGCATTGCGTCCCGAGCATTGAGTACCAGGTTGAGTAGGGCGCTTTCCAGTTGGTTTGGGTCGGCTTCGGCGATCCAGAGCTGGTCGTCCAGTTCCATGTCCAGCCGGATACTCTCGTTGAGGCTGCGCTGCAGCAGCTCGCCCATGGACAGCACCAGGGTATTCATCTGCACCGCTTTTGAGTCCAGCGATTGGCGGCGGGAGAAGGCCAGCAAACGATGCGTCAGGCCGGCTGCGCGATTGGCCGATGTCACCCCCAGGTCGATCAGGCTGTCCAGATCCTCGGTGCGGCCTCGGGCCAGGCGCCGGCGCAACAGTTCGAGGCTGCCGATGATCCCGGTGAGCATGTTGTTGAAGTCATGGGCGATCCCCCCCGTGAGTTGCCCGACCGCCTCCATTTTTTGCGACTGGCGCAAGGCCTCTTCGTTGTGGCGCAGTTGGGCCGTGCGTTCTTCCACTTGTTGCTCAAGGGTCTCCAGGGTGGTTTGCAGGCGCAGCTCGCTGTTGCTCAGATCGATCAGCCGGTCTCGGGCTTCATATTGCCTGCGCCGGCCCCGCAGGGCGGTGGTGACCACGCTGACCAGGGTTATCGGGTGAAAAGGGCGCTCGAGGAACGTTACGTTGCCCAACTGGGTGCCGATACGCGCCGCTGGGTTTTGTTCCGGCCCGCCGTGGTGGGTCAACAATACGATCGGCAAATCCGACCAGGCCGGTTGCTCTTCGATATGTGACAACAGCGTTTCCAGCTCCGGCCCGACCAGGGCTTCGGAGGAAATCACCAACAGGCCGGCGCCGTGCTCCAGCTCTTCGCACAAGTGGCCCAGATGCTGGCAGATAAGGCCGCCGAAGCCGGCTTCGCGCAGGATCATCAGGGCGATCTGGCTGTCGCGCCCCAGCGGTGCGAGGATCAACGCCCGCTCCGACAGGGGCTCGACCAGCGTCACTGTTGATCATCCTTGAGCAACGGATTATCCGCTCCCATATAGTTCGGCACCCCACGCAATACCCCCTGGAATGCTTCCAGCGGCTCGCCGATGGTCATGCCCTCGCTGCTGATGCGGTATTCGCGAATAGTGGATTCATGGCTGCCGGTGCGTTTTTTGATGATGGAGATCGCTCGACGAACTTTGCCCAGCGCTTCGAAATAACGCAACAGAATCACCGTGTCGGCCAGGTAGGTAATGTCCACCGGGGCCTGCATATCGCCCACCAGACCGTGTTGCGCAACGGTCATGAAGGTCGCAGCGCCCCTGCGGTTCAGGTAGAGCAGCAGTTCATGTACGTGCAGCACCAAGGCGTTTTCTTCCGGCATGGCGGCCTGGTAGCCATTGATACTGTCGATCACGACCGTCTTGATGTTACCTTCATCGACGCAACGGCGTACCCGATGGGAGAACTCACCGGGAGACAGCTCAGCGGCGTCCACCTGTTCGATCACCAGGTTGCCGGTTCGTCTCAGCGCTTCCAGGTCGATACCGACGTTCCTCATGCGCTCGAACAGCAGGCCCAACTCTTCATCGAAGATGAACAGCGCGGCTTTTTCGCCACGCTGCACGGCAGCCGCAGCGAAAATCATCGAAATCAGCGACTTGCCGGTGCCGGCCGGACCCAGGATCAAAGTGCTGGAGCCTGTCTCGATGCCACCGCCGAGCAAGGCATCCACGCCATCGAGGCCGCTGGACAGTTGCTGGCGCCGGTATTGTCCACGGTGTTCGGCGGCTACCAGGCGTGGGAAGACATGAATGCCGTCGCCCATGATGGTGAAGTCGTGAAAGCCGCCACGGTATTTCTGCCCGCGATACTTGACCACCCGAATGCGTCGCCGCTCGGCGCCATAATTGGGTGTCAGTTCTTCCAGGCGAATCACCCCATGGGCGACGCTGTGCACGGTCTTGTCCAGGGATTCGGTGGTCAGGTCATCAAGCAGCAGCACCGTGGCGTCGTAGCGCACAAAGTAATGCTTGATCGCCAGGATCTGCCGGCGATAGCGCAGTGAGCTTTGCGCCAGCAGGCGGATCTCCGACAGGCTGTCGAGCACCACCCGGGTCGGCTTGACCCGCTCGACCACCTCGAAAATCTGCCGGGTCGCTTCCCCCAGCTCCAGGTCCGAGGAGTACAGCAGGCTTTGCTGATGCTCGGCGTTGAGCAGGCTCTCAGGAGGGGTCAGCTCGAAGATATGCACGTTCTCGTCGATCGTCCAACCGTGAGACGCTGCGCCTTGGCGCAACTCACGCTCGGTTTCCGACAGGGTGATGTACAACGAACGTTCGCCGGCCTGGGCACCGGCCAAGAGGAATTGCAACGCGACCGTGGTCTTGCCGGTCCCGGGTTCCCCTTCCAGCAGGAACACATGGCCGCGGGACAAGCCACCGGAAAGGATGTCATCCAGCCCTTCGATACCGGTGGCGGCTTTAGCGCTGATCAACTCGTTAGATGTAGACAAAAAAAGCCCTCTCATGACTAGGGAAGTGGGCAGCAGGCTGGAGTACGCCTGAAAATGAACTGCCTGAACACTTGACCTTTTGCCGTGATCACGGTTCCGCTTTCGTTGATAAAACGAGGTGTACTGCTCAATTTTCTGGCATCGGGGAAACGCCTACAGGCCTTGCTGCAGCGCCGGATCATCGGGGTTGAGTTGCTCCAGTTGCGCCAACAGGATCTGCACATTCTGCAACTGCCCGGACTCCTTCCAGTAGTTGATCAGCAGCACCCGCGCCCTGCGATCAGCCGGGTAGCGCTGGACGATTTCCTGTAACTGTTTCTGCGCCGCTTCCAGTTCCTGTTCGGCATACAAGGTGGTTGCCAGGTCATAACGGTAATGTCGGTTTTCGGGCTCAAGCTCCACGGCTTTTGCCAAACCAAGCAGCGCGTACTCCGCCTGGCCATGGTGCAGCAGCCACAGACCCAATGCATGTTGCAGATAAGCCGACTCCGGCTGGTTTTTCAACTGTTGGGCAAGCAACTGACGTGCAGCGTCGGCCTGGCCCTGTTTGTCCAGCACGTCGATCTGCATGACCAGCGCTGGCAGGTTGTCCGGTTGCAGGCGCAGGACTTGTTCCAGCGCCAACTGAGCCTTTTTCAGTTCGGCGTTATGCAGGTGCAGCCGGGCCAGCTGATAGTGGGACTCGGCGGTTGGTGGACCGTCTTCAAGCATCTGCTCCCACATGCCGATGACAAGCTGCATAGGCCCGAAGTACAAACCAAGCTCATCCGGCGATAGGCCCAGCAACGCGTTCACTGCGGCGAAGCGGACGCTGGGGTCTTGATCTTCGAGCAACGGCCCCAGCAACAGGCTGCGTTGGCCGGTTGGCACCAGCCCGCTGATGCTGCCGATGGCCGCTCGACGCACATCCGGCGACTCGCTGTGCAGGTCCGCGTCCGCCAGTTTCAGGGCTTGGGGGCTTGGGTAGTTCGCCAGCTCTGCGTGCAGCCATACCCGGCGCTTGGGCGACAGGTCCGGGCGACCCAATTGCTGATAGAGCATCCGCGCCGCCCCTGGCTGCCCATTGCGTGCGTGCTCAAGGGCTTCACTGTAGCCACGCTTGATTGCCTCGGGAATTTGCGGCGTGGTGCTGCGTAGCCACATTGCGACTAGACCGATTACCAACAGGACAGACAGGCTGAGCAACAGATAGCGGCGAGGCGAGGGCATGCAGGTAGTCCATAACCAGGAAGCGTGAAATGCCGCAAGCTTCGGTCAGGTGCGGGCTTGAGTCAAATCTTGAAAGAATCTGCAGATAACGCGGTGGGAGCGAGCCTGCTCGCTATAGCGGTATATCAGTTGGCATTTGAGTTGACTGACCCAGCGCCATCGCGAGCAGGCTCGCTCCCACCGGGCGTTTGCAGCAGGCAAAAAAAGCCCCGCGTCCAACATGGGAGGCGGGGCGAAAATTTGGTTGGTTGCGGCCAACCAAAGGAGCTCGGTTGAATAAGGTCGGTCAGTTGCTGGCTACGGCTTCCGGTTGCCAGCCGCCGCCCAGGGCCTTGTAGATCGCGACAATGCCGCGATACAGGTCCACTTCGGCCTGGGCCTGAGTGTCCTCGGCGGCCAGGCGCTCACGTTGGGCATCCAACAGGACGAGGAAATCCTCTGTGCCTTCGCGGTAGCGGATTTCGGCCAGATCAGCGGCGGCTCGACTCGATTCGCTCTGCCGGATCAGCGAAATCAGGCGTTGTTGGCGCTTGCCGTAGTCGCTGAAGGCATTTTCCGATTCCTCCAGGGCCAGCAGCACTTGCTGTTCGTAGGTCGCCAAGGCGCCGTCCGCCTCAGCGTCGGCACCGCGCAGACGCGCCCGCACACTGCCCAGATCGAAGGCAGCCCAGGTGATGCTTGGCCCCAGCGCCCAGGCATTGGCCGCCGATGAGCCGATCTGCGAACCGCGCCCGGCGGTAAAGCCCAGGAAACCGCTGAGGCTGACCCGTGGGAACAGATCGGCCTTGGCCACGCCAATGCGCGCGGTGGCGGCAGCGAGTTGGCGCTCGGCGCTGAGAATGTCCGGGCGACGTTGCAACAGTTCACCCGGATCGCCAATCGGCAGGGCCTTGGCGATGGCCGGCAGCTGTTTGGGACTCAGGTCCACACTCAGTTTGTCCGGGCGCTCACCCAGCAAGGTAGCGATGCGGTTGCGCTGGCGTACCTGTTCGGCCTGCAACTGCGGCACGCTGGCTTCGACCGAGGCCAGGCGCGCATCGGCACGGACCACGTCGAGCTGATCGCCGACGCCGGCATCACGCAGGCTTTCGGTGATCTTGCGCGACGCCTGCTGGTTCTCGAGGTTTGCCAGGGCGATTTTTTCCCGCAGTTGGGCGCCGCGCAGTTGACCGTAGGCGTCCACCAGTTCGGCGATCATTGTCACCTGCAACTGGTAGAGATCGGCTTCGACCGCCTGCTGATCGGCATCGGTGGCTTCCAGGTTGCGCTGGATGCGTCCGAACAGATCCAGCTCCCAGGCCATGTCCAGGCCCAGGTCATAGCGTTCGGTGCTGACCCGGTCGGTGGTCTGCCCCGGAATCTGGCCTTTGCCCAGGTTGCTGCTGGCGCGGCTGGTGATGGTCGGCATGACGTCATTGCTGGCGTCGTCGCGTATCGCTCGGGCTGCTCGCAAACGGGCGAACGCCACGCGTAACTCGCGGTTGCCCTCCAGGGAACGGGTGACCAGCGCGTTGAGCGTCGGGTCTTCGAACTGCTGCCACCAGATCCCTTCGAAACGGGCACGGTCAAAATTCTTCTGGCCGGCGGCACCGTCGGTGGCGGTGGTGATGTTCGCCGCCTCCGTTTGCGGTGCCTTGTAGTCCGGGCCTACGGCGCAAGCACTCAAGGCCAGTACCAGCAGGCTCGGCACAAACACTTTCAAACTCATTGTTGCGCCTCCAGTTTCAACGCCCGGGCCGCTTTGCGGGCCTCGCTGCGCTCGACGAAGTTGCGGATCAGTACATAGAACACTGGCGTGAGCAGCAGACCGAAGAAGGTCACCCCGAGCATGCCCGAGAACACCGCGACACCCATGGCATGGCGCATTTCAGCACCTGCACCGCTGGAGAAGACCAACGGCACCACGCCCATGATGAACGCGAAGGAGGTCATCAGGATCGGCCGCAGACGCAGGCGGCAGGCCTCCAGCACCGCAGCCAGGGGGTTCATGCCCTCGAGCTGTTTATCCTTGGCGAACTCAACGATCAGAATGGCGTTCTTACAGGCAAGCCCCACCAGTACGATCAATCCGATCTGGGTAAAGATGTTGTTGTCGCCGCCGGAAAGAATTACCCCGGTAATGGCCGACAGCAGGGTCATCGGTACGATCAGGATCACCGCCAGCGGCAAGCTCCAGCTTTCGTACTGTGCCGCCAGCACCAGGAACGCCAGCAGGACACAGAGCGGGAACACGAACAGCGCGGTATTGCCCGAGAGAATCTGCTGGTACGTCAGGTCGGTCCACTCGTAAGTCATGCCGTTGGGCAATTCGTCCTTGAGCAGTTTCTCGATGGCTTTTTCAGCCTGGCCGGAACTGTAGCCCGGGGCAGCGGCACCGTTGATTTCCGCAGTGATGAAGCCGTTGTAGTGCATTACGCGGTCAGGTCCCGAGGTGTCGCTGACCTTGATGAAGGTCGCCAGCGGGATCATCTCGCCACGGTTGTTGCGCACCTTGAGCTGGCCAATCTGGTCCGACTCCAGGCGGAACTGTTGCTCGGCCTGAACGTTGACCTGATAGGTGCGGCCAAAGCGGTTGAAGTCGTTGGCATACAGCGAGCCCAGGTAGATCTGCAGGGTGTCGAAGATGTCACTGACGGCCACGCCGTGGGTCTTGGCTTTTTCACGATCGATGGCGGCATCGACCTGCGGCACGTTCACCGTGTAGCTGGTGAACAGCCCGGCCAGTTCCGGCACGTTGTGGCTCTTGGTGATGATGTTCATGGTTTCTTTGTACAGCTCGTCGTAGCCCAGGTTGCCCCGGTCTTCGATTTGCAGACGGAAACCACCGATCGTGCCCAGGCCCTGTACCGGCGGCGGCGGGAAGATCGCCATGTAGGCTTCCTGGATTTCCGAGTACTGGCCGTTCAAGGCCCCGGCAATGGCCCCGGCAGACATGCTGGGGTCCTTGCGCTCGTCGAAAGGCTTGAGGGTGACGAACACGATGCCGGCGTTCGGACTATTGGTGAAGCCGTTGATCGACAGGCCAGGGAAGGCCACGGCGCTTTCGACGCCCGGCTGCTTGAGGGCCATGTCCGACATACGCTTGATCACGTCTTCGGTGCGGTCCAGGCTCGCGGCATCCGGCAGTTGGGCAAAGGCCACCAGGTATTGCTTGTCCTGGCCGGGTACGAAACCGGTCGGGGTGTTGGAGAACCCGAAGAACGTCAGCACCATCAGGCCTGCGTACACCAGCAGGGCGATGCCGCTGCTGCGGATCACGCGGCCAACTGTGCCCACGTAGCTGTGACTGGCACGGTCGAAGAAGCGGTTGAACGGACGGAACAGCCAGCCACCGAAGATCTTGTCCAGAAACCTGGAAAAACGGTCCTTGGGCGCGTCATGACTCTTGAGCAGCACTGCGGCCAGGGCTGGCGACAGGGTCAGGGAGTTGAATGCCGAGATCACCGTGGAAATGGCAATGGTCAAGGCGAACTGCTTATAGAACTGCCCGGTCAAGCCACTGATGAACGCCGCCGGTACGAATACCGCGCACAACACCAGTGCCGTGGCGATGATCGGCCCGGTCACTTCGCCCATGGCGCGTTTGGTGGCTTCCACCGGAGTCAGTCCCAAGCCGATGTTGCGTTCGACGTTCTCCACCACCACGATGGCGTCGTCCACCACGATACCGATCGCCAGTACCAGCCCGAACAGCGAGAGCGCGTTCAGCGAGAAGCCGAACAGATGCATCACGGCGAACGTACCGATCAGCGACACCGGCACGGCCACCAGCGGAATGATCGAGGCGCGCCAGGTCTGCAGGAACAGGATCACCACCAGCACCACGAGGATCAGCGCTTCGAAGAGGGTGTGAACCACCGCCTCGATGGAGCCGCGCACGAAGATCGTCGGGTCATAGACGATGCTGTAGTCCATCCCCGCCGGGAAGTTCTGCTTGAGTTCGTCCATCTTGGCGCGAACATCGTTGGAAATCTGGATGGCGTTGGAGCCGGGGCGCTGGAAGATCGGGATCGCCACCGCCGGCTGGTTGTCGAGCAATGAGCGCAGGGCGTATTGACTGGAGCCCAACTCCACTCGTGCGATGTCTTTGAGACGGGTGATTTCACCGTTCTCGCCGGAACGGATGATGATGTTTTCGAACTCTTCCTCATTCACCAGGCGTCCCTGGGTGTTGATCGAGAGCTGGAATGCCTGGGCATTGGGTGCCGGAGGCGCGCCCAGGGCACCGGCGGCGACCTGACGGTTCTGTTCGCGGATGGCGGTGACCACGTCGGTGGCGGTCAGGTTACGCGAAGCAGTTTTGTTCGGGTCAAGCCAGACCCGCAGGGAATAGTCCCCCATGCCGAATAGCTGCACATCACCCACACCGCCCAGGCGCGCCAGCTCATCCTTGATATTGAGCAGGGCATAGTTGGACAGGTAAAGCATGTCGTAGCGCTGGTCCGGCGAGGTCAAGTGCACAACCATGGTCAGGTCGGGCGATGCCTTATCCACCGTGATGCCGATCCGGGTGACTTCTTCCGGCAACTTGGGTTCAGTCCGCGTGACGCGGTTCTGCACCTGCACCTGGGCGTTGTCCAGGTCGGTGCCCAGCGCGAAGGTGATGGTCAGGGTGATCTTGCCATCGGCGGTGGATTGCGAGGACATGTACAGCATGTTCTCGACGCCGGTGATGGCTTGCTCCAGGGGCGCGGCTACGGTTTCGCCGATGACCTTGGGGTTGGCGCCCGGGAAGTTGGCGCGCACGACCACGGTCGGCGGCACGACTTCCGGGTATTCGCTGATCGGCAACTGGAACAGTGAGATGGCGCCGGCGATCAGGATCAGCAGCGAAAGCACCGCTGCGAAGATCGGCCGCGAAATGAAGAACTGGGAAAATTTCATCTTGAGTTCAGTCCCTTAACCGCGTGGGGTCGCTGCGGCCAGTTTGCCTGCCGATCCGGAAGCAGCCTTGGCAGGCGCGACTTGGGGCAGGTTGCTGGCTTCGAGCGCTTTTCGTTGTTGTGCCAGGGCGGCAATGGTTTCTTCGCTGGCCATCGGCACGGTTTCAGGCGTGACCGGTGTACCGGGGCGAGCGCGTTGCAGGCCCTTGACGATGATGGTGTCGTCCTTGCTCAAGCCGTTGCGCACGATGCGCAGGCCTTCGATCTTCGGTCCCAGCTCGACAGCGCGGTAGGCCGGCTTGTTGTCGGCGTCCATCACCAGCACGAATTTCTTGCCAAGGTCGGTGCCGACGGCTTCATCGTTGATCAGCACGGCCGAGTAAGTGCCGCTGCCCACCAGTTTCAGCCGGGCATACAGCCCAGGGGTGTAGGCGCCATCCTTGTTGTCGAACACCGCGCGACCACGAATGGTACCGGTCTGTGGATTGACCTGGTTGTCGATGAAATTCATATGGCCCAGGTGCGGATTACCTTCCTCGTTGGACAGGCCCATGTAGACCGGAGTGGTCTGACCACGCTGGCCTTCGCGGGCGAGGCGGGTGTACTTGAGGAAGACGCGCTCGTCGGCATCGAAGTAGGCGTAGACCTTGTCGGTGGACACCACGCTGGTGAGCGGCGTGACATCGGCTGTCACCAGGTTGCCGGCGGTGATGTCCGCCCGGCTGACGCGACCGCTGATAGGCGAAGTGACCCGGGTGAAGCTCAGGTTCAGTTTGGCCAGGTCCAGTTGTGCCTGGATCGCCGCAGCGGCAGCGCGGGCTTCCTGGGCAGCACTGGTACGCGAATCTGCCAGCTCGGCGGAAATGGCATTGCTCAAGCGCAGGCGCTCGCCACGCTTGGCTTCGTTCTCGCTACGGGTAGCCGTGGCTCGGGCCTGGGCCAACTGGGCTTCGAGGCGACGCACTTCAGCCTGGAAGGGGCGCGGATCGATCTGGAACAACAGGTCGCCTTTCTTGACCAGAGCGCCTTCGGTGAACGCTACGTTATCGATCTGCCCTGAAACGCGGGGTCGGATCTCAACGGTTTCAGGTGCCTCGAGGCGCCCGGTGAATTCGTCCCACTCGTTGACCGGCTGCTCCAGCACCTTGGCCACACTGACTTTGGCCGCCGGCATGGAAGCCGCCGTATCTGGGGTCTTGCCGCATGCACTCATCACCAGCACCGCCATCAGTGCCAGGGGAAAGCGCAATTTTGAAAGTGAATATTCCATGGATAGCATCCGCCAAGAGTATTGAGATGGGCGGATGATGCGTGGGGAGGCGGTGAGGCACGAATCGAATGAAGCAAAGGTAACTATCATTCGGAATGATATAAGACATCGTCCAGCGCTCTAGCTGAGGGCTTTCGTTAGGCGGCTATCAATTGCGTTGATGTCCCTTCAGGTTGCCAGATGCACCGAATTACCTGCGTGAAGAACGCTAATGCGGCAGATAGCGGTCATGAATGCGCTGAATTTCGCCGCTGGCGCGAAGGCTTTCAACGGCCGCCCGCAGCTTCTTGACCATTTTCGGGGAGCACCGTTTGGAGCAGGCCAGATAGAGATCGGCACTGCTATTGACCGGGCTCATGAGCAGTTCGCGCTTGGACACCTTGGGCCAGATATACCGACTCTCAGGGACGCCGTTGAACCAAGCGTCGATACGTCCCATCAAGAGCATCTGGGCGGGGTTGTCGCCAATGACCAGCGGGTAGATCTGGTCGTCGCTGAACCCTTCGGTGCGCAGGATCTCCTGCTGCGCACTTCCCAGGCCGACGCCGATCTTGCGGTACGTTTGCCGGGCTTCGGCGAAACTGCTCACTTGCCGGTCGAGGGTGAAGAAGGCGCGTTCCATGGGCATGACCGAAGCGATCCAGGTAAAGCGATCCTCGCGTTCCGGCGTGCGCGACAGGGGCGCGATCAAGTGATTGCGCTGTTCGCTGACGTGTTTCTGTGAGCGGGCCCAAGGAAGGATATGGAGCTGCACGGCATACCCGGCCTTGGTCATGGCCGCTACAGCAACATCGCCGACAATTCCGTGCCCCTTGGGGTCATCGACAAACGTCAGCGGCGGCGCGTCCAGAATGTGCAGTTCAATCGTCAAAGGTGCGGCGTAGGCGCTACAGACAATCAGCGTCGGCAGCACCAGGCATAGGCGCGAGAGTGCTTTGGTACGGCCTTCCAATACGCGTTTGATCCGGCTCATGATCGATACTTCAGGCATTGAAAGTGATGCGCCATTCCAAACCCACGGCGCCAGAAACATCATCCTGCGATGTTCACCACGGCTTTTTTATTATTGCCTATCAACGCTGTCGGCCTGACTGCGTGTATCTGAAGGTATAGATCATTCGGTCGACAAAAGCTTTTTTACTCAGAACCGGTCCTGGCTTGTTCGGCAATCAGTTGAGCCAAAGTCCGCACCGGTTCGGTGAGGCTTTGTCCCGACCGATGCACCAGTCCGATATCCCGATGGAAGGTGTGCTGACCAAGGTCCAGGGCTCTGACACCCGCCGGCCAGTCATGGGCCGATGTTTGCGGGACCAATGCCACTCCCACACCGTTTTCAACCAGCTTGATGATGGCCTCCAGTTCATCCAGTTCACACACCTCGCGCACGGTGAAATGCATTTGCCGCAGGAAACGATCCACCTGCCGGCCACCGAATGAAGCACGGTCATATCGAATGAATGGAAGGCTGGAAAGGAGTGTCGCCCAATCTTCCCCTGGCACTTCGCGGGCAACGATCAATCGATACGGCTCAAGTGTCAGGGTCGTCCAGCGCAGGTCGCTCTGAAGCGAGAAGGGCGGACGGATGATGGCCGCCATGTCGATTTCGCCAGCGTCCACCAGATTGACCAGCTCCATCGACAGCCCCGGCAACACCCGAGTACGGCACTGAGGGCATTGCTGATGGAACCTGGCCAAAGCGTCCGGCAAATAGGAACGCTGAACGGACGCAATGGCGCCGATGTTCACCAGAACACTGGCCGCAAGTTCTGCGGTGCCGCAGCCCAGGTTGTCGTAGAGGCGCAGCAACTCTTGTGCCTGCAAGAGCACTTGGTGCCCCTTGCGGTTGAGGTGCGCCGAGCGTCCTTTCCTGTCGAATATTTCGAAGCCAAGCTGCGCCTCCAGACGCTGGATTTGCGCGCTCACGGCGGCCTGTGTGAGGCCGATCCTGTTCCCGGCCGCAGCGAAAGTGCCTTCCCGTGCGACGGCGAGGAGCGTCTTGAGTTCTTTAATCATTCACAAATATTAATTGTGTTTCTAAGCAATATATATTGATTTTTCCGCCTGTAGCGCCGCTCTACGATGGCCTCACCCAAAAAGCACAAAAAAGGAGTCCTGATGAACCTCTCTCCCTTCCACTTGGCAATCCCGGTTTACGACCTCGCTGGCGCACGCACCTTTTATGGTGAAGTGTTTGGACTGCAAGAGGGGCGCTCCAGCGCCCACTGGGTCGATTTCAACTTTTACGGCCACCAGTTGGTGATCCATGAGCAGCCAAAAACCGCGGCTCAGGAAAGCGTTCACAGCAACCCGGTGGACGGCCATGACGTACCTGTTCCTCATTTCGGCATTATTTTGGGCTGGGAGGAATGGGAAGCACTGGCCGAACGCTTGAAATCCTTCGGTACCCAGTTTGTGATTGAACCCTACATTCGCTTCAAGGGGCAGGTGGGTGAGCAGGCGACGATGTTCCTGTTCGACCCTTGCGGTAACGCGCTTGAATTCAAGGCGTTCAAGGATATGAGCCAGTTGTTCGCAAAGTAGTCCAAGCAAAGGTGGGCAGGCACAGAGGTGGGGCGACAAAGATGTAAGAACAGGCGATGGCGATCCTTTGAGGGTACCCTTCAGAACCGCACACACATGCCGATACAGCGCGCGTAGATCCTGATTGCGCAAGCGCTTCAGAGGGGGTCGCCCCCAATACTCAAGGCGTATGTGCGCCTGTACCCACTAGGTTTTCGCAGGTTTGCCCATCAGCGGGCCTCAGGTAAGAATCATGTCAGCCCACCCCAGGACCGAGCTGGAAGGTGCCCTTGCCCTATGCAAAGGCAGTTTTCTTTGCGTCGGTTTTTTCAGTTTTTTCGTCAATTTGCTGATGCTGGTTCCATCGTTCTACATGTTGCAGGTGTATGACCGTGCAGTAGGAAGCGCCAGCCAGTCGACTCTATTGATGCTCACGCTGATCATGTTGCTGTTGATGATCACGATGGGCGGCCTGGAGTGGGTTCGTTCGCGGATTATGGTACGAATCAGTACTCGTCTGGACACGCTGCTGGGCCAGCGTCTGTTCGACGCCAGTTTCAAGCGGGCACTCAACACCAACGGCATGAATGCCACCGCCCAGCCGTTGAGCGACCTGAACGCCTTGCGCCAGTTTCTGACCGGTAACGGCTTGTTTGCCTTTTTCGATGCTCCGTGGATTCCGATCTACCTGGCGGTGATGTTCATTTTTCATCCCTGGTACGGGTGGATGGGGGTCGTGAGTGCGGTGATGCTAGGGGCGTTGGCTTTCATCAACGAGAAGCTCACTCATGCACCGTTGCAGGCGGCCAACCGCGAGCAGATCGCAGCTACCACCTTCACTAACAAGAGCCTGCGCAATGCCGAAGTGGTCGAATCCATGGGCATGCTTGCAAGTCTGCGTGAGCACTGGAACGGGCAAATCCATAAGGTCCTGACCTTGCAAAGCCTGGCCAGCGACCGCGCCGCGACCATGATGGCGATGTCCAGGACGTTCCGCCAGATTGTTCAGTCGCTGATGTTGGGCCTGGGCGCCTACTTGACGATCAATCATGAGATTTCGCCCGGGCTGATGATTGCCGGCTCCATTTTACTGGGGCGCGCCCTGGCGCCCATCGATCAGTTGATCGGCGTCTGGAAAGGCTTTCTTGGCGCACGCTCGCAATATGCCCGATTACACGAGTTGCTGGTCAAGATCGCCGCCGAGCCTGAGCGCATGTCGTTGCCCGCACCTGAAGGGGCGATTCGCGTCGAGGGGCTTTCAGTGGGGTCCCCGGACAATCGCAAGCCGATTATTCGCGGCGTGGACTTCCAGGTGGCCGCTGGTGAAGTGGTGGGGATCATTGGTCCCAGCGGCGCAGGAAAGTCGACCCTGGCCAGGGCGTTGCTGGGGATCTGGCCAAACCTGGCCGGAACCGTGCGCCTGGACGGTGCAGACATCAGCCAATGGCGCCGGGACGAACTGGGCCAGTACATCGGCTATTTGCCCCAGGACATAGAACTGTTCGAGGGCAGCATCAGCCAGAATATCTCACGCTTCGGCCCGGTGAATGCGCCTGCAGTGGTCGCCGCCGCGCGCATGGCCGGTGTACATGACCTGGTGCTGCAACTGCCCGATGGCTACGACACCTTGATTGGTGCCAATGGCGGTGGACTCTCTGGCGGCCAGCGGCAACGCATCGGGCTGGCCCGCGCCTTGTACGGCGAGCCGCGTCTGGTGGTACTTGACGAGCCGAACTCCAATCTGGATGACGCTGGAGAAAAAATGCTCGCCGAAGCGCTGCAGAAACTGCGGCAGAATCGGGCCACGGTGTTTGTCATTACCCATCGTTCCGGGGTGTTGGCGCAGGTGGACAAACTGCTGGTTCTCAATCACGGCGAGCTGAGTCTGTTCGGGCCGCGCGACAAGGTCCTGGCACGGCTGCAGGGCGCGACGCCGACGGCCCACCAGGCTGCCGCGGTTGAATCGTAGGGACGGATGAACAACGTTATGCAAGACACTAAGCACTCATCCGTCGATATGTCCGGGCTGCCAATCGATGACAAACCAGTACGGCGCATCGGCTACTTGATGCTGCTGGTCACCTTTGGCCTGTTTGGCGGCTGGGCTACCCTGGCTCCGCTCGACAGTGCTGCGCTCGCGCCGGGTGTGGTCACCGTCAAGAGCTATCGCAAGACCGTACAACATCTTGAGGGCGGCATTGTGCGCGAACTGCGCGTGCATGACGGCGACCTGGTGAAAGCCGGCGATGTGTTGTTGGTACTCGACAACACCCAGGCGCGTTCGGAAATGGAAGCCATGCGTAGCCAGTTGATCGCCGCGCTCGAACTCCAGGCCCGATTGGTGGCTGAACGTGATGCGCTGCCCGAGCCAGCGGCCGTGCCTATGCTGGATCCCAATGATCCCCGAGTGCGCGAGGCTCGCGACAGTGAAGGGCGGATCTTCCAGACCCGCCGGACCTCGTTGCTGGGCGAAATCGGCTTGCTGGAGAAGTCCATCGGACAAATCGAAGAACAGATTCGCGGATTCAAGGCCGTCATCGCCAGCAAACAGATGCTCGCCGCTTCCTATGAAGAAGAGATTGTCGACTTGCGTGCATTGCTCGCCGAAGGCTACGTGGACAAGCAGCGTCTGCGCGAGCAAGAGCGAAGTCTTTCTCGGCTGCAGGCCGAAATCGCTGAAAGCCGCTCCGAAAGCGCGCGAGCGCGGGTTCATATCGACGAGGCGCGGTTGAAGATACTGCAACTGAAAAAGACTTTTGCCACCGAGGTCGCAGGTCTGCTGGGCGATGCGCAGACCAAGGTCTATGAATTGCGCGAGCGGCTGGCCACCCTGCAGGACCGCGACCAACGCACCGATATCCTCGCGCCCGAGTCGGGAATGGTCATGGGTATGACCGTACACACGCTGGGCGCAGTGGTCAGTCCAGGCACTGCGCTGTTGGACATCGTCCCGGCCAACGAAGAACTGATTGTTGAAGCACAGCTGTCACCGATGGACATCGACCGTGTCGCACTGGGCAAACTGGCGGACATTCGCTTCAGTGCGTTCAAGAGCAGCACCACGCCAGTCATCGAAGGGCAACTGGTGCAGATATCAGCTGATCGCCTGATCAACAAGGACACCGGCGCCGCTTATTACCTGGCACGCGTGGCCCTGACCGACAAGGGGCGTCAGACCCTGGGCGATCTCACTCTGGTACCAGGAATGCCGGTCGAAGTGCTGATTAATACGGGCGCGCGGACGCTGTTGCAGTATTTGATGCAGCCGGCCAGCAATGCTTTTGCCCGTTCGTTGATCGAGGATTGACATGAAGCTTCTGATCGCGATGAGTCTGGCCCTCGTGCCGCTTGGCGCTCTCGCTGACGACAGCTCGGCGCTCCCTTACACAGATCTGTTGCAACTGCATCAGGAAGCCCAAGTGGCTGACCCGCGTATTTTACGGGCACAAGCGATGGTCCGTAGTGGTGAGGGCAGCGAGCGGGCGGCCTTTGGTCAACTGCTGCCACAGCTCAATGCCAGCGGCAGTGTTAACCGCAGTCGGCGTGATGACGATTTGAGCCGTATCCAGTACAACGGCAAACGCATGGCCGTGATGCTCAATCAGGTGATCTACGCCCCGCAGATCTGGCGCAGTTACCAGAAGTACATAGAGCTGGCCAGACAGAGCGAATACGAATTCGCCGATACCCAGGTTCAAGCCAGCATTGACCTTTCCGAACGTTATTTTGCTGTTCTCGCGGCGGAAGATGAACTGTCCCTGGTGCGCAGCGAGTTGGACGCGACCGAGCGCAACCTTGAGCGAATCAATGCTCTGTATGCGCGCCAGATGGCCACGGTCACCGATGCGCTTGATCTTGAATCTCGAGTGGATGCGCTCAAGGCTGACGAGATTGAAGCCCACAACACGGTCGAGGTCAGTCGTGAAGCCATTTCCGAACTGGTGGGGCGCGACATTCAGGAACCGCTCAAGCGCATCGGCGACAATCCAGCTTTCAGTCTGCCAGCGCAAGCGCAGGACTATTGGGTGCAGACGGCACTCGATAGCAACCCGGCGCTGCATGCTCGCGAGCACAATATTCGGGCCACCGAAGCGGCTATCGCTGAAGCCAGGGCCGGCCATCTACCCCGGCTGGGCCTGAACCTGACCGCGCAACGCAGTGATATCGGCTATGAAGGCGCGTTGGCGCCTCGTTCGGACAATCTCGTCGCCTCTCTGGACTTGCAGGTGCCGCTCTATAGCGGCGGCTCCACCCGTGCCCGAGTATCAAGCTCGGAAAGCGATAAGGAAGTCGCCCAGCAAGAGCTGGAAGCCTTGCGGCGTCAGGTCATCAGGGAGACCCGCACGGCTTATCTCGGTATGACAGCCGAACTCAGCCGTATCAAGGCAACGCGTCGTGCGCTGGAATCCGCGGAAAAGTCACGGATAGCCACCGAGAAAGCCTTCGGCTATGGCGTCAAGAATGCGATCGACGTCCTGGACAGCATCAAAGAAGAGTTTCGTGCACGGCGAGATTTCTATCAGTCCCAGTACAAGTTCGTGACCAGTTTGCTCGTACTGCATCGCTGGAGCGGTAGGTTGGGAGAGAGTGACATTCGCAGGGCCAACGAATGGCTTATTGCTCCATAGTCAACGGACTCAAGATTATAAAATAGTGGCCAAATGATGTTAATGCCACTGTTTCTAATGCAAAATAAACCCTTTGTAGCGGCCGCATCCAGGAAGGGCCGCAGATAGCTCATAGGAGACTCAGCATGCCTAGTCCAATTGGTTTTTCATTTACTTCGACCGCAACGCTGACCGGCAACGCGCAAGTCGATAGCTTGCTTTCCGGTACCTATTGGATGGGCAACTCGTGGAGCACCGGCACCTTCACCACGCCCCTGACATACAGCTTTGTCACCGCGGGTTCACGTTTCGCCTTCAACTACAGCAGCGACGACGAGTATGAGTCCATCTATCTCCTGACGTCAGCGCAGCAAAGCGGTATTGTCAGCGCGCTCGGCACGTGGAGTTCGGTCGCCAACATCAAACTCTCACAGGTCAGCGAAACCTCCACCAATGTCGGGGATTTACGATTCGGCGGTTATCAGGGTATGGACGGCGATATCGCTGCCTGGGGTTATTTCCCCGCTGAAACACCCAGTGGCGGCGATGTCTGGCTCGGGCCAGTGACAAACGACCCCGCGCCCGTGGAAGGTACCTATGACTACCTGACCTTTGTGCATGAGATCGGCCATGCGCTGGGCCTCAAGCATCCGTTCTCCCAAAGCCTCTCAAATCCCACGGTGCTTGCACCTCAGTTCGATGATGTCCGTTACACGGTCATGAGTTATGACGCTGCCTATTCTTATCAGCCGACCACGCCCATGCTGCTGGACATCGCCGCCATACAGAGTCTCTACGGTGCAAACACCCAGTGGCAGACTGGCAATAACATGTATAGCTGGGCATCTGGTCAATCGGTTTTCGAGACTATTTGGGACGCTGGCGGCAATGACACTATCGATGCACGCAATCAGGCAGAAGCGGTCCGCATCAATCTGAATGAAGGGCAGTTCAGCAAAATCGGGCAGGCATTTACGGACTTCAGCACCATGAGTGCCTTCAATGAAGGCTTGGCGATTGCTTACGGCGCGAAAATCGAAAATGCTCTCGGCTCGGCTCAAGACGACACCCTGATTGGCAATGCACTGGGTAACGTTCTGGATGGTCTTGCCGGCGGGGATACTATGATCGGCGGGGCAGGCAACGACACTTACGTGGTAGATAGCCTTCAGGACATCATCAGTGAAACCACCACTCTGACCAGCGAAATCGATACCGTGTACTCCTCGGTGAGCTGGGGTTTGGGAGCCAATCTGGAAAATCTCACGTTGGTTGGCGCTG